>NZ_GL883698.1 GCF_000205025.1 Parasutterella excrementihominis YIT 11859 | reverse complement strand
CCTGCGTTTGACAGCTAAATAGACCTTGAAAATTTTCGGAGTATCTCATTAAGAGAGCTCCGGAATTTTTTAGCCCACCTTTAATATTATTTTATGATAGCGAACTTATAGCGAATTATGGTATAATTAGGTGTGCACAACAGCGAGGATCGTTATGTATTTAGTAATCCGAGGAGACCGGCTCTACGAAGGCTATTCAATCGTCTATACGACTAAGTCCGGGAAAAAGTCCACAAAAGGCTGCATCGGAAAAGCCTTGGGAAGTAAGTCAGAGTTGCTTGCTAAAGATCCTCTGGCTTTAGAGAAGCTCCGCGCTGAACTAAAGAAGAAGTCCGCACCCAATCAGGCCACCGAGAGAACAAAGCAGCTCCTGGAAGAAATTCCGAAGAAACGTCCCTGTCTTCCGTATGCCGGAGAGCCGGTGCTTTGTTACGCAAACTACATCCTCAAACCAATCTGGAATGAAACACTCAAACTCAAAGCGTTGATCCGTTATCAGCAGTCCAAGACCGATATTGAATTTGATGCAGAGGCTCTGCTCTGGCAGACAATTGTCAACAGAATCGTCTCCCCGAGTTCGCATCTGAAACACTACCGTTCTCAAACGAATTGGCTTGGAAACTCATTGGCAGAGACTAATTTAAAAAGCCTTTACAGGATGCTCTCCTTTGCCGCCCGAATCAGAAAACCTATCCTGCGAGGTCTTAATAAAGCTTTGAATCAAGCCATGCCTCGTGATTTATCCGTGGTCTTTTACGACGTTACGAATACTTGGTTCGAAACGGTCTGGGACGATGAGCATCAGTGGGCAATGGAAGTGGAAAAGCAGCTCAGTGCGCTTCCTTCAGAAGCCGCTCTGGAGGAAAAAAGACAGCTCATTGAGAAGCTTGAAAGAAACAGAACAAGCTCTTTGCGCATGAGAGGCCCGTCGAAAGAATGCAGAAAGGATCCGATTGTCTCTATCGCGATGGTTGTTGACAGAGACGGAATTCCCATCGACTTCAGAGTTTATCCGGGCAACAGCTCGGAAAAGACGACGATGAAGTGCTCGATCGATGAACTCGCTAAAACTTACAAGATTACAAACGCCGTTGTTGTTGCAGACAACGGACTGAACACGAATGCAAACCTGAGCCGACTGGTCAAAGAAAATCAGGGCTTCCTGCTGGCGCACAGTTTATCCAAAGCCAAGCAAAGTTCTGTTGATGAGTGGCTTAAAGACACAGGTTGGGAGTGGGATAAGGAAAAAGAACGAAAGATAAAAATCATTCCTTCAAGTCTCGTCGATGAAGACGGAGTCGTTCAAACCGATTACCGGATGGTCATTGGCTGGAGTGAGAAACGGTATCGGGAAGACATGTTCAAAATTGAAATGCATGAACAAGGGGCCAGAGAGGCTGTTGCTCATCATGCCAAGCTCCCATTGGCCGCATTCGGTTGGAAAAAGTACATTGAGACCGGAAAAAATAAAGCTCAGAAAATCAACGAGAAGAAGCTCGCTAAAGATAAGAAACTCGCCGGCTATTACGCCTATTTGTTTAAAGACTCCCGAGAGTTCGACAAGGAATGGGTAGAACTTCCGCCGAAAGAAAAGAAAGAACTGTCCGGCTGGGAGATTATCGAACAATACAAAAAGCAGGCGCAGATTGAACAATGCTTCCGGATTATGAAGACAAACTTCAATTTAAGACCGATGTACGTCTACACGGATGAACACATTGAGGCACAGGTCTTGATCTGCGTTCTGGCCCTCATCCTGCTTCGAATATTAAGCAAGAAGCTCAAGCTTGCAGGCCACCCAATGACGACAGAACAAATACTGGCAGCGCTCAACACTGCCAAACTGTCGGTTCAGCTGGATAAAGAACAGCCCGCTCTTTACAGGCCGTTGAGACAAATTCTGCGTCGGCCGCAGGACGATGATCCGCATGCACCAATACACCTGTACGAAGAGACAGACCTAAGCCGGATCATGAACTGCGTAGATTTAACTCCTCTGCCGCCCGTAGCAGACAAGAATGAGCTTGCACACTGCCTGAAGACGCGCTTCGATACCGACAAGGAAGCTCTGGGCGCTGTTTACCAAATCTAGCGAACGACAAAATAAAAATCCGGAGGGGAGTTTTACTGTTAAAAAACTAAATTAAAGACGGAGTCGCCTTAGGGACCCAGTGATTTAGGTGTCAAAGACAGG
>NZ_GL883697.1 GCF_000205025.1 Parasutterella excrementihominis YIT 11859 | reverse complement strand
CTCCCGAGTTTGACAGTGGATTCTAGCTTTATCCATTGAGAAGCTAGAATCCATCAGGCTTCTCAGAATTTTAAAATTTACGTCGGAGTAGCTACAACCTTTGTTAGCGGCAAATGCAGTTTCCTCCTTAAGGCTGACGGACTCTCAACTCGGTTAAGGACCTCCAAATTAAACAGTGCCGACATCCGATCAAATAAACCGGCCTCATAAAGCCTCAGATAAAATGGTACCTGAGGGTTAATATCGTCATAGACAACTTCAGCCGTTCTCAATGCTTCCAGCATCTTCTCGTGGGTTATCTCTTCTTTGCCTAGTTCATTTTTAAAGGTATAAAGCATGTACTTTTCAATGACCAGGCTTATGAAGCAGCTAAGAAAGTGGCCGTAGATGTGAGGATCAGTCCACACGAAGCAGGGACGAGCCTCGAGGTATGTCTTGCTTACCCTGAAGCAGTCTTCTATTTGCCAGAGCTTTCGATAAATCGCTGTTGCATCGTGCGGTGATATTTCCAAGTTAGTACAGATTACGTAATATCCGTCCCACTTCGCCTGTTCGTTAATCTTCTCCCAGTTAAGCGTGGGCGATCCTTTGCCCTTTGGAATTTTGACGAGAGATTTATAACCGCTGTTTTTAAGGCGGCTCGGATCCTCAACTGCCTTCTTGGCTTTTTCAACGGCTCTGTCTCGATCTGCTTTATCCTTTGCGGCTCTCGACGGACTATACGAGACGACCCATTTGAGATCCATAGTGTCAAGAACATTCGATGTCTTGTAATTACGGTGCCTCGTCGGACTTTCTCTCATCTCGAAGAGCTCTTGCTTTACGTCTAGCGTCTTGTATCGGCAAACAACTTCTCCCTCGTCATTGCAAACGAACTTCTGCCAGTTTTCTTGGTCTAGGATCTGCTCTTTCAAGTGTTCGGAAGTAGTTTTGAATTTCTGAGCAATAACAAAATCGCAGCCGATATCTTTAAGATCAAACAGATTCTGACAGCTGTTAAGACCGCGGTCTGCTACGACAATGAGCTGCTTGAGGTGATAAGTTTTCTTTATTTTTTCTATTAACGGAACCATTGTCCCGAACTCGTTGGTATTGCCGTTAAAGAGTTCGTAGTCGATGGGTATGCCGTTTTCGTCCATGACTAACCCGAGAACAACCTGGACTTCATTGACTTTATGATCTTTGCTGATTCCAAAGTCTTTGTAGTCAGATACGCAGCGGCTCTCAAAGGAATAGGTGGTCACATCGTAAAAAGCTGCCGTTACCTTTCTCTTGGTTTTCTTCTGGATTTCTTTGTTCAGATGCCTCACGATGGTGGCCTTATCTTCCTGGAGGAGATCCAGAACTTTATATAAATCTTCCAGGTGATCGACTTTTGCGTGATCAATAATGCTTCCGGAGCGATTGGCAAAGCTTCTCAATTTGCTCGTCGGCTGCAGCAGTCTTTGCTCTGTCAGCAGATAAGCCGTCTGATCATAAGAATACTCAATCTTTCTGCTTCGCTGTAGGTGCCTAAACATCTCCGGCAGCTTCAAGTCGGACCAGACCTTTCTGATAAGTGCGGCACCGGCGTTGTAAGTCTTAAAACATCCGGGCTTGTCGTTGAGTCCCTTGGCTGTCTGGGAGAGCTTATCCATTCTCTCTTTGGCTTGTTTTTCTACTTCTTGAGCTTTGGTGCTCGCTTCAAGCTGATTTTCCTTGACAATACGCTCCTTTAATTTCTCAACGTATTGAGGATCCTTGAGCAGTGCAGCATCAAGCCGCCCATGATTTTCAATAAGTCTGGAGCGAGGCTGTCCTTTTTCATTTCGATAGCTTGAATAAACACGGATGTACTTGTAATTCTTAACCGAAACGATTGAAACGTGCAGAGGCATTGCCACCCTCCAAGACTGAGATACTCTTAATTATATCATATAGTGCTACATTTATACTACATTGACGGTAAAAATTTTTGGGCTCAAACCCATATTAGGCTTGGGTTAGGCCCAAAAACAACTATCAAACTCGGGAAAA
>NZ_GL883696.1 GCF_000205025.1 Parasutterella excrementihominis YIT 11859 | reverse complement strand
TAATGAAGATCTAGAAGCGCAAAATTTCAGGTGCAGGTTTGCTTCGGCCCGCAATTTAAGCACCACTCCCACTGATAGTGTTTTAGATTTCAGCAGATACATTTACAAACAAATGTAAATAGGAATCGTTCTCATCTCATGGTATGATCTCAATCACTAGATGATGTCTTTGAGACAGAAATCTTCTCCTTGGAGCAATCCAAAGAAATGGGGTGAAATTAGTTTCGCGGAAGATCTTTTGATCTTCCGCTTTTTTATTGTTTAAAATGCACGGTTTGAACTGGGTCAGCATTTCCTCCAAACCGCACGGGGGAGTCGAACGACTCAGCCTCCGTTGTCGGTAAAAGATCGTCCCTTTCCAATTTTATTTCTGAATTTTTCATTGCAGAGAGTGACAGAATTGCCCCCGTGACAGCTCTCCATGGAGATTCCGATTTCTGAAGCGCAATATCAATCGGAGCAATATGGCGCGCAGCACTATCTAAAAGCGCTTGAGCCTCAGAATAGCCCAAGCCCGATAAGAACTCTAAGAACATCGGCAGATAATCCGGGAACTCATCACTCTCAATGCTCAAGCCTCGTTCTTCGTAGAGCTTTTTAAGATTGAGCATCGCAGAACCTCTCTCACGCGAATCTCCGTGCATATGCTCAAAAAGATTAAGGCTCGCCTTCTTCCCGATATCAAATGTCGAGACATAATCTTTTTGCAAATCGGATAAGGGAGTCTCTGCCAGGTGGTTAATAAAAATATATAGTTTGTCTTTCTGATCGTCGGAAAGGCTCGATCCGCCGACGCCTTCCTTAATTTCAGGCAGATTATCTTTAAGCGCCGCATCCGGATACAGAAGCAAGCAAGCCAATGCTTTCAAACCAAAATTCATTTCTTCCTCCCTAACTCGCGGATTTGTATGTTAGTAAATTCCGCCAAAGAACCCATTCAAGTCCTGCTCAATTCGAACAAACAAAGGGTTACAAATTCAAGGGAACCCATAGAATAAGAACAAACCCGAATATTAGTTCGAGTCAAATTTAGCATTGAATAAGGAAATAATATGCGTCCAGATATTAAGGTTTGGAATCCTGAAAATCCGGCCCAATGGAATAAGACGCTGGCATGGACGACTGTATGGCTTAGTACCTTCAGCCTGACCTTTGGCTTCTGCGCTTGGTTCTTGGTCCCTTCTCTTGCCCCTCGGTTAAATGAAATCGGCTTTTCTTTAACACACAGTCAGCTTTACTGGCTGGTGGCTATGGTTGGTCTGTCTGCAGGTACACTGCGCATTCTGTGGACCTTCTTACCGCCGATATTAGGAACCCGAGTACTCGTGACGTTTTCAACCGGCCTCTTGCTTATCCCGCTCTTCTGCTGGGTGTACGCCGTTCAGCACGTCGATACCCCTTATTGGGTCCTTCTCGGTTTTGCTTTGTTAAGTGGCATCGGCGGCGGAACCTTTTCCGGCTTGATGGCCTCTACTAACTACTTTTTCCCGAAACATGAAAGAGGTTTCGCCCTCGGTGTACAAGGCGGACTCTCTGATTTTGGTACCGGTCTGGTCCAATTCGTCACACCGCTGGTTATTGGCTTTTCTGCTTTAGCCTGCTTAGGATCCGGTCAGGTTGCGCATCTTCCCGACGGTAAGACGATTACTTACTGGCTGCAGAACGCCGCCTGGGTGTGGATTCCGCTCGTTGCTCTCGTCACTATCCTCTCTTGGCTCTTCCTGCGCTCTGTTCCTGTCACCGCAAATATCAAGCAGCAATGGGCCATTTTTGGGAACAAGCACACTTGGTTCATGACCCTTTTCTATTACGGGACTTTCGCTACCTTCGCTGGTCTCGGTGCTCAGCTGGCTCTGTTAGGCAACCATACCTTTGCCGGCATTGAAGGAGCGCCTAGCGCTGTCGCTCTCGCTTGGTTGGGACCGGTCATCGGAGCCCTATCCAGAGTCGGAGCGGGTCAGGTTTCCGATAAGATCCGCGGAGGCAGAGTTACTACGATTATGGCCATCTGCAACATTATCGGTTTACTTGCGCTTTGGTGGTACAAACCGACGAGTGTCGCAGGCTGCTGGATTTGGCTGATCATTATGTTCTGGATTTTCTTCTGGACCGGCGTCGGCAATGCATCTACTACTGAACAAATGGCAGTTCTCTTCCCGCCGCTTCAGGGCGGAGCCGTTGTTGGCTGGACTTCTGCTATCGGTGCTTACGGTCCTTTCACGATCGGAATGCTGCTTGCCGAATGCGGAGCCGGCGTGATGTTCGGAGTTTCTACTCTGATCTTCGTTGCCATCCTCGCAATCAACATCTACTACTACGATAGAAAGAACGCACCGGATCTTTGCTGATCGTCCTTTTTCACCTCAAAAATACTGCTTTAATTGGAGAACAAAATGTCCGGAATCATGAAGTCCTCCCTATTCTTTACCAAAAAAGTCGGCTCCTATTCAGACGGATGGGGAGAAGTGACCGGTGAAGACAGGACTTGGGAACAATCCTACCGGGATCGATGGGCTCACGATAAAATCGTTCGTTCTACGCATGGCGTAAACTGCACGGGCTCTTGCAGCTGGCAGGTTTACGTTAAAGACGGAATCGTCGTTTGGGAAACTCAGGAAACGGATTATCCCCCCACCCCCGCAGGTGTGCCGAATCACGAGCCCCGCGGTTGCCCCAGAGGCGCCAGCTATTCCTGGTACCTCTACTCTGCATCCCGAGTAAAACATCCTCTCATTCGTGCTGAACTCAAGGCTGCATGGGAAGACGCCCGTAAGACAATGAAACCGATCGAAGCTTGGGCTTCCATCGTCGAAAACCCACAGCTCCGCAAGTCCTACACTGCGGCGCGCGGTTTGGGCGGTATGGTGCGTACCACTTGGGATGAAGCTTTAGAGATCATTGCTTCTGCCAACCTTTACACCATCAAAAAGTACGGACCTGACCGTATTTCCGGCTTCTCACCGATTCCGGGCTACTCCATGGTTTCTTACGGAGCAGGTACCCGCTACCTCAGCCTGATCGGCGGTGCACTCCTTTCCTTCTACGATTGGTATTGCGACCTGCCACCTTCTTCTCCTCAAACCTGGGGTGAACAGACTGACGTTCCTGAATCTGAAGCCTGGTATTACTCGAGTTACATCATCGTTTGGGGTACCAACATCTCGATGACTCGTTCTCCGGACGCGCACTTCTTAACCGAAGCTCGCTACAACGGAACGAAAGTCGTGAATGTCTGTCCGGATTATTGCGAAGTCACGAAAGACGCGGATTGGTGGATACATCCCAAACAGGCTACCGATGCGGCATTGGCTATGGCTGTCAGCCACGTCATCTTTAAAGAATTCCATTACGAACATCCGGATCCGTATTTCACAGAATACTGCCGGAAACTGACGGACTTCCCAATTCTTGTGACTATGGAACCGCGGGCGGATGGCCGGTATACCGCGGGGCGCACAGTTCGCGCCTGCGACTTGGGCTATAAGGAACCGGAATGCAACAACCCCGAATGGAAAACCGTTGTTTGGGATGAACTCTCCAAGGCTCCTGCGGTGGCTCAAGGTTCCATGGGATACCGTTGGGGACAAAAGGAGGGCCAGGATTTAGGCAAGTGGAACCTCCATGAAGTTGACGGTGAAACCGGTAAAGCGATCAAACCACAGCTGACTTTTCTTAATGATTCCGATGCTGTGATTGATGTTGAATATCCGTATTTCGGTGGCCGTGAACGAGACGGCTTCCCGAACAACGCAATGGCTTCGGATGTTATGGTTCGGAGGGTTCCGGCTAAGAGGGTACCGCTCAACGGACAGGATGTATACGTTGCAACCGTCTTTGATCTCTTCGGAAGCTATCTTGGTGTCGACCGCGGCCTAGGCGGGGAATGTGCAAAAAGCTACGCAGACAATATTCCCTTCACACCGGCTTGGCAGGAAAAAATTACCGGCGTAGAGGCTCAATACGCCATTACATTGGCCAGAGAGTTTGCGACGGCCGCCTCTAAGACCCAGGGCCGCGCCTGCGTGCTGATGGGAGCCGGCGTTAACCAATGGTTCCAAACGGACAATACTTATCGTTCCATCATCAATATCCTGCTGATGTGCGGTACTTGCGGCGTCCCGGGCGGCGGATGGTGCCATTATGTAGGACAAGAAAAGATTCGTCCGGAAGCAGGATGGAGCGAATATTCCTTCGCAAAAGATTGGGAACCGGCAAGCCGCCATATGAACTCGACGAGCTACTTCTACGAACATACGGACCAGTGGCGCTACGAGCGGATTCCTCTTTCGGACATGCTCTCTCCCTTGGCTGATACCAAGGTATTTGACGGCACTTACGTGGATTACAACATCCAGAGCGAACTAATGGGCTGGCTTCCGTCGGCACCTCAGCTCAACGTCAACCCGACAAAAATTGCTGCCGCGGCAAAAGCTGCTGGCGTCCAGCCGGAACAATTCCTGATAAACCAACTAAAGGATAAGAAAATATCCTTTAGCTGTTTGGATTTGGATGCCGAGGAAAACTGGCCGCGCAACCTGTTCATTTGGCGCTCCAATGTACTCGGTTCTTCCGGCAAGGGACAGGAATACTTCCTGCGTCACCTGCTTGGAACTGAAAACGGCATCCTCGGCGGAGAGCTTGACGGCTCCAACAAAGAGCTCATGCCGCTCATGGAGAAATGGCGTCCAGCGCCCGAAGGCAAACTCGATTTGTTAGTCAATATGGACTTCCGCATGAGCACGACTTCGATTTATTCGGACATCGTGTTGCCGGCGGCCACCTTCTATGAGAAGAACGACATCAATACGACGGATATGCATAGTTTTATTCATCCATTCGTCAAAGCCGTTCAATGCTCCTGGGAGGGGCGAAGCGATTGGCAAACCTTTAAGGACATCGCAAAGAAATTATCAGAAATCGCCGGCGAATATCCAGAAGATTTCGGGAACGTCACAGATATGGTGCTGACGCCTCTCGGCCACGATTCTCCGCATGAACTCGGCCAAGCCCTGGATGTTAGGAATTGGTATAAAGGGGAATGCGATCTGATTCCCGGCAAGACCGCCCCGCTGATTCATGTCGTTGAACGCGATTATCGGACGATTTACGACAAGTACACCTCCATCGGCCCGCTCCTCTCTAAGAACGGCGGCGGAAATCGCGGAATCAAATGGGATCTGGATCCTGAAATTACTGAACTTTGCCAGTTAAACGGTACAGTTCAGGAAGGCGTCGCAAAAGGGCGTCCTAAGATGGAGACAGATATCAATGCAGCAAACTTTATCCTCCGGGTCTCTCCGGAAACCAACGGAGCTTTGTCCTATCGCAGTTGGGACTTTGTTAAAGAACAGTGCGGTGTAGATGCCCGCTTCCTTTCCGAAGGTCACATTGCCGACAAAATCACCTTTGATGACTTGGCTCATCGGCCCGCTAAGACGTTCAGTGCGCCGGATTGGTCAGGCACCGAGAACGATGAGATCCCGTATGTTGCTTTCTGGCAAAACAAGAATTTGCTTTTACCGTGGAGAACGATCACGGGACGTCAGCAGTTCTATCAGGATCACTCTTGGATGAGGGCTTTCGGCCAGCAGTTCGCACAATACCGTGCTCCGGCAAACCAGAGAGCGTTAACCGGCTACAAAGATATTGCGGACAACGGAAACAAAGCCATCATTCTTAACTTTATGACGGCTCACCAGAAGTGGGGTATCCACTCCAGCTATTATGACAACGAAAGAATGCTGACCCTCTCCCGAGGCGGTCCCGTTGTGTGGATGAGTGACATTGATGCCGCCAACGCAGGCATTGCGGATAATGATTGGATTGAGTGCTGGAACGCTAACGGTGCTGTAGTCGGACGCGCCATCGTTTCCTCCCGCATGCCGCAAGGGCTGTGCGTTATGCAGCATGCGACCGAAAAGACGGTTAACACCCCGGGATCCGAAGTCACCGGTCTTCGCGGAGGCGACCATAACTCTCCGACGCGTGTCATTGTAAATCCGACGCATATGATCGGCGGCTACGGCCATCTTTCATACGCCTTTAACTACTACGGAACGATTGCTCCCAACCGCGACGACTTCGCTTGGGTCAGAAAGATGAATAAGGTTGATTGGATGGATGAAGAAGCGGATAAGAAAGGAGGTGCAGTATGAAGATTCGTGCTCAAATCGGCATGGTCCTGAATCTGGACAAATGCATCGGCTGTCACACCTGCTCCGTCACTTGTAAAAACGTTTGGACAAACCGTCCGGGTACTGAGTACATTTGGTTTAACAACGTTGAATCAAAACCCGGCGTCGGTTATCCGAAGAGCTGGGAAGATCAGCAGAAGTGGACAGGAGGCTGGGAACTTCATAACGGTAAACTCCGTCTGCGGCGCGGCTCTAAATTAGGACTTCTCTCCGGCATCTTCGCCAACTCTAAATTGCCGCAGATTGACGACTACTATGAGCCCTTTACGTTTGATTATCAAAATCTTCAAAAAGCCCCGCGCATGAAAACCTGTGTGACAGCTCAGCCGATCTCCTACCTGACCGGCAAGAAGATGAAAAAAATCAACAACTCCGCTGCATGGGACGACAATCTAGGCGGTGTGGATATTAAGACCGTCAATGACGTCAACCTGAAAGATGTTGAGCGCGATATTTACGCCCAATACAAGAATACGTTCCTGTTTTATCTTCCTCGTTTGTGCGAACACTGCCTGAATCCGGCTTGTGTTGCAAGCTGTCCCTCCGGCTCAATCTATAAGCGGGAAGAAGACGGTATTGTTTTAGTAGACCAAAATAAATGCAAGGGCTGGCGTATGTGTATGAGCGGCTGTCCTTACAAAAAGGTCTATTACAACTGGTCAACCGGAAAAGCAGAAAAATGCGTTTTCTGCTATCCGCGCGTCGAGTCCGGCATGCCGACGGTATGTTCCGAAACTTGTGTCGGCCGAATCCGCTACATGGGTGTGATGCTTTACGATGCAGACAAGATTAAAGATCTTGCCTCGACTCCGAATGAAGGAGACCTGTATGAAGCTCAGCGCCAAATCTTCCTCGATCCGAATGACCCCGACATTCAGGCTGCAGCTCTGAAAGCGGGCATCTCTCATGATTGGATCGAAGCGGCCAAAGCTTCTCCGATCTACAAGATGATTTCCAAGTGGAAAATCGCACTTCCTCTTCATCCGGAATTCAGAACTCTTCCTATGGTTTGGTACGTTCCGCCGCTCTCTCCGATCGCTCAGGCTGTTGATGTCGGTAAACTTTCCGTTAAAGGATTCATCCCTGATGTAGAAAGCCTGCGTATTCCGATGCAATATCTTGCGAATCTGCTTGCTGCCGGAAACGTTAAACCTGTCGTAGATGCTTTAAGCAGACTTCTCGCCGAGAGGACGATTCTGCGCAAATATTCCGATGCGGCGGGGATCAGTCAATTTCTAACGTGTGAAATTCTGCCCGAACAGCTTGAAGGGATTGAAGAGATAAATGAACTTAAAGCCTTAGGCTTAACGGTTCAGGATGTCTGCGATATGCATCGCCTTTTAGCCATTGCTGATTTTAAAGATCGTTTCGTTGTGCCCTCAGCCAACCGCAACAATACCGCATCTATGTTGCTGCAAGGTACTCAGGGCTACAACCTCGGCGGCGGAGAAGACATGCGCCGCCGCGCTGATACTATCTTCGGCGGTCCTATGAATCGTAAGATTATTCCGCTTTTTGAAGAATATCAGCGTGCGCCGGACTCCACACAGGAGGGCAAATAATGAGTAACTTTACTTTGGTATGGCACTTTCTAATTTTCGGAGTGCTTCCTTACGTCGTCATTGCAGTCTTAGTGGTAGGCAGCTTGCTACGGTTTATTTTGGCGCCTTACAGCTGGAAGAGTCAAAGCAGTGAGATTTTAGATAAGAAAGATCTTTTTTGGGGTGCAAATCTTTTCCACATCGGTGTGATCTTTCTATTCTGCGGTCATTGTTTCGGGTTGTTTACACCGACAGCGTGGCTAAATGCAGTCGGTCTAACGCCCAGACTCCACCAATGGATGGAAATCATCGCCGGAGGAGCCTCCGCCGCACTTGCCATTGCCGGTCTTCTGCTTCTGACATGGCGCCGCCTATCCAACGAACGCGTAAGGACGGCATCCCGCCCGAGCGATTTTTGGGTCTTGTTCCTCCTGCTGGCGGTCATCATTCTCGGAATTTGCTGCGTTGTAAATTCTTACTTTACTGACCGCTCCGGTGCGACCATCATTCTTTTCGGAGAATGGGTCAGGGGCCTCTTCACCTTCGACTATGAAGCATGGCAGAAGATCCTTCTCGTTCCCGATTGGCAGAAGTGGCACATCTTTGTCGGGCTGATCATTTTCCTGATCGTCCCCTTTACAAGACTCGTCCACATTTGGAGCGGCTACTTGTCAGTTTTCTACCTAGTTAGACCGCATCAAATCATGCGCGCTAACGGAAAACCAATGAAATAAAAGGATAATTCCTCCCACTAAAAGAGCTCGGTACCGCCGAGCTCTTTTTATATCACCTCCACAAAACTGACAGAGCGACTTTTGACACCCATCTCCGTAAAAACAAGCTGCGCTCGTTAGGATTACGTTGTTGTCGATTCACAACAAATTAATGAATAGCCCTCCAATACATTCAAAAAATCGAATTATTTCAACATCTTCTCTATTCTGTAATGCGGACCCATCCGTTGCTAAATAGCAACATTTCCTCATTTGTCCAATTTCTTTTAAATGGATAAACCCTTTTTGGGTGTTAGATAATTAATCAAGAATCACCCCGAAGGCCCTCAGGTTCTTGAGGAGAGGGCGAAATATATTATTTTTTAAGAAATTTAAGAGGTCTTAAGGCAAGATTAAATAAAACTCAATTTAGGACAAATAAGTGTCAACCCTTAGGTAGTACTCCTAGACTGAATCCTAGATGTTGTAACAAAGCGTTTTCAATCGTTACACCAATATTTGTCTTCTCCCTTAAAAGGATAGTGAAAATGAGTAAAAAGACTCTTTTAGCAATTGCCATTGCTGCTTCATTAACTCCTGCACTTGCCGCAAATTCCGCTGATACAACTTCAACGGATAGTTCCGCTCCTGCTGTATCTGCAAGCTCTTCAGCTTCGACATCCGCTTCATCCGTCTCTTATAAATCCGGCCCTACCAAACGCGGCCGCGGTGTCGCCTTCGGCCGTGGTCATAGCGGACACACTCTTAATGTGAGCCATGCATCCGCTGAAATCGCAAATCTTCCAATGGATGCCACTTCAACGTCTATCACTTTATTCGGTGAATTAGACGCCGGCGTTAAGGTTTCCAAACTAAAAGGCGGGAAGACCAAAGTTCAGATGTCTAACGGCAATTGGTACTGGACCAGCTGGGGCATTAAAGGGGTAGAAGATTTGGGCGGCGGCAACGCAGCTATCTTTACACTGCAGCAAGCCTTCAAATTAAATAACGGCGAAGGCGTTGCCTCAAGCCATGGAACCACCTCCAGCGGCGGCTTCAATAATCAGGCCTTCTTAGGTCTTCAGGGCCCCTGGGGACGTCTAACGTTCGGTCATCAAGCAGGTCTGAGCTCCGGTGACGGCGACTACAGCATGTTGGGCGGAAGCGCTATCGGTACCGGTTTTGACATGATCGGTGACTTAGCGGGCGTCTTCCTCACAACCAGCTGGCTGGACAATTCCATTGCATACCGCACCCAAGAATGGAACGGCTTGCAGTTTACGGCCATGTATTCAAACGGTACGGACGGCGATGATAATAAGTGGGCTAAAAACAACCATTACTACGGCGTTGGCGTGACCTATGATGTCGGTGCGTTTAACTCCAATTTCATGTTTGAACGCGAAGATCATAAGTCCAAAGTAGCTTATGCTGACGGCTCGGTAAAACTAGACCCGACCAATTACTACACTCTCGGTGCTTCTTACGACTTTGGCGACTTCACGCTGTACGGTGCCTACCAATACGTTTCCCACGGTACAAGAATGCCTGGCTACAACTACATCCACATTGACAAAAAGACCGGTGCTTCTACAACAGTTGCAGAACCCGCAACCAAGGGAGTTAATCAGAATGCAGCTTCCGTCTCCATTGCGGCTCCGTTGTGGGGCGGTACAGCAATGCTTCAGTTAAACGGTGTTAAGGGCAAAATTAAGAATACAGGAGAAAAGTACAACGCCTGGTCTATCGGTTCCGGTTACACCTATCCGCTCTCCAAGAGAACATTGGTTTACGGTTCTATCAACTATGGTGACGGCAACAAAGCGCTCAGTGAATCCAGCATTGACGGCTACAGCTGCATCTTCGGCATGGCTACCTCCTTCTAGTCATACCAGTCAAACCGCAGCCGCTGGCTGCGGTCAACAAACCTGAGACCGAGCGGCAAAAATGAAAGAATCCTTCAAAAAACCTTCGGTCTCTCAGGAGAAAATAATGGCGACAAAGACTAAATGGTTTTTCTTTTGGCTGATTTCCGGATCGTTTTTAGCGGGAATCCTTGCGGTATGCTTTGTTGTCTCCGCAGTCAATTGGCTGGGTTCAGAAACTTTCTGCTCAACCGGGTGCCATACAATGAACGGCGTAGCCTATGCATGGAAACAAGGCTCTCATGCCAGAACACCAAGCGGCAAGACCGCGGACTGCTCTGACTGCCACTTGTACAATGCCTCCGAGAACACTCTCGGGCCCTTAGGTTATATCAGTCTTTTGGGACATAAGATCGTTGCAGCTTCCCACTCAGCATACGGTCAAGTCATCGGACACTTCGCTACTCCGACTCAATGGGTTGAACAGCGCCCCGGGGTAGAGGCTCAGGAAAAACAATGGTTTGTGGACAATAACTACCATACCTGCCGAGGCTGTCACGACCTCTCTCGCATGTATGACCCGAAGAATCCTAGCATTGGTGCTTGGCATGCTCTATATCAGGATCAGCCGCTTGACTGCTTGGCTTGCCACAAAGACGTGGGCCACAACTACAAACAAGTTGATGCCTATATTGACGCCAACCACGCTTATCCTCCGTTGGACGAAGCCTGGGTTTTCCCAGTTGCGGCCACTACTTCCGCAAGCCCGATGCCTCCTCAGAACCTGACGCCTGAACAGCTCAAGAAAGACGCTTTACCATGGACGCCGTCTTCCGTCAGCAGTGCGTCGACATCTGCTGCTCAAAACGCACCAGTGAACCAAAGCAAAGATGTCCAGCAAATCGCAAATGAACTGAACCAAAAGATCACTCAGCCGATAACTCCGAATGCTCAAAATGCTTCTCCGGCTTCGGCTCCAAAAGCTCAGGCGACTACAACGGCGAGCACACCTGCAAAAAGTACAGCGCAATAGCGCTTTTAGATAAGGCATACTCCCTGACCGGCGTGATCTGAATTCAGACACGCCGATTTTCTTTAGGCGCGCTCAGCCGTCACTTGAATTATGGACCGTCAAAAAGATATCGGCGGTTCCTAACGAAAGCGCCGATACCTTGCATTCCCTTGTCCGTTAATCGTTCTTCTTAACCCCGACTTCTACTTCCTTTTTTGGTTCGATAACTCCGTATCGATAGGTATGGCGAACAACCTGGAAATCATTTTCCAGATTTTTGGTATAAACCACGTTCTTATTATCTTCATCAACCAGTACAGCTTTCAGTTCAGGATGTTCCGCAAGATAGTTCACAGCCCCGTTAAAACCAAAAACGAAAAGTGCTGTACACAACCCATCCGCTAAAGCAGATTCTTTATTGATGATGGTAACCGAATGCAAAGTCGCTGGCACAGGACTTCCGGTGCGAGGGTTAAGAATGTGGTGGTATTTCTTTCCGTCTTTAATAAAAAACTTTTCGTAGTCACCGCTCGTCACGACGGATTCATCTCGAGACGGAACCGCGGCAAAATAGGAATTGATGCGGTTATCAGGCTCCTGAATCCCAATTTCCCAGGGATATCCGATATCACTGGTACCTAACGTAATGATGTTCCCGCCGAGACTAATCAGTGCGTCATTACAGCCGTTTTCTCGCAGACGCTGAGCGACTTTATCCGCGATAAAACCTTTTCCCGTTGCTCCGAGAGTAATTTCCTGCCCTTCTCCGATACGGGCCCAAATAACATTGCCTTCGCGCTTTATTTCAATCTTCTTCCAGTCGACTTTGGGCAGCACTTTAGCAATTTCTTCTTGTGTCGGAACTCTATGGTTGCTGTGGTCAACACTCCACATTTTCACAAGAGTCCCAACGGTCGGGTCAAGGGCACCGTGCGTCATCGCACAAATTTGTTTCGTTTTTTCCAGAATTTCAGCCGTATCAGCAGAAACCTTTATCCACTTTCCGTTGCTTTTCCCGAGTCTGGAGATATCACTGTCTTCCCGATAGGCAGACAAAAGGTCTTCTAAGCGTAAGACCTCTTTTTTAACAACGTTGGCGCAGAACTGTGCTTTTTCTTTATTGTCCGCCTTAATTTGAGAGGAAATCGTAGTTCCCAAAGCCGTAAACTCATAGTTATAGATATCGCCTGTTGCGGCTGTGCAGACCGGAGCAGTCAAAACTGCCGCTAACATAAGAGCAGTAAGCTTAATGTTTGGATATTTCACTTTTTCCTCCGCTTAGGTGACCCATATGCCCCTCAAAACCAGGATTCTTAACATGCGAACAGCCCAAGGGCTCGCCTAACTCGCATGCCTTCTGATAAAAAGGCATTGCCGCCTGTAAAGAAGGATTGACACCAATTCCGAGGCGAACATTGTTTGCTAAAGCCAAGCAGCCGACTCCCAAATTTAAATCACAGGCTTTTTTATAAAACACATTGCACTGGGAATATTTACTTCCGTTCTGATTATTAAAACCTAAATAAAAGCATCCTTGCGCGTAATTTAAATCACAGGCTTTTTGAGCTAGGTCGGCGCCCCTTCCAAAGTTTTTAGCCTTATGCATCTCGATAGCAGCCAAGTAACACGCCTGGCCATTGCCCTTCTCACAAGACTGAGTATTGACATCTTGGGCATGCGTCCCAGTAGCGGCTAAGAGAATAAGAGCAGAAAAAAAGAAGCTTTTTCTCATAGTTTTTTGCCGAGAAATTTCGGAATCTCCAATTGATCGGTAACTAATTATTTTTAACACAAAAATAATGGTTAACACTCATTATATTGAAGAAGTATTTCATTTAAGAATCTCGAAGACCTGGTGTTTTGCCGTTTTGCCGCTTTGACACTAGTCTTGCAATTTTTTAGCGTTGCCTCCAGAACTTCCTGCTCTTAGAAGTGCGAGAAATCACAAGTCTGATTCTTTCACTGCCGTCCAAATTAATGCAGTTCCAAAAACTCCAAATATTGCCCCGCAGATGCCGTCAATCCACCTGCCGGACTTTCGGTAAAAAGCCTTTGGTTTCGGCAAGCCCAAAATCAGAGCAACAAAAGAAAACCAAAAAAAACTTTCTAGAACCACCACTGCGTAAATTAAAACGGCCTCACTCGTCTCCATATCTGCGGTAATAAAGAGCGAAAAAACGGAACTAAAGTAAATTAGAGCTTTTGCATTCGATAAATTTGTCAAAAGTCCGATGGCAAAAGATCTAAAGCCCGAACGGGGCGTCGGTACATTCTGCTGGCTCGCTGTTTGCTTATTGCATGCGCTTCTCAAAAGAAGAAAGGCCAGCCACCCCAAGTAGAGGCCGCCCAAGAACATAATCAACTGCTGCAGCCAGGCAAACTGCTCAAACAACCACTGGAGGCCTAACAATGAGAGCGCCGCCCAAAAAGCTACGCCTAAGGTAATGCCCAAGACACAGCACAACGCCTCTTTTCGAGATCTTCCGACGGCCGTCTGCATTACGATAAAACAATCCGGTCCAGGAGACATTAAGGCAATTAAATGGACGGCGGCAATCGTAAAAAGGGTCGAAAGCATTGGGAATCCTTGATCGATAAAAAGTATCTAATCCAAAATTGTATTATTTCGTACACCTCGAAAAAAAATGAGCGGCAGAATCAACTTCCAATCCTGCCGCTTACAGTTACGTTGTTAACCTTTTATCTATCAGGCAACTTTCAAAAAGCCGTTTTTAAAATGCGTGGTGGAGACCCAAGCCTAGACTCCAAGACTTAAAGTCTTCTTCAACGGCTTTTTCCTTCAGCATCTTGCCTGCAGTCGCATAGGCACCCCAACCATAAACAAAGGTACGTTTAGAAAGCGGATATTCATAGGCAGCCCCGACTGTAAAGCGGTTAAATTTGTCATTTGACAGCTTTTCATCACCCACGACAACTCCGTCGGCTGATTTGACTTTTCCGAACCCATAATTCGCTGCAACTTTGAATGTACCGCCTGCCGCAGGCACTTCTGCACCCAAAGTAAATGCATTCTGATTCATGCCTTTTCCGGCAACAGTAACATCTTCTAATTGGTCAAAACCGTGGAAGCGGCTCGCATACTGATAACCGAAGAAAGCCTTAGCAACTTCAAAATCATAAGCTGCACTGAGGCTGTACACAATTGTCGCTTTATCTTTATCTTTGTTTTCGGCGCCCTTGTTATCAAAACGCTCGACAATACCGGCAAGAGACAAATTACCGATTTCATAAGTAGCGCCCAAGCCATAGTAGTGGCTGTTGCGCGACCATTTTTGAGTGTCCTCTTCTACACCGTTTGAATATTGCGCATGAATTTTCAAACCGCCGAATTCGGGAGAAACGTAAACGATACTATTGTTGTTAATCTGACCTGTAACAAACGTGTTTCCCAGGCCGCCCTGAAGGTAATCGGTCCCAAGAGGAGAAGCGTCCCAGATTGAATAAGAGCCTTCATAAGACGCTAATCCGCCCATCCGTCCAAAAGCAAGTTCGCCAAAATTACCGGACAAGGAGAGGGTTGCCTGCTTGCTGAAAGCCTTACCGTCTTCTCCAGCCGCCCCATTATCCATAGTAAAACCGTTTTCCAAAAGAAAGCCGACGGAGTATCCGTTTCCTAAATCTTCGCTGCCTTCCAATCCCCAAACGCTGCCTCCGGCAATACCGTCATCCAAAGAAACAGTTGCGTCCCCTCCTTTTGCTTTATTAACAACCACTGCTCCGTCAATTGTCCCGTAAAGCGTAACCTGCGATTCGGCCGCAGCCATCGTACCAGCGGAGGCCAGTGCAAGGACTAAAGCTGTTTTAGCTAATTTCATACTACCTCTGAAAATTGTGAAAAACATTGAACAAGAATCATTCTCATTCTATTTCATAACGCTTTAAAAATAATAACTTTGGGATAAAGATTGCTTTTTGTGGTTTCAGAGACAAAAATATGAAATTTCCTTCAGATTTTCAACACGTTATCCTTTCTAAGGAAAACTTATACGAAGCCAGAGAAAAATAATTACTTTTCGGACAATCAAAAGTTGTTTGATTATCCAAGATCTGAGGACCTCGGGCTGACTTGCATTCACGTCCTAAACAAAAGCGGTAGTACGAGATTCAGCCCGAACTACTGTATAGCTACATATGGTGCATATTTGGGCAATCTCGCAATTCAGCCATAGGCGAGTACTTACACATGCGAACAGGCACCTCACAACTGCTGCTTATTCACAAAAAGGCCACCATCGAGTCCGATCAGTTTTTGAGCTGTTTATTACCGAATTCTATTAGTAGGAATAATGGA
This sequence comes from Parasutterella excrementihominis YIT 11859, assembly GCF_000205025.1. Lineage (GTDB taxonomy): Bacteria > Pseudomonadota > Gammaproteobacteria > Burkholderiales > Burkholderiaceae_F > Parasutterella > Parasutterella excrementihominis. Next base: position 21,898 of record NZ_GL883696.1, on the reverse strand, counting down.
GATTGTGAGATGCCGGCACGCCTCGTCAGACGGTCCAATCAGGCGAACCTTACGGGTTCAGCACCTATCCGTCTACTTCGCACTCACACACGGGGGATTTCTCGGCATTCGTTAAAACTCAGCCTAGTTTAAATCCTACGCCTAACAGTCCTGCGAACCCAGCGATTCCTAAAACCACCAGAATTAACAAGCAAATAAACGCAACAACGCTGATCTTTTTCTTTGCAACAAAGTAAACCAATGCAGCAAGAATAAGCACGCTGAGCGCTGCCCAAATAACTGTGAATACATCAATCATGATGACACCTCCTTCACTCAATCTACTATTGTTTAACAGTTGCTTACGAATACCAGCTCCGAAATAGGCAACTTCAAGGCGTGGAAAATATTGTCCTTTACGCCTTTAAATCAGTAGATTTGGATGATTCGGTTTCGGAAAAAAAATCTGCTGACAACTCTTTAACTAGAGTCAGATTAACGACAAGACTCAGCTTTCAAAAAAGAATAATCCTCTTCCTGTATCTGTGTCAGTATGCCTGTTTTACTCTCTTCTTTGGCAGTGACTGCAAAAATATGTCGCCCTTTTGTTTTGAACAATTTTTTTGATTGGACGGCCACAACAGGAACAAGGCTTTCCAGCTTTTCCATAAACCTTAGCGTTTAAAGTGAAATACCCTTGTTCCCCCTCAGCTGAGACAAAATCTTTCAGAGTAGAACCTCCTTCCTGTAAAGATAACGTCAACACCTGTCTAATCGCCGCCACCAGCCGCTCTAGCCGTTTCGTTGAAAGTTTGTTCGCAGGAGTCAGAGGTGAAATACAAGCCTCAAACAAAGACTCAGAACAATAAATATTCCCCACGCCAACAACGTATTTTCCTGTCAACAGGGCTTCCTTAATCGGCAGCGAAGTATTTGCTAAAGCGGAATGCAGCCGGTCCGCAGTAAAGCCATCCGAAAAAGGTTCTTCACCCAACTTCGCAATTTCAGGCAAGTCGTGAGGGTCTTGAGACTCTGGCAACCAAATCAAAAAGCCAAAACGTCTGGGATCGTGGTAGCGGACCGCCAAATCCCCGAAGAGGATATCTATATGATCATGCTTTACCGGTTCAGTGGCTTTAGGATCAACGACCCGCATCACTCCTGACATTCCGAGATGAGAAACGATATATCCTCGATCGAAAGACCAAATCAGGTATTTACCTCTTCTTTCAATTGACCGCAAACATTGTCCTTTCAGCAACTCTGAAAGATTTGCCGGGGCTGCTTTTCGGAAACGCGTCTCACGAACAACCGCGCCCGTGCAACGTCGGCCGCCGACACGCTTCAATATTCCAAGTCGCGTAATTTCTACTTCGGGGAGTTCTGGCATAACACCGAAGGACTAAACGGGACGCACTGAGGCCGAAAACTCGTTCCAAACAAAGTGTTTCTGGGCTCCGGAAGAATGTGCTTCCGTTAAAAAGGAAGGTAAAACAACTTTTTGAGCGCCCTTCAATGAGATCTTCCTGCACCGGGTAATTCTGCGAATACCGGCTGAAGCGACTCTTGCTTCAAATTCAGATTTTTGGTTCATTACAGCAACCTTTGGAAGGACAAACTAAGTAAAGGCAATTATCACCATCCCCTCAGGGTTAGTACATAGACATTATCCCTTAGCTAATGCTCATATATGGTATGAATCCGTGAAACGTTTGTGCTTGCGCTAGAATTTCCAAATCAACGCATGGGTACACGATGGCAAAGAAGAATACTTCCGGGATCGCTTTATACAAAGAAGATTTGAAGCAAAGCATTGAAGAACTGACTGATCTTCAAAGAAAAATGCTTTCTCTTACTTTATCGGATCTGAACCCCGAGGACTTTAACCTCGACAAGATTTATCCCGTTTCCGTGGACAGTTTTTCAGAATTTCGCTGCCAAAACGCTGAGGACGCTTATGAAACATTAATTGAGTCCGCTTCTGCCCTATTTGATAAATTTGTCATGATCCGAGGCGGAATTGAAGCACAGACAGAAGACGAAATTGAATTCTACCGCTGGCTTTCACAATTAAGGTATTCAGACAAAACGTACTCTGTAGGCCTAATTTTTTCTAATATGGTCAAGTTGTACTTGACAGATATACAAGAGATTCTCTTAAAGAAAACGGAGCCTTCCGTCCAAAAAGAGCTGGACCTTTTCAGCTAAACCTCGATACATCGACACTTCTCAAGAATTTTCACAGTCAACAGCTAAGCCTGCATTACCGTTTAAAAATAACCTATATACGGGATGTGTAATCTTCCGAGAGGCCCTAACGGACAGCGGTTTGTCGCGAAAACAGCACACCCAAACCTAAAAAACTGTTTTTTGCCCTAAAAAACCCTTATTATCAGGGTTCCATTCAAACACTATCAGAGGAATCGAATGAATAAAACTGAATTGATTGCTGCCGTTGCAGAAGCTTCCGGTAAATCTAAAGCTGATGTTAAAGATGTTCTGGATGCTCTGACAGCTCAGATCGTCAAAACTGTTAAAGCAGGTGATGAAATCTCCTTAGTTGGTTTCGGAACTTTCAAGTCTGCTAAGCGCGAAGCTCGTGCCGGCCGCAATCCTGCCACCGGAGCAACGATCCAGATTCCCGCTTCTGTTCAGCCGAAATTCGTTGCCGGCAAACAGTTTAAAGATGCCCTCAATACAAAATAATTTGTTTTGAGCTGAGCAAAAAGGCCGCAAAGAGTTTTTCTCTACGGCCTTTAATTTTTTCTATTTTCGGGTGTTTTACACATCCCGCATTTTTGTCATCGCTTGATCTAAGTCGTTGATCATATCTTCCGGATCTTCCAAGCCGATATAAACACGGATCATCGTACGCATAATTTTCGGGTCACCGACCGTGCGTTTCCCGTAGCTCCTCAGGATCAAGCTCTCAAATCCGCCCCACGAGTAACCCAATCCGAATAGTTTTAAAGAATCCATAAAGCGGTTGATCTGAACATCCGTGTACTGATCCTGAAATTGGAAAGCAAATAATCCGATCGGGCCGGAGTAGTCTCTCTTGTAAATGCGATAGCCGGGATCCTTTTCATAAGCCGGCCAAATCACTTTTTTGACTTCTTCCCGCTTAAGAAGCCAGTCAACCACTTTCCGCGTATGCACGCCCACTGCATCAAGGCGGACTTTCAGAGTGCGTAAGCCGCGGAGGCCTAGGTACACACTTTGCGCCGAGGCGTATTGTCCGGTCATCTTGCAGACGTCTCTCACCTGCTTCCAGTTTTTTTCATTGCAGGTAACCGTGGACATCAACACGTCGCTATGACCGCAGATGTATTTCGTCGCCGAATGCACTACTACATCCACACCGTGCTTCAGCGGCTGGAAATTGAGTGGCGTGGCATAAGTGTTGTCGATCATTGTGACGATGTTGTATTTGCGAGCGACCGCGGCGATTGCCGGAACATCCTGCATTTCAAAGGTATGCGTACCCGGACTTTCCATATAAATCAATCGCGTATTGGGACGAATTAATTTCTCAATACCGGCCCCGATGGTCGGCTCGTAAAACTCTGCTTCCACGCCGAAGTTCTTTAGCAGTACTTCGCAGAACTGGCGCGTAGGACCATAAACCGAATCTGTTACAAGCATGTGATCGCCTGTCTTCAGGAAGGCCATCATCGGAATCGTGCAGCCCGCTAAACCCGTACTAAATGCCCAGGTTCCGGCTCCGCCTTCGAGTTTATTCATGGCGTCATAAAAAGCTTCATGCGTCGGGCCTCCGTCCGTCCCGTAGGTCTGTGCAGTACCGTCGCCGTACAAATGGTTATCGACACGTCCGAACAGATCTTCCATATCATCGTGAAGAATGGTCGAGCCTTCATAGGGCGGCACATTTACATAACCGCCGCTTGCCTCCAAATTGCGGCCGCAATGCGACAAAATGGTTTGCAAACCCGGTTCGTCCTTTGGTTTATTCATATATTCCTCCGTTTTGGATCGCGGTCTATGCTTCTCAACGGTCCACAAACATCTGTTTCAGTTCTTCTGCCACGATATCTCGTAAGGGGGACTCAATCAGCGGATTCCATGCGATAGAAAGGGGCAAACAGGGAGCTGCATCCGTAATTGTTTCTGCCCGGATATATTCAGGCATCCACTGTCTGAAAGATTCCGGCAAGAAAGCGATTCCCTGCCCGCAGCTTACAAATCCCATCTGACGCGGACTGGATTCGACCTCGTGGATGATCCGCGGAGTAAAACCGCCGACTTCCTGACAAAAAACGACGAGACCGTCGAAAAGCCTTGGCGCAATGGAGCGCCGCGTAAATACGAAATCCTCATTCCTCAGGTCTTTGATGGACACTCCGCCCTTGCCGGCTAAATGATGATTTCGATTCAAAAGTACAATTGGCTTCTCATTGATGAGGTTCGCCATCCTTAAGCGCTGATCCGACAAGGTATCGAAAAATGCCATACCGATTAAAACCGTTCCGTCGGTGAGCTCAGTTTCGACCTGATAAGAATCGATTTCTTTCACAAAAAGCGAAATGTTCGGATGCAATGCCGCAAGGCGTTTTTTGAACTCCGGAATAAAGAAAAGCATTGACTCCGTATTGGCGCCGATCGTCAGAATTCCCTGCGCATTTTGCTGCATCTGTTTTACGGAGTAATCCAGAATTTCTGCCTGCCGAACCAGCTGGTCAATCATCGGCATGATTGCATTGCCTTGTGCAGTCGGAGAAACACCTCTAGGCGTTCTCTCCAGCAATTTCATTTTCAGTCTCGCCTCTAATTCATCGATCTGAAGAACAAGCGGAGGAACAGACATGTTCAGGCGTTTTGCCGCCCGCCGAAAACTCTTCTCCTGAGTCACGGCGGCAAACAGCATTAACTGTCTTATGGTGCGGTAATTGAAACAACGACGCATTTTGATGTTAGCAAAAAGGTAATTGAGTGATAAAGATTTTATATCACTTGCGCTCCTAGGCGTGTGCCTTTCTTCCTACACTGACTGGCAACAAAGGAGATAAAAATGTCAGCATCAAGTCTCGGACTCTTTTTCATAGTCGTTTTCATCACATGTGTTACGCCCGGTGCCGGCGTCCTTTATACGTTAAAAAACGCCATTAACTACGGAAAGAACAATGCGTTTCTCTCTCCGACAGGCAACGCAATCGGAGTGCTTTTCATGAGTATTCTTGCCGCGAGCGGCTTAGGAGCTGTCATTCATGAATCCTCTGTCATGTTCTACGGCCTGCAGTTATGCGGATGCTTGCTTCTCTTTTGGTTCGGCTGGAAAAGCTGGACGGCTCCGGTTATTTCGCTTTCTTCATCCATCAAATCTTTTAATCCAAAGGAGTTGAAGCAGGAAAGGATTCATATATTGACGAGCGCTGCTCTTCTGCAGGTCACCAACCCGATGTGTATCGTGTTCCTGCTCTCCTTATTCCCACAGTTTATCGATCCAAAAGGTTCGTACGTCCAACAGGTCTCTTTGATGATTGCCATGTTTGTCATCACTTGCTGGTTTGTTCACATTGCATACAGCTACTCTGCCGCTGCTGCGGCTGACCGCTGGATGACGAAGAGCTTCTCCTTCTGGCTCAACAAAATCAGCGCCTTTCTATTCTGGTTAATTTCTGTTTCAATCCTGGTCAAGATGTTCTAAATCGGACATTTTTGTCAACATCAACTACTTAATTTCTCAAGGATTTTTTACGAACTCTGTGCTCGAAATAGGTTTTTACAAATATTGTGGTAGAAACCCTTAGGGCTTTATGCTAATATTCAGTTGTGGCAATTGAATGTTGTCACTTCTCCTTGGGATTTGAGGTTGAAGCGAGAATCTCCGAAGAGCTTTTCGAGATCCATTTCAGGAACTCAAGTTCTTCTCTCGCTAATTTAGATACCGGCGTCTGAATGATTTATTTCAGACGCCCTTTTTTTGCCCGCCTTTGGTCGGCCGGGTTTGACTGCTCACCGAACGATATGCCGGATGATCCTTGAAGTCGATTTCCCGCGCCCAGGAGTTAGACTCTGCAAAAACTTCCCGATTTAGGTGCCTCGTTCCACAAAAAATGATCCGTTTTTGCTGGGTGATCGTAATTTCAAAAAGTCAATGATTTTTGAATTTTTTCTTTGTAAATTAAATAAATAACGACAACACAGCCCCAAAGCTTTGGTATAGAATTCAACCTTTTCACAGTTTCACAACATACTAGAAAAATGGAAGACTTACCTAAACAGGCTGTCAAAGAACAGCAGAAGGATGAGACCGCTCTCGTCCTTGGCACCCTGCTCAAGGAAGGCGATACGCTGACCAAAAGTCATCTTGCCGATGTTATCTATGAACAGTTTGGGCTCCCTAAACGTTTCTGCAAGGAAATCGTGGATCTTTTCTTCGATGAAGCACTTGAATGCCTCGTTCGCGGCGAAGAACTAAAGCTTTCCAACTTCGGTGTTTTTTCCATCAAGCAGAAAAGCGAGCGTCCGGGACGTAACCCTAAGTCCGGCGAATCCGCCATTATTAAGGCCCGCCAGGTAGTTTCCTTCCACCCGAGCGGTCAGCTTCGTAAAGAAGTTGTCGAAGGCCGTAAGCATGCCGCTATTGCTCTTCAGGCCAGCGGCGCCAGATAAGATCTGAGCTTACTCATTCGCGGAAACTCTTTCCGTGTGAAAAAGACCACAAATTCTGTTCAGGATTGTGGTCTTTTTCTCATATTTGGCGGACTGCCGCTGTGGATCTAATCATTTCTCCGCCAAACTTCAGACACCCGAAGCTACCAAGGCAGCAGTCTTCAATTTTGTGGTCTTTTCTATATATTTTTAGCTGATTTGCCGTACCTTAACAAGTCATTTCCGCCGTCTTTTCTGCTGCATCCTCCAGCCAATTCCGGCAAGCCAACTGCTCTATCCAATTGCTTGGAACGCCTTTTTCTCCCCCGATCCCATAAATTAACCCGGCAATGCCTCCGGCAACCGAGGCCGTTGTGTCGGAATCGTCTCCAAGATCAACGGCTTTCAAGACCGCATATCGATAATTTGTGGTCTTTTCCACACACCAAATGGCGGCCCACAAAGTATCCAGCACAAAGCGGCCGGATTTAATTTCACTTTCAGGGCGCTCACTTAAAAGTCCAAAGGACGGCATCTGAATTAATTCTTTTTCCTCTTGGGACAACGATTTCTCTGCCGTTTCGTAAGCAGTCTTTAGATCCGACCCGCGAACAATCGCGTTGACCAACACATCAAAAAAGCAGCAGGCAACAAGATTTATTGGATGCCGGTGCGTCATACCAACGGCATCATCGAAATTAAAGGTTTTGCGATATTCCTCTCTCAAAAGGCAAAACGGCATGATTCTCATCAGAGCACCGTTTCCGTTAGACATAATGTCCTTAGAGCCGCAGTCAATCGCCTTCTTTCCATAGCAATAGTTCTTGATGGCATGCACCGTACTCTTTCCCGCACCGAAACAGCGCCCGGTGCAGGAAAATTTTCCCATCAAGAACCATTCCATGAAGTTCTGCATGATGGCGTCAAAATCCACCCTCTTTAGGGTTCCGAGACTGTCGAGTTCGGCGAGCGTCAGAGCGGTGTCGTCCGACCACGTTCTTTTTCGATCCGGTTCCGGTGTGTAATCCCAACCCAAACACTTGAAAGACCCTCTTGGTTTTTTCTCATGGGGAACACCTAAAGCATCTCCAACCGCTATCCCGAACAAAGCATTTCTTAAAAATTTCCCCATTTTTGATCCGCCTTTTGAAAACCTAATTTGTGGTCTTTTTCACATATTTTCGATCGCTTCCACAAATATCTTAGTCTTTTACAACGTTGATTCTTGAAATAGCCTATCCTGTATCGCGAAATCGTTTGTCGCAGACAGCGTTCACTGTATTTTTGTTGAATTATTTTTATGACCGATAGTGAAAATAAAGCGCCTTTAAAGAAAAAAGGCGGTGCACGTCCTGGTGCAGGCCGCAAGCCTCTTATCGGCGCAAAAACAACGACCGTCATTCTGACTGAGGATCTTTTAATTCAATTAAAAAGATTAGGAGGCTCTTCCTGGATTCGTTCGCAGATCGCTGCCACGACTAAACCTTCTCCGACCAAAGTTGCAGATGAATTGTTCAATTCGCTCCCTATCCCGGCGGAAGAGATTTCTGTGGAAAAGGCACCGGATAATTCGATGGATCGAGCCGGAATTCATGAGGGAACCGTTCTTTTTCTAAGAAAGAAAGCAAAAGCCCAGGTCGGCAATATCGTTCTTCTTGAATACGCAGGAAAAAAAACACTTCGAAGATTTACTGCTTCCGAGAGAGGTTTTCGACTGGTTCCAGAAAGCTCGGATTCCGGTTTGACGGATTTTATTCTCCCGAGAGGGGCGGAGCTGGCTCATTCCGGCATAGTCGTCTATGTGTTAAGCGAGCCAAAATAGCACCCCGCGCTTTTCTATGAGAAAAAGACCACAACTTTCACAGTCTTGAAAATCACAAAGGCTCGACAAAATGCCGAGCCTTCGCTTGAATTAACGTCGAATCAGATTAGTTGGGAACCTTTCCGATCACACCGTCAACATAGTAATTCATCGTCTGAAGCTGGTCATCCTTCAGAACTTCGCCTGCCTTAGCAGCTTCTTTGCCGTCGTTGGTCTTGATCGGACCCGTAAACGGATGGAATTCACCGCTCTCGATCTTGGCCTTCACTTCTTCCATCTTCTTCACGATATCGGCAGGAATCTTATCGGTGCGAACTCCTTCAAGAGACATTGCGCCGTCTTTGTAGTGCATCCAAACCGGTGTCGGATCCCACTTGCCGTCGATCATCTGCTGGATCTTTTTGGCGTAGTACGGTCCCCAATTCAGCACAAGAGCAGCAATCTGGGCATTCGGAGCAACAGACTTCATGTCGCTGTTGTACGGAATAACCATTTTTCCTGCAGCTTCAGCAGCACTCGCTACAGCACTGGTATTGGTGTGCTGAGTGAGAATGTCCGCCCCTTGACCCAACAGAGTCTTGGCAGAGTCGGTGTCTTTGGGAGGATCGTACCAAGCGTTGGTCCAAATCACCTTTACCTGAATATTCGGATTAACGGATTTGGCACCCAATGTAAAGGCGTTGATACCCTGCAGAACTTCAGGAATCGGGAACGGAGCGACATAACCGATGATGTTGCTCTTAGTTGCACCGCCGGCAAGCATACCGGCCAGATAGCGGCCTTCGTAGAAGCGAATGTTGTAATTCGTCATGTTGGGCGCAGTCTTGTAACCGGTGGCATGCTCGAATTTCACATCCGGGTATTCTTTAGCAAGCTTCTGCATGTAGTTCATGTAGCCGAAGCTGGTTCCGAAAATCAGCTTGTTGCCGTCGGCAACCATCTGACGAATAACTCGTTCTGCGTCAGCAGTTTCAGGAACATTCTCCACGAATGTCGTCGTGACTTTATCTTTACCTACCTTATCAATAGCGTAGATACGGCCGATGTCATGTTGTTTTGTATAGCCAACGTCCGCAATCGGAGCCACATACACAAAACCGACTTTCAGGGGTTCAGCTGCCTTGGACTGAGCGGCAGGAGCTGCCGGTGTTGCCGGTTTAGCCGGGGCAGCCTCTTTTTTGTCTCCGCAGGCGCTCAAAGCAAAAGCGGAAGCAACAGCAGCCGCAGCTGCAACCAGTTTTAAAGACATCTTCACTGTCTTTCTCCTTTAAAGAAAGGTAAACAAAAAATCATCAATGCGGGTTAAACGGCTTTCCGAGAGAAGCCGGCATGTTCAGACGAATCCAAGTCGGATTTCTCGAAATCAGCGCCAAAACGATAATCGTCGCCGCATAAGGCGCCATGGAAATAAACTGAGTCGGAACGGAAATTCCGATACTCTGAAGATTCATCTGCAGCATGGTCATGCCGCCGAACAAGTACGCGCCTAAGAACACTCTGAACGGACGCCAAGTACCGAAGGTCACCAGCGCCAGCGCAATCCAGCCTCTGCCGGCAATCATGCCTTCCACCCATAAGGGTGTATAGATGAGCGACAAATAAGCGCCGGAAAGCCCGATACAGGCTCCGCTGAAAGCCAGCGTCGCGCATCGAATCATCGGAACCGAGTATCCCAAAGCGTTTGCTGAAAACGGCGATTCTCCGACGGCCCTCACCACCAGCCCGGGCCTGGTTCTGAACAAGAAATACCAAACAGCCGGAATCATGAGCAAGGACAAATAAACGATCCAATGCTGGCTGAAAAAAGCTTGTCCGAGGAAAGGGATCTGGTCTAAGAACGGAATGCCGTCAGCCGCTCTTTCAGGGAGCACGGCGCCTTGATAAGGAATGCCGATGTAGGCGGATAAGCCGCCGCCGAAAATCGCTACACCCAAGCCGGATGCCTGCTGATTGGCCCTTAAGCCCACAGCGAAAATGGCAAAGAACAATGCAAACAAAATACCCACTGCAACGGCAGCAATAAATCCGACCGCAAAACTTCCGGTCTCAACCGTTGCCATGTAGCCTGCGATGGCCGCCATCAGCATGATGCCTTCGACGCCTAAGTTCAGGACGCCGGAGCGTTCGGCAACCAAAATTCCCAGCGCTGCAAGCAGCAGCGGCGTGCTTGCATTCATCGTCGTGGCAATTAAAGAAGCTGCAACACTCATGCGGCCCCCTTCGCGGAATTAAATCCGACCCACTTTAATTTGCAGAAAATCAGAGAATCACAAGCCATGATGCAGAAGAGCAAGAGACCTTGGAACACACCCGTCAAAGCAGCCGGCGTTCCGAGTCTGGACTGGGCTAGTTCACCGCCGAGGTAAAAGAGCGCCATGATGAAAGCTGCAGGAATGGTTCCGAGTGGTTTTAAGCGCCCCACAAAAGCCACAATAATCGCGGCAAAGCCGTATCCCGGGGAGATCTTGGGCGTGAGCTGTCCGATCGGACCGCAGATTTCGATCACACCGGCCAATCCGGCTAAAGCACCGGAAAGAAGCAACACAAAATAAATAATGGCTCGATTGGAGAAGCCCGCGTAAGCAGCTGCCTTAGGCGCCATGCCGGAAACGCGCACCTGGAAACCGATAAACATCTTCGACATGATGAGCCAGATGCCGAACAAGGCAAAGCAAACGAGAGCCCCACCCCAGTGCATTCGGGTACCCGGAATCATGATCGGGAGCGTGGCTGCCATCTCAAACATCGGACTTTGCGGGAATCCCAAGCCCTGAGGATCTCGCAGCGGGGACTGAACCGCCCAGGAAAGGAAAAGCTCGGCAATATAGACGAGCATCAGAGAAACTAAGATTTCATTGGCATTGCATTTGTCTTTGAGCCAGGCCACGATGCCGGCGTATAACGCACCGCCGACCATCGCAGCCAGGATGACCCAAATCATGTAGAGCTGAGAGGCTTCGGGGCTAGCCTGCAATGCAACCACGCCGCCGGCAAGCGCGCCAACAATTAATTGGCCTTCCGCACCGATGTTCCACACGTTTGCTCGGTAGCAAACCAATAGGCCCAATGCACAGAGAATGAGCGGCGTCATTTTTACGCCTAACTCTCCCCAGCCCCGCAGTGTGAGCAAAGGCTCGACAATAAACACGTACATGGAATGCATCGGATCTTTGCCCATCCCGGCAAAAATCAAGCATCCGATCAAAAGCGTCAAGAGAACCGCAATAAACGGAGACGCCGCAGAAAGAAAGCGGCTCGGACGCTGGCGGTTATAGAGTGCTAAAGGAAAATTCATCACTGCTCCTTCGCTTCAGGCCAAAGGCCGGACATCCATCGACCGATCTCTTCAACGCTGACATCTTTTGTTTTGACTTGAGGAGAAATTTTGCCTTCGCTCATCACAACCAATTCATCACAAATTTCAAACAGTTCGTCGAGTTCTTCACTGACCACTAAAATCGCGCTCCCGCCGCTCCTCTGACGGATTAAGGCATTGCGGATAAGCGTTGCGGCGCCCGCGTCCACACCCCAAGTCGGCTGATTCAAAACCATCACCTTCGGGTTATGAAGCAGCTCTCGACCCACAATAAATTTCTGCAGATTTCCGCCGGAAAGGCTTTCAGCCGGAGCTTTGGGACCGCCGCAGCGGACATGGAATTTTTCAATAATCGAACGCGTAAAGCGCGCGATCATCTTGTTGCGCATAAAACCTTTGGCTAAGAACAAATTACTGGTCAGCAGCGTGTTGCTTTCCAAGGACATTTCCGGAACAGTCGCTTCACCCAAGCGCTGTTCGGGCACATAGCGCAGACCTAAAGCGCGTCTGTGTTTAACGCGAAGGTCTCCGGCAAAAGAGCCGACGATAGAAATACAGTTTTTGGGCAGCAGTACTTCGCCGCTGATTGCCTTCATAAGCTCTGCCTGGCCGTTTCCGGAGATACCGGCCACGCCGACGATTCGGCCGCAGGGAACGTTAATCTTGCCGTAGAGCGGGTAGCGGCTCTTAAAGCCAACCTCTTCACCTTGGAAACAGACTTCCAAACCGGGATGCGGTTTGATTTCCGGTCGAGGCATGATTTCAGGAAGGTCGCTGCCGATCATAAGCTTGGCGAGCTCCTGCTCGGTCATTTCCTGAGGATTGATGTTGGCTGCCACCTCACCGCTGCGAATCACCGTACAGTGTTTGGAAAGTTCACGAATTTCATTGAGCTTATGCGTAATGAAGATGATGGAAACGCCTTCGGAAGACAGCTGGCGCAGGGTTTTAAAGAGGGCCTGTAGCGCGAGAGGAGAAAGAACCGAGGTCGGTTCATCAAGAATCAAAAGCTTCGGATTGGTTAATAGCGCGCGGAGAATTTCCACTCTTTGCCGCTCGCCCATGGAGAGATCATTAACAATCGCGTTCGGATCAACTTCGATGCCGTAATGGCGGCTTTTTTCAATAATCTCTTTTTCTAATTCTTTAGGATCTGTGCCTTCAGGCATTCCCAAAAGAATATTTTCTTTAGCAGTCAGTGTCTCAAACAAGACAAAGTGCTGAAACACCATCGCGATTCCGAGTTCGCGCGCGTCCGCAGGAGACGAGATATTAACTTTTCGTCCGTCAAAATAAATCTCGCCCTCATCGGGCGTGACAGATCCGAAGATAATCTTCATCAGGGTACTTTTGCCTGCTCCGTTTTCTCCGAGCACGGACAAAATTTCCCCCGGCATTACCTCAAGCGATATTGCGTCATTCGCAACGGTTGACCCGTATCGCTTGGTGACGTTTACCAATTTAAGTCTTGGAATCATTTGGAAGCCCTGATCGAAGGCCGTATTTTAACAAACGGTTGTACCTCATTCGGCCGATGGCGGTGGCTTTGCAACAAAAATTAAGGGAGGCCCTCGGCCCCCCTCTGCGAGTTCAAAAGATTAGTCGATGAATGTTGCTGCGAACAGTCCAATGACGACGACTGAGACAAGCGTCAGAACCGCACCGGCAGAAACCATCTGCATAATCTTGATGCGTCCGGTACTGAACACGATCGCATTCGGAGGCGTTCCGACCGGCATCATGAATGCGCAGGATGCAGACAGAGCCGTCACCATCAGCAGCTGCTCGGCAGGCACGCCCATCGGAACAGCCGCGGAAGCCAGGAGCGGCATGAGTGTTGCGGCAAGCGCCGTGTTGGACGTAAAGTTACTTGCCAGCATCACGAGCAAGCTCACACCGATGAGAATTGCCCAGCGCGGAAGTCCGGCTAGAATGCCTGCGTTTGCGCTGATAATCTGACCGCATTCCGTAATCTGCAGACCGGCAGCCATGGAAAGACCGCCGCCGAACAAGAGCAGAACGCCCCAGGGCAGCTCTTTCATATCCGACCAATCCAAAACCATATGGTCTCTGTTCACAGGGATACAGAACAGCACGATGGCGCAGATCATCGCAATTGCGGCGTCAGAGAGCGAAGCAAACGGCCTTGTGCCGCCGAAATCCAGACCTCTTAACACACCGCCGAAGGACCACAGAAGGATCGCAGAGCAGAAGACGATCAGAACGATCATTTCGCCCTTGCCGATCGGTCCTAATTTATTCAATTCGGACTGAACCCACTGAGCGCCGCCTTCGATTTCCTTCATGGTCTTACGGAAGAGAACCTTAGTCAGAAGGAACCAGCACAGCGGAAGCAGAATAAGTGTAAGCGGCATGCCATACTTCATCCAATGCGCAAGCGAAATCGGATCATTGAAGTTCTGCTCCATAAAACGCGCAAAAATGCCGTTAGGAGGCGAACCGATAATAGTGGCCATACCGCCGATAGAGGCACCATAGGCAACAGCAAGCAGCATGGCGACGCTGAAGTTTTCTTCTTCCTGGTCGATCGGACCGCCGGCTTTTTTAGCTCGCACTAAGGAAAGAACGGCCATCGCAATCGGAACCATCATGGCCGCGGTTGCCGTGTTGGATACCCACATGGAAAGCACACCGCTCGCCAAGAGGAAACCGCCCACAATCGCAGGCGCCTTGGTACCTACGAGTTTTAATGTGGTTAAAGCAATGCGCTTATCCAGACGCCAGCGCTGAACGGCAATCGCCAGAATAAAACCGCCCATGAACAGGAAAATCGTACCTGATGCGTACGGCGCCATTGCCTGCGCAGGTTTAGCGATCCCTAATAGGGGAAAGAGCGGAATGGGAAGAAGCGAAGTCACCGGAATCGGAACCGGTTCAAAAAGCCACCAAAGGACCATCCAAACCACGACGGCCAAACAAGCTTTGGCGTGAGGATTAAAAGGAAGGACTTGGTTATGGATATCCGTATAAGTGTTCGGAAGTATCCAATAAATAATAAGGGCAATAATTGGTGCCCCTAAAAGAAAAAAGCGTTTCACGCCGGGCGGAAACGAACCGATTTCTGCTGCTGCCATAAGTTTCTCACTTGGTTAGGCTGATAATTTGTCGTAAGTGTATACCGCATCTATATAATACTTTCCAAAACGGACACAAAATCTTACAGGCTCTTATGGACAACACTACCCAAGAAGTTGAGGACTTTCTTCGTACACACAACATTCCGTTCAAAGCCTTGAATCACTTACCCATCACGACCTGTGAGGAAGGGTTAAAAATTGCAAAAGAGTTTGGTTCTACGTGCTGTAAGACGCTTTTAGTTAAGAATAAGAAACAATTTTTTCTCTTTGTGATACCGGGGGAAGAACGATTTAATGCCAAACAAGCGGCCGCATTTTTGAAAAGCAGTCACCTTTCTTTTGCCTCTCCCGAGGATTTGTCCCGACTCATGCACACCTTCCCGGGCGCCGTTTCTTTACTTGGTCTGATCTTTGATCAAAACAAAGAAATTTCGCTCTACATCGACAGCAGAATCTTGAACGCGGAACATATTGACTGCCACCCATGCACCAATGACCGAAGCCTCATCCTCTCGGTGAAAGATGTGCTGGAAAAGTTCCTGCCTTCTTTAGGCGTGTCTTATTTCGAATTCCAGTCGGGCTCTTTGAACGGCGAAAGTAAGTAAACACTGCGTCGTGTTCCTTTGATCGGCGGCAACTCTCTTCTCTGAAGCAGGAAATCCTCCCCTGTATCCTTGGTCTTGAGGATTTTTTCTTCTGACATGCCGTGAAGGTTAAATCCGAAATTGTCTTCTTCAAACTTTTCTTTGAGCATTTGAGCGAAATTCGCTCCGGCTACTGCTTTGTTAAAGAACTTAGAGGCGGACTGATTTAAGAAACGAACAAAGCCGTTTTCATCCACAATGGCCATCGGAGACGGCAGAAGGGTAATCAGCGCCTGCAGGAATTCATATTGTTCTTTAAGAAGCTCGACTTCTTTTTGGACATCAGATTCGCTCAGTTCACTAAGCGCGCCTTCGGATTTCTGGTGAGATTTCAATTTCACCAACAAGCGGCAGAAAGCTTTCTGAAGCTCAACGAGTTCTTCGGGATGATGGACTTTTTCCGCTTCAGTCGGAACGGCGTTGCCTTCTCTCACCTGCTCAATGAGTTTATTAACAGACTCGGTCAAGGGACGAACAGAGTAGGAAGCCAAAATAAACGTTACTAGCAAAAGGAAGAAGAAGATCAGGCTGTTTGTCGCCGCCATCGAGATGATTGCTGATTCTCTATCCTCTTCCTTCTTAAAAACACCGACGTACCAGCCAAGCCCCGGTATCTCTCTGATCGCGCCGACTAAATCAGACGCATCGTTCCTGGATAAAACCTGAGCGTTTTCTTTATTTGCGACGAGTTCTTTTAAAACCTTGGAAGGAATCAAGGGTTCCGGAGAATTAACATGATCGGTCGCGTAGATAGGCGCACCCTTCTTGTCCAAGATATATACAGCGCTGTCCTGAATATCTAAGCCTGATACCACATCTTCGTACAGACTCTTTAAATCAAGAGCAGAGACTGCATAACCGATGATCTTTCCGGACTTGTTTATTGCCGGCGCACAAATATTCACAATGGGAACGTTTGCCGCACCGGTCGCCATAATGACGTCAGATATATAAACCGAGTCCCGATTGCGGATGTGACTCCAATGATCCCTATTTGTGTGAGACACGCCCTCATTACTTTCATTCCGTGCATTCTTAGGAGGCTCAAAAACGATGACGTCTCCATTCACATCACCGTAGTGGATGTTTAAGAAATACGGAACTTCCGTCAAAATGCTTTTTAGGATGGCTCGTAAGGCTGATTTGTCCTCTGTCCCATAGACTTGCAGTGTGCTTGCAGACATCACAACGAGGGTTTTCGCGGAATCAACTCTATTTTTAATATTGTTGGACAGTGCTAACGCATCTTCCACCAGGAGGAGATCATCTTTGCGGATCTCCTGCTCAATCATCCGGTACTGAGAGTAGCTCAACACCAGCAGCGGCAAGGTAATTGTAAGAGCCAACAAATAGAAGATGTAGTTTCTGAGACGCACAGGCCGCATTTATGTTCCTCGTCTTTTTCTGTTGGGTCGTCTTACCGGGGTGAGTCCTAATTATTCTAGCGAATTTTCGCTTTTTCCATCTTATGTATTTTCTTGAAAAATCGCCACCGCCTAGAGGCCGAAACTACCCAATCATTTTGGAGGAAAAGACAGCCAGCGATCCTCTGTAATTGAGAGACTGATTTCATTTAACACATTGGAGGACACACTGGTATGTCTCATGCAAAAATCGGCCGCTTCAGCAAAAAGCAAATATTTGAATTACCCGACGGCACCCATCGATTAGAGCCTCATCTATACGTACGAGTTCGGGGCAACGGAAGATATCGAAATTATTTTTTTCGCTATCTCGATCCTAAAGGCCGCGTCTGCGATTTAGCACTCGGAAGCGCCAGTAAAAAGCCGTTATCGGAAGTAAAACAATTTGCTTTTCTGTTAAAAACATCACTTCAATTCAGCGGAAAGGCTTCTGCATTAATGGAAGCCAAACAACATCCGGTTCTTTTTAAAGACTATGCACAGCGAGTCATCGAAATCTTAGCCTCGGTTCGACTATGGAAAAATCCGGCTCAAAAGCAGTCTTGGAGCTCGTCTATAAGCACTTATGCCTTTCCCGTCATTGGGGAAAAATTCATCGATGAAATCGACCGAAAAGACATCCTAAAAATACTTCGTCCCATATGGATAAACAAAACGATGACCGCCTCCCGGGTAAGGGGGAGGTTAGAGAAAATTTTCGCTTATGCGATCAATGAGAACCTATATATTGGGAACAACCCAGCTTCCTGGAAAGGAAACCTCGACTTATTTCTTCCTCCCGCAAATAAATGCAATTCAACCCAGCATTTCAAATCTCTTTCCTTTACGGAATTAAAAGCCATCATTCCCAAACTACAACAAGAGAGTTCTATCGGGGCAAAAGCCCTGCTGTTCGGCGTTCTTACTGCAACCCGCACTGTTGAATTTACTCAAGCCCATTGGAGAGAGATAAGCTGGAAAGAGAAAGTTTGGCTTTGCCCTCCATCGCGTCGAAAAGACGGCAAAGAATTTCCGTTCAGAGTTCCGCTATCTCAGCAAGTCATCTCATTATTAAAGGAAATTAGAAAAGAATCGAAGGGAGAATTCATATTTTCTGTAGACGGAAAGACGCCGATACGTCGGGAAACGCCAAGGAAATTTTTGAGGACTGCATTAAATCAGGCGTGCACCATGCACGGAATGCGTTCGACCTTCAGAGATTGGTGCGCTGAAAACGATATTGACAATGAAGCAGCCGAGAAATCGCTCATGCACACCACCGGAACGCAAACAACTTTAGCTTATCAACGAAGCGATCTTTTGGATAGAAGACGAGTCGTGATGCAGCTTTGGGCTGATGCACTTTTTGACGACGAAAAAGCCAAAATACATAAAGCTGATTTGTTGTAAAACAACAACTTTTTATTGATTGAACATATTGTTTTTCATTTAAAAGTGTTGTTTTTGCGTAAATACAACAGATTTTGTTGCTTGCATGTCTCGTTTTTATCAGAATGACGGTGCAGATAAATTCTTGCTAGGAATTTGAACTTTCTGCAAGTTTTATAACTTCAATTGGAGTACTACTCAAATGAAAAAGACACTTATCGCTGCCGCTGTGATGGCTGCTTCCGGCGTTGCTTTTGCTGCTTCTAACGTTACTTTGTATGGCGTTATTGAAGAAGGCGTGGTCGTTTCCAAAGCCAAGCATAAAGATACAATGGTTGACCTAAAGGCTGGCTTTGACTCTGGCAACCGTTGGGGTATCAAGGGCGTTGAAGACCTCGGCAACGGATACAGCGTTGGTTTCATCCTTGAACAAGGTTTTACAGCCGACAATGGCGATGAAGGCGTTGAAGGGAAAGCGTTTAATCGTGAATCCATCCTTTACGTTAACGGCGGTTTTGGCTCTCTAGCTTTCGGCCGCACCGGTGGTCTGGCGTTTGCTCAGTCTCAGAACATTCGTACAGGCTGGGTATTCGGAACTGGCTACGGTTCTTCAGCTTGGAATGCTATCGATTTCGTCGCAAAACGTATGAATAATGTTGTTTCCTACGCTACTCCTGTCTTCTCTGGGTTCAGCGTTCATGCAATGTATTCCAACAGCGGTTCCAACGAACTCGCCAATGACGATAAGAAGTGGTCTGAAAATGGTCACTACTATGGTATCGGTGTTAAATACAACGCTAATAACATTCTTTCCAGCTTAATTTTTGAAGCCGCTCAAAATAAAAATGTTGTAGCACCTGGTAACAGTAATGCTAAGTATGGTATCAACTATGGTTTGGAATGGAGCCTTGGCGCCATTACTCCGATGTTTGGTTACCAGTACGTTTGGCAGGATGGCGGCAATAAGGATCATCAATTTGGTCTGAGTGCTAAGGCTCCAGTTGCTGGTGGCACGGTTAAGGTTGGTGCTCGTTACACATTCGGTAAGAATGACGGTGCGGCAGCTAATGAAGAAGACAAGCACAATGCTTGGTTGATCGGCGCTGCTTACGAATATCCGCTGAGCAAACGTACTATCGTCAAGTCCTACGCTGGCTATGCAGATGGCGGCAAGGCTTGGAAGAATGAAGGCACAACGGCATACAATGGCTACCAGGTCTACCTCGGCCTTTGCCACTCCTTCTAATCTGATTTAACCTCAGATTATTTGCTGGCCTCCTTCGGGAGGCCTTTTTTATATGGTCTTCAATTGTTGCTAGGAATTTGAACTTTCTGCAAGTTTTATAACTTCAATTGGAGTACTACTCAAATGAAAAAAACACTTATCGCTGCTGCTGTAATGGCTGCTTCCGGCGTTGCATTTGCTGCTTCTAACGTAACTCTTTATGGCGTTATTGAAGAAGGTGTCGTCCTCGAAAAAGCCAAACATGGCGACACATTAGTTAAGTTGCAGTCCGGTTTCGACCAGGGCTCTCGCTGGGGTATCAAAGGTGTTGAAGACCTCGGAAACGGTTACGCAGTTGGTTTTATCCTCGAACAGGGATTTAATGCGGACAGCGGTAACGAAAGCGTTGCAGGAAAAGCTTTCAGCCGTGAATCTTTCCTTTACTTAACTGGCGATTTTGGCCGCTTCGGTTTTGGCCGTACAGGCACCTTGGCCTCTGGTGCACAGTCCAACAATATTCTGACTGGATGGGCACTTGGTACAGGTTATGGTCTAAGTTCTTGGACAAGTGCGATCGGCACATCTTTCAGCAGAGTTGACAACGCTGTTGCCTACCAGACCCCCTCCTTTGGCGGTTTCAAGATTAGCGCCATGTATTCTAACGGTACCACTGGCGATGACGCTAAGTGGTCTAAAAATAACCACTACTATGGCGTAGGCGCTCTCTACAATGCGAACGCCATCAAGTCCAGCTTGATTTTCGAGGCAGTTGATCACAAGAACACTGCAGATCCTAAAGAAAAGACCTCTTATGTCATCAACTACGGTTTGGAATACAACCTTGGCCAGTGGACACCGATGTTTGCTTATCAGTGGGCAAATCAGGATGAAGGCAAGAAGACACATATGTTTGGTCTAAGCGCCAAGGTTGCTGTCGGCGGCGGTGATGCTCTTCTCGGCGCTCGCTATCTCTTTGGTAAGGACAAATCTCTTGAAGCAGGCGATGACAAGGTTCGTTCCTGGAATGTCGGTGCGGCTTACGTTTATCCGCTCAGCAAACGCACTGCTGTCAAAGCCTACGCCGGCTACGGCGATTCTTCCAAGGCCTGGAAGGATACAGAACAAGTCGTGTACAACGGCTACCAGGTCTACTTCGGCCTCCGTCATTCTTTCTAAGAGTCTAAGTGTAGCTTAGCAAGACCCCCTCTAACATCTTTGTAGAGGGGTTTTTCAAATCTGTTAGGAGAAATCATGAGAACAAAAATTTTAGTAGCAGCATTACTTTCAAGCTTTGCTTCCTTATCCTTTGCGGCCTCTAACGTTACACTTTATGGTCAATTGGACGAAGGCTTGGTCGTTGGGAAGGCCAAACACTCCTCTACCACGGCAACTCTTAAATCTGGCTTCGTGGGAATGTCGCGTTGGGGTATCAAAGGTGTTGAAGACCTTGGTAACGGTTACAGCGTAGGTTTCACATTAGAACAGGGTTTTTTGGCTGACTCCGGAGCTGAACATACTTCTGGTCTTGCCTTCAGTCGTGAGTCTTTAATGAGAATAACCGGCCCTTTCGGCCAAGTCGCTCTTGGTAGAATGGGGGCCCTTGGCTTTGCTCAGTCAACTGCCATCCTCCGTGGATGGGCATTCGGCACTTCATGGGGTGCCAGCGCTTGGAGCGTCGGTAACGTTCATTTTGGTCGTTTAAACAACGCGGTCAACTATGTCACTCCCTCCTTCTCTGGTCTAACTCTGCACGCCACTTACTCTAACGGTACAGCAACAGATGACAACAAATGGTCTGACAATGCTCACTACTACGGTGTTGGTGCAAAATATACAGCTCATAACATTGATGCCAGCATTATTTTTGAAGCTAAAGATAACAAAGGCGTAGCACTACTGGAAGAAAAGCAGAAGGCTCTTTATCACATTACGGCCGGAGGCACATACAACTTCAACGGAGTCAAACCCGGAGTGATTTACCAGTACGCCACACAAGAAGACTATTACCATCAGCATGCATTCGGCCTTTCTGTAACAGCCCCTCTAGCTGGTGGTTCAGCTAAATTGGGCGCCAAGTACCTTCTTCGCAAATACGACAGCCATTATGTCGATCTTGCAGCCCTCTCCGAAAAGAAGGCAAGTGTTTGGACTGTTGGAGCAGGTTATGAATATCCATTCAGCAAACGCACCAACCTTTGGACATACGCAGGTTATGCCGATGGTGCTAAAGGCTGGAAAAACGAAGCTGATGTAAATTACAACGGTTGGCAGGTGGGCTTAGGTCTTCTCCATAAGTTCTAAGTTATTCATTGTCAGAGCTATTGGCGCGAAAGAAAATCCATTTCTTTCGCGCTTTTTCGATACCCGACTACTGCGAAGAATCGAGTAGGGGAAGCTTTCACCTACCCCT
>NZ_GL883695.1 GCF_000205025.1 Parasutterella excrementihominis YIT 11859 | reverse complement strand
GGCTAGATCACTGAAAAACGCAAAATATCAGTTAGAAAGAACGGAAGCATCGAGCGCTTTAGGTCGCGCAAATAGAATTGAAAGTGAGAATTTAAACTAACCACGCAACCCGCTAATGAAATGAAGGCTCGGATAGTTCTAGGGATTTTTGGGACAAAGAAAAACCCCGCAAATCTACGAGGTCTTAAGAATTAGGTCTGGTGCCCGGGACTGGACTCGAACCAGCACGCCCGTGAAGGCGCTAGCACCTGAAGCTAGTGCGTCTACCAATTTCGCCACCCGGGCAACAGAGAAATGAAATTTTACCTATAAGATTCGATTTTTGCAACACCTATATAGACTCTATTTGTAATAAATTATTTCAAATGAGCTTCGATTTCAATTTATCGGTCCCGGAGAATGCGAAGGGCAAAAAGAAAACCTCGCGAATCTGCGAGGTCTCAGGAATAAATCTGGTGCCCGGGAATAGCACCACATTATCAATAATATTCAATCAGATAACTTTAACGGTTCCGTTAGATTTCCGTTATATGGATGTAAAACGGAAATTTTTGAGGGTTTTAACGGAAATTTTCGGTTGTTGCATAAAAGCCGAAAGAGCAAATTTATTTGCGACAGCTGCACTTCTTCTCGTCAAAATATTTGCGCTCGGCCACTTCTCCCTGCTTTCCGATGTTGAAAGAAGAAATCGGACGATGGTAACCCATCACACGAGTCCAAATTTCGCATCTAGTGCGCTCGCTATTCTTAATCCCATATTGTTCTAAATCGCTGGTCATAATTTGTCCTCCTAAAGATCTTGAAGCTTGGTGCCATCAGCTACGTAAAGCGGGTGCGTCGGTTCCCCAGTCTGGTTCAATGCCAAACATTTAATGTCGTAGCCCTTGAATGTTTCTTTGAACTGGGAACTGCGATCTAAATAGCTGCCATAGTTTCCCCATGCGGCAATAACAATATCAGCCGCTTCAATCATCCTTCTCAAGTGCTCATCATTCTCAGGTCCTACTGGATCCTTCGCTGTGTACAAGTCATTGCGATTTTTCGATCTGAAGGCAAAGAGATTCCCAACTAAAAGCCGGCCGCCTCCAAATTGACGGGCAAAATTGATCATACGGCGGACAGTCGCATCATCTTCTACAGCATCGGCAGTGGAGGGATTAAGACAAACAAAAAGGACTGTCGGTTTGTCCTCGTCCCATGTGCGTTCTAGGGAGTAACGATACAGACCGTCCGGTGAAATTTCAGCAGATTTTTTAATATCAGACATTTCTCCTCCTTCTGGGTTTACTTGCTACTGTAGCGCTTTTCGACAGTATTCAATAGGTCCTCGAACCTCTTGCAGTAATCGTCGACACTCTGCTCCCAACTCAAGACATCGAACTGTGTCTCGATCGGCAGCGCTCTTGGCTCTTTTTTCAAGACTGGTGATGCGGGAGCGCAAGCGGTCAGAGTCAGCGCGAGCGTTAGATTCAGCAGCACGCATCTCGGCGAGAGCGATAGCCTGATTTTTGTATTGTGTCTCATAATTTTTGACCGTAGCTGTGAGTTCTGAGATTTGAGCTTGAGCAATTTTCAACTGCTCAGAATTCTGACCATTGTGAAGACCGAAAACATAAGCGCCAGCAACTAACAAAGCGCCGGCGCCCATCTTTACCAATTCAAAAGGATTCATCACATCAATTTCACCTCATCTTCTCGGCGATTCATCAGCCCTGGGAGGATTTCGTACATCTGTTTTCCGTGCTCATCCTTAACCAGATTGCCGTTCCTATCTCTGATTTTCTTCTTTGCAAAGGATCGGAATCCCTCTTTTGCCAAGTCGAGTTTCCCGGAATTCAAATATCCGAGGGTCTTAGATTTGGCAACTGCGCTCACACCCAAGTTAAATGCCAAATCTAATAATGCGATGTACTGTCCTGCGGTCAGTTTGCAAGTAACGTAAGGAGCTAAGCCCTCGGCGTGCTCAATCAAGTCATCGCGAAGCAATTTCTCTGCTTCTTGTCTTGAGATTGACTGGCCTGGTTTCACGCCTTTTGTGTGTCCATAGCCAATAGTAAGAACTCCTCCCGGACATCGATAAGCTTTCAATCGCAGACCTTCCCACTTCTTCACAAAATCTTCTGCAATAAGCGGATTCCATTGCGAAAACGGTAATTTTTCCTCATTCATTTTGACTTTCTCCTAAATGGACTTTTTCTTTGATGCGTTTTTCATGTTCCGTTTGGACGGTTTCCAACATGTCTCTTACGCGTTGAGGAATGATCTGACCAAACCCAGCCTTCTCAACGTTTTCGAGGATTGAAATCAATTCATTCAAAGAAAGAGCACCAATTGCCCAGGCCCCAATCCATGGTTCATTGAATATCTGATCAACCCCGTGGAATCCGATGGCTACCAAGAGGATGATGAATTTCCGGATAAGGCCTTTGAGCCCTACTCTGCTTGACCATGTTCCGGTTCTGGCAGCGGCTACGATCCCGCTCAGGTAGTCGAAGACCACAAATCCAAACAACCAGTAGAAGAGGTTTTGATGCTCCCCCATGAGACTGCTGATAAGGGAAGTAAAACATCCGGCAATAGTTAAAAAGAAACTCTTGAGAACTCCGGGATCAAAACTATTCAGACGACTTAAAAATTGATCCCACATCTCTCAATCTCCCTATGTCGTCGATTTTGTAGATGCATGTTTCCTCCGATATTTAGATAAAAAAGAAAGCCCCTCGCGAGGAGGGGCAGATAAATTAAGTGGAACCTTTGTATGGATAAAATCTCACGTAAGTTTTTATAACTGTTCCGTCCTGTAAAGTAGCAACAAGTTTTATGTCAATCGCTTTCCCTTTAGCGATAGGAAGAGTCAAAACCGGCCAACCCCAGTTGTAGCAACAGGTTTGATTGGAATCGAGATTGTCAACCTGAACATAGGCCGTAGCTTTGTCAGTCGTAGGTAGTTCTATTTGACATATAAACAAGCCGTCCGCCGGAGCTGTATAAGAACCCAGAGGTTGGATACCATTCCCGCTCCTAGTGTAGGTAAGCGTTGTAGCCTGATAGTTGTCCATAAAAGGCACAGACTTATGGCTACCCCGGAAAGCTAAGAGAACTTGTTGGAAGAGCGCTTTTAACATGACGCACCTCCAAACATCAAATCAATTGTTACCTTCGACTTTGTATATACGAATATAGGCAGCAGAGAACTGGTTTGATTGCCCAATTGCGTAGGTGAGTTCTTGACCTTTTTTGGCGTAAGCCCAAATAGAAAGGTTCCCATTCGCAGACGGCCCAAGATTGATAAGGTTGAACCCTCCAATATCGGTAAACCAAACTCCATAACCTCTGAGGTTAACGACCCCTGTGTACGGCATCGTAAATGGGTGACTTTTTCCATCTGTAATAACAGATAGTTGAGTAGAATCTTGAAGAGAAATTGTTGATTGGTCTGCAACCCACCCTTTCTTACTTTGCAAGAATTTTTCCGCAAAGAGCTGTACCAATGACTTAAGCGACACAGGACACCTCCTTGCAGAGTAAGGCGGATAATCTTTCTACCCCCCCCCAATATTCTTAATGAATTGGGCTACTGAATCTTTACCACAATATCTAATCGTTACAGGGACACCTTTTAAAACAGGTGTCATCATTAGAAAGTCAAAGAGAATGTTGTCGCCACGGGCTACTCCCTCGGCATATTGTCCTGAAATAAGATAGGAGGATCTTTGAGGGAGGCCTTGATCTCTCAGCACTATGTAACCGTCGCTCGGCGGTGTGTAGCTCATTTCCTTGTTTGTAACACCGTCACTAGGAGTTAATTGAATTGTGGTAGCAGCGGTGGACGGGTAAGACTGCTTTGCAACTTCGCCTGATTCCTGTTTGGAATAGAACTTTGAAAGCAGGAGGCTCAAATACTGTTTCAACATAATTTGCCTCCTGTGGAAAGAAGGTTACGAAGAGCCAGCGGTTGGAGCAAACCAACATTGCAGAATGTTTGGGGCTTCGTTTCCCAGCAGGTTGACTTTCTGTCCCTTAGCGACCGGGAGATAAACAGAAACTGCAAACCCTTGGCTTTCGTATTTCGGCACAGAACTGGATAAGAGCACAGATCCTCCGCTTGTGACATTAGCCTCCAAAACGTCGGCAGGAAGTCCCCAGAAGACAATCCACCCATCGCTCGGCGCTGTGTACGTTTTAATGGAAGTGTCGAGAGAGATTCTTGACTTCGGAAGAACTTGGCCGCCAACCCAATCTGATTTGCTCTTGAGGAAACTTTCTGAGAAAAGTTGGATAATGGCTTTAAGCATAGCTTTTCTCCTTTTCCAAAAGAGAAAAAAGTGTTTCTATTATACCCCCCCCCGATTAAGCGGTTGAAAGTTACAACAATGTTTTCGATGTTGGACCCGTAAATCTCCACCGTTTTACCTTTTTGAACTGGAAGGTTGCAAGCCATTCCTTGATAATTATCTTGAGTTGCCGTAATAACCGTCGGATTATTTTCCAGCGGTAGAGAAGCAATCTGAGCAGCGCCTCCTGCCATAGAACGACCATGGAATGTCACATAACCATCTCCAGGAGCCGTGAACGTGGCTATCGTTCCCCATGAACTTATAGTAGTTTTTGAAGCGATATTTACAGGTTGGTCTGAGGGCATCGCCTGACGTGCCACAAGACCTGATTCTTCCTTGCTATAAAACTTTGCTAAGAGGAGAGCTAACAAGTTTTTTAACATGCTGCACCTCCGGATGCAAAATTATTTAGACGATTCGTTACGAACGAAGACAAGATTTCCAGTGCTTGAGTAAGTACCAAGATCAACGATGATGGTGTCGCCTTTTTGGATTGGAATTGAAGCCCACTTCCAAGAAGAAGACGCGTTTGATAAGTAGCAAGTCTTTCTTGTGGAGTTTTCCAGTCTGAACCAATTGTTGCTAACTTCATTGGCTCCGCCAATCTGAAACACTGCCCAACCGCTAAAGGGGGCAATGAGATTTTGTTGTCCCCCTCCGGCAATTGATTGATTTTGAGCTGTAGTGCTCGGTCCACATTGATAAGCGATGTCTGGATATTTATTTTGCAGAAACCTCTCTGCAAATAATTGGATAAGGCTCTTAAGCATACTGAACCTCCATAAAGAAGTTCAACAAATTTACCCCCCCCCATTCCGATTGAGGATATAAATCTCCACTGCCAACTGTTTTGGTTATACAAAGATATGTTAACTGTATCCCCTTTAGCGACTGGAATCATCGCCGCCTGGGTCCATGCAGGCACAGAAACTTCCTGCGGGCCGCCTTGAACTGATAGACCGTTGCGAAAAAGTTGCATATCAAAACCACCAACATTCTTCGCATTAGCTGAAGCGGTAACAAAACCATCGGCGGGACAAATGTATTCCTGACCTGAAATACCTATGTCTATTCTTCCCGGAGCAGCATTGTGAGCCGCTTCGCTCGGTGTAGTCCTTGTATTCAATAGTAATTGTAGTAACTGTTTTAGCATTTAAGCTCCTTTTCCGGGGCTTAAACGCCCCGTGTTAATTCGGTAAATTTAGTGGATAAACAATCGCTCGAACCCCTGTTCCTGACCATTGAAAAGTAACGACATCTCCTTTTTTTAAGAAACAATTGACAGCGTTGTTGTATCGATATGACCTGACAAGAGTGACAAAAACACTCGCGATTTCTATCAAACTGTAAGAAGTAGTTGTACCTGGAGGATAACTATCGTTCACTCTAAGAACCACGAAACAAGCATATGGAGCAACATAGTTTTGAGTATCTCCGTCGCCATCTGGTAAAGAAATAATTACAGGATTACTCCAATTCGGTAGCGACAATCTATCGGCTTCAGAACCATATATTAATCTATTACCCCCCCCCGCCGTTTACAGATCTACGTGGTACAAATAAACTGCACAGCAAACTGGCTAATTCTTTAAGCATGGAAAAAACCTCCTTGTCTCATAGAGTTTCGGGCATTAACTGCCTGTTCCAATTCATAGGCCAAAGCCTCCGGAAATTCCGGGTAGTCGACAAACGGGAATCCTTGCTGATCCGGAAGGTCTTTGAGCGCTTGGCGGTAATCCAATAAAGCCTGACGATCACTTTCTGTTAATTGAGCTCTCTTCGATCTGGCCGCAGACTGAACCGTAATATCCGGAAGCTGGACGTACTTGTCAGTGTCAGAGATTCGAGCATTGCGCTCACCTCTCACCTCTTGTTCGTAACGATCTTGGACAAATTCGTCATCCAATTCCGGGAGCTCTGCCGATAGATAGAAATTCCCGTCAGCGCTCTGAAAATAACCTTTAGGACTTGGCTCCATTTTCCAGAAATTGATTATGGTGCCATCGTCTCTTTTGAATTTTTCAGAGAGCTTGTAATGACTCTTGGCAAAAGCCTCATCCTTCGGGTCTGTAAAGGCATGCTGACCAGGAGAATTGGAAGACACCACAACTTTTCCGTCTGAGTCTTTCAGTGAGTATTTTGCCAGCGGCTGGCTCATTGCCTTGGCAAGCATTTCCTGCCTAACTTGTTCTAAGGTCTTCATTGTTTATCCTTCGGAATTGTTTAATTTGTCGATGGTGTTTCTGACTCAGCAGAGTTTTTGGCATCATCAATTTCTTGCTGGGTACCACCGTTTTCAAGGATCAGTTCTTCGAGAATCGGACACAGGTAGTCATCAACGTGACCATTGAAATAAGTTTCAGCCCAAGATTCCGCACCGGCTGTAAAGTTGATATTCGACCGCGCAGTGGTCTGTTGCGTCTCTGTAAGGGCTTGAGCCGCCTCGTATGAGACACTCGGCGTTAAATCCGTGTAGTCCGCAGATAAAAGAGCTGTCCCGGCAGATGTGTCCACAGACGCAATCGTGAACATTCTTCCATCTGTTCCGACTACGGTGTCACCAGCTTTAATGTTGCCTTGAGGCTTCAAATCCGAGATTTGAATAGTGGCCGAAACTTGGAGCGCTTGATTGATTACTCTGACAGCATAGGCACTTGCCGCCGCCTCTAAAGCTTTCGCTTCCGCAGTCTGCGCAGCAGTCTGGGCGGTTGTTGCCGCCGTTTGTGCGGTTTCAGCATTGCTCTGGGCCGTTTCTGCTGCCTGTTGCGCCGCCTGAGCAGTTTGCAGAGATTGGGCCGCATTGTTAGCCGCTGTTTGGGCACTAGCAGCTGAACCTTGAGCGGCAGTCTGAGCCGCTGAAGCCGAAGTTTGTGCCGAGTTCGCTGTTGTAACTGCCACCGTGGAAGCATCGACCGCACTCTTAGATTGAGCAATAGCAGTCTGTATATCTGCATCCCAATCGTCGACTACTTGCTTCAAAGTCTCAACTTTTTCATTTGCAGCATTCGCTTCCGCTAATGCATTCGAAGAAGTTGAATTTGCTGTCTGTGCTGTTTGCCGAGCTTCCTTAGCGATCGATAGAGCTTCTTCGGAATTGTCAGAGGCTTGGTCTGCGTACGCGCCAACATCGTTAATGGCGTCTTCCGTCTGCTGAAGAACTTCGGGGCCGCTGATAACTCCGGTTCCTGTCGGCGTGTAATGAAATTGGAATTTCGAATCTGCCATGATCAATTACTCCGGCAAGCGCAAGAAATAAGCGAGCGTGTAAAAAGGCGGCTCATTGGTAACGCCTGTGATCTTTGCGTTAGCTGTTAAGGTGTGCGTGTGCGTTTGACTTCCACCAGTAGAACCGATACTCAATCCATGCTGATGAGAGCCGTTAGAAGATGTTTCTCCCGTCCAAGTTCTGGACGCATCGATATTGAAAACACCTCGACCATTTTGACGACCATCGGAGCATCCGGGATGATCGCCTACGTAAACAAGAGGACCGTTACCAATCACGCTCAACCAGTTGGCGGAAATTTGTCCGGTGATGTTCATTGAACCTCTTGTGTGGGTATGAGCACCTGCAGGAGATGTGCTACCTGAATGAGAATGTGCTGGCATCTGTGCGGCCGTCAGCGCAGTAGCACCAACTGTGCCGTTAACGGTCAAATCTGGAATCTCAATAGTTGAAGCACCGCCAGTTGTGCCCGAATCTTTTGGTAAAGAGCCTTTTATAAATTTTCCAATCAAGTTTGGAGTTACACCATTCTTCCCGTCACTCTGGCCATCACAAAGGATCCAACCTTCGTCGGCTTGAGTAGTACCCCAAAAAACTGGGCGTCTCCCATCACTTCCACCTAATGTCACGTTATGAAACGGAACTACGGCGCCGGCTGGAACGGTAATGTCGATATTTTTCCAAACTGCTCTGTTAGTTCCAGGCGCCACCTTTGTGGTTGATGGTCCGTTGGCTTGGATGCAGCGGTACTTAGTCCCATTCTGCATAACCTCGTTCCCAACTTCGTAGTCCAAGAGAGCGGAATAATTCATAATCCCGCCCTGTTGATACCACAGCAAAAATTGAGAAAGCAAGAAAAAGACGCCATTGAAGTCCGATTTAAACGGAGGAATGCCGCCTTGTTCGATGGGAATAGCATTTTCTCGTCCCCAACCTATTTGCTGAGAGAGTCGTCCTAAACCAGCTTCTTCTGAAGTTAACGGAGGAATGGTAATTTCTCCGTCCTGGGCGATAGCCGCGCTTAATTGATACTTTGGATAATTACTCATATCTCAATGACCTTTGAGGGATTGAAGACACCTTGATTAAAGGGCAATAAATTGGATCCGAAGAATCCGAATACCAGATTGTTTGGAACGACCGTCTCCACATTTGCCAAAACCCCAGCAGGCCTGTTTAACAATCCGTAGTTTTGCAAAATGGCGATTTGGACAGCAGAGGGATCTCCAACAATGCGAATCGTTATCGTCATATCCTGGTAGTCGGTGACAAATGCCGGCAGGCCTATCAACCGAGTAAGCAAAGAATTAATGGTTTCAGCCGTAGAGTTCGAGACGTTTACGACGGCTCGATAAAAAATCAGGAACCGGAAAAACTCATCATCCAGCCGAGTGTCCTGACCGTCAACAACGAGGTTACGATTCACGCCTACGCGCTTCCCCCACCAATCCAGCCAAACCCCGGAGGCTGTATCAGGGTTCAATATGAAATTAAAAAACGCGTCCAGTTGAGGAGACGCGTCTATTTCGGCATTGAAAAGTAATCCTAATTGCCTGTACCGCTCTGAATGCGAATACTGCGACTGGAGTGCAATAGAAATCAACGATCGGACATTTGAGAGTTTTCGAAAATCCTCAACACTCAAAATGTTCCGCCAAGTTGCAGAATCTGCCATCCTTAGCCTCCTGTTTGAAACACCAGAGACACATCCGATTCTTGAATCGTGGGCTCCACATTCGCAGGGATCTGGACACTGGATCCGAAGGCTCCGGATCCCAGAGCTACTTGAATGGATGCAACCGGAACGGCTGTAGCTGACTGAATTGCGGCATAGAACCGAGAGGCGTAGACAGTCGACGCCAACGAAACACGGTCATTCGAACCTTGTCCAAGAACGTCATTGATCACAGCCTGAATGACGTTGTTTTTCTCGGTCGGATTCATTGATGTAGCAAAGAATTCGATCTTAACATTAAGGGCTTGGTTCTGCGGTCTGACAATGTTGTAGACGTAAGTTGCGTTGTAGAACCTAGAGTCTGTGAAGGAAACCTGATAGGTTCCGGTAGTCCCGCACCCTGCGTCCTTTCGCTGATAGATTGTTTGGGCGATCTGCTCATCCTCCCCGCCCACAATTGCGACCAAGATGGAATGAGGATTGATGCTTACGCCGAACTGCGTGATAACCGCATTCGTCGGATTCTCTAAAACTCTGACATCGAGAACGCCTTCAAGCGCCGCTAGGTTTGCTTCAATCGCTTCGACATACCCGGTAGCATTGACCGCATAACTTTCTACCATTCGGTTTCTAAGTTCTGCGTCTGTTTCCTCATCGCGTCCAACAACACCCGCGGCAGGATTGTTAATAGTGTCCCATCCGGCAATCGTTGTGACGATTCTGTTTACTGCTCCCGCTGCTACTTCTAGCGGGCCGTGTTCAATAGCAGTAAAGGTTGTTGTGACGCTTCCGGTGTCTCCGATTCGCGCACCTGCTGCGGCCGAATGCCTGTACTGGTTGCCAAGAGAATCTTGTGCGATCGCACCATAGGGAATAACCGTCCCCTTCAGACCCGTGAGCACACAATTGACCACCGTAGGCTCGGAGATTTTGCGGTCTAAACCGTAAAGCGCCGCTAGTGCATCTAAGAACTTCCCTGTTGCGAGATCAGGATTGACCATATTCGACAAGAAAAGAATCTCAGAGTTTTTAGCCTCGATTTCGGCCACGATCAGATCAAGGACCTGTCCCATTGGTGAGCTGGGCTCGATGTTCAAAAGCGGATCAGTCGGCGATGTTTGAAACGCCTGCTGTATCCGGGAGCCTAGGTCAGACCGAATCTCTTGCGTACTCGGAAGTTCAACGCCGACAAGTGGATTAAAAATGATTTGAGCCATAATTTTTAGAACACAAAAGAAACTGTTTCGTCCTGTTCAGTCGTGATCGTGATTTCTCCGTGAAGAGTTCTCGTTTCCTCATCGAACTCGGTAATATCCACAGAATCAACAGATCTCACCCCATCGACTCTATTCCCTGCCTCATGAATCAACTGAGCCAGAACGGATGAATCCAACTTTTTGGCGAGTTGGGCTTCTTTCCATGCAATGCCGTTGGCCTGCTGGAAGTAAGCATCGTTGGTCCACAACCGAATCTCATTAGCCAAGTTCTGAGCTATGGCCAAAGCCCCGGACGTTAAAAGGATGTTCCCTTCTTTCGTCAGCTGAAGATCCCACGACTGAGGATTCAGAAGAGCTGTTTTTGCTGTATGCGGCATGATCTAACTTCCTCGTTTACTGCGGGGCGCCGGTGCTTGAATTCCCGCTTTCCACGCCAGAATGAACGTGCTCAGTCAAGCTGATACCCTTCGCTTTAACATCGCCACTGAATGTTGCGTCAGCGCCGCCAGAACCACCGCCGGAAATTGGTCCGTTCAAATTGATCTGAGCAGAGTTGACTGTGAAACTGGTGCTTGCATTGACCTCACACTCTGGGGATTCAATCGTGATCTTTGTCGGAGCTTTAATTTTGATAGTTCCTTCGTCTTCTAAATGAATGAAGACTTCCGGAGCTTTCCCCCAGAATCCACCAATGTAGAAAGAATCAGAGGGATCGAACTCTCTAAATGTCGCCGGAACCTTGGACGTGTTGTCTCCGTTCACATTTGAAATATCGTGTTTTGCAACAACAGCCAAGCCAACATCGCCTACTTTTGGATCACAGACGATAGCGGCAGTACCATGCTGCAGTCGAAAGTACGGCAATTTAGGAATCGTCGTTACTTCAATCCCTTGAGCCTGTACATTCATAGGCTTTAGCAAGGGCTTGGCCGTAACGTAACCGGCGCCGGCTTCTGTGCCTGTCCTCTTGACTGCCGTTACCGTGACTGGAAATGCCGTATAAACCGTCTTAGAAAGGATCGACTTTACGAAAAACTCTAGGGCATTTATGGGATTAGAGCCTGCAAAATCATCATAGTTTGCACTGAATTCTTGATTACTCATCGACCTCACCACCTCGGATAGATTGCTGTAATGCTCGTTTTCCACGCCTGAGCACCAGGATCGTTTGCACTGAGCTCATGTCGAAGCCCCGTGATCTTCCAAGTTCCGGATGCTCTTGGGACTATCGTCTCTAATTTGAAATTTGCTCCGATCCGCAGATCCGGCCTAAAGAACGTTGTGACGTTGATTCCGTTATTGGAAAATGTCGGATACCCGATCATCCCATTCATTGCGTTAATCAAGGGAATAGATCCCTGAGTCTTCCGGATTCCGTGTTTTTCAACGAGCACCACCTTGTCATCGTCAAAAATCAGATTGGCCCCCA
This sequence comes from Parasutterella excrementihominis YIT 11859, assembly GCF_000205025.1. GTDB lineage: Bacteria > Pseudomonadota > Gammaproteobacteria > Burkholderiales > Burkholderiaceae_F > Parasutterella > Parasutterella excrementihominis. The sequence goes on along the minus strand of NZ_GL883695.1, from coordinate 65,228 downwards.
CTGCTCCGGCAATTCGTCTCATTTTCGTAACCGGATCGCCTTCAATGATGCAGTCCTTGATTGAAGCTGTGATGTCGTTATTCTCAAGTGTGTAGCCGATCTCTTTTGAGATCTGGTCAATTAAGCCTGCGACCGTTTGATTTCCGTTAACAGAAATTGGCGGCTGAGGAATCAGTGCGGGAAATAGTCCGCAATTAGCTTCGATCTTAAAAGTCGGAGAAGGAGCAGCATTGAAATCCGCCCAGGCGTTAATTATTTCGCCCTTGAAGATAACCGACAGAGTTTTTCCCTTCTCTCCGGCAGAAACATTGATTTTGTTTCGCTTCAACGAAAATGACTTAAAACCTAAATGGGTCAGCCGCTCCATCGTGGTTAACGACAGCCCTTTAAGTTCTACCTGAGCCTTAGGAAATGCAGGACATCCGGACTTGTCGACCGTACACTTAACGGCAAATCCCTGAAACGTGACCGCCTCTTGACCGTCCAGCGTGATAGTTACAGCTACCTCTTTTTGCGTGTACGTTGTGTTTTTATCAATTTCCGGCAGTAGTGACGGCATTTCCTGCCTCCTCGTAAATCAATATCCATCGCGAATTGAGCCCCTCGTATTGAGGGTCCGAGTTCCCTAAGGTATCGACAAAAAACAAACGCCCCGAAAATAGAGGCGTCGGATAACAATTGATGTCGGTGCCTACACAACATCGGCGCCCAGCGAATATCTGGACACCCTCAACCATCAGGTCACAAAAGAGGTATTCGGCAACTTGTCGTAACCGGATAACGCAGTTTTGACCGTCAAGAACACATGAGAACTCTTGGAACGGAAGAGCACTTATAACGATTTGGTTCATTTTTTCCATCCTCTAATCCGATCCGTAATATCCTTAGCAATCCCTGGTTTTACTTGAGCTTGCCCTGTGTTCACCTTATTGGCCGAAGTTGCACGCTTGGGCGAGTACGAGGTTTTTTGCTGGCTTAGGTTTACAGAGACAATTTCAACAAACGAAGCGTGAACGTTGAGCATTGAGGCGCCCGTCGTTTGAGTTCGGGAAAAATCATAGTGATCGAGCGCCATGTTTCGCCAAATTTTGGCGGGGCTAAATATCGTGCAGGTGTCGGTACTGTTCAATCGCCTATCAAGCATGGCAAGGGCCAAAACCTGAATGGCGTAATTACCGTTAAACAAAAACTCCACGTTCACCCGTTCAGGTTCCCGCACAATGTTGAATGCAGCCAGCTGACCATTTTCAATAGGCTCTGTCGGAACCCTTGAAGATTTATCTGCATCAACTGCGCCAATAGAAGTGTACGGAACGAATGGCAGAAGGTTGTTGCCAACTACCGCCCAGCCCATGGACATTACAGAGTTTAGACTAGCCATTTAACCACCACCTTGACGATATCCACTGGCCGCATTCTGGAGCATATCCTCATAATCGCCCTGACCTTCCATTACCGCACGGTAGGCGGCGTCATGTACGGCTTTAGGATCGGCGTTACCCTGAATCGTAATGCTGACATCCGTTTTCATCGGCGCGTTGATAACAGAAGAGGAAGCCCTAGGAACAATCGAAGCGGCGGCGCCGGCCTGAGCTCCCGGAGGTGCTTTAATCGGAGCCTTCTTATCGTCACCAAAGCCAAACCATCCGCCCACTGTGCCAATCGATTTAGAAGCCCAGTCAGGTAATTTCCAATCGGTGAAAAACTTCATTTTGTCTTCCAACCATTTGAAAATTCTTTTGCATCCGGATTCAATGTCCTCCCACGCCTTAATGAAGTTATCCTTCATCTTTGGGATGGTATTTATCAGGTTCGCGATATCTTTAGCCAAATCTCCGATAAACCCTACGACAGCCGTAATCGCCGCTACAACCACGTCCCCGAAGGCCTGCAGGAACATGTCTTTGAGCGGTGAAAGTTTGTCTAAAAGGTCTGAGATTGACTTCCAAGCGTCCTGAAACGACTTGCGGATTCCTTTGATCTGATCGTCCGTATAGCCTACAGATTTCAGGAAATCTTCAAATACGCTCGGTCCGCCTTTGGCGAAGACAATTAAGTCATCGATAGCCCCGGCAAGCAGGAGAACTCCTGCAATAAGAAGACCAATCGGACTGGCTAGAAGACCGAGCAGCTTGCCCGCCATCATGAGGGCAGATTTAGGCCCAAACGCCAATGCCGCTGCTGTAGCAATACTGGTTAACGCAATTTTGATAAATTGGCTATGCTCTCCAATAAACAAAGAGGCGTCGCCGAAAACCTTGACGGCCTTCTCAATGTACGGAAGGAAAAATTTCGCAATTCCATTACCGATACTTTGAATCGCCATTCCGGTCACTTGCCACGAAATTTTGAAGCGTCTGGCATTCTCTGCATCCTTAGGCGTTAAAGCGAGTTTTCGATATGTCTCTACCAGCTCTCCCATCTGCTTATTGTTTTGCAGAAAAACAGCCGCGCTTTCGCGGGTCAGTCCGAGGTATTTCAGAGCGTAGTTTGCTTGGGCGCCGGTCATGCCATTGAGCTGTTTTCCCATACGAAGGAAAACTTCTCCGCTTGCTCCGGTGCGCTCAGTAAACGCTTGCATGGCCTGAGTGAATGCCTCGGCGCTTCCGCCTGCTGCTACGTTCGCTTTTCGCCATGCATCAATCTCGGACACATTCATCCGGACCTTTTTAGAGAAGTCGTCAAGCTTTGCGCCTTCATCTATGTAATTGCCAAACATGAATTTGGCACCAAACATAGCGGCCAGCGGAGCAGCGTAACTCTTAATGGCGGAAAAGACTTGTTTCGCCATTGAATCCAGCTGAGAAAGAGATTTCGAGGCATCCTTTGAAGCCTTTGAAACATCCTTCCCTGCTTTCTTACCGCTCGTTCCAACGTTCTCTAAATCTTTAGAGGTTTTCTTGGCGTTTTGTCCAGCCTCATTTATTGAAGAAGAGACCTCTCTGATACCGTCAGAGCCTTCTCCCAGAGCGTCAAGCTTTGCGCCTGCCTCCTGAGCAAATCCGAGCAACTGATTCAGCTTCTCAGACATTAGCTCGAAGAATTTAACTACGTCATTCGAGTTGACGGATACGTCAATTACTAAAGAGTCGGTCTTTTGAGCCATGTTCTTAAGCGCTCTTTTGCGCCACCCACGAGTTGTAGTTCTTAATCAAAAGTGCCTCGTCTAATGCGTAGGCATCTTCCAGCGTTAGTTGTGTCTGAAGCTCGACCAAGGACGCCATGCCGCCGTTGATTAAACGAGAGATCAGAGGCGATAGCTGAGTTGTGACTGCTACGCCTCTAACCTTGGCACAATCGGCTAAGAATTCTGCACGGCGGGGGAGAACTGGCGTATCAAGTCGGGAAAAAAACCGAAGTTCGCCTTGAAGCTCTCGATTCTGAGTTTGAGAATGGTCAACGGACTGGAGATATAACCGTCTGCGTCATCGAAGGAGAATTTGATCTCGCTCTTACCATCCACCTTGTAGACCTCGGAAAGCAGCTCGTCTAAAAGAGCCTTAGCTTCTACATGAGGAACACTTACAAGCGCTTTGATCACGTCTCTGTATCCCATTTCGCTCTCAATATCGAGGTTCTTGCCCGTCATCAAAGCAATTCGGATCATCAGATCTTCAGCTTTAGTTGCAGGAAACGGATAAATCTTGAAGGTCAGCTGATTACCGCCGTCTTCCAATTTGATAACTTTTGGTTCCTTCATTTTTTAGATACGCTCCATGGATTCGAAGTGGAATACCCAAGTTGTCGGCGCCAGAACTTTATTCAGTGCCGGCATCGGATTTGCCGTCTGCAGCACACCATTTGAGAACTGGTAGGTCTTGCCGATAGACGGGATCTTGACTGTCAGATTGCAAACATAGAGCTGTTTGTTGGCGCTCATTGCTTCGTAAAGCGTAGTGAATGCTGTCGCAGTCGGAGAGTTTGCTTCAAGTGTGATCGTTACAGGGTAGATGTTCGGAGTAACGCCCGCTGCCATAAAGCCATCTACGCCCATACGGGTCTCGGCAACCTGCTGGGAATCAGCAACGATAGCCGCATCTGTGGAGAATCTTTCCAGCTTCAGACCGTTCGGATACAGCTCTTCAATCGTCATCACTGCTGACGCATTGGCTGATGTGATGTCTAATTTCGGTTTCATTTTTTATTCATTCCTAAATGAAAAACCCGCCTCACGACGGGTCTTTGCGGTTGTGAAATTCGATTACATGACAGCGGTCAGTGGCATTTCGATTCGTTGGACACTGCCGGCGTAGGTGAAAAATAATCCAAGTCTCGGACTTCCTCTTTGGGTTCTCACATTTGCGGAAGGAGCCTCAATCAAATACCAATAGCCTTTAGAGTAGAGGTCTTGCTTAATCGTCGGATTGTTGGTTTCCGTCAGCAACTGCTGAACCTGCGAGTTGGACAGAGCCAGTCCTGTATCAATTACGCCATTACGCTTGGCATCGTTGATGGGATCGAGCAACCATGCCTCGATATAAGCAAATCCGGTGGCGTTATAGGGAGCGCGATTGATAGCCGCGAACCCGTCCATGATCTGACGCTGGATGCGTGCCTTGAACCAAATCATGCCGTAGAGGGCATCGATCCACTGATAAATACCGGAAAGCAGACAGCCTCGGTTGATGAAATCAAACTCAGCATTACGTGTTGCGAATGCGCCCACGTAATTGACCTTGAGATCATCCAAGGCTTCAGCAACTTCGTCACTGAGAACGGAAGCCTTAATTCCGGAAGCCGATTTTGCGAACCACGTCTTAATGCCTTGGATAGCGGACCAATCAATAGAAGCGCCAACTGCAAGGAAGGCCGCGGCATCCTGAGCGGTACCGTAAACCATCGCCAAACAGTTGTAATTACTTTCAGCTAATTGGGCGGCTTTCGTTGTGGACTGGGTAGATTGATTCAGCATCTTTGTGTCTGTGGACCAATCAAAGTACACGTAGTCATCATCAATGTCGGCCCAAGCCGCTAAAGCGGAAGCCTCAACCACCTCTGTCGCATAAAGCGTTGTGAATCCGACCCAGTTGCGAGAAACAGAAGTGACAAGGTTCATATTCTGAGCCGGAGTCAGGGCATCAGAACCTTGAGAGAGTACGGCGCCGGAATCCTCCGTCAAGCCGAGTAATGCAGATACATCCGTCCCTGTGGTCGCTTTTGTCGCGAAGGAAATTGAAGCTGTATCGCCTGTCTCTGTGGTGGTCAGGATGATGGCATTTTGATCAGAGTTAAAGGCGCCGGAAACCGCTCCCACAGCAGAGGCCAGCTCAGTTGCAACGTCACTGAAAGACTTAGCCGTGGAGAAGTCGAGGTTCACGACTTCTTTTTCCGTGCCGTTAACCGAAATCGTCAGAGAACCGGTCTTAATGGCTGTCAGTTCAGAAAGTTGAGCCGTAATTGGAGCAGACTTAATCCAAGCGGCGGCATCTGCATTGATTCTGCGGGCCACAAAGAGACGATTGATAGACTTCTGCTGATTGTTCACGCCGGAGAAGTACTGATTAGCAAAATCAGCCTCAGGAGACTCGGCACCAAAATAGTTCCCGACAGCGGCAGCAGTCACAAATTCAAGTGCCGGAGAATCTGCAGGAATCAGAGCATTCTGGGTCAGCAGCAGACCATTTGTTTCAAGATCGGCGCTCCCTGCGCTTATCACTCTCGGAGTGATAGAAACGAGTCGCGATGCATTGATTGACATGTTTTTCCTCAAAATAAAAAAGCGCCAGAAGGCGCCGACGATAATTTTTTATGGGGTGGCTATAGGCCACGCCAGGAACTCATTTATTTGAAAATATCCTTTACAGCCTTAATCGCTTTCGCAATCACCCAAACTGCGAGTCCGTAACCTATTAGGTAAACGGGAAGAGCTGCATACAAAGGAACGGCAGTGACCATGGTTAGGGCCTCCGCTAAGTCGTGTAAAATGTTCATATTGACTGATTCCCTTGCAATCAGTTAACTCAAACCCCGCTCAGCTACCAACTGATCGGGGCTATTTTTTTTCATAAAATTCTTATTCTTAGGACTGACATCTTGACTGCCTCATCTTCTTGAGGTAGTCTCCCTCTTACAGGTCGAAGCAAAGACTGTGACCCGTGTAAAATCATCACGGAATCCTTAGAGGATGGTAATAGCGCAGCGTCTCCGGCCTTTTCTTTTTTCCTCTTCATTGCAGTCTCAAATCTTCTCTTTTTACTTTCAAAACTCTCTACCCCATTAGTGTTTACACTGTAGGGATGTAACGTTCCATATTTCGTTTCTCCAATATCGACAAAGATTGTTTTCTCTTTCCCGTTTATGTTGAAGGTTTTCATCTTGGTATGGAACGCCACTTGCTTACCGTGGTTTGGCTCTTCCCTTCTTCCGGGATAGTCTCCGCTTTCTATTACTTCTGGCACGTAAGGAAGGGCGTTTAGTATGTCTTTTAAGTTTGGCTGAAACTTTTTAAATTCGCTTCTTGCCTCGCTAGAAAAGGTCACAACAGCAGGAGTTTCTTTTCCATTTAGCTCAACTACTGTTGGAACTGTTCCTCCACGCAATTCATTGTCGTAATAGTTTGTGATTGCCTTATTTAAATTACCTTGAGCCTTTCGCACATAACTTGTTGTGTCTTTAGATGGAGGCTCTTCTAAAAGGTTTTTCTCTGACTTTGGAAACGTTGGCTGTTTAGGTCTCTTCTGTTGGTTATTCTTTTCCTGATTAGATTGTTCAGCTTGCCTCTCAATCTTTTTCCCTACTTTCCCTTCTAACTTTCCTGACTTTCCAACAGGAATATGGGTTCCGTGTGACGTTATCCAATCTTCCGGATCTTTTTCTGCATCCCTTGCTTTTCCAAGATCTGCATAGGTCCTACCCAAGCCGTACATCACTCCTAGCTTGAATGCACGCCCAAGTTTGAAAGCAAGTTGCTCGTTCATTCCTTTTCCTTCGGCGGGTAGCTCACATCAACGTTTTTCAGGTCAACATCAACCGCACTAAAGAATCCCATCGAAACCTTTATCTGGCTCTGCATGCTGAGGTGAATCATCAGCGTTGATCTTCGGACATAGTTATCGGAGTCTCCGACGATGGTTGTGTCTCTCGGATCGTCTGCATGAAGCAGGCTGATTCCTCTATCAACGAAAAACTGCACGCCGACTTGAGACCTGCATACAGTCTCCAATGCCTGAGCTCTCAGCATCGCATTCATGCCGTCCGAGCCGTTTAAAGTCGATGCGTAGCAATCGACCTGAACCAAAACCTCTGTAGTCGTTGAGAGATAAACGTTGTCATCGTTTTGGTCCTGCTCCCAGTCCTCGGCACTCGTCCCGTGTCGAACGCTGGAGATGTAGGAATAGATGACGTAATCGTTCCCCTCAGGAGGCAATGCCAGATTGTTCTGATTGCCGTAGAAAATGTTTTCCGGCGCCACCTCCGGAACTGCAAATATCTCAAGAAATTCTTGGATCGCTGTCCGGATGTTCGGGGTCAGATTTTGTGCTTTCATCTTCTTCCTCTACGATGTTCAGCTTCTGAGGCGTGGTTTGGAATGTGCAGCGGACCGCCTCCCAACCTGCGTCCGAAAAATCTTCGATCACCGCAGTGATCAACCACTGGCCTCCTTTGGAATCTTCGACATAATCTCCCGACCTCGCTAATGGCCTATAGATTGCCCAAGGCCGCTGCTTCTGGTCGCTCGATGCGTAGAGGTACAGGCGCCGGATGATGGTGTTCTGTCCGGCTAAGTTGGCATGGTCAAGAGCGCTATCGCCTTCGCTTTGAAAATTCCCCTGAATCTCTTCAGGCGGTGCGTAATACGCTTGGACGATTCCTCCTACATTCTTTTGGCCGACCGATCGATACAGCTTGAATTTTTCGTCAGCATAGTTGGCGTTAATTGCCTGGCGGACAATTGCGTGTAGGTTGAGAGACATTAGGAAACCTTCCAAGTTATGGAGCTCTGGAGGACGCCACTCAGCGTCAGAGGCTTTGTGGTCATCACGTTGTTAGGGAGAAGGCCTTTTCCTTTAGATTTTTTGGCCTTGTCCATTTCTCCGCGAGCTTCCAGTAAAGCCATCGTGAGTTTGGACCGTTTTTCGAAGGAACCTGCTGGGATACCTGCATTTCGAATAGTTTCCTTAATATCGTCCGTCGCCATTTGGCCCATAATTCCAAGGGAATGCTGAATATCGAAGGTCTTGAGAAACCTTGATTTGAATTTTGCAGTCCAATCTGATCGCCTTTTAGCGTAGGTATCTCTCATGAATGGGCGCGCCGGAAGATGCAACGTCCCAAAATTTTGGATGTAATTTCCATCCTTATCATGGATTGGCAGGTCTAATATCCCCGATAAATACGCATTTTGCTTCCCTGATACCCTTTGCACCCAACCGTACTCTAAGTACATAGCATAGGTCGCCACATCAGGGATCATGACTCCAACTTCAAGCTTCTTATTTTTTTCAGCTTTAAGTTTGTCTGCCAGCTTTTTGAACGCATTGTTAGATGTGATGTTGATGCCCATCGTCATCCCCACGGGTGATAATTATTTCCGGGATAAACTCTGCCGCCGATTCGGTATTTGGCAGTCAGCGTCCAGTACATGGCGCCGCATTGGGTTTGAGCCCACCAATCTCCGACAAAAGTATTCGTTTTCAGAAGGTCAAAGCTAGTACTCACACTTCCCTGCGTAGCACTAGCAATCCTGCCAACTTGACCATTCGGTTGCTGGCTAAGTGTCAGCAGGTGGCAGGTTACAAGATCAAGGAGTCGCTCCCTCGTATAGATCTTGTTATCCGGATCGTAAGGAGCAAAGCTGTCGGCGTCCGTATTTCCTACGAACTCCACCGCCAAATCAAAGTAGAACTGCAGAGTATCGTCTGGGAATTTGACTTCATCAGAAAACGCAGGATGAAGGATTCGAAATTTTTCAGGATCAAAGACGACGACAGCCATTTTGTTAACCTTCTTCGTTCTTAACTTCTTCAACGTTGACCGATTCAGGATCGATCGGATTGAGCCCGTGAGACGCTTCTTTTAATTCGTCCTCTCGGCCTCTGAATTCTTGAACTGATTTCATCTCAAGCAGGCACGGAATACCGCCATTCACGCCTGTGAATACAGCCTCCTGACCATGCATGCGCTTGATGTTTTCCCAGTCCTCTTTATCGATCTGGAATGCGACAGAGTTTCCCTTGCCCAGCAGGATCCCGTCACGTTTTCCTCTAAGCGAATCATTTACGCCCGGAAAAACGATCGTTTTTGTTCCGCCATTGCCATTCGGCACATCATCAAATTTGAGGCCGTGTGCCAGAGTGCAAGCAATGATCACCGTGGACTGAGTTTTAGCAGTGCTCTTCTTCTGGGTATTGCTGAAATTGTCTGCGACAACCTTTCCGGATGTTGCTTTCTGAGTTGTGTTTGTACGAGCCATTATTTCAATCTCCTAAGAAAGAGGCCCGAGAGATCGGGCCTCCGTAGCTGGTTAGTTCAGGTTAGATGCCGAGCATCGTGGCAACGAGGCTGGGACGGCGAATAACAGCGCCCCAAGTTCCGCCAACGACCTTTTGCTTGTAGCTTGACATTTCCGGAACCACACGACCCAAGAAATACTTCTCAGAGAATGCGCAGATACCAGTCTCAATGCCAAACAGGTCTGGAACAGTCATGTACAGCATTTCACCAGCCGTTGTAGTCAGCTCAGGAAGCTGAACAACCTCGATGTTGGGGAATGACTGCTTGAGCATAGTCATGGCCGTAAGACCGAAGGAGTTCGGCTCGGTCAGGTAAGGAGCTCTGGTGTTGCTGACAGCGAGAATGATGCGGGAGTTCTGATCAACCAAACCGCCGTTATTCTTGCTAATTTCAGCCCAAAGCTTGTTAATGTCGTTATAGACAATGTTGGCAGTCTTCTCAGGCTGTGCAGCGCACTTTGCTGTCCACGTAGAGTTAGCGGTAGATCCCGTGGTGATGGAGATCGGAGAAATCGAAGCGTTCAGGTTCGGGTCATTTAACAGACCGTAGACCTTCTTACCTTCGACGCCATAAAGCGCAAACTTGTTGTGAGCCATCGCCATCACGTAAGCAGAAGCCTGTTGTTTAGAAGAAACAACATTCAACTTGGCCTTGGCCGCAAGGCCGACTTCACGATCGCCATACTTGATGACGGTCTGGAACAAGAAGTTTTCGCGAGTCGGGTAATCAACGTTCACGTCTGTGGAGACGTTCTCTGCGAAGTCAGAGTAAGGAGTCACATTGCCGGCATACTCTTCGACCGGGAAGGTGAAGAAGTTATCTGTCCAGTCACCCTTTCTTTCTTCGCCGAAAATCTTTGTAGCGTTCTGGGCGGCAAACAGGATGGGGACGACCTGCGGGTCAATGAATGTCGTGAAGACGGAAGGGACGCCGACAGACACGGGAGTCTGCAATGCGGCATCTCGAGCCATTGCCTTAACCGTTGCATCGTAGTCGACGTTGATCTTACCTTTGGCGTCTGTGGAATAGGACATGAATCCTTTTGCTTCCACACCATGCACGCCTTTTTGCTTTGCTAATTCAAAATCGTTCATTTTTTACCTCAGATTAGGATCCACTCGCGGCAGGCTGATAACCGAGGCCGTGATTGGAAATGATGATCGTGTCGCCCTTTGCACCAGCCGTCTGAACTGTCCAACCGGTGTCATTTGCGGCGCCGGCAGCACCAAATGTGATGGCGCCAGTGGTCGGATCACAGAGAACAGCTTGACCGATGGTTGCGGCCGCAGGTGCGACGATGTAGTAGTCACCTCGAACGGCAATCGTCAGCTCAGCCCCTTTCGGATAAATGTCCGGAGTATCTGTGCCCAGCTCGATGGACGCTGTGAACGTGCGCTCAACAAAACCGATCGGTTTGGCCCCTGCAGAGCCCTTCAAGGATGCGATTGGGAATTTCACGGCTGTTCCGGTTGTGGAGGCGGCTACAGCAAACGCAAAACCACCGCACTGGACAGTACCGTCAGACAAGTAGTTCTGAGGCGTGTAGACGGCCTGATTGAATGCAACCTGCTGTCCCGGAATACCGATAGCAGGATAGAGACCTACAGATTTTTGAAGCATCAAAAAATCTCCTATTTATTTAACATTGTTCAAAATTGCGCTGACGGCAGTCGGCTTCTCGGTCACCTTGGCGCCGGAGTCTTTCGCACCAGCTAAGGCCTTTCGACCCTGCATGTAGGCGCGATACGCAGAACGAGCTTCGGATGCGGGGATGTTTTTCAAACCGAGTTCCTTGAGTGCTGCCACATAGATGGAACCTGCGGAGTCATAGGATCCGGCACGGATAACACCTAACACCGGCTTGACTTCTTCGATTGCGGCCAGTTCAGAGTAGATGGCGTTTCGGAGAATCTTCATGGAGTCAGAGGCAGAACTCTTTTCTTCTTTGCCATCATCAGGTTTCGGATCCTCATCTTGTGCGCCTTCATCTTTCTTCTGGGCGTAATTCAATCCGGCAGCAAAAGCCTTCTTCTCTTCTTCAGAAGCTTCATCAAGACCACAGGATTTCAGTGCATCTTCTGCTTCTTTTTCGAGATAGCGTTCTTCGCCTTCGCGTTCGTGATCAGAATCGAGGCGTTTAGGATCGTCCTTCTCACGTTTTTCGCCATAAAGGACGCCAGCTTCAAAACCAGCCTTGAAGTTCGGATCCTTCATTTTTTCATCGAGCTCCGGATCGTCGTCCTGTGCCTCTTTTTGATCATCAGGCTTGGGATCTTCGTCTCCTGTAGCCTGAGAGTAAGCCAGGTCAGACAGAGTTGTCTTAAGCTTTTCAGCTTCTTCGTCCGTCAGGCCTTTTGCCTTCAGTCCTTCGATGATTTTTTGAATCATCGCGTCTTTGTCATCATCTTGAGCGCCGTCAACGATTTTTCCGTTGGGATCAACGGAATGCAAATCGATAATCGCCTTTGCTAACGTCACTTCAGCCTGCTCAACAGCGTCATCTTTTTCCATATTGAGAAAGTCCTTATTAGAATCGCGAACTCTTACCTCAGGCCCAGCGCGCCCAGTTTCCACAAGCGCCAGATGGTTCGCTCTGATCCGGCGTTGCACATAGTCGTATTTCTCTCCATCAGGTGTCTCTCCCGGCGTGAAGTCGGGCTCGAACGTATATGCCAGGCTCAACTCACGCATTGAACCGTCCTCGATCCTGCTGCGTGCGTCCTGGTCATAAATATGTAGAGAGTTAACTAAAAACGGAGCCTCAAAAGCTCCGTCCGTTCCGGTAGTACCCACACGGGTTTGTTTGTTCTCGGGGGCTCCGTGATCATCGTGATGCTCCAGATGAATCGGGATACCGTTAATTGATTGAATAGTTTCGGGAGAACTAAGTTCTTCAGGCGGTCGATAGGCGTGATAGAGCCTTTCAGGGTCTAATCCGAGCTCTCGCCAGCCTGCAATCTCTTTCCCGTAATACGGAGCAACTTGAACTCTTGTCAGCGGAGACTTTTGGACATGGAGGAAACCGTTGTCGTCCACAGATCGAACACTCACAGAATCAATTGCAACCGTGCGTTTTAGATTTCCCACAGTAATAACCTCGAAAATGTTTAATCCGGAAGGATGCTTCTGAACTGGCATCTGCACCAATAAAGCTCACCGGGCATCACGTTCCGACCGACCTCCTTGTCGTACAGGCCTTTAGAAAGATCAAACTCTTTTCCGTTCATCTCAATGTGGCTTTCTCGACTGGTGTACTTGCCAGGGACATGAATCCAAACCCCTCGAGTAATCCCTAAACCTTTGCAGTTGGCCTGCTGAATCTGCTGATTCAGTTTCAGCGTTTGGTCAATTGCCACACGCTGAGCTCGTTGAGCCGTAAATGAAGAAGATCGTCCAAGGGCTTCCACAATCTGCGAATACGTGCCATGACCTTCGTAAGCATCCATAAAGGCAGAGCGAATATTTGTCAGCTCGGATGTTGTGATGTTGCTGATGAGGCTCGTCGTGTCGGCGACCATTCCCGGTAGTTCATTTATTGCCTGAGGCGTGATGAAGAAGTGCTTGCGCGTCTGCCTCATCTCATAAGCAAAAACGGAATCAGGAATGCCCGCCGCCTTGAGCGATGCCTTTTGGGCTGTCGAGACATCGGCGGCAAGGTTTTTCACGTACCACTCAGCAATCTGGCGTGTTTCCCGATCCGCCGTTCTTATCCAGTTGCCCATGTTACGGGCTATGAAGTCATCAACATTGCGACGGAATCTATCCGGATCACGAAGAACCAAGCGGTTAATTCGTTCCTTGATATTCCGCAGCCGTGCGCGATCGAGAGGATCGTCCGGACGGAACGTTAAGGAAGCGTCCTCGGTCAATCCTCCAGCATCGGACAGATAAAGGAGAATCTCGTTGAGAATCCTATTTCTAAAGGACCGCAAGAAGGTGTCGAGCTTCTTTTTGAACTTTGCCTGTCTGCCTAGATTCGGCTGAACAGCACGAGCAGTCTTCATTAGAAAATCTCTCCAGCTTTGTCTTCATCAACCTTCGGCGCCGGCGCCACGTTCTCGGCCGAGCGCTGTTTCAGGAAGTTGTTCATCAGCTCATTCTGCTGACTGGGATCATCGGTCATGAGCTCTCCCTCCATCCCTTCCGGCAATTCTTCCGGAATGAAGTCCAAACCCATATCGGAATCGCGTCGGACAAACTCACGGACCTCTTCAGCACTCAGAACATTGCGGTCCTGCAGAACAGCCAACATGTCGACCTTCGTCTTGGCCGTGATTGCTGTGGCCGCGGCATCTGCCTCTCCAAGTTCGTTGAATTTGAATGTAATGGACTGATCAACGTGTCCAAATTCCACCAACTGGATAGCTTTCAAGACAGTTTGAATTGCGTCTCGATTGAGCTCTTGTTTTGATTTGATATGGTCGTAGTAATTCCGGATGTCGCTCTGACCGGTAGCGTTGAAACCGCTCGGAGAGATTCCGAGCAGCTTGACCGCCGGTGTACGGTTAATGGCCGCAATGAATTCCAGAGCTTGACGAATAATGCCTTCAACTCCTGAGATCGTCAGTGTGATGTTCTGCAGATCCTCGGAAGAATCACAGGCAAAAATGGCCTCATTAGAGCGATAACGCTGTAAGAGCATCATCTTCGCGTCTAACTGCTCAATCCCGCCAGCTTCAAAAGCCTCAGCAAAATTTGTTTTGAATACCGTGAGGTTGAGTTTCTCCAGAATGCTGACGCCCGTTTCTCTGGCCTTGTTCCAGTGCAGCACATAGTCCCATAAGATCTGAGCCTGTGGGATTCCAAGGAAGTTATAGGCTGGTCTCAGAAGTAAAGGGGGCTCATTGTCAACCAGTCGAATAAGACGAGATGCATGCACCTCTTGCCCAAAAACAAACCAAGACTTTGGCTTAAGGTAATCATCTTTGAGCGGCTGGTTGGCGTTGTAAAAACCAGGCGAGACATTTACCGGATCAATGACAATAAATTTGACCGACTTATCCTCGCCAACCAGTTCTGCTGATTTGTCAGAGAAATTAAGAGGGAGCTTTAGAGCCTCTCCTTCGACTCCTGTGTCAACGAAAATGAAGCATCCTCCCATGAAGCCGACGAGGCTCAGGGCTTCATTAAAAAGCCGTCTCAGTCGATACTTGTTCTCCTGCAGATCTTGGAGCTGCTTAACGTTATCCGCCGATTCGTCTTCACCGCCCTCTACCTGAATCCATTCCCGGCACATATCATCCGCGACAGTCTGAATACAGGTGCGGATCATGCCGTTTTGGGCGATATTCTGAAGGACACCGTAACCGACAAACGATGTCATCGGGAACTGTCCTAGGTCCAAAGCGTGCTGTGTCAAAGATGCATAGTACGCGTTGAAACTCGAGCCAATCGCGGCATCGTTCGTGAAGCGAGACTCCTCTTTCTCCGGCTCTTTGGTGTTCAAAGTGATCGGAGGATAAAAGAGCGCTTTAGCATCTTCCGAAGAGAACGATGTTCTAGGAGGCACGAAGCGAGAGCCTGCCGCGTCGAGAATCTCTTGATTGATCTTTCGGCGTTTGTTTTCGTCCAGTTGATTCATGATTTTCAAAATCTAAAACGTGCCTGCTGCATCTGCTCTCGGGTCAGAATGACGCCTGAGCCGTTGCGGAAATAGTTCAATGCCTGAGTTGTGCTGTCCACCTGGTCATCGTGAGAACCTGCGGGAAACTCAAGCAACTCACTGACGTAATGCGGCACCCAAGGCGCTGCACTGTCTTCCGGAATAAAAACATTCCCTGCCTCAAAATAAGGAGTGACGGACGATGCCCGGGCCTCTTTCGATTCAGTGGGCGTTATCGGAACAAATCCCGAAACCGTAGATTTCAGCTCAGAGATCACCGCCGATCCGTTCGCCTTATCTTCAACCAGCTTCCGGACAACACGCGGCCACTTATGGGCAAGAACTCGGACCATCTCTTTTGTCTTCACAAAATCCCATTGGCCCCGTACTTGATCAAGCAGGTAAAAATTCGGTCCTTTTTTGCCCCACACTTGACCGACCACATAGTCGGAGTTTTTGGAATCCTTGAACGTCATATCCCACGACATGAGCGTATGGTCAAACTCTGGCGGAAGGCTTGTTGCTGTCCATCTTCTAAACCACTCGAGCTTGAATAAAGCACCGCCATCGGGAACCGGATGCTGCTGATACAGTGCCTCCCAGTCACGACTGCCGATCGTTTTCTGGATCTGCAGCAGAGTTGAGAGCGGATACCGCTCAGGATGCAGGGCTTCCCCAGCTTTGCGGTGCAATTCGTCATGCTCCGCAATTGCCGGATAATTCACGATCCGGAATGTATCTCCCTCTCCCATTCTCTGGATCAATCGACCAATCAGATCGTCTGTGTGCCAACGGGTGGCCATTACGATGACGCCTCCTCCGGGAGACAGTCGGGTGTATGCGGTCGATGTGTACCAATCCCAAATGGAGTCTCGAATAGTCTTAGAACCTGCTTGAGCTCGGTCTTTAATCGGGTCATCGATAATCAGGATATCGGCACCCTGACCTGTTATGCCCCCACCCACACCGCAAGAACGATAGGCGCCGGCATGACCAACAATCTCGAAGAGGTCAGAGGTTCTTATATAGGATCCCCGGGAGTCGGTACGCACTCTCGAATTGCTGAGCCGAGTATTCGGAAACAGGTCAAAGTATTTCTCATCATCTATTACGCGCTGAACATCTCTGTTGAAGCGCTGTGATAGGTCTGAAGAATACGATGTTGCGATGATTTGAAGCTCCGGATTTCTCCCAAGGGCAAAAGCCGGAAAGCGCCTAGAAACAAGCTCACTCTTCCCGGATCTCGGAGGCATCGTGATAATTAGCCGAGGAGACTTTTTGTCCGCCACGTCCTGCAGGAACCTGTCTAGCTCATCACAAATTTCTTTGTGTACCCAGCCGAGCAGGTAGTCAGGTTTTGTGTGCAATGTGAAGTAAGACAAGCCCTTTCGGGCCTTAGCTAGTCTGATCTCCTGTATCGTTGGAAGCCGCATTCACAATACCCTCCAGCGCGTCTAATTGTTCCAAGGTGAGCTTGCTTAGATCCAGCTGGTTAACCTTGTCGACTTTAACCGGCTCTCCATCTTTGCCGGTAATTTCCTTACGGTCAGTCTCTTTCCACCCACAGCGACTCTTCATGTAAAAAATGGTCGCTGCCGGATTTCCCTCTCGGATGAGAGCCATCAACTTGCCACCAACAAAGGCGTTGGCCTTAGCCTTTCCCTTTTTTATGGCGGTGGCAAAATTGGCAAAATCTTTTTTTCGATTTCTCAAGGTTCGATAACTAATCCCGAGCGCGAGAGCAATCTCTTCCTCGTTGTCACAAACCTGAGCCAGTTGTTCAACCTTCTCCAGATCAATCTGAATGCGTGGACGAGTCCGCTTCTTTTGAACTTTTTCTTCCATGCCTTCAACCTTCTTTTGGTTAACTGGTCACATCGATGATCTTCTGAATTAAATCCTCAGGTCCGAAACTCTTAACGAAATCCTGAACCTGCTCTTTGTATTCGATCGGAATTGAGAGCGTCAGATTAAAGCGGTCTGCCTCGGGCTCCTCTTTTTCCGGTTCTTCCTCTTCCTCAGCGAGTTCGGTGGTTCCACACAACAAAGCATTCAACTCTTCGTCGGAGAAACCAGTGACCAGTGCCAAATCTGTATTCTGCAATTCCTGCAGCTCAATTCTCAGGAGATCAATATCCCAGCCGGAATTAAGAGCAATTCGATTGTCTGCGAGGATAAAGGCTTTCTTCTGCGGATCGGATAATCCGCTTAGCTCGATGGTCGGAACAAACTTACGACCAAGCTTTTTGGCCGCCTTTAAGCGTCCATGTCCGGCAATCACTCCGCCTTGTTCATCCACAAGGATTGGATTGTTGAACCCAAATTCCTTGATCGAACTGGCGATTTGATTCACCTGTTCTTCAGAATGCGTCCGGGCATTGTTTGCATACGGAATCAGGTCATTGACCGGCCTGTAGAGAATTTTGAGTTCAGATTCTTTCATAGTTAAAAAAAGGTGCGCCCAGCATTTTCAGCCGAGCGCACTCCAACCAACCCCAAGGAGATAGTTTGTTAAGGCGGTTTTCTCCGACATTCTCGTCAGGAGAATTAGAAATCCAGCGGAGTGAGCATCTTCCCGTTGGGAGTCTAGGCTTGCTGGATGTTGTAACTTTGTCGCTTGACTACTTAATCAGCGAGTAAGCGAAGGCAAAAGATATGACGGTCATGCACATCATCGCAATGATGGAGAAACCCCAACGGAGAAAAAAGGACCATTTCGGATAACGGTCTAATAGTTCCATGACTAGCTTCCTACAGTGCTTTGATATA
Source organism: Parasutterella excrementihominis YIT 11859 (assembly GCF_000205025.1). Lineage (GTDB taxonomy): Bacteria > Pseudomonadota > Gammaproteobacteria > Burkholderiales > Burkholderiaceae_F > Parasutterella > Parasutterella excrementihominis. Next base: position 47,404 of record NZ_GL883695.1, on the reverse strand, counting down.
ATCTCCATATCGACCTACTGGTTCTAGGTTGACACTAAAAACCCCGTACAGCTCGCAACTGTCGGGGTTTTGCTTTGTTTGGCTCGGTGCTTAAGCCCACCGAGAGGCTGTGCGGTTTGTCGATAAACGTTGTGGACAACAATGAAACCGCTAAAGAAATCAAAGGGCCAAGCACCCCAAGATAATTGACAGAATCAACAAAAAATTGATTGTCCGGAGCGCATATCCTCGTCTGTTATGAATAGCGTTCAGAGCATCAATCGAGCGCTGATACTGTTTGAGCAAATCCTTCTGGACGGATAGAACTGGCACATCATCTTGGTAATGAGTGTTCAGCCATCTCAGGTAATCCTTGCAAATTCCGGAAGGATAAGCAGCGCCGCTTGAAAAGATAATCGACATCAGCAAGGACGCAAAGCCTAAAGCACCGGAAACAACTGCCAGCCACAAACTCCAGCCTTGGAAGAAATGGTTGTCGAATAGATAAAACAGGACACCGAGAACCACGACGCAGAAGCCTTGGTAGAAGGCTAGCCGCTTGGTTTGCTCCGGAAGCTCGGCGATAATTTTTCTATCCAGTTCGGCTTTGGCGGTATCGATAAGGATGGATGCAGTCTGGATGTCGTACTTATTGGGTTCGATCATAAAAGTTCCGTTGTTGACCTCTGAGAGGCAACAGATAACAAAAAAGCCCCGAAATCGGAGCTCTCATATTCGCCTGGCTTAAGTTTTGCATCCTCTTCTCTCTGGACACACCGGTTCCTCCGCAAGGAACCGTCATCTTTAAGCCTCTAGGCGGCCTGGCAAACAGGCTTGAAATTGTCTACTTGTGACTATACACCAAAAAGAAGCCCCTCGGGCTGGAGGGGCGGAGTTTCAAATTTCGATTGTTAGGCAGCGTGCGTCAACGCCCAATGCTTGTAACAGTCAAGGTCTTTGACTGAAAATCCGAGATCATCGAGCGAGCGTTCGAGCTCAACAAAATTAAGGTTGTTCACAACGTCCCAAAGTTTACTTGCGTCGGGTACATCCAACGCCAGCATGACCCGCATTGCCTGCATCAGAGGTTTTCTGAAAAGGTAGCGCTGGTAGTAGCAGAACACTTGCAGGGTCTTCAAGAAATCCGCGTAAACAACGTATCGTTGTCTTTCAGTCTTGGTAGGCTCAGAGGCTGGTGCTTCAGGTACGCTCAAGTCAACCGTTTCAATAAAGCGCAGGCAGTCCTCGAATTGCGACTGTTTGAGTTCTGTGTAGCGTGGGATTTGGTAGCGTACCTTGATCGCGCGGTAGATCGTCTGATAGTACACAGCCGTTTTCTTTGCGCGTCTTGCTACTGCCTGTTGGATGGCAACTTGTTGGGCGTTAGTGATCAGGGAGCTGTTCTGCTCTTTCTGAACTGCGTAAAAACCTTGTTTTCGAATTGCCGGGAGAACCTCGTTAGTGACCCAAACGCGAAAACGGTAAGCGAAGGTTCCTTCTTTAACCGCGTCACGGCAACGGAGGATTAAAGTATAGAGACCGCTTTCGGTTACGACATTGGCATTCCCCTGACGCCCTATGTTTAACATAGACCGTTCAAATGGAGCTAATGACTGTAGAGCTTGTGTGACGTTTTGAATGCTTAGAGCTTTGCAAACATCGGCGGCCACAAAAAGAGGTTTAATGAAATCGCCAAAAACGCGAATAGAACAATCTTCAAACGTGAAGTTTGTGAGAGCTTGAGTAGTCATCGACTATCTCCTAGATGAATATTTATAAATCTCCTAATTTTGAGTTAGGAGCCCAAGTGCTCAAAACAGCATCTAGTCTGCGGGCGTATTTCCGCGAGGGTATTGTATTAGCCTCACACTCGGGCATAAAAAAGTCCGTAAATTAACGCAACGGCGACGCTAGATGGCAAGTGTTTTGAGCACTTGCGAAAAGTTTAGCCTGAATAGAAGAAAAAATAAATAGGTCCATCTTAAGAAACATTTTTAAGTGCCTGCTGAATTGCTATAGGGATAGCCGCTTTAATGAACTCCCAAGAGAGGGAGACGCCGCTTCTTTTTGACATTCTTTTAATTTTTTCCCAAATGGTTTTATCTCGCAAAGCGTCAAGTAAGTCATGCCCGGACATCGATATGTAGACCCCTTGAAAGTCCCAAAATTCAAAACTCCCATCCGAGCGTCGCGTTACTTGTCCGTTTTTAAGGATTCCCGCATCTAGCAAGATTTCAAAATGACCTAGCACACTTTTAAGAGTTTTCTGCTTCTCGTCTAGCCTTTCCCACGGTGATTTACCCTCACCCCATATAGAAAGGCTATCCATATCCTGTAAAAACTCTTTGATCGTCTCAGCTTCAACGTGAGCGAGAATCGTTCTTATCAAATTCCAATCAAGTCGCATTTTTAACCTTCCTTTCGTTGATTTGTTCGAAATATCGAATTCGAAAAGCGAAAAATATCAAGGCATCTTCAGTCCACAGATCAAGCTTTCTCCGCTTGATGTTCCAGATTCGCTTACCTGCCTTGCTCAATAAAGACTGGGAGCCAAACACATATAGCAGAACAATCAGTTTCGCTGTCCGGACATTCAGACCATGGGTTCCGATAGAGAGAACTTCGGTTCCCGGCGCCGAGAAGTTTTGCCAAACGGTGTTGAGGAAGTCCGCATCTTTCATGTCGATTTCGCAGGAACTCAGACCGTTTTCGCCATTGTCGTCTGTGTAGTCCTCAGAAAAATCCGTCTTGTTTCTCGTCAATGCGAGAGCTCTCTCCACTGCGTAGGCAATTGAGACGTTTTTGACAACACGGTCACGATATGCCCGGCGCCAATTGTCCAAACGAGGTCTGAGATCATCAATGAGTTTTTGTTCTGTTTCTGTCATCCAAGAGTCCTCACGTGAGATAAATAATCCCGAGAGCTGATAGCCCCCAGAACTCAACCTTTTTTCTGAGTTTGTCGCGGCGTTCTAAATAATCCGTAATCCATTTGAAGATCCAAAGGAAGACGAACATCGCGACGTAGCAATTGATCATCCAGAAAACATAACCTTCAGTGCTAGTAGGCCAATACATTCCAGCCCCCTCCCTCTTTCTTCGGTTTAGGCGTGACGACAAACAGCGGAATCGGGCACTCATCCGAGCAAACCTTGCATTTAACTTTGCTGTCATCTGCAAAGATTTTCAGGGAACCTTTGACCTCGTGGAGTTCAAGAGATCTATCCGGACGCATGACCAAAAAATCAGGCGTGTATGAGCATCGGTTTGAGGCAATCTTCCATGTGAACCGCTCGAACCAGTATTTGAGAATTAACCCAGAGTTTTTCTGTTGTTCCAGGTAATCTCGATAGGCGGCCTCAGTTCGGTTCATTTCACCGACCTTGAGCCGTCCTTTTGCTTGTAAAAACCTTTTCATTTATCCCTCCTGATTGAGTTTGTGTGGTTTGATTGAATTCTTTGATGCTGTTTCCAGAACATTAGAGTTCCGTTGAGCGATGATCTGAGCGTGCGAAGGCCAACGTTCAAACTGTGAAAAGAAGTCTCTCCTGCGTTGAATTTGCTCGTCTCCTGCCTGCTCGAACACGGAGCATCGAGCAAACGAGACCGGATAGCACTCGATACCGGCGCCTTTCTTCGGATGGTGGCAGTAGATGTACATGTCCCCAAAGGACTGTTTGGGAGGCAAATGCTTCTTCCCGTCAGTTCCTATCCAAAAGGCCTGAGCATGAATGCAGTAGAGGCAGCAGCCACTCATTTACGCCACCTGATTGAGCCGATAACGGCTCCGATAAAGATTCCGACAACCTAGGCCATGCAGTAATCTATGTTCGACCCACTCCATGTAAACCAGAAAATATCTGCTAAGTAGAGGATCCCGCCGATGCAACTGAGCGATAGAACGAAGCTTCTAGAATCAAAGCTCATACTTCCATTCCTCCCGGTTCGACTGTTCACCGGTTAAATCAGAATTGCGCTTCAACAAGCCCCAGGCCTTAAGAGTCGCCTTCCTGACTTCATCCGGGTCAGCAGATTCATTAACCCAATTGAACCACTCAGATATGGATTCCCCGTATAGGTCCTCGTATCCCTCAGCAGTCAAACGTAGAACTTCCTCTTCCTTGATTCTGTAAATTCGCATTCTTTTTCTCCCCTCGTAGTTCAAACGCCGCTCTCACCAGCAACCCAAACAGCACCAAATTGATGAACACCACCGGCGCCAAAATGATCATCAATAGCTGCCATGCACTCTCTGACATCTCGCACCTCAGTCGAATAAATCAGGTGTTGCCGGCTTTCTCATGGACTGACCTACAAACAGCGCCGGAACGCATTTGGAGCGAACACGGTCATAGAGACGATCACCGAGCAGAGAGCACAAACCCTCAGCACTAAGGTTGCTCAGCAGAATGGTTGGCTTGTTGGAAGTCATGCGGGTGTCCAGAATCGAAAACAAGATCCTTCTTTCTGCATCGGAGCCTTTCTGAACCCCGACCTCATCGATAACGAGCAGTTCGATTCCGGAGAAGTAGTTGAGAACTTCGTCTTCGCTTGTCTGGGAGCCAGGAACGTAACTTTTCCGAACTGCCGAGAAAATCTCGGATGTTCGGTAATACTTCGGAAACAGAAACTGGTGGTTAGCAATAAGAGCAGCCACGATCGAACAGGCAAGGTGAGTCTTGCCAGTCCCGCAGCTTCCAAGGAAAAGCAAGCCATAGCCTCCCGCTTTTGCCTTCTCCCAGCCTCGGACGAAACGCTTTGAAAGCTCAAGAGCCTTTCCTTGCTCAGCATTAAGAACTCGAAAACTGTCAAAGGATTTGGTTCTGTACTCGAGCGGAACACGAGACTTTGCAACTCGTTCCTCAACCTCTTTCTTGATGGCCTCTTGTCTCATTACAGCTTCGACGGCCTCTCTTGCTTCCCGTTGATCTTCTTCGCACTGCGGGCATTTTGTTTGAGTCTTGAGAATGGAACCGAGGTAGATTCCCTCAGCCTCATAATCACCATGGATCGGGCAATTGAGAACCGTCTTGCGTTTAGTTAAAACTCCGGAAAGAGACGGATGGATGGAACCAGTCAGGCTCCCGATTGATACGAATGTTGTCATAGCAGAATGTTCCCTTTGTCATCGAATTTGCAGCCCTTTCTGTAGTAGTCCTCCGTAAAACCTCCCGGAGGCTCATAAGGCATAGGTGCTGAGTTGTTGCTGTTGGTTCCGGAGCTTGGCTTACCGCGATTCCTTTCCTGATCTTGTATGCAGAATGTTCGGAAAGCGGCTTTGTAGTCGACGTACTCTTTCCCGTTTGATTTGCAGTACGAAATCATCTTTTGGAAGAGCAGCTGAGGATTTGCAATGAGGTATTGCTCAGCTATCTTCAAAAAATCTTCCGGAATAACGTCTCCGTCATTAAACGGACACGGTTGTTTAGCTTTGGTTTTCCGCTTCGCTTTTTTCTCAACTGTTTCCGTTTTGGAAATAGATTGGTTTTCTGGTTCTGAAAATGGAAGTTCGTCTTCGGATTGGTTTTCAAGCCCAGAAGTAGTCGGCGGATTTTTTTCTTTTATATTTTCTTTTCTTTTATGTTCTTGTTCTTGCTCTTGTTCTTGTTTTGCCAAACCCTTCCCGAAGTCTTCCGGAAAGCCTTTGCCATAGCCTTTCTCAAAGGCTTCCACAAACTCTTTAGGCAATGCTTTGAAGAAACTATCTTTTTGACTATTAAGAATAATTTCAGTCGACTTTGCAAGAGCGTAATTAGTTAGATCGCATTCAGGAAGGGAGTCCAGGACGCTGTTCCATGATTTAACAACATTGGGATTTTCTGGAAAATTGAACCGCAAAAAGTTCGGAACATATATCAAAAAAGCTTCCGGATCGTACTTTATTAAACCCTTTGAAGAGAGTTCATACAAGGCTTCAAGAAAGGCTTCTCCAAAGGCTTTCTCAAACCCTTTGTTTAGATATTCATTGCCTCTTTGCTCGATAGCCAGAGATTCAAATGAAGCTTTGAATGCACCAATAGGCGCAAGGTCACGGCGACTTAGGATTGTGTACCAAGCCAGCTTGCCCTCTACAGACAATTCTCTGAACTTCTTATCGTTGCTGATGCGGCAGTCGATCTTTCTATAGATCGCCATGGTTGCCCCCTATTTGGATTTTTTCCAAGCTTTGAAATGTGGAAACGCGAGCCGAAGGTAAGGGAGCCTTCCAAGAGGAACTCCGTTCTTCGACCACTTAGTGACGGCGGCAGCACTTAACCCAAAGGTCTTTGCAATTACAGACTTCCGTTTGAACTCACCCAGAAGTTCATCAAAAACCTGCTCTTCAAGTTTTTTCATGATTTTACTTAGGTTAAAAATTAACTCCTATATATTAACTTAAAAATTTACCTAGGTAAACCAATTCAGTGTTAACTTAGGTTAAATTTATCTCACACAGACGGAGGAACGTATGAGAACAAATGACTCTCAAAAAACGTGGACAGACCGCTTAAATGAGGCTTTAGCGTTGCGCGGAAAATCTCCGGCGGACATATCAAAGGCAACCGGCATCACACCTGCCGGAATCAAAAAATGGATCGATGGCGATGTCTCAAAGCCGAAATTCGATGACGTTTTTGCTGTTTGTTCATTCTTGGACATCACCACGGAATGGCTCATGAAAGGCATTGGTTCAATCAACGACAAAACCATGCCTGCTGCCAACATGGTCTCCATCCAACAAGTTGACTTTTATGGCTCTTGCGGTGTCGGAGTGATGAATTTCGAGGACTATCCGGAAATCAAGACCCTTCAAGTTACTCCAGCGTGGTTCTCTCGGAACTTTGCTTTCTACAACCCAAGAGACGTGAAGATCATCACTGCGCTTGGTGACTCCATGGAGCCAGAGATCCGTGACGGGGACGCCGTGTTCATTGACATAACAGACAAAGAAACCTTAAGGGATGGTATATACCTGTTAGTGGTTGATGGAGAAGCCTATATCAAACGAGTACAAAAACTAATAGGCAAGAAGATCGCACTCCTTTCAACGAATAAAGCATATAAGGACATTGAAATCAGCCTTGATTCTGATATTGAGGTCCGCATCATCGGACGCGTAATCAAAAGTTTGAAACTCGTGGACATTTGAAATGAAAACATTGGCAGAGCGTTTAACCTTGGCGCTAAGTGATTCCGGACTAAAGAAAAGTGACATCGCTAGGTTATGTTCGATCTCTCCGGCCTCGGTTTCTGATTGGTTTACTGGCAAGTCGAAAAGCATCAAATCTATTTACCTTCCTAAAGTTGCCAAATTGCTTGGCGTCTCTTCAACGTGGTTAGCAACCGGTAACGGTCCAATGAAGTCCCCAAATGTTTTGGTGACGGAAGAAGTCTGTGATGACGACGATTGGGTAGAAATTCCAGAATACAAAATTCGGTTTGCGGCAGGATTTGAACAAAATTCAACATTAGAAGAACTTGCTTCTGAATATAAGGCTGCTTATCGCCGATCTTGGTTTCAGCGAAAAAACATCAACCCAGAAGACTGCAAACGGTTCAAAGTAAAGGGGGACTCTATGGAGCCTCTTTTGCTCGACCACGATGTTGTCCTGGTCGACTGTTCAAAAACAGAGATTATCGATGGTCGAATCTACGCCTTTGTTTTTGGGAATGCCTTACGTGTTAAGAGGCTCTATAGAAAGATTGACGGCTCAATAGTGGTTCATTCAGAAAATCCAAATTTTGAGGACGAAACAATAAAACCAGTCGACACTGAGCAAGTCCAGATCATTGGAGAAGTCATAGAAAGATCTGGATCGGTTTAATCCGATGAACCTCAAAAGATACGACTGAATGGATAGCAGGAGCCGATATGGAACTTCCCTTGCTGAGAACTTTGGAAAAAATCTGCAAATATTATTAATTGGAGAAATGTGCTATGACAGAACAATTTCTTTCTTGTGATGCACCATTAGTCGTTGAGTATCTGAATGCAATCAATAGGTCTTCTTGCCCTTGGTGCAAAAGTAATGACTGGAGCATGATCACGGAGAGCTCGGCCATGTGCGTCGGAGAACCAGCATTGGAAATGGCCAACTCCGTCAGGTATACAACTCCTCCTGTTACTGAAGGAGTGAGAGACGCAAAATTTATCCTGAAGCCCTCAGATGAACCTCCTAGTGTTTACATGCGTTTAAGGTGCAACGTTTGCAGCTGTGAATTGAGATTCGACTACTTCCAGTTAATCAAAAAAGCCAAGGCCTGGAAAAATAACCAAGTAAGGTAAACGCAATGGAAGCCGATCAGGGGAATAAGATAAAATTAGCTCAAAGAGATCAAGACTCGGTGGGCATAATGATGGGACATGAGACTCGTCTAGGGTACATAGAAGGCAGACTGGAAAGCTTTGCAACCAAAGCCGACATAAAAGATCTGGAAGGAAAAATTGCCGTATCCGATCAACGTACACTCACCCATGTTTCCGAGGCCATTGGAAAGCAAACAAAATGGATAGTAGGAGCAATCCTAGTGCCGCTGGTTGTTGCCATCATAGGTTGGTCGATCGTAATTGTTCAATTATTAAAAAAATAACAAACGCCGCCTCCGGGCGGCCTTCTTGTATGGGATCACCAAAATTAGCCTGCAATAATTAAGCATAAAATCAGTTACAATCAAGCAAGCAAATTATATTTTTAGGTGCTTGCTATGGATAGTAAAACTAAGCAGTCCAAAGGCGGTTTGGAAAGAGCTAAGAAACTCTCTCCCGAGCGTAGATCTGAAATTGCCCGGGACGCAGCATTAGTAAAAAGCGGTGGCTTTAAGGCCCTTCATAAAGGGAACTTCAAGGAGGTGATTGGTGTCGATATCCCCTGCTACGTCCTAAACGACTCAAACCATACGGCCGTTATGAGCCAAAGAGGAATCGCTGAAGCGTTGGGTTTTGCGACAGGGGGCGGAACGGCTATAAAAAAGTTCTTAAGCTCTCAGTCTATGCTTCCGTATATTGGTTCCGAACTTTCCAAAAAAACAGACCAACCCATTGTTTTTAAACTAGATCAGACTGGTTCCGGGCGGAAGGCTTATGGATATGACGTGACGATTCTGATTGACATCTGCCAAGCAATAATCAGGGCAAATGACAATAATCAACTTAAATCAAACCAGGCTTTTTTAGTAAAAAATGCTTCGATAATTCTTCAAGCCTCTGCCAAACTAGGTATTAGAGAACTTGTTTATAAGCTCGCTGGATACAACTCTACGAAAGAGGCTGTTATTGCAGCCTTTAGGCAATACATTCTTGAGGAGGCAAGAAAATGGTCAAAAGAGTTCCCAGACGACTTATACGCAGAATGGCAGCGACTTTATGACATTCCCGTACCAGTCCGCGGTCGTAACTGGGAGCATTACCATCTAACTTTGAAGTTTATTTACCTTCCTTTGGCCAAGAGCAACGGCAAGCTTCTTGCATTGCTCAAGGAAGCTAAAAAAGAATCAAAGGGCAAAAAATACGACAAGCTTCACCAATTCCTCAACGAAATTGGCTTAACAGCTTTGCGTGCACATATTTGGCAAGTAGTCGGAATCGCCAAAACCAGCCAGTCTGTGGAAGAATACGAACGAAGGTTCTCTTTAGCTTTCGGAGGACAGTTGCCCTTTGAATTTGATGAATAAACACTGAATTCACTTTTTGACCGCCTCCGGGCGGCTTACTTTTTTTATTTATTTTTAAGGCGTTAATACAGCTTCAACCAAGATTACTTATTGGGTAAAACCCCGCTACCAAAATCGGTAACGATAAAACTTATTCCTTTTTAACCAGTCTTAAAATAAGTGGCTGACAAAACATCGACTTTCAAAAAATTATGGAAGAAAAGAATATCGTCCTTTACGGAAATATTGATGACGGTCCCGTTGTGGCTGTAGTAGTTGAAAATGAAACACTATGGCTCTCTCAAAGACAAATGGCTGAGCTATTTAACGTCTCTCTCACAACAATTAATGAACATCTTAAAAACGTATTTGAATCTGGCGAATTAGAGCAAAATTCAACTATTCGGAATTTCCGAATAGTTGCTACAAATCGCAAATCGTATAACGTAATGCATTACAACTTAGATGCGATTATCGCCGTAGGCTATAGGGTCAACAGTATTCAAGCGACCCATTTCCGTCAGTGGGCAACGAAAGTTCTCAAGGAATACATTATCAAAGGATTTGCCTTGGATGATGATCGCCTAAAGCAAGCTAAGACTGTTCTTGGAAAAGACTACTTTCAAGAATTATTGGAACGAGTTCGCTCCATCCGAGCAAGCGAACAGCGGATCTGGCTTCAAGTTACTGAAATATTCAAGGAATGCAGCATCGACTACGACAGTCATTCATTGGAAGCAAGACGCTTTTTTGCAACTGTTCAGAACCGTTTTCACTTTGCCATCAACAATCAAACTGCCGCCGAGATTATTCATGCCAGAGCAGACCACACGAAGCCACACATGGGTTTGAAAACGTGGTCTAACAGCCCGGAGGGGCGTGTCAATAAATCAGATACGACAATTGCAAAAAACTATTTGGACGAAAAGGAGCTCAAGTCATTAGAGCGTTCCGTCAACAGTTATTTTGATTACATTGAAGGACAGATTGAACGCAAGAAGAATTTTAGTATGCTCGAGCTGCGCCAGTCTGTAGACAAGTTCCTGGCGTTCAATGACCTCCCGGTTTTAGAAGGAAACGGACAGGTTTCTAAAAAGCAGGCTGAAGAAAAAGCTCACAAAGAATACGAAATTTTCAACAAAACTCAGCCGATAGGCAGAGACTTTAAGAACTTCCTAAACGAAGTTAAAAAATTAAAGAAATAATCTACCCATAACTTACAAGCCGCCCCCGGGCGGTTTTTTATGGCCGCGAGAGCGGCTTTTTTGTTGTCGTTTGTGCAGCCTTTTTTACTAAAAAATTTATCTAAGTAAAAATACTTAACGATTTGCTTTACTTTTTAGTTTACCTAGGTTAATATTTGCTCATCGATTTATTAACTCAGGTAAACAATGTTCCTCTAATACCCACAATTTCAGAATCGGCGCCATGGAGAACTAAACGCCGACGCAGCAGGTAGAAAAAGAGCCTGCTAGTGAAAAAATTCGAAACGGCCGATGCAGGCGGTGCTGGTCACGCGAAGGAAGACAATCGAACACCAGCAGTCAGTGAAGTGAATGAGTAAGGCAAACGGTAGCCACGAAGCACTTTTCAGCTAGAGACCTCTGACAAATAAAGGCATTTGAGATGCACGCAGTATCAAGAACAGCAAACCTGCGTTGAGGTCCCGAGAAGCTAACCAGATGAGGAAATCAAAACCAAGAACAGAAACTCGGGCGTCCCAGTCTCGTGAACTGGGTGAGCTAAGCGCTCTCGCAAGAGAAACTGTAGAGCGCAAACAAAAACTTCCTCCGGATCTTCTGAATGTATCCGTCCTAGCGTGTCAACACTCCGGAGGGAGTTTTTGTTTATTTACTGGAGCAATAATGAAAGAGATAGTCCACGACAGCGACTGTGCTGTAAACAATGAGCCAGCCTTTCCCGCCGGCCCTTGTGATTGCGGAGCAGAAGCTAGAGCTCAGCGTCGATACGTGAGAATGATGGGTCAGATTTTTTATAAAAAGGCGGCTCGCTGTAAAAATGCTCTTCGGTTAAAACTAGTCCGCGGATTCTGTCGATCAAAAACAGCCGCCAGCAAGGGACTGTTCCTGAATGCGTATCTCCTTCTATTTGGTACCCACGAACGGCAGGCATTCCTGCGGTGGTGTAGCCGAGTGTCGCGCATTCAACGACTCTATCCAGACCATCGTAGTTAAAGGTCACGATCCTCTTCTCTTTGATAGCAGAGACCAAGAGGATGTACTTGTTAAAGACATTCATTTTCCTTCCTTAGAAATTGAGCTTAGACACTTCAATTTTAGGAGGGTGGCGGCTCGGAAAGACGAGCACTTCTTCTCTGGAGATAACCATGGAAAAACCGAAGAAATTAACGAAGAAACAACGGCTCGAATTACTGGAGCAGAAAAGAGCTGCCAAGGCCTACTGTGACGAGTTGGCCAAACGAAATGAGTTCGACTATGGGAACTGTTGGGATTATGCCTGCGAGTTCGGACGCGGCTGGGAAGTTGATGAAATCTACAACTACCTGCGCAGGTATTGCTGAGAATCCTATGAAAATACCTTTCCCCAGTCTTCCGAAGTATCAGGCCCGCTGGATTCCTGTTCTATTCACTCCCGTAACTTGCGGAGAGGATGTTCTATTTGTAGGCATTTGTGGCGAGTTCAACAACTCCAAATTCGCAGAGAGAATTTTGCCGGACGAAACGCTCAAGCGCCTTTTCCCGGCAAGTCCTCAAGCTCAAGAATTTATTGATTTCGTCATCGATGCTTTGAATAAAAGCGGAGAATTTAGTGCGGACGGCTTAATACTCAGCGGGTTCAAGCTTGGCCGGCCGTTCGATACTTATTGCGATACCAAACTGGATTTGATTGAACAGGCCATAAAGTTCTCTTCAAGCTTTGTCACGTTTGAAGAATATTTGTCTTGGAAGGGAGTTAGCAATGAAAACCTTAGGGCCTTATAAAGGATTCCAAGGCTCGATTGAGAAGAGCGTCGAAGATGATTGCTTTTATGGAAAAATTCTGGATGTATTGGATTTAGTTCTTTACGAATCCGCCAGTATAAAAGACCTAGAAAAGGCGTTTCAAAAGGCCGTAGATGAATATTTAGAGGATTGCATTTCTGCTGGTAAAGAAATTGTTCGTACGGACGAACAATGAAATCAAAAGCGCCGGCCTGCCGCTAGGACAGTTTCCGGCGCCCGCCACTGGGACGCATTTCTCAGTGTTCTCACACTGCATTCCGGCTGGGTCCGATCTCTTGGGTCGGCTTGATCCAGTCCGTCAGGCCTCATTATAAACGGCACACCAACTTGTACATTTTTTGAACAAGTTCATTCACAAACCTCTTCTCTGCCAAATCCCTTGTTTCTGTTCACTGAACGGCAGCGGAAGAGGTTTCTGAATGAATTGACCGTCAAAGGAGACAACAATGACAGATAAAGAGCAAGATGTACCGTGCGCGATTTGTTACGGGAACCTCACTATTCCAATGAGTAAGAAAGAAATGGCTGATCTGTTAAAGACTTTAATAGATCGAAAGTTGAACTTAATTAGTTTTCCTGAGAGAAACGCTGAAATGACAGCCATAGATAGAGCCAAAAGAATCCATGAGCTGTCATCTCAAGCAGTGGAAGCCAGCGTTATTCTTGAGCAAATTACTTCTGAATCGGCTCAAGAGAGTTAGCTTCTATCTTATCTCTGATTAACCTTAGTGAATTTACAAGGTTCCAAGCGTCAAGTGACCTATCCCGAGATGTCCTCTCCAACATAAGAACATCTAAGAAAGTTTTGAGATATTCCGCATCGAGGGCTGCCGCTTGTCTACAAATGGCGTTTCTATGCTCGTCAAGGTCGTAACCGAATACCGGATTAAATCGGCTGCCGTCAGGCCTTGACTGACTAAGCTCCCATTCTCGGAATTTATTGAACTCTTTAAGACAAGGCAACTCAATCTTCCCCTGATTGATAAGGGCAATGAGTATAGAAACAGCTTGATTTTGATCGAGCTTAAGTTCAGACATTTTTTCCTCCAAAAAGATAGTTAAAAAGTCGCAAATTAATTATCTCGCAGAGGTGACACCCCGGAAAGACGGGGACTTCTTTAGACCACCTTTCTGAGTCCCTCGGGCTTTTTCTCAAACTTTGTTAGTTCCAATTTTTGTAGCTTAGGGGGACTCCGAAATGTGGTCTTTTTTATTAGGGAACGCCAATGATAAAGATTAAAAAAGAAGACTTTGAAAAAATCCTAGCGCTGCAAGGTGCCAAAGAAAAAATTTACACCGTTGAGGAACAAATCACAGAAGTGATAACCAGATTACGTTCTACAGGATTTTACGCAAACGACTGCTCAGACGTTGATCAACTCAGAGCAATCAATTTTTATCTCAGAGCTACGAGAAAGGAGCTCGATAACGTGATCGAGACAATAATCAACTGCAACAAATAATTATTTTGTTGTTGTCTTTTTCACATAGATAACTACTAGAAGCCCCATCGAAGGGGCTTTTTTCTTGGAGAAATCATCATGAGAGGAATGAATGGAATCCAGTTAGCAATATTCACTTCCGCATGGGTTTTGTTACTAACAGTGATCGGACGTGTCTTGAAAGCAAAGACCGAGGACGGTGAAAATTTTCTAGCAGTTGCTTTCGCCTTCATCCTGTTCGCCGCTGTCCTCATTTTGCTGCTCTTTATCCCGGGAATGCTTGCGAATCTATGAAAAAAGAACAACATAACTCTCCTGATCATGAAGAAATTCTCGCCAGAAAGCGCGCTCGATATCGAGAGCAAGCTACGAGGAAGAAACGCGAACGAGAGTGGGAAAAATTGAAGTCAACCCTGCTCCCAATACCATTTTCAGCACTTTTTAATTTCACTAACTCACCACACAAGGAATAGACATGACAAAAGACAAACAACAATGGCTCGAAGGCCGGCGCCGGGGTATCGGCGGTTCTGATGTAGCAGCTGTTCTTCAGCTGAGCCCGTGGAGAACTCCTTTAGATGTTTGGAACGACAAACTCGGACTTTCTCCGGAACATGAGATGACCTCTTCCCTCTACTGGGGGACGACATTAGAGCAAGTTGTCGCAAAGGAGTTCGCACTTAGAACAGGCTTCAAACTGCAAAACGTCAATCACCAGTTTGTTGATCCGGAAAATGACTGGGCAATCGCAAATATCGACAGAGCGATTATCAATCCGGATATTGCTAAGCGAGTTCGTCCGCTGGAGATGACCGAAAAAGAAATCGCCAAATATGGCAATCGTCCCATCACGACAGACATTGCGTTTGAGGCCAAAACAGCCCATGCCTTCACAGCTGATCTTTGGGGCCCTTCGCAGGAACTTGAGATCAAACAAAACAATCTGAGAACAGAGCACGAAATCCCGCTTTACTACGAGACGCAAATTCAATGGTATTGCGGCATCCTTCGGCTTCGCGGTATGTACCTGGCAGTTTTAATAGGCGGGTCAGATTACAGGATGTACTGGATCGATGCTCGCCCGGATGTATTCCAAGTCATCAAAGAAAAATGCTCTGCGTTCTGGAACAACTATGTTCTAACTAAAACGCCTCCTGAACCGATAAATATCGAAGATGTTCTGAAGCTCTATGGGAAATCAAATGGTAAAGCTATCGAAGCTCAAGGTGATCTGGCTATTAACTACGGCGAATATGCTCGTCTTAATGGCGAAATTAAGGAGCTCAAGAAGCAGCAAGACGCGGTTAAAGCCAAGATCGCGATCGACATGAAGGACAACGAAATTCTGACTTTGGACGGCAAGAAGGTTTTGACGTACAAGACCCAGACATCCAAGCGCTTCGACTCAGACTCCTTCAAGCAGGAACACTTGAATGATTACTTTGACTATCTGAAAGAAAGCACAACTCGCGTAATGCGAGTATGCGCATGACAAATAAAGGCGAAAACATGAAGAAGAAATTGAAAAAACGAATTAAGAAGGCCCTCCTGAAAGGAACTGCTAGCGGGGCCATTAAAGACCCCGAGAGTTATTTAGAAAGCTTGATTCGAGCCTTTAAGACTCTTCAGTCTTGTAAGTAGTCAAAGAGTCATACAACTCTTTCAAGTAAGCAGCCTGAGTTTGCGCTAAGTCTTTGTTCCGTTCCGCAGACGAAGGCGCAGGATTGTTTACGTTGTACTTACTCCCCATGGTAGGAAGAGTTATTCCATTGGACTTAATAAGTTCAAGGATGATCTTTGAAGCATCTTCATAAGAAAACTTTTGCATTGTTACCTCTTGGTAAAAGTTAATAAAAGTCATACGTTGCAGGCATGACCTTTAGATACTTGCACCAGGAGGTAACTTTTTCAAGAGATGGATAAACAGTAACGCCCCTTTATTGGGGCTTTTTTACATATAAGGAAAAAACATGAGTACATCCGACCAACTCGCCGCAGCAGTCGGCGCACCTTCTGCACCAGTAGCCAAACCAAAGACAAAAGCTCCGGCAATCGTCCAGCAGGTTCTGTCCGACCAGTTCAAAAAACAACTGGCTCTCGCCGTGCCAAAGCATTTAAGCCCGGACAGAATGGCAAGAATTGCCGCGACCGAACTGCGTAAAACTCCAGCCCTTCTCAATACCACACCGGCCTCGTTCCTCGGAGCGGTCATGCAGTCTGCTCAATTAGGTTTGGAGCCCGGTTCCGCCCTTGGTCAAGCTTATCTCGTGCCCTATGGCAACCAGTGCCAGCTAATCTTGGGATACCGCGGCATGATTGATTTGGCTCGTCGCTCCGGACAGGTTTTGTCACTCTCAGCTTTCGCTGTCCGCGAAGGTGACGAGTTCAGCTACCAGCTCGGCCTCCATCCGGATATTCATCACGTGCCGAGTTGTGAAGCCGATCGGGTTAAAAAACCGATCACCTTTGTCTACGCAGTCGCTAACCTCAAGGGAGGCGGATATCAGTTCGAGGTCATGTCTCGCGCCGAGGTTGAAGCGGTTAAGGCAAAGGCCAAGTCAAAGAATATCTGGAACACGTATTTTGAACAGATGGCCCTGAAAACTGTCATCCGCCGCCTATTTAAATATCTGCCTGTTTCAATCGAGGCCCTGCAAGTTGCAAATGTCGATGCTAAGCGGGAAGCCGGAGAAAGGATCGACCCGAACGATGTGATCGACATCAATGCTATCTCCGTCGAAGACTTCAAGGATATTGAAGATGCCGAGGTCGTTGGAACATCTCAGGACGCTCCGGCGGAGACAATAAATAAGTAACCATAAGCCCTGCGAGAGCGGGGCTTTTCTTTTGGAGAAATAAATGTGGAAGATTAAAGACCCTGAATTAAAAGCGAAGGTGAATCAATTCTTCACGGATAAAGAAATTCATGAAGAATTTGAAAAAAACACCGATTTATATAACTACTTCCGATTATCTACCGTTAACAAAAAAGGTCTGTGTGTAACTATCACAGTCGAAAAAGAGTTAGTTGAATTCGTTCCTGAGTATCAAGAAAACGACTGGAACCCATATCCGACTGTAACGCCCCCGGTTGACGGGAAAAAGTGGCTTACGCAGGATGAAGACGGAAATTTAGCTATACGATCATTTGCACGCTCGTTTGAAGAAGGAATCGATTACTCCTGGGAGGACCATGACGACAGACTCATCGTTGCATTCAGATCCCTCCCCGCTCCATATCAACCGGAGACGAACAAATGAAACTAGAACTTGAACACACTGACGATCCTCGAAATCACCACTTTGAGGATTTAGAACAAATCATTGTGCTTTTGAACAATCCAGAGACAGGCGAGCAGTTCTATGAAATCCTGACTTACGTAAACGGTGATTTTGTTTTTGGTGGTCACGGCTGTGAGTTGTTTGATTTTGATGCTCCCTTCCCTGACCCGGAATTGATGAGATGGGAGAAAATTGATGTGTAATGATGAAGATCCAATCCTCAATATCTCTCAAGCCGAAAGAGGTAGAAAAGAACGGCTTTTAACCGAAATTGCACAAAATTACCTCGGCGAACGTGGTTTCAAAGCAATCCCGCAATTCACTATCCACAGGACGTTTGAATATCGTATTCACCCGGGTAACGAACTTCGAGAAGCGATAGAGAAAGATGTATTTTTCAATGAAAATCTTGTTTCCGGCGGTGTTTGGAATACGGAAATCTCTTACCGCAACGGTTATGAGCACCGACTAGACGTGCTGGGAATTGGCTACGGTATGGAGCTTTGCGGCATTGAAATTAAATCCTGCTGGGATGATTTCCGGACAGATAAAAAATGGCCGTCCTATATGGACTTTTTAAACAGGATGTACATTCTTGCGGACGAACCTACAGCCGTGAAGATCGCTGCCTACCTGAAAGACCACAATCAGTGTGTCAAAGACGGACTTTGCAGATGGTGTGATTTCATTCTCCATTGTCGTCCACAATCAAGAATGTCAACACCTGCCCCCGCTAATCCTATTTGTGCCGGTGTCATAGCTGCTATGGATGACGGCACAACAAAGATCGTCAAAAAAGCAATGCGGCTGCCCGCAGACGGGAAAACAACGGAACTGGTGAACGCAGTGGCTCGGAGCCTCACTTATCCGGGACAGTTCTGTTATGTCGATTACAGCCCTGACAGGGCCTACCGGTACGGAGAACAAATATGGCAATGAAATGGAGACCAAACGACCTCAGGGTTGCAAACGTTCTCAGAAGAAACTTCAGCGAAAAAGAGATTGACGAGAATTTCCGTGCAGACATTGATCGGCGTGAGTTTCCTGAGATTATCGGTTTTTATAGAGAGATAAATCCACTCTTATCGATGACCTTTGTGGTCAACTCTTCCGCCTTTTCTCTCTGCGAAGATTATCAGCAAGAGGCTTGGAACCCGTATCCGGAAATCCTTCCTCCGGAGGAAGGTGAATACCTCATCACGGTAAAAATCGGTGAGCGATCAGAAGTTCGAATCGGGCGTTGGGGAATTGTTGGCGGAGATGGAGAATGGGTTGGAGAAATACAAGCCCAGATTCAAGGATTCAAAGAACTACCAGTCCCTTATAAAAAGGAAAGAAAACATGGATAGAGATGAACAAATCAAGATCGTAAAACAGCTCAGAGAGCGTTTCGAAGACCAAGTTTATGATCTTTTGGACAGTTGGGTCGACGCTTTGGATCAAGCAGGATCTTACTTGCCAGGAGAGCCGCTCATGGATGAATACACAAGAGTATTCAAGGCTAAGGATGTCATCGGGACTTATGAAGATTACGAAGACGAAAATAAGGAGTGAACCAATGGAAATCGCATTGACTCACTCGGGTCCGATCCCGTTTGATGATTATCCGGATCACAGTCTGTTTCTATGTCGAATGTGCAATTTAGATTCTTGTATAAAGCGTCACAACGGAAAAGTCTTGCTTCTGCACCATATCAAAAGAGATGACTATGCGACGTTATCAATTCCGGGAACCGACTTCGGGTACTTCTATAAAGGCAAATACTCCGAGGAAGATCAAAAAAATCTTCCATACGACGCCTGGGAGCCAGTGACGTTCAAAGTTGAAAAATAACGTGCCCTCTTCGGAGGGCCTTTTTATTTTGTGAGATATGAAAGATCAAAGAGTTTCTGATCTCAGGTACACGGTAACCTGGAGGAATCCATATAAACCGAGACCTGCGGGCCTTCCGAAGATTTTATGCAGCAGTCCTTTCGAGGAAGAGTTGACACTTCCTTGGATCATAGCTTCGAACTGGGGAATCAACGCATGGGCAATCGGCATCTACTTCGAGCATCCAAAACCAAAAAGAAAGATGGACGAAGAAAAACGAGCATCCATGAGAAGAAAGAGGATGCAAACGAGAGTTGAAAAGACAGCTCCACTGTTTGCTGATGAATTTGAGAAGAAAGAACTTCAGCAACGGCCAGAATATTTTGCCGGGAAATCTCAGGTTGATGAGGCTGAACTAAACAAAAGAGCTGAAGAATTTACCGACCTCATGACTCCAGGGGAAGCAGTTCGGTATTTACTCAGCCTAGGGGTCCCGACAGAGTTGTCTGAAGAAGACAAAAAGTTATGCGAAGACATCAAGCAATTCCGTGCAAACGAGAAGAATTTTTCAGCAGAAGAATTTAGGATCAGGTGTCAAAAGAGAGCTGCTGAGAAAGCAGAGCGAGAAAGGAAAGCTATGGAGGCTTTAATGGACATCCGGAACGAACCTCTTTTTGCGGGACTTTGAAATGGAATGACCACACCGGCGCCAATTAAGCAATTTTATTTTTGCCAATAACTTACCGAAGGAAAAATATGGATTCACTTTTATTGTCATGCATTGGCATCAGCATTCTTGCACTTGCAATCGCCAGTATGTTTAACACCTGGATGATTATCAAACTTTATCGGCGGGTGTACGGGAGGTAAAAGGATTTTCGTACACGTGGTAAACCAATGGTTTGTGATCTCCGGCCAAATTTACTTTGATTTCAAAAGGTACTTTCAGCTTAGGAGTTATGCAAACCTTGAGCTCGACAATATCTCTATTGACCGGAACGGAAACAGTGTAAGGAAGGCACGATACTTCCTCTCCTGAGGAGAGTAAACGTCCATTCCCAGAGACATCTCTTGCATACGACAGTTTCGCACCAGCAACTTCAATCGATTTTGTTTGTACGAAATACTGCCCCGGAAATATTTTCAAGGTTACAAAATAGCTGTCTGACCTCTCTGTCCACAAGGTTTCGCCAATGCAAGGTCTGGCTCGCTCCTCAGCGCGCTTGCTAATGACATATCCGAGCCACGAAAAGAAAGAGGCCATGATCGCCGCCACCGTTCCGATAAAAGTTAATAAAAACTCCACCTTAGGCTCCTTGGTTTTAGATTGATTTCTTGACAATCTCAATTCTAGGACCGAGGAGCTTTCTTCTCTTTAGGTACTTAAATGAACTTTTCAACCACTGAACTTGTTTTCGATATTTTGTGTCTGGTCGTCAGCATTGCCTGTTTTTCCGGACTTGTTTTTTTCTCTTCTCAACGTATTTGCGGATTATTAAGCAACGTCATCAAGCGATTGGAATCCGTTGAAACGACTCTGAAGGAAATAAAGAAATAAGCCAAGTAGCCTATTCTCTATCTGGGGCTAAAACAATGACCTTCACTTTTCAAAGCGTTTTCTTACTAAGCTGTTTCTGCGTATGCGTGGCCTGCTTTTCCTACCAGCTTTACCTCTTAAGCAAGCATGTCCGGTTCGCTTTCAAGATGATTTTGGACGAACTGCGTGACCTGCAGAAACAGGTTAAAAGCACCCAGTTAAATCGGAATTCCTTTACAGATCGCCATGAAAGTCGCTAAACTTTTTCTCAGATGGTTGGGCCTCTCACCAGTTCAAACACCCAATGAAAATGAAAAAACTCCTTTTGTTGCTACCCATAAGCTTCTTAACTTTAACTAGTTGCACTGTTGTCGACGGTCAGACATTTTGGTTTAATGAAATAAAAACCTATCGAGTCTTTCAAGTTTTGCCGGATGGAAATGCTTTGGCCGTCGAATGTGATTCAGAATACGACAAATACTGTTATGGGGATGTAGCTCTACTTGCTAAAAGAGAAAAACCTTTTTATGACGGGATTAAAGTAACCATTCCTAAACCGACTATAGAAGGAACCTACCGCTACGAGACAAGGGACAACTTTATAAAGACAGTTCCAATAGTGCGGTAATAGTTCACACCTAAAGAACCCAATTACAGTAAGAAACCAACAAACACGGTTGCGCCCCTCAAATTGAGGGGCTTTTTTATTGGAAATACAAAATGAATGAATTAACCACTTTACCGCCACCGACATTAGAAATTATTGATGGAGTGCCCACCGTCCTGTCAACTGTCGTGGCGGATTATTTTGGATACCGCCATGACAACTTGCTCCAGATTATTAGAGGCCTGATAGCTCGAAATTCGGAGCTTTTATGTCTCCTATATTTTCAGGAGACAACCACAAGCCGTCCACATCCTAAAAATCCGGATGTCTTTATTGAGTCTCCAGCATTCAGAATGAATCAAACGGGATTCAATATTCTGGCGATGAAGTTGTCCGGAAAAAGAGCGGAAAGGTATCAAATCAGATTTGCTCAAGCCTTCGAAGCAGCGGTGAAGGCTTTACAGAACATCAACCTGTCGACGTATCAAAAGGCCCTTCGACTGGAGGCAAAGTTCGACGAACGAAAACGGCAGATTAGTTTCTGCGCCTCTTCTCTCGCCAAATGGAAAGATGAAAAGAAAGTGATGCTTTTAAAAATGGACGAATATCAAAAAGACGTACAGATGTCCCTTCCTTTCGATTCAATCCTAATCGAAGTGCCGCACTAAATGAACAAATCAAACCTCAGAGCATCCGTTTCCCGGGTGCTCTTTTTTTATGGATAAAGCTATGACAGAACCGATGGAATTTACAGAAGCAGTCTTTCAACAAGTGGTCGGGAAGTATCGAATCAGGGTTGAGTTCAGAAACTACTGGAGCCCTCCTATGGCATGTTGGGCTCAGGCATTCAACTCCTATTTTTGCGAAGCCTCTGATGTCTACATGGATGAATGCTACGACTATCCCTGGCGTCCTTTTATTCACTCTACAGGCTACTCAGACGACGGGAAACCAATCCCCATTACAAGGGAAGCAGCCGCCAAAGCCATCACCAATGCTTACAAGGAATTGACGTTAACACCGGAAGAACGACAGGCAAGGCGCGAACGATCAGAAAAGATCAAACAGGAAGTCAGAGAACGGCTTAGAAAACAAGGACTCATCAAATGAATTTACAAGAAAAGCTACAAGTTATTGCGAACCATTACGGCATGGACCTTCAGGCCATCAAACTGGCCGAAGAAGGCGCAGAACTAGCCGCTGCTACGTTGAAGAACGTCGGTCTCATGATTCAGCAAGAAAACGGTGAAGGCGGTGAATCCATCGCTCAAAAACGGACTGAGGCCATGGAAAAAACGGACGAAGAAATAGCTGACGTTCTCTTAGTGTCTCGGCAAATGGAATATCTGTTGCTTGAGGCCCCGGAATATGACGAAAAAATCACTCGTCTAATGAACGAAAAAGCCGACCGCCAGTTATCAAGAATCAAGGAAGAAGCAAAATGAACATTACTAGAATCAGCCTGAAGCACACAACCGAAAACATTCAAATTCCCGACTGGGCGAAGACGATTGTCATCCACGCAGACACCACGGCACCGTACTCAGAGAAAAAACTACAGCAAATCTACTGGCTGTTTTTCAAAACACTCGGCATCACGGACGAATCCAGAACTAAATACACGCTTCGTTTTCACGTGAGATTCGCTCGTCCTGACTGTGATTACTACGTTGAGTTTGCTGACATGATCATCAACGATCGCGTGAGGTTCTGACAATGCCCAGGAACAAGAAACCTCGGAAAAAATTCACCTGTCGAAGGATTGAGATTCCGCGCATTTCTGAAGAACGAATTGATGTGATTATCGACACGATGACGAATGTCGGATTCTCAGTTGAACTTAAATTGCCCAATGGCACGTTTGATCGAGATGATATGAGAGCTCTAGCAGATTTCAGCAATCTGACAGGCGTGACATTCAATGAACTGGGGGAGGATCGTTTGAGTGAGGAAGATCTGATTTCTTCCAATGAGCTGCAGTGTGCTCTCTCAGATAGTCTGACATCGTTATATCTCCGGACATACAAGAACAAAGCTAAGTTCTACGTTCCGACCGGAGAGGAGCTCAAAACGATTCAGGAGGCTGTCACGTTCTTCCTCCCGGTAATGGAGGAAATTGTTAAAGACAGTCCAAAACTCATTATCAAATTCTGGAACAAAACAAAAAACTTAATGACGCGCCCGGATGGTGCGTATAACGGAGTAAAGGTATCTAGCTATGAATGACATTGACTATGACAAATTGTCCAGCATGGTGGCAGATAAAGTCTCCAGCCAGATCGCTGAAAAACTGATTCAGAAAACAACAAAGCTCACACTCTCTCGTCCAGAAGTAGAGGTTAGGATCGGTTTTGCTCCTGGCTCTTCTGCCGCTCGTGAAGTAATGAAGGATCCGAAGTTCCCTAAGCCTGACGCATTCTCCGAGAACGGGCGCGATCGTTGGTACACAAAAGACATTGACGATTACATGGAAAGCAAAAGACACGCCCGAGCCAAGCTCGCTATTTCAGCCGCTTAGCAATTTCTTCTGCGCTCGCTCTGTAGTATCTCTGGAGCATCTTTAAATCTTTGTGCCCCGTTTGTCTAGCAAGCGCCAGGACATCTAAACGGGGCGCCCCTGTTTCTGGATCAGGGCTGGCGGCCCAAGTCGCAAAAGTTGCGCGGCCGTCATGAAAATTCAGCCCTTCTTTGATTAGTCGGTTTTGAGAATCATATTCAGGTCCAAGGCCGGCTCTATCCCGAACTTTTCGGAATAACGTATCTCTGTTGTGATCGTTAAGTCCGCCAAAAATCCGTGGTTCATACTCGAGCTCCATAACTAATTTAAGAATTTCCCGAGCTCTTGCAGACAAGGCCACGTCTCTTCTTGACAATGTTTTTGTAGCCTCTGCCGGCACATGTAGCACATTGTCACCTAACCAAGAATATTCAATCTTTAAAAGCTCCCCTGCTCGCATTCCTGTTTGACAACTAAAAAGGAAGGCTGCTACCGCAAGTTGCATTTTGTTCTTTGGCACTGTGTGGCCGTCCCAACCGCTAGCCTGCAAAAGTTTCTCTATATCCTCGTCTGAAGCAACTCTCTCGCGGTGCTCTGGCTCCCGTGGTTTCTCCACACCCCGGCAAGGATTCACATCTGTGAGTTCGTTTTTAATAGCGAATTGAAAAACGTCAGAGAGAATTGTCAGCTCTCTATTAACAGTGGACGGTGAAATATAGTTGTCTCGGTTTTTGGCACGTTCGCTGAGGCGACGTTCAATGTAGTTCTCAATCGTTCTGTTTGTAAAAGAAGATAGAGTTTTAGCCGCCAGTTTATCTCTCTGGAGGCGTCTCAGTCGGATTTCTTCTGTACGTTTGGAGCGTTTCTGTGAAGTGACTTCTGAAATATATTCGTCTATCAGTGCGGCCAGCGTGATTGAAGAGGATCGCTCCTCTGCGCTAATTTCTAACTCAGCGCTGAATCGTCTCGCCTCAGAACGTGTTTTAAATGTTTTGGAGAATCGCTGTTTGTTTCCGTCCGCCTGAAGTCTGTATCCGTAAACTTCATACGTACCGCAAGGAGTTTTTCTAATTCCTGCCATATCCGCCTCGAGAATTTCCGTTAGCGTTTCCGTTAAATTTCCGTTATCTAAACCTGAATATAACGAGATATGCCAAAACGGACAACAAAAAATCCCGTAAAACCGAGGCTTGACGGAATATGACAAGTAGGTCTGGTGCCCGGGAATGGATTCGAACCAGCACGCCCGCGAAGAGTGCGTCTACCAATTTCGCCACCCGGGCACAGTAAGCCGCAAAATTATTTATCCTCAAGGCAAACGGTTTTCAAGGCCCTGTCACACCATCATTATTCGGGTTTTCTTTTTCCCTCTACTTTGGCTACCAGCTGTCCGAGGCGCATTGTGTCGTACTCTTCGAACGGCTGGTGAATCCAAGGATTATCTCCGAGATATTCGACATAGTAGTCAGGTTCAACCTGAGAGCAGCCTTTCCACCACAAAACAGCAGTGCGAACTTCGGTCACGCCCGGATAGTTGTTCTGAAGGTGCTCAACAACCTTCTTCAAAGTCAGTCCGGAATCGACCAAGTCGTCGACCAATAGCACTCTTCCTTTGAGAGAGTCAGGACGGCTGGAAGCAATGTACTTACCGATGTCCAAACTTCCCTGAATCGTGCCGGCAGCTTCTCTATAGGAGCTGGTCGACAAAATGTTCAGCGGCATATCGAAAATTCTAGAGAGGATGTCTCCGGGGCGAAGGCCGCCTCGAGCTAAGCAAAGCAAAGAATCAAACTTCCAGCCGCTGTCATAGACATTAAAAGCCAGAGTCTCAATAAGGCGGCGATATTCTTCCCAAGAAACGTGAAGATCTTTCATTCCTATTCCTAATTATTCAAACGGGTTATGAAGCAAAATTGTCTGAGCACGATCCGGGCCGGTAGAAACAACTGCGATCGGGCAGCCGGCAACTTCGGACAGACGAGTTAAATACTTCTGAGCGTTAACGGGCAAATCTTCCCACTTTGTAATACCAAAAGTCGGTTCTTTCCAGCCGGGGAAGTCTTCGTAAATGACTTTGCACTGAGCAACTTCTTCAGCGCCGACAGGCATGATGTCGATCCTTTCGCCCTTGTATTCGTAGCCGACGCCCAAACGAACGGTTTCAAAGCCATCCAAAACGTCGAGCTTCATCACAGCCAGACCGCTTAAGCCGTTCCATTCAACAGCGCGGCGAAGAGCAGCACCGTCGAACCAGCCGCAGCGGCGGGGACGACCGGTCACTGCACCGAATTCATTTCCTTTCTTAGCAATGGTCTTGCCGACTTCATCAAAGAGTTCGGTCGGGAAAGGACCTGAACCGACGCGTGTGCAGTAAGCCTTCGTGATACCAAGGATGTAATTGAGTTTCTGAGGGCCGACACCGGATCCGGGGCTGGCAAAGCCTGCAACGGTGTTGCTGGAAGTGACGAACGGATAAGTTCCGTGGTCGATGTCGAGCATGGTTCCCTGAGCTCCTTCGTACAGGAACTGTTCGCCTTCCTTCATCTTAGTGTTGAGAATGTGAGAAATGTCGCGAATCTTCGGAACAATTCTCGGAGCCATTGCCAGCGTATCTTCGATCATCTTTTCGACGTCGACAGGTTCGCTGTTGTAATAGTTCGCCAGCAGGAAGTTGATGAGCTTGCAGTTTTCACGAACTTTTTCTGCAAAGACTTTCGGTTCTGCCAAGTCTCTGACATGGACAGCGCGGCGAGCGATCTTGTCTTCGTAGGCCGGCCCGATGCCACGGCCGGTCGTACCGATTTTCTTATCGCCTAAGGCGTTTTCACGAGCGTGGTCGAGCGCGATGTGGTACGGGAGAACCAGCGGACACTGACCGGAGACAAAAATACGATCTTCGGCATCCATTCCGTGAGCCTTCAGGTCGTCGATTTCCTTCAGCATTGCTTCGGGGCTAACAACTGCACCGTTACCGATGTAGCACTTGACGTGAGGATGCATAACACCGGAGGGGATCAAACGAAGAACCGTTTTCTGGCCGTTGATCACGAGTGTGTGGCCTGCATTGTGGCCGCCGTTGAAACGGACAACGCCTTGTACACTTTCGGTGAGCCAGTCAACGATCTTGCCTTTGCCTTCGTCGCCCCACTGAGCGCCGACAACGACTACATTTTTACTCATTTCATCCTCTTAAAAAATTAACGGTTCGACGTACGGGCCGCTACCGTCCAAACACCATTGATACAAACTAATTCTTCATCCAAGCGGAAAGATTCTTCCAGCGAAGCAACATTGTCTTCAGGCAGTTTTTCAATCACGATGTCGCCGTTTTCGCGAAGTTCACGAATGCGGGACTGCAGGGCGGCATCGTCCAGCCTGTTGGGCGCCAAGATCGCATAAGGACGCTTTGTGTCCATCACGGCGATAATCTCGCGCAGGTATAACGTAAAACCGACCGCGGGACGTTTGCGTCCGAAACGCTCACCGATATCATCGTAACGACCGCCGCGCAGAATCGGCTGATAACGGCCGGGAATATTGACGCTGAAAGTCACGCCGGTGTGATAGTTGTAACCGGCAACGTCAGCGAAATCACAGCTGACGATATCTGCGCCGGATTCACGACCGAGTCTGCGGACGCTTTCCAGAATTTCCGGAATTTCCGGATAATCGGAAAATTCTTCGATAACTTGATTGAGAACGTCTTCCGAACCGAAGAGCATCGTCAGGCGAATTAAATCATCAACGGTTTTCTCTTTAAGAACACCTCTGAGCTCCTCAAGTGCAGAGCGGTCCTTATGACTCAAAGCAAAGAGAATTTGGTCCTGAACAACTTCACTTACAGGATCACTGTCCAGAATTGCCTTGACCACACCGGTGTGGCCTAAATCTAAGAAAATATTTTCAAGACCGAATTGACGCAGAGACTCAATTCCCAAACAGATCACTTCACGTTCGCTTTCCACACTGGAAGAGCCGAACATTTCAACACCGGCCAAGTACGGCTGGCGCGAAGCAAGAGGATGCAGAGGACGTGCATGGAGAACGCTTCCAACATAGCAGAGGCGGGATACACCCGAACGATTGAGAATGTGAGCATCGATTCGAGCAACCTGCGGCGTCATATCGGCGCGGATGCCCATCGTCTTTCCAGTTACCTGGTCGACGATTTTAAAAGTTCTGAGATCCAGATCTCCGCCCGTTCCTGTCAGAAGAGAGTCAACGTACTCCACCAGAGGAGGACGGACGACTTCAAAACCGTGGCTTGTCACCAGTTTTAGGAAAGAACTTCTAAGATGCTCTATGGCCCTCGCCTCTCGTGGAAGCATATCCGCGATATTTTCAGGTAGCAGCCATACTGACATAAAGATCCTTTCTAAAAAAGCAATGAACCGGCCCAAACGAGCACCAGCCCTAAGACTACACTTTCTAACCCGATATAACGGATTTTCTCGCTAGGAAATCGTGAGATAAATCTCACGGCGCGCTTCCATAAATCAGGAGCCAACATAGGTAAAAGGCCTTCAAGTACAAAGCAGAAACCCAGTACGTACAAGAAGGCCTTCATGATTTAGATCACAAAAAATTTATGGTTGTTTATTGGCTTGAGCTTCACCGCGGGAATTCTTGAGATAGTCGAAGAATTCGCTGCTCGGATCCACCACCATCATGTCCTGAGGTTTATTGAAGGACTGGCGATAAGCATCCAGTGAACGGTAGAACTTCGCAAACTCCGGATCTTTGCTAAATGCTTTGGCGTAAAGTTCGTTAGCTTGAGCGTCGCCGGAACCTTTAATGTTCTGAGCGTCACGATAAGCTTCGGCCAAAACAACGGTTCTTTGACGATCGGCGTCAGCCTTGATCTTTTCGGCTTCAGCAGCACCCTTGGAGCGTTCTTCGCTGGCAACGCGCTTACGTTCGGCTTCCATGCGGCGATAGACAGACTCAGAAATTTCCGGTGTGAAATCAACTCGCTTGAGTCGGACGTCAACAACTTCAATACCTAAGTCGGAAACGCGCTTCTGGAGCGCTTCAGAGATTTCTGCCATTGCGCGTGCTCTGTCGCTGGACGTGATGTCGTTTACCGTGCGGCGGTTTACAACCTGGTTGAGCACGTCACGAAGCAGCGCAGACATACGGTCGTCCGCAGCGCGCTCGCTGCCCTGGAAGGAAACCCAGTAGCGGCGCGGATCATTGATACGCCACTTGACATAGGAATCAATCATCAGGTTCTTCTTCTCGCTGGTTTGAACCAAGTCCGCTGCGGGCGTGTCGATTGTGAGAATACGTTTGTCCAAATAGACAACATTCTGAAGCGGTGACGGCAGTTTGACATGCAGACCCGGTGTAGAAACAACGCTCTTTAATTCACCGAGCATGAAGACTAAGGCGTACTCACGCTCGTTGACCGTGTAAAGGCAGGTTCTCGCGAGCAAGGCGCCAAAAAGAATAACAATAACTAAGGAAAGTAATTTTTTCATCTTTCTGTCCTTATCTCAAAGTGCGGGATAAAAGACGGGAAGTAGGCTGACTCGCGTCCGGTGTTAAAGGCGGCTGATCTCCGCCGGGCAGATTATGCGTCTGCTGGGCAGATGAAGCAGGAACGTTCGGCTGCACAGGTGCGGCCGCAGCTGCAGGCGCCGGTGCCGGAGCAGCTCGTTTAGCCAACTGATCCAACGGCAGGTACAACAGGTTATTGGAAGACTTATTGTCAACCATTACCTTGGTCGTGTTGTTGAAGATCTGCTGCATGGTGTCCACGTACATACGGTCGCGGGTCACCTTCGGAGCTTTCTCATACTGTGCGTAGACCTGATTGAAGCGGTTTGCGTCACCTTCGGCTTGAGAGACAACACGAGACTTGTAAGCTTCAGCCTCCTGACGAAGTCGTTCTGCCAGACCGCGGGCCTTAGGCACAACATCGTTGGCGTAAGCCTCTCCTTCATTAATCTGGCGTTCTCGGTCCTGACCGGCCTTAACGGCATCATTGAAAGCGGCCTGAACTTGTTCAGGCGGCTGAGCATTCTGAATGGCGACGGACAGAACCTGAATACCTGAGTGGTAGCGGTCCAGCATTTCCTGCATCAGCTTTTTAACTTCTTCTGCAATTTCCTGCTTGGACTCGAACAAAACGCTGTCCATCTTCTTGCGGCCGACCACTTCGCGCATGGCGGACTCGGCAGTCTGAACAACTGCACCCATCGGATCGCGGGTGCGGAACAAGAACTCTTCAGCGCCGTTGCCCTGCTTAATTCGATACTGAACATTGAACATCACGTCAACAATGTTCTCGTCGTCGGTCAGCATGAGCGCTTCTTTAAGACGCTGTGTACCGCCTCTCAAACCGATTTCAGCCTTACGGACGGAAGAAACGTCGACCAAAGCAACGTCCTGAATCGGATAAGGCAGGTGCCAGCGGAAACCGGCGTTGGTACTTTCGGTGTAGCGGCCGAAAGTCGTCACGACGCCGTTCTGACCTTCCGGAACAATGTAGAAACCGGAAGCGAGCCAAGCGGCCAAAGCGATAACAATGGCGGAAACAGCCATTCCGCCGGAGAATGAAGACGGAACTTTAAACTGCGGGAAAGAGTTTCCGCCGCCGTTTCCATTGCCGCCGCCATTGCCGAACGAATTCTGCTGATTTTTGAATTCGTGGTCTTTGCGCAACGGGGGTTCGTCGAAGTCGTAGTCTTCGTTTTTCTGATTTTGTGTCTGAGAAGAAGCTGACGGCTCTTCTTTCTGAGCATTGCGATTTTGATTGCCTTTGGTGCCCAACATCGAGTTCAGACGATCGTTGAACTGTTTCCAAAGCTCTTCTAAATCTCCGTCATTGTTGTTCTGAGCAAAGCGTCCGGGCATTTCGTTTTTGCTCGGTTCAGCTTTTCTCGGTTCTTCATCAGTCTCTTTGGGAGGCTCTTTGATTTCGTTTTCTTTCTGGGAGGAATCATCCTCCGAGCCTTTTCGGCCCCAACGGGGGTCATTAAGCGACATTGTCGAATATTTCCTTAAAAATCACAGGACATAGGGAACTTGTCCGAGTGAGTTAGACAAGAGAGCAGAGAATTTTAGCACTTGAAAAATAATAATATTTTTAAGATTAAAGACTTATTACATTTAACAAAGAGCTAATCGCGGCCGATCTTTTTCAAAGAAGGCCCCGAAGGAATTACCGCTCAAATTCAGCGAGCCAGTCCTCATTATCGGGAGCCTCTTGGGGCTCTTCCGGCTCTTTTTCTGCTATTTGACGAATGGCGTCTTTGAGAAGATCGATGCCCTCACCGTTTGCGGCGCTGATACCGACAGCTTTCGGCGTTCCGTCCTCGGCACAAGTGATAAACGGACTCCTGCCTTCCAGGTCGATCTTATTGAAAACCAGCAGCTGCGGAATATCTTTAGCGCCGATTTCTTCTAAGACTTTATTGACTTCCGTCATCTGTTCTTCTCTGGCCGGCGTCGAGGAGTCGACGACATGGAGCAGAAGGTCTGCCTGGGCCGCTTCGTCCAGTGTCGATTTAAAAGCCTCGATCAGCTGGTGCGGCAATCCGCGGATAAAGCCCACGGTGTCACTTAAGACGACTTCCACATCTCCGCCGACAAAGCATCTGCGGGCGGTCGTATCCAACGTTGCAAACAACTGGTCGGCCGCGTAAACACCGCCTCGAGTCAGACGATTAAAGAGCGTTGACTTACCAGCATTGGTATAGCCGACCAGTGCGACAGTCAGCACCTCGCCTCTTTGACGAGATTTGCGCTGAGTATTGCGTTGGCGCTCAAGTTTCTTAAGCTGTTCTCTTAACGCTTTGACGCGCGTCGCGATCATTCGACGGTCAAGTTCGATCTGCTTTTCACCAGGACCGCCGGTCTTGGACAAACCGCCTCTCTGGCGTTCCAAGTGCGTCCAGCCTCTGACCAAACGTGTCGACAAGTGAGTCAGTCGAGCAAGTTCGACCTGCAGGCGGCCTTCTCTGGTCTTTGCCCTTTGGCGGAAAATTTCCAGAATCAGATTGGTCCGATCAAGGACTTCAATTCCGACGGCTTTTTCGATGTTGCGCTGCTGCGCGGGAGATAAAGCGACATCAAAAATCAGCGCCTTTGCCCCGTTAGCAAGCGCTTCACTTTTAATTTCTTCGATTTTGCCGCTTCCGAGGAAAGTTTTAGGGTCCGGACGATCGCGTTTTGCTTCAGTCAGACCTGCAACTTGGAAGCCGCAGGATGTCGCTAATTCTGATAATTCAAGTGCCGCGTCTCGATGAATTTCGCGGCCCACAATGACAGAGACGAGCCACACCTTTCCGGGTGTCTCGTCTCCCTTTTGATATTGATAATCCACTATACGGTTTCTGCTTCTTCAGTTCCCTGCTGTTCATTGCCCAGCGGTACGGCGCGAGCCGGAACAACAGTGCTAATAGCGTGTTTATAAACCATCTGAGTTACGGTGTTGCGAAGCAGAACGACATACTGGTCGAAAGATTCGATCTGTCCCTGCAGTTTGATACCGTTCACCAAATAGATGGAAACAGGGATACGTCCCTTACGAAGACTGTTTAAGAATGGGTCTTGTAACAATTGCCCTTTTGTCATTGTTTTTCTCCAAACGGAAATTTCCGCTCATAAATCTGAATAAATTCTAGCTGCGGCACACCGAAATTGTTCTTTGTATTAATCATTTTGGGCGCACATTTAATTCTTCTGCACTTCTATGATCGAAGGACTCTTGTTGGGCGACAACCCCCTTGTGGAGCTGTGTTTCCGCAGCAGATTCTCTTACTACAGTAACTATTTTAGCTGTAAATGCCGTCAGGAAAGATCATTGTTAATGCTTATTTGAGGCACAGAACGGGCAGCGTCCTTCAATCGCGGCTCCTTATAAAAATTCCCGCACTCGGCGGGAATTCTTCGATTAGGCCTTTTGGGCGTAGGGATTCTTGTTCGTTCTAAATTCGATTCGGAGCGGTGTGCCCTCGAGTTTGAATTTATCTCTGAACCAGCCTTCCAGATATCGACGGTAGCTTTCCGGAACATCCTGAAGCGCGTTTCCGTGAACCACGATAACGGGAGGATTCTGACCGCCCTGGTGTGCATATCTCATCTTCGGACGTCCTCCGCCGGCTCTCGGCGGCAGCTGACGAGTCGTGGCTTCGATCAAAGCGCGTGTCAGCTTCGGTGTAGAGAGCTTCATAAACGCAGCGGTATGGGCATCGTTGACTGCGTTGAGCAGGTGATGCAGACCGCGTTTTTCCAACGCGGAGATATAAACAATCTTGGCCCAGCGCAGGAAGTGCAGCTTGCGTTCAAGTTCTTCCTTCACGCGGCGTCTTTCGTAATCGTCCAAGCTGTCCCACTTGTTGACACCGACCACCAAGGCACGACCGCTTTCGAGAATGTAGCCCGCAATGTTGGCATCCTGTTCGGCAATACCGGCGTGCGCATCGAGAAGAAGCACAACCACGTTGGAGCTTTCGATTGCCTGAAGCGTTTTAATCACAGAGAACTTTTCGATTGCCTCAAACACTTTGCCTTTACGGCGAAGGCCGGCGGTATCGATCAGGGTGTAATCACGATCTTTATATTGGAACTCGACCTCGATCGCATCGCGAGTGGTTCCGGGCATGTCAAAAGCAATCAGACGATCTTCACCGATCAGAGCATTGATCAGCGTGCTCTTGCCTGCGTTCGGACGGCCCGCAATGGCAACTTTAATCTTATGTTTGAAATCCTCTTCCTCATCGATTTCCTTTTCGGTCGGGAAAGGTTCCAAAACAAGGTCCATCAAGGCTTTGACCCCTTCGCCGTGGGCGGCGGAGATGGTGTAAGGCTCGCCCAAGGCCAGTTCATAGAACTCGGCCTTAGCCGTTTCCGTTAAACCTTCGGCCTTATTGACGACGAGATAGGTCTTCTTACCGGACTCGCGCAAATTCTGGGCAATTCGCTGATCCTGCGGCGTTAAGCCGGCGCGTCCGTCCACTAAGAACAAGACGACGTCAGATTCGGTAATCGCCAACTGCGCCTGTCCGGTCATCTCTTTGACGATGCCTTCGGTGCGGATCGGTTCAAAACCGCCCGTATCGATGACTAAGTAAGGTTTATCGCCGATACGACCGTCGCCGTAATGACGATCTCGGGTCAGACCCGGGAAGTCTGCCACTAAAGCGTCTCTCGAACGCGTCAGGCGATTAAACAAGGTCGACTTTCCGACATTCGGACGACCAACAAGCGCAATGACTGGAACCATAATTCTTATCTATTCGACAAATAAGCAACGTCGCCTTTACTGGTTTGGAAAATAGCGCCTGCACTAAAAGGCTGTGCCTGCGTTACGATCGGACCGCTCAAACGAACACGCGCCATTTCTTCACCGGTTCTCGGCGAAAGGAAATGAACATAACCGTCTTCATCACCGACAGCCACGGCGCCCGGGAATACGACCGGCGCGGAAAGTCCGCGGTAGAGCATGGTCTTATTGGACCAGCGCTGTTCTCCGCTTTCGCGGTAGAAGGCCTGGACTTCTCCGTTGACGCTGACGGCATAAACGTTGTCTTCGTCAATGGCAGGACCTGCGACGGCATCAATCTTTTGCGTCCATCTCGTCTGTCCGTTGGTGCTGTCCACACAAGTTACAGCGCCCTGGAAGGCGGCGGCGCAAACTAAGTTGTCGCTGAAGGCCGGCGCCCCGACAACGTCAACCAAACGTTCGACTTCGGTCACGCCTTTCGCTTGGGCGACTTGGAATTCAAACATCGGTTTTCCGGAGGCAATATCCAAAATCACGATATGGCCGTTCGGCTGTCCGACTAACAAAAAGTTATCATGAGCCAGCATTCTTGTGGGTAAACGGACCGTCAAAGCGGGCTGACTTCTCTGATAAGTCCACTGCAGTTCGCCGGAGGAAGCTTCAAAAGCAGAGACTCGGGTATCCATCGTGCGGGCGATCACTAGGCCGTGAGAAACCACGGGAGGAGAAGCCAGCTCCGTTGTCAGTTTCTTTTCCCAGCTGACCTTGCCTTCGGCATCCACAACTTCCAGATTGCCGTCCCAAAGACCGACAGCTGTAACGTAGCCGTCAGAGCCGACACCCCCGGTAATCGGGCTGTTAAAAGAAACGGACCATTCGGTTTCACCAGTCCTGGCATTTAAACGAGTCAGCGTCTTTCCGCCGGCTGCAAACACCATATCGTCATATACCGCGGGAACTAAGAAGCCTTCGGCAGAGGAAAGTCCTTTGGACCAAACCTCGGTGACTTCCATGCTCGGTGTAAATTTCACCAGCGGCATGGGTTCATGTTTAGGACTGGAACAAGCCGAAAGCAGAACTGCTGCAGCGACTGCGGCCGCAATCTTGAGTTTTGTACTCATGAATTATTCCTTGGGTAAAGAATTTAATTTGATTTCGATGACGCCGACCAGCGGATTGGTCATAGGCGCATGACGCAAGGCGTCTTCCCAGCTTTTACGAGCAGCGGCAACATCGCCTTTGGCGAGATAGAGGTCGCCCATACGGTCATAAACAGGAACTTCTTCGCCTTTAGCGTCTTTAACTGCATTGAGAACAGTCAGGCCCTGATCATATTTGCCTTCATCAAGATAAACACCAGCCAGACGGACAGAAGCGAGCGGCTTGAGTTCGGGATACTTGTCGGAATCAACGATCCACTTGAGTGCTTTTTCTGCTTCGGCATACTTACCGGCGGTTTCCGCATTATGCGCAGCAAGCAGAGCCCCCATTCCGGCGTACGTCGTCGAAGCATAGCTTTCGTGCAGACGGCCGGCGATTGCCTGAACGCGAGCCTCATCCTTCATATTGCTTGCCTGAATCATCTGTGCGTACAGAACACCGGCATCCGTCGATTCTTTCATCTGATACCAGCGCCAGCCCTGAAAACCGGCGGCGCATAAGCAGGCGACCGTCACGACGGTCAAAATTAAGTTACCCCATTTCTCCCACCAAGCCTTAATCTCGGCAAGGGACTCTTGTTCTTCTAAGTCATAGGCCATGTAATGTATCTCCCGGTCTATTTAAAGGTTCTAAATTCAATTTCTAAAAAAAGAAGTAAACGTAAGGGGACGCCGGTTCCCTCTTCTTTTTAAACGTGCTGGCCGAGTAACGAGACCGCTTCGTCGATCGTAAGCGTCTTCTGTTCACCGTAACCTTCAAGGTTTTCACGAAGTGCTTTGAGGCCGACCTTTCCGGCCGCCGCTTCGTCGGCTCCGATCACCAATGCATAAAGAGCTCCTGAAGCATCGGCGCGCTTCATCTGGTTGCCGAACTTCATGCTGCCGCTGTGGATGATCGTCGCGATATCAGCATCTCTGAGTCTTTCAGCTGCAGACAGTGCGTTAAGGTAAAGCGCCTTGTCCCAAACGACGTAAACGTCGCATTCTCTGGATTCGGGCTTAACGCCGCATTCCTTCATGAGTTCAAGCACGCGTTCAATGCCCATGGCAAAACCGCAGGCCGGAGCATCGCGTCCGCCCAGCATTCCGATGAGCGGGTCGTAGCGGCCGCCCCCGCAGATTGTGCCCTGAGCACCGAGTTTATCGGTCACCCATTCAAAGACCGTGAGGTTGTAATAGTCCAAACCGCGGACCAGTCTCGGATTGACAACATAGTCGATACCTTCGGCTTTCAAAATTGCTTCCAGGTCTGCAAGGAACTGTTTAGATTCTTCGCCTAAGGAGTCATAGAGCTTCGGCGCATTATTGACCAAGTCCTGCATGTCGGGGTTCTTGGTGTCGAGAATGCGCAGCGGGTTGGAATAAAGACGACGAGAAGCGTCTTCGTCCAGAATATCTTTGTGAGCCTCGAAGTATTGGATCAATACTTCTCTATAGGCTTTGCGGTCTTCAAGCTGGCCTAAGCAGTTGAGTTCAAGGCGAACCGGAGCAATTCCGAGGCGCTTCCAGAGGCGGTTAAGCATCAGCAGCTGTTCGGCATCCGTATCCGGGCCTTTGAAACCCATGGCTTCCATGCCGAACTGATGGAACTGACGATAACGTCCTCTCTGGGGGCGTTCGTGACGGAACATCGGGCCCATGTACCAAAGACGCTTCGGTCCTTCATAAAGAAGATTGTGTTCAATACAGGCACGTACGACAGAGGCCGTGTTTTCCGGACGCAGAGAAAGCTCGTCGCCGTTTAAGGAATCGACGAAGGAATACATTTCCTTTTCAACGATATCAGTCACTTCGCCGATACCGCGTTTAAACAGACGAGTCTGTTCGACGATCGGAGTACGAATGTGCTGATAACCGTAAAGTTTCGCCAGAGAGGAAGCTTCTTTTTCAAAGAAGTGCCAAAGAGGGGCATCTTCCGGCAGCATGTCGCTCATGCCGCGAATTGCCTGAATCTTTTCAATCGCCATTATTGTTCCTTAGCATTTTGGTAATTTTTCTGAACGTACTCTTCGATGAGCGAATGGAATTCTTCGCTCATCTTCGGCCCTTTCAAAGACCCCCATTTCTTACCGTCGATAAAGACGGGAGAAACCGGCGCCTCGCCTGAGCCCGGCAGAGAAATACCGATGTTTGCATGACGGCTCTCTCCGGGGCCGTTCACGACACAGCCCATCACCGCCACATTCATGTTTTCAACACCCGGATTATGCTTGCGCCAATCCGGCATTCTCAACTTAATAAAATCCTGAGTTTCCTTTGCCAGCTCCTGGAAGAGGCAGCTGGTCGTGCGTCCGCAGCCCGGGCAGGAAACAACCTGAGGCGTGAAGTTCCTCATCCCGAGAGCCTGCAGGATCTCGCACGCAAGTTCGACTTCCGCTGTACGAGACTGGCCCGGTTCCGGTGTCAGCGAAACACGGATCGTATCTCCGATATTTTCCAGCAGGAGCACGGAGAGTGCAGCGGTCGTAGAAACCGTACCTTTAAGTCCCATTCCGGCCTCGGTCAAACCGAGATGCAGAGGATAAGCACAGCGAGCCTCGAGCTCACGGTAAACGGCGATCAAATCCTTGACGCCGCTCACTTTCGCGGAAATAGCTACCTGAGAGGGCTTCATACCGAGCTCAACAGCTCGATCCGCATTTTCAACCGCGCTTCTTACTAAGGCCTCACGAAGTACTTCTTTTGCGTCGAGCGGATTCTCGAGCTTTTGATTTTCCGACATCATGCGGGCCAAAAGATCTTGGTCGAGCGAGCCCCAGTTGACGCCGATTCGAACGGGCTTGTCATACTTCTTCGCGAGCTCAATCATTGTGCGGAAATTTTCTTCCTGCTTGTCGCCTTTTCCGACGTTGCCGGGATTGATTCGATACTTAGAAAGCGCCTCGGCGCATTCGGGATATTCGTTCAGCAGTTTGT
The DNA here is from genome assembly GCF_000205025.1 of Parasutterella excrementihominis YIT 11859. GTDB lineage: Bacteria > Pseudomonadota > Gammaproteobacteria > Burkholderiales > Burkholderiaceae_F > Parasutterella > Parasutterella excrementihominis. The sequence continues at coordinate 9,326 of NZ_GL883695.1, read as the reverse complement.
GGCCGTTGTAATGAAAGTCGCCTACCAGCGGAACAAAGCAGCCTGCTTCATCCAGCCTCCTGCGAATTTCAGCGATCGCTTTTGCAGCTGCCGGAGTGTTGACCGTAAGACGAACAAGCTCGCTTCCTGCCTGAGCGAGCTCTAAAACTTGTTTAGTCGAGGATTCGACATCGGCCGTATCCGTGTTCGTCATGGACTGGATCACTACGGGGCGGCCGGCGCCGATCTCAACGATATTGTCCTTCCAGCGGACAATCATCGGTTCTTTTTGTGAAGAGGACATTCGTTATTTTTGAACCAAAGTAAACACGGTGGAAGTCGCGCGATTATTGATATTCAGATCAACAGGTGCGCCGTCAACTTTCACAAAGCCCTTAGCACGGTTGCCGACGGAGACTTTGAAAGGATACGGAACTTCATAATCCCGAGTTTCACCGCTCTTTAACTGAGCATTGTGAACGAGCTTCTTGTCCTGGTAAACACCGAACCAGCATTCCCCGCCTTCGGCACCGATCGTCACTTTGTACGTTCCGTTGGCGGATTTCGGAACCACGAGATCCCAGCGGCCTTCAGCTTCGTTATGAGTCAGCGTCAGCAGTTTAGACGGAGCAGCAGCTGCCAGCGCTGCAGCGGCAGCTGCCTTCTTGGCCTCTTCTGCTAAGCGCTTTTCTTCAGCAACTTTCGCTGCGGCTGCTGCCTCAGCTTCTTTTTGCAGTTTTTCTTTTAATGCGGCATCCCGATCAGCCTGTGTCTGAGCTTCTGCTGCGGCCGGAGCCGAAGCAGCGGCAGCGGGCTGAGGAGCGGGTTCAACCGTTGTGTTGGAAACCAAAACAGGAACGGCTTCAGGAGTCTTTGCAAGTTCAGAAGCCGGAGCGGCTGCCTCAGCCGGCTGTGTAGCCTCTGCCTGAGGAACTTCGGCAGCTTTTTCGGTTTTTTGACTCATGTAGTAGTTGTAGCCGATCCAACCCAATGCGATTACAACTGCTAAGAAAAGCAGTCCGGCAATAAACTTACCGACAAAGTTTTTCGGCTGAGCATCGTGATAAGGAGCGAGCTCCTGAGTCGTGCGGCGGATGAACGTACGCGGATCTTTATCGTCCGGAGCCAATGCCGCATTAAAGAGCGAAATGATCTTGGCTTCATCGACGCCTAACAAACGGGCATAGCTGCGCAGGTGGGCGCGAGCGTAAACAGGGGTCGGAAAAACTTTATAGTTGTCCGACTCCAATCCTTCGATCTGATCCGGTGAAATTCTTAGTTGAGAAGATACCTGATCAATACTCAATTCTTTATTTTCACGAGCAATACGCAACAAGCCGCCGTACGTCGTTGCTTCAGACGGCTGGTCTTTGGCTTCCAAGTTGATATTGTTCTCAGACATTTTTCTCGCCTCCTGTTGCCTTTGCCGGGCTCTTAATCTCTTTGATGATTATCTCGCGATTTGCTCTCTTTTCTGCGAGCTTAGTACGGTCTTTAATTTCCCCGGCCAACTGACCGCAGGCCGCATCGATATCGTCACCGCGGACCTTTCTCACAGTAGTGACAATACCTGCGCCGTTCAGTCGGTCGGCAAAAGCTTTAACCTCTTCGGGCTTACTGCGCTCAAGACCGGATCCCGGGAAGGGATTAAAGGGGATCAAGTTGAACTTGCAGGGAATGTCCTGAACCAAAGTAATCAGTTCTTTGGCCTGTGCGAGTGAATCATTCACGCCGCCGATGAGAATATATTCAAAGGTGATGAAATCTCTCGGGGCGTGTTCCAAATAACGCTTGCAGGCCGCGAGCAGCTGCTCGAGCGGATGCTTGCGGTTGACCGGCATGATCTTGTCTCTAAGCTCATTGTTCGGAGCATGGAGACTTACTGCCAATGCGACCGGACACTGTTCGGCAAGCTTATCCATCTGCCTGACCAGGCCGGAAGTGGAGACGGTAACGCGGCGGCGGGATAAGCCGTAGGCGTTATCGTCGAGCATCAGTTTCAGGGACGGGATGACAGCGTCCAAATTCTGGAGCGGCTCACCCATGCCCATCATGACAACATTGGAAATTACTCTTTCGTTTTCATCGGTGATACCGAGATCTTTTCTTAAAGTGTGTTCGGCATGCCGAAGCTGACCAATAATTTCCGATGCTTTCAAATTACGGTTAAAGCCCTGCTTACCCGTCGAACAAAACAGACAGTTCATTGCGCAGCCGGCCTGAGAAGAGACACAAAGCGTGCCGCGGCCGTCCTGAGGAATATAAACCATCTCAACGGCGTTACCGCTGCCGACGTCAAGCAGCCATTTACGAGTTCCGTCAGCAGCTGTTTTATCCCGAATGATTTCGGGACCCCGAATCTCAGCAACCTTCTCGAGTTTGGCTCGGAAGGACTTGGCGAGATCCGTCATTTCAGAAAAATCGCGTGCTCCGCGGCGATGAATCCAACGCTCAAGCTGTTTCGCACGGAAAGGCTTCTCTCCGAGATCTTCACAAAACTTCTTCAGCCCCTCGGCATCAAATCCAAGGAGGTTCACTTTCTGAGGCAACTTTTCTTCTGTCATGATCGGGTGTTATCCCCGCTTGCGCGGGGATATTCTTTACATCGCTAACTAAACTACATGCGCGGTCGATTAACGGCCGGCGTAGATGTCCATCTGCGGGAAGAAGAAAGCGATTTCAACGGCAGCTGTTTCAGGGCTGTCGGAGCCGTGAACAGCGTTAGCGTCGATAGACTGAGCGAAGTCGGCTCTGATGGTGCCCTTGGCAGCCTTCTTCGGGTCGGTAGCGCCCATGAGTTCACGATTCTTCATGATGGCATTTTCACCTTCGAGAACCTGAATCTGAACGGGACCGGAAACCATGAAGTCAACCAGATCTTTGAAGAAGGGGCGTTCACGGTGAACAGCGTAGAAAGCTTCGGCTTCCTGGCGGGAAAGCCACTTCATTTTGGAAGCAACAATCTTGAGGTTGTTAGATTCAAAGCGGGAGTAAATCTGACCGATAACGTTTTTGGCAACTGCATCGGGTTTAATAATCGAAAGTGTGCGTTCAATAGCCATTTCAATCTCTTAAAAACGAAAAAAGTAAAAAATAGAAATGCAGAGGATTCCGCACTTCTTTTTGTCTAAAAGACAATCGGTTGATTTTATCATGCAGGGATTAAGGACTAAGGTTTTACGAGAGGCTGAAACGCCTGATTACTTAGTTTTCCGCTGTGCAAGGTTTCCTGCAACCGGTCAAGGTGCAGGCGTATTCGAAGGTTTGAAACGGTAGGTCAGGCCGAGCAGGATCAAGTTAATCACAGCTACCACGATGAACGTCTCCAAACCGGAAGAAACAAGTTCTGTGGCGCGATCCTGCCAGATCATTTTCGGAACTTCAATAAAAACTACGGCGGTAAATGCGACCGGAAGAATGATCGCGAAGCGAAGTGCTTTGAGGGTCACGAGTTTGCTTTCGACATAGAAGCTTCTGGCAAACCAAATCGAGGGAAGGATAAAAAGCAGATAGATCGCGACAGAAGCTTTGACAAATGTGTAGGCGTGGATCATCAGTCCTCCGTTTACCGAAGCGATATCGTGCACTACCCAAACCAAGAAAGCCAGCATGCCCGGTTCAAACAGCATGATTAAAGACAAAATCAGCACAGCAGAAACCGGAAGTCTCGGACGATGGATCTTTAACTGCCGCGCCAGCCATAATGAGCAAAACAGCATCACAGTTGTTGCAATCAGTGTGCGGACAGCCATAAGAAATTCCATGCGTTCACTCCTATTTCTTTTCCCGATCTTTCTTCGGCTGGTGACTAATGGGATAATTATCCGCTACCTGCGGACTCATTCTCAGGTAAGCAGTGATCACCATGAGCACTGCAATATAAGCACCCATCGTATATCCGGCAGGAATCGCCACCGTAAATCCGTGAGAGCCCAAGATAATGAGCGGCAGAATGCCGGCTGCCAACACAATAAAGAAAGCCGAGGACCACATGATTCTCAGTGCCCGAACCAGGCTTTCGCGGTTGTGACGGATGTAAAGCAGCCAAGAAGCAAAAATGCTTTGACCGATGGCAACCAAAATACAAATCATGGCGAGCGCCACATACAGCTGGTCCAGCGTGGCCATCTTATGAATGGTTCCGTAAAGCAGCGATATGCTCGGAGACTCGTAATTGGCGCTGGTAAAGCTCAGCCACAGAGAAGGAAGAACATCGCGAATCAGACTAATTGAAAGGAGCGGCAGTCCAATAAACAGGAAGACAATACAAAGCGCCAGCCCCCACGTCGAGATGCCCTGCCCTTTGGTTTTGACGACATAGGTCGGAAACCAGACACAAAAGCCCAATGCAAACAAAAAAGCAAACCAGTACTCAAATACTCCGCTTTCTTCCACTCTCTTTCTCCTTAGTTTTTATTTGTTTATTCGTTGCTGAATGTTTTTCCAGCGGCCTCAGAATACTTTACGTAAATACCCACGCCTAAGGCAAGTACCAGCGACAGGCATAAGAACGGTAGGTCTTCTTTGGCAAGATTTACTCCGAAAGATCCGAACAGCAGATACGGCGCAGCTGCCTGAGACACCAGATTTAAGAGGTAGCCGAGACCCGTGAAGAGCAGGACTAAATTTATCGTCCCGCGGGCGCGGCTTTCCACGATAAGGTAAGCCGCATACAAAAAAGAAATGATGGCCCCGGTCGACAGTCCCCAGCTCATCCAAGAAAGCGTCAGTACCGAACCCACCCCCCAGGATGCAAAAGGCAGCATCGTGTTGTTGAGCTCGGCGTTATTCACGTACGTGAGCACGGGCAAAAGGATCATCAAAATAGAGGCAGAAAATGCCAGACCGAAACTTAAGTCCTTCTTGAAAAATTTTAGGGCGAAGGCCGGCACTAGAATGATGACCAGCAGCTCCGCCAAAATTTTTACAAACAGAATTACGATCTGAAAAACCAAAGACGTCATTTCCGTTAAATCTTCGGTTCCTCGGATCGAGCTTCCTGCTCAGCCTCTTCAGTCATTCCGCCGATTTCGATTTCATCGATTTCGTCGATTTTTTCCGGCTTAGGACCCGGTTCAAAAACGGCAATGCTTTCAACGTGCGCCGTATGCGGGAACATATTCATCACGCCGGCAGACAGCAGTTTCCAGCCGCCTTCCCTTACGAGCAGCGCAGCATCGCGGGCCAGCGTTGCCGGATTGCAGGAAACATAAACCAAACGAGCGGGACGCTTATCCGTGTCCGCGAGCGAGCGGCAAAGCGCCATAGCGCCTTCACGAGGCGGATCGATCAGAACACGATCCACGCCGCCAAGCTTGTTCCAGACGGCATCCCAATCGTCCAGCGTCCAGTCAAACAGGTTACGAGCCTCAAATTCAGTCTTGTCTGCGAGATTATTGTCTTTTGCACCTGCACGGGCACGATCAACCAGTTCGGTGCTTCCCTCGATACCGAGAACTTTTGCTGATCTTGTCGCCAGCGGCAGCGTAAAGTTGCCGAGACCGCAGAAGAAATCAATGACTTTGGACGAGGGTTCAAGATGCAGCAGACGAAGCGCTCTGGTGACCATCACTTCATTTAAGCGATGATTTACCTGAGTGAAGTCTGTCGGTCTGAAGACGACTTCCACACCGGTTTCTCGATGGTGCAGTTTCAGTCGAGTCGCATTTTCAGGGTCCATCGGATAAATGGAATCCGGGCCTTTCGGCTGATACCAAAAATCGACGCCGTAGTCTTTTTGGAACTGTCTGAGTTTTGCTTCATCATCAGCCGTCAGTTTTTCCAAGACACGAAGCACTAAAGCCAGCGCTTCATCTGTCACGGCCAATTCAATCTGAGGAAGCTTCTTGCGAAGCGATAAAGAGTTAATGAGTTCGCGCAGGGGAACCAAAAGATCGCTGACACGCTTGGGAAGAATTTCGCAGCTCTTCATGTCTGCGATAAAACTGGAACGCTTTTCATGGAAGCCCACGAGCACGGTTCCTTTTTTCGCGACTTCACGCACAGACAGACGGGCACGATGACGGTATCTCCATGCAGAGCCGTAGATCGGTGCCAGAACCTGTTCAGGGCGGACTCTGCCGATATGCCACAAGGCGTCCATCAAAACCTTTTGCTTCATGGCCACCTGAGCATGGGCCTCGAGATGTTGCATGGCGCAGCCTCCGCAGCTGCCGTCCTTGACGCCGAAGTGAGGGCACTTCGGCAAAACGCGAAGCGGGGATTCCTTATAAATTTCGGTTGTCAGTCCTAATTCAAAAGAAGGTTTGCTGCGGTAGACCTCGTATTCGACTTTCTCGCCGGGGAGCGCCCCCTCGATGAAAACGACTTTACCGTCACGGCGTGCGACACCGCGGCCTTCCTGATCCAGAGACTCAATAACGGCGACATACTTTGCCCGTTCTTTTTTAGCTCGTGCCATGAATTTTCCTAACTACTAACTTAGTGCTTTTGGAGCATTGTAAGAGGATCGATCGGTTTGCCGTTTTTACGTATTTCAAAATGGACACGGGGAGAAACATCCGTTGTTCCCATCACGGCAATCGCCTGGCCCTTACGAACTTGATCGCCCTGTTTTACCGAGATCGATTTCACCCGGCCATAGACAGAAACACAGCCGTCTTTATCGCGAATCATCACGACCTTACCGTAACCCTGGACCTGACCGTCAAAAAGCACCGTACCGTTCACAGCAGCGTGAACCTTTTCGCCTTCGGATCCAGCGATATCGATACCTTTATTCAAGCCGCCGAAATTCTGAATAATCTTTCCTGAAGCCGGCCAGCCGTAGGTGCCGTTTGCGCTGCCGACAGAGCTACTTGAAGAAGCGGTCTGGGTAGTACTTGCAGATGCGGCAGGAGCAGCGCTTGAAGAGGTCGAGGGCTTAGCAGAACTGCTCGAACTCGTCTGTGTCTTGGTGTTGGCTTCAACTCTGCGGATATTGGCGTCCGTTGAAGACGATACGGACAAGCGAAGTTTCTGACCGACCAATAGGTGGGACGGATTCGTCAAGTGGTTTTCGCGCGCAACCACGGCGGGATCGAGGCCGTAGCGGGAGGAAATCGCATACAGCGTGTCTCCGGGCTTAACGGTATAGACGGATGCCGTCGCTGAACCGTCCGTTATCGGGGCATTGCCTCCGGTAAACGAACAGCCGGCTATCACCGAAGCAAACACCATCGGCCAAAGATACTTACTGCAATTCATAACTCCTCCATGAGCCTCTTTTATTTCTCTACCGAACAGATTTTAAGTAAAAACCGTCCTAATCGTCAGAACAAATCGAATTATTCTCAGGACTGAAAGCTGTTACACCACGTCCGAACGGTATCCAGCATCCCGTAATTCGTCATATCCACTTGAAGCGGCGTAACGCTGACGTAATTGTGCGATGTTGCCCAGAAATCGGTTCCCTGAGTGCTGTCACGCGCGTCACCGGCGGCGCCGAGCCAATAAATCGTCTCGCCTCGCGGATTAACCTGCTCAATCACGGATTGGGCGGCGTGACGACGACCGAGACGTGTCACGACTAACCCAGAGAGCTGGTCAATCGTTGTGTTGGGGATATTGACATTCAAAAGGAACGGCGCAGGAAGCGGACTTTTAATAAAGTTGTCCACAATGTACTCGGCCACCTCCGCGGCGGAATCCAAACAAGACCAGCCCGAATGCACCTGAGAAAAAGCAAAGGACGGGCAACCGAACAAGAATCCTTCCATAGCGGCAGCGACGGTTCCTGAATAAAGCACGTCGTCACCCATGTTCTGGCCGCAGTTGATGCCGCTTAAAACGATATCCGGTTTTTGAGGCAGCAAGCCGGTTAAAGCAATATGGACACAATCCGAAGGCGTACCGTTCACAAAGAAAACATTTTCCTGAACCTGACGAACGGAAAGCGGACGGTTAAGCGTTAAGGAGTTACTGGCCCCGCTGTGGTTTTGTTCGGGTGCAACCACTGTGACATTGCCGAATCGGCGGATACGACGGGCGAGTTCCTGAATACCGGGCGCTAAATAACCGTCATCGTTTGAAATCAAAATATTCATCGCTTTCCTCAGATAGCCGAAGTTTTCAGTCCTCAATTATCGCGATTTTCCGACTTCTTAGCCAATGCCGCGAGCGCAGACCGAGGACTATCAGAGGAAAGAATTTTTAGAGGCGCCCGAAAAAGCAAAAGCCGCAGGTATGCTAAATCTCTGCGGCTGTGCATCGATGTCGGCAATCGGCCGACGAAATTATTTGTCCTATCGAATAGATTAGGCGGTAGCCTTAGACAGGGTCATTCCTGCGGAAACAGCAACGACTTTTTGCTTCTTCTCTTTTTTCTCAGACTTCTTAGCAAGGGAGATCAACTGAAGAGAAGCCCCGGCTAATAAAAGACGAGTTTTCATTGGAAGAGATTCAGGCATTTAGTCCTCAAAGGTTGTTATGAAATCACCTTCCAATTTAGTAATTCAATATGACAGCTTTATGACAAAAATGAGATAAATCTCAAAGTTTAGTGTTTATCCTTAGACGCTTACCATGACGCGGTAACCTCTTCTTTCAAGTTTGTCGCGGATTTTACAAAGTGACTCTTTATCTGCCTTTTTTAAACCGGCCGCCGGTGTGTCGCGGTCAAGGGTGTAAATCATGACTTCCCGAGGCTTGATTTCTTCCAGCACATCAATCCACGGATCTACAAACTCGTCTGTCGTGTTATCCACGGACTGTCCTTCAAACTCACCTTTCATGAACATCGTCTGAATAATCGGACGAACCGTCATGTTTTTGAGTTTCTCGATGACACCTTTTACATCGTACTTGGCGTTCGGACGATCAATGCGCTTGATGTAGTCCGCGTTTACGGTATCGAGCTTCATAATCGGGTTGTCCACTTTTGCCAAAGCTTTAACAACCTTCTCGCGCGCAAGGAAGGTAGAGTTGCTTAAGACGCTGATTTTTGCGTTGGGAAAATAGCGATCTCTAAGCTCAATCGTGTCATCAATGATGAGGTCAAAATCAGGGTGAGACGTCGGTTCTCCGTTACCGGCAAAAGTAAAGACATCGGGAACGACGCCTGTTTTCTGCAGATAAATAAGTTTCTTTTCCAGAGCTGTTCGAACTTCTTCCCGCGTAGGGAGCTTGCGTTTGGCGTCGTGGTCTTTATTAAAGCCGCATTCGCAGTACACGCAGTCAAAAGAGCAGACTTTGGCTTCAGCCGGCAAAAGATTGATCCCTAAAGAAGTACCTAAGCGTCTGGAATGAATCGGTCCGAAGATTGGTGAAGGAAAAAGAATACAAGCCATGCCGACCTCCTCCGTGAGAACCGCAAATAAATCGAGTAGGGGAAGCTTTCACCTACCCCT
>NZ_GL883694.1 GCF_000205025.1 Parasutterella excrementihominis YIT 11859 | reverse complement strand
AGGGGTAGGTGAAAGCTTCCCCTACTCGATTCACGTAAGAATAATCTCACGAAAATGCTTTTGAATGGAATTGGTCCGGAGTACACGCGGAAATCGGCAGGTACGTGCTGACAGCATTGATCATATTGTTAATACAAGCCGATGATTTTCCACCAAAGCATACCGACTGCAAAAACGATAATGACACTTGCGGTAACCAGAACAAAATTGATTTTGTAGAACCTAGGTCTTTCAAAGAAACCCTGTCCGAAGTAGATCGGGCCGGGACCGCCGGCATATTCTGTAATGCCCCACATGAAGTTAGAGAAAATGGCAAAGCAGACGGCAACCATCAGCGGAGGTGCACCGGCTCCGATCGCCACAGCGGCAAACGGAACATACATCGCCGCCACATGTCCAGAGGCAGTTGCAAATACGTAGTGAAGGTAAATATAGGCAAAGCCGAGCAGGATGAATGTTGTCATCCAATCCATTCCGGTGAGCATAGAGGCAAATCCAGCAGACATCCATTTAATGAAACCGAGAGATGTGAGACCGGTTGCTAAGGAGATGATGACGCCGAACCAAACAACGGTATCCCATGCGGCTTTGTCCGCTAAGACGTCTTTCCAATTTACGGCCCCCATCGCAAAGAGCAAAGCAGCAAGCCCGATACCGATGGCGTTGGCATTTAGCCCGGTCCACATTGTGGTGCCCCAGCCAAGAAGGGCCAAGACGAAGCCGATCGCAACTTTGATTTCTTGCGAAGACATCGGTCCCATATGTTTCAACTCTTCACGTCCCATCTTCTTGGCTTCAGGAGTACGTTTAAGTTCCGGATTAAGAATCTTGTAGGAAAGCAACGGCATTACGAAAAAGCAGATCATCGCCGGAACGACTGCAGCCCAGAACCAGCCTACCCAGGTCAGCTCAATGCCTAAACCTTCTTTTGCCAGTGTTGCACAAAGAGGATTTGCAGCCATGCCGGTCATGAACATAGCGCCGGTGATCGGAGTGAACTGAAAACAAGTCATGGTCAAGAATTCACCTAAACGCTTTTGCTTTGGGCCTGGTTCGGAGTCTAAAACTTGGTCAATGGACTTGGAAATCGGGAGGATGATGCCGCCGGAACGAGCGGTTACACTCGGCATTGCCGGAGCGAGAATAAGGTCGGCAATGCCCAAGGAGTAAGCGATGCCCAACGAAGAGCCTCCAAATAAGGAAAGCGTTTTATAGGCGATTCTTCTTCCTAGTCCGGATTGAACGAATCCGAGTGAAAGAACGTAAGCAGAGAAAATCATCCAGACCGTACCGGAAGCAAAACCTGAGAGTGCTGCTTTAAAACTTAGCGTGTTGGTGAAAATAGAAAGAGCCAGCGCGATGAACATTAAGGCGCCGGAAGGAAGAGGTGCACAAAGAATGCCGACAATGGTTGCGACGAAGATGGCGAACATATGCCAGGCTTGTGGTTTGAGGCCCTCGGGAACCGGGTAAAACCAAATCGCAAGCAAAACCACGATTGGGACGAGATATTGCCAGAGCTTAATAGGCTTATTAGACATAATGGTATCCTTAGAGAGGCCTTCTGCAGAAGACCTTTCTTCAGTTAAGGGACAACTAATCAAGGAAGTAAGTGCTAGTTCTTGCTGTATTTGGCAACGACACGGTCGACAAATTCCGGAGCTAACCCCACATAGTTATGCGGATCGAGCATTGCGTCGATTTCTTCTTCCGTAAAGGCTGCGGCAACTTCGGGTGTACGCAGCAGAACGTCCTTAAAGGGTATTTCTTTTTCATAAGCTTCCATTGCACCCTTGTAAACAATGCCGTGAGCTGTCATACGACCGAGGCGGTTGGCCAGGTGCATCATGACGTTTTCACTGAGCATCAGGCCTTTCTGTGCAAACAAGTTGCGTTCCATGTGTTTTGGATAAACGATAAGGTTCTTCAGAATGTTCTTGGATTTTTCCAGCGCGGCAGCCATCATGTGGCATGCACGAGGAATAGCCTCCCACTCAGAGAGGAAGCAGCCCCAATCCCGTTCCATTTCGCTGATCATGCTTTCTACGATAGAAGGGGCGATGCTGCGGACATTTCTGAGAAGCGCCAGGACATTTTCCAGAACGGCCGGATTGCGTTTATGCGGCATGGTGGAGGAACCGACTTTGCCCATGAAGAACGGTTCTTCCAATTCAAGAATTTCTGTTCTCTGCAGTGTCAGGATTTCATGCATGATGCGGCCGAGAGTTCCGGCGCAAAGGGCAAGAACGGAAACAAATTCGGCTTGGTTATCGCGGGCAACATGCCACGCAATCGTCGGAGTCTTCAGACCGAGAATTTTGAACATGCGTTCTTGAGTTTCCAGGCCGTGTTCAGGTTGAGAAGCTAAGGTACCAACGGCGCCGGCCATTTCGCCGACGAAGACTCGGTCTCTCATTTCTTCGAGGCGTTCAATATCGCGACCCAGTTCATCGGCCCAAATAGCCGCTTTGTAACCGAAGGTGATCGGAAGAGCGTGGACGACGTGGGTACGGCCGCTCATGATGGTGTTACGGTATTTTTTGGCTAAGTCTAGGCAGTATTCCTGACAGAGTTTCATATCACGAAGAATGACTTCGTAGGCATCTCTTTCTAACAAGACAATACCTGTGTCCACGATGTCTTGACTCGTAGCTCCCCAATGCACGAACTCTCCGGCGTTTTCCGGAAGGATTGCTTTGAAGGCTTTCAGCAGGGGTACGATCGTAATAGAGCTCTTGTAGTATTCGCCGATGCTCGGAATGTCGATGAGTTCAGCTTTAGCGTATTGATTGATGATGTCGGCTTTTTCCTTTGGAATGACGCCGAGTTCGGCTTGAGCGGCAGCGAGCGCGGCTTCTGTGTCCAGCCATTTTTGGACCCAAGCTTTATCGCTCAGGATTTCGCGCATTTCATCGGTACTAAACATGCAGCCGTGGATCTGGCTGTCGATTGCAGTAGAAGGCATTTTCTCTCCTTAAAAATTGAGATCGGTTTTGTATGGCTTCATTCTGCAAATAGAGGACAAGCGGAACAACGAGTAAGTGCATTTGTTTTGATAACTATCAATAGTTCAGCGTTTAGTTTAAGAACTTTATTTAATAAATCAAAGAGTTAAGTTATGTCTACCAACTTATTGCCGAGTTTTGTAGGCGACAAAACGCAAAACCCTTATGGTTGTTGGCTTCGCGCTTAGATAAAATCGAACTTGTCCGTATTTAGAACCTACAAATCTCTTATTATGCAAAAACCCGTCTGGAAAAAGATCGCAGAAGAAATATCCTTAGAAGTCTCTTTGGGGAGGTGGACGGTCGGCTCTATCATCCCGAACGAGATTGATCTGGCTAAAAGATATAAAGTCAGCCGAGACACAATGCGGAAAGCACTTACCTATCTGACTCAGCAAGGACTTTTTGAACGAAAACCGCATATCGGAACCAGAGTTAAATCAAGAACAAGAACAGGCAAGTTCCTGAGCGAGTTGGACGGAATTAGAGATATTGACCATTACGGCAATCAATACCCGAGAAAAATCCAGAACGTTACCCAATTGGTCGTCGATGAAGAATTGGCAGAACGGTTGTCTTTAAAGCCTGGGGATCTGGTCATTCGCTTTAAAAACATTCGCGTCGCTTCTGAGAAAGTTCAAGAGACCGTGGTCGTGACGTACGTTTACATTCCGGCTGAAGCAGCCGAGGTCTTAGAGATAGTGAAGAAACGCCCCGAAGAACTCATTATTACATTGGCAGAAGAAGTCCTCGGACGGGAATGTGATGAAGTTAAGCAAACTTTTTCGGGCACGATCATGCCTGACGAGGTGGCAGATTTATTTAAAGTTCCTCACGGGACGGCGGCTTTGAAGATTATTCGGAATTACATGGATGTTCGTGGGCGAACGATCGTTGCATCCGAATCGTTTCATACGGCAGATCGATTCTCTTTTTCCGTTGCTGTGAAGAAGAAAAAGTACTAATTAGGAAAACATCTTAGATTTTGCAGAAAAGGTTGTGCTTTAGGCTGATTCTACTTGCTCATTTCTCTCTGAATCGCTACGCTCAGAGCTGCACCCAAGAAGAATCTCAAGATCTCAAATGCACAAAACTACAAAACGCGGTTTCCTCAAGGCCGCACTTGCCTCCGGATTGGCGCTTGAAGCCTTTCCGGCTCGTTCTGCTTCCCAAAAGAGCTCCGAGCAATTAATTACGATTATCGACTTAGATAAGTGCGACGGCTGCTCGGATTTGTCGATTCCTGCGTGCGTCAGAGCCTGCCGTGCTAAAAATCAGGCTCGCTATCCAGAGCCGCAGAAGCCGGTGCAGCCTTACTGGCCTCAGCCCAAGTATGAGGACTTTTCAAACGATCGGGATAACATTTCTCGGCTGACTCCGTACAACTGGATTTATCTTCAGCATGTTTCCGTTGACGGAAAAGATATTTATCTTCCGAGACGCTGCATGCAGTGCTTCGATGCTCCATGTCGCAAGCTCTGTCCTTTTGGAGCCATCGACCAAACTAAACAAGGAGCGGTCAAGATTGATGATCGCGTGTGTTTCGGAGGGGCGAAGTGCAGGGACGTTTGCCCATGGAATATTCCTCAGCGCCAGGCGGGTGTGGGAATCTATCTTAAAGTAGAACCGAAATTAGCCGGCGGCGGAGTCATGTATAAATGCGATTTTTGTGCTGATCTCATCGCTCAAGGCAAAGAGCCTGCATGCTCGACGGAATGCCCCAAAAAAGCCATGTTGGTTCTCCCCATCTCGCAGGCAGAAGAAAAGTGTAAATCCTTAGCAAATGACCGTTTTGTATACGGTAAAGAGGAAAACGGCGGAACCGCAACTTGGTATGTTTGCTCTGTGCCCTTTGAAAAGATCAACCGTCAGCTGCACTCCCAATTGCCAAAGAATCATCCGGGAAGACCGCTAATGAACGAAGTCGATTCAAAACTGAGTCAGTCGACGCCTTTAGTGCTCGGAACTTTGGCTGCACCGATTGTGGCTTTGGGCGCATCCGTCGCCCTAAGAAAAAGAAAGAACGACAAAGATCAATCTCAATAAGGCGGTGCGGAAATGAAAATCATCAGACAACCTCTAACTAATCGAGTTGTGCATTGGGGCATCGCATTGAGCTGTTTCGGACTGATTTTTTCCGGAATACTTCAGATGCCTGTAGCTAAGAGATACGGCCTGACATCTTTAGGAGAGTGGATGGGAAACTACTTTACGACGTTGTCCATGCATTACTTTTTCGGGCTGATCTTTGTGTTCTTTTGCTGCTTCCATGTCTTCTACCATGCATTGAATAAAGAGTTCGACATTGTTCCGAAGAAGGGTGACGTAAAGGGGAGCATCCTGATTTTTAAAGCCATTCTCTCCGGGAAGAAAGAGCCTCCGAGCGCGAAATACCTGCCGGAACAACGTTTGGCCTGGGCCGCTTTTGCCGTGACCTTCTTAATCCTCATTATCACGGGGCTTTTGAAAACCTATAAAAACCTTCCGGGCGTTCAGTTGGACGATCCTTGGACTTTCTATATCGCTCAATTCCATAACCTGGGTTTTGTTCTCTGTATTTTTTTGTTTTTAGGCCACATGGCGGCGTTCATGATCAAGGCCAATCGTAGTCTTCTGCCGGCGATGTTCTCTGGCAAAGTTGATAGAAGCTATGCGTTAGAACGTCACTCACTTTGGTCAGCGGAATAAGCCTGGCTTTACGAGATTTATTATTCAGAAAAAAGAGTTCCGCAGACTTATTAGAGGAGAAATAATGCTTCTGCTGCGTGTGAAAAAGACTTTTCGAAAGCTCGTTTTTCCTCTTATTCTCACATTGGCTGTTTGGCCCGTTTACGCAACTGAAACGTTAAGACTAGGGGTTTCTTCCTTCGCGGAACACAATATTAACAAAAGTCTTATTGATCCGACGATTGAAGCGATTAGAAAAGCGGTACAACCAGACAAATTAGAAGTCGAGTGCCTAGAGCTGGGACGCTTGCAGAATTCGCTAAAAAACGGTCAGTTAGATTTAGTTCTTTCCTCTGCAGGTAATTACCGAAGATTCTTGTTGGAAGGCTATGGTCTGCGAGACTTAGCGACCATGGTATCGAATCAAGCACCGAATCCCAATTACGCGGAAGGCTCTGTATTCTTTGTCCGAAGTGATAGAAATGACCTTGATTCCATTGGTGCCCTCAAAAATAAATCAGTCAGCGCTAACTATCCGTTCGCGTTTTCAGGGTGGCAAATTGCAGCTGGAGAACTTTTAAATAGAGATTTCGATCCTGATCATTTCTTCTCTAAAGTTGATTTTCTCGGCCACGGCGCGTCTCCTGTAATCGAAGCTGTTTTATCCGGGAAAACCGACGCCGGTGTTGTGCGGGCTTGTGTGCTAGAAAATGCCGGTCTCCTCAAGTCGGGTCTAGTCAAGGTTCTCGATCCGAAAGAAACGACCGATTTCCCTTGTGCAGTGAGCACGCGTTTGTATCCGAATTGGACTTTATCCACAACCCCGAATACAGCGCCGGAAGTCAGTAGAAAGGTGACGGCCGCGGTGCTTGAGATTAAACCTCTGCAAAATAATCTGCATTGGAGTGTGGCTACGGATTTCACACCGATTGATGACTTATTCAAAGGATTGGAGATCGGGCCTTTCGAATACCTTCGTCACTTTAGTTTTAAGCGTTTCATGGAAGCGTACTGGCAATACTTAGTTTTTGCAGCGATTTTTATTATAGGTTTGATCCTTCACGGAATAAGAAGTGAATATCTGGTGAACAGGAGGACTCATGCATTGACCGAATCGCTCAAGCGAGAACGAAAGCTGAGGGCCGAATCTGCTTTGGTTAAAAGCCGATTAGACAAAATTCAAAAAGTCGGTCTCGTTGGTCAGATGTGCTCCATGATTGCGCATGAACTGAAGCAGCCTTTGGGTGCTGCAGCGGCTTACTGCTTCGCACTTCGCCGACGTATGGAAAGCGGGGAAGTGTCCGCAGAAATGATGGAGAAGGGGATCGAGAGGGTTGATCACCAAATTCAAAGAGCCTCGGAAGTTGTGAATCAAGTGCGTTCATACGCGAAGGGACAAAGGCAAAGACTGACGGTTGATGTCGGCAAGACAGCTGAAAAGATACTTCTAGACATTAGCGCTTCTGCTCCGGATACCGACCTTGAATTTAGAAAAGATTCTGAAGAACTTTTTGTTGAAGCTAATCCCATTGAGTTGGAGATTATCCTAATTAACCTTGTAAAGAACGCAATCGAGGTGGTAAAAGATAAGTCAAACGGACGTGTGGTTGTGACTCTTTCCGCGGAGGGGAACACTGTTTGCATAAAGGTTGAAGATAACGGTGAAAAATTATCGGATGCAGAATGGAAACAGATATCCCAGCTTGCGATGGCAACGACAAAGCACAGCGGACTGGGCTTTGGCCTATCCATTGTTGCAGGCTTGGCTGAGGATCTGGGCGGAAGAATCACATTTGAGCGAATCCCTTCGGGAGGGCTTTCAGTCTTCGTCCGTCTGCCGTTAGCAAAGGAGAAATCGTGACACAGGGGTGTTTGATTCGCATCGTTGATGACGATGAAGATATGCGCGAAAGTCTCTCTTTTTTGCTTGAAAGCGAGGGTTGGAAATGCTCGGCTTATTCGAGTGCAAGAGAGTTTTTGATTGAGGATGCGGGCAGTGTTCCGGGATGTCTGATTCTTGACATTCGTATGCCCGAGATGACGGGCTTAGAGCTGCAGCAGGAAATGAATCGAAGAAAAATTTTTCTGCCGATCGTTTTCCTCACGGGACACGGCAGTATCGATATGGCAGTTTCCGCCATGAAATCCGGCGCAGTTGAGTTTTTGCAGAAGCCCGTGGACCATGCAAGGCTTCTCGGCATTGTAAGGGACTGCGTGCGCCGCTGCAGCAACGGGTTTGCGGTTTTGGACTTCGATATTATTGAGGCAAAAAGACGCTGGGAAACGCTGACGGAAAAAGAACAGCAGGTGTTGACGTTAATTGCAGCTGGTCTTTTAAACAAAGAAGCTGCAGAGCGCCTCGGGAACTCGGTGCGGACTATCGAAAATCATCGAGCTGCGGCGATGAAAAGACTTCAAATCAAGACGTTGGCGCAGCTTCACAGTCTGATTGAAGCGGTCAAAGAAAATAAAAATCAGTGAAAATACTGACCAGTCTAAATGAAGAAAGTTTGATCAAACGCAAAATACCTAGGTAGTGGAACGGGCAACAATGCTCCTGTCGGTTACGAAAACCAATAACTCAAATCCAACGATAGGAGAACTCAAATGCAAGTCACAAAACGCACGTTCCTCAAGGGCCTTCTTGCGACAGCCGCTGCCGGGGGAGTTGTCTCTCAGGCTTCCGCAAAACCTCAGGCTGATCTCCCCGCAAAGTGGGATCGTGAAGCTGATGTCGTCATTCTCGGTTACGGCGGTGCCGGTGCTTCTGCAGCGATCACAGCAAAAGATGCCGGTGCAGATGTCGTCATCTTTGAAAAGACAGCTCAGGGCGGCGGCAACACAGCCGTTTCCTCCGGCGGCATGATGATCCCGAACAACCGCGAACGCGCCATTACTTACCTTGCAAAGACTTACGACTTTGCCAACTCTCAGAAAGACCAGGAACTGCTTGAAGCTTTCGTTGACGAAGCGATGAAGTCCAAAGACTTCCTCCTTTCTCTGGCTCCGGATCAGAAGGTTTACATCTACGGTCATGCCGGCTTCCAGAACATTCCTGAATCCGACGCTATCGACAAATGGCGTTTCCGCACTCCGAAAGGACAGAAGACTCGCGGCGGCGATATGCTCTTCAACAACTACCGCTATGCTGTTGAAACCGTCCGTAAGATTCCTGTCGTTTACAACGCACGCGGCCTGCAGCTGATCACTCAGAACGACGAAGTTCTCGGCGTTTGGGTTGAAATCGACGGTAAAAAACAGGCTGTTAAAGCTCGCCGCGGCGTAGTGCTGGCAACAGGCGGCTACGAATTCGACGACAACATGCTGTCCAACCACACAATGGGTCAGAAATTCCACCGTCTAGGCCATCCCGGCAACACCGGTGACGGCGTCAGAATGGCCCAGGCTGCCGGTGCCGATCTCTGGCATATGAACGCTCTGTCCTGCCCACTCGGTCTGGTTGTTCCGGGTCTTAAGACTGCTCTGCAGATCAACATGCTTGCTCCTTCCTACATTTATGTTGACCAGGACGGCAAGAGATTCGCAAACGAAAAGATGGACAACCATACCTGTATCTACGGTGTTAACGTCTTGGATCCGATCAAACATCGTTATCCCCGCATCCCGTGCTTCGTTATCTTTGATGAAGCCGCCCGAGTCAGAGGCCCGATCATCGGCGGCGCTACTTCCGGTTATGCCTTGAACAGAGAAAACTACAAGTGGAGTAAAGACAACTCTGCTGAAATTGAAAAGGGCGTGATTGTCTCTGCTCCGACGATTGAAGAATTGGCTAAGAAGATCAACGTTCCGGCCGAAAATCTCGTCGAAACCGTTAACAGATGGAATAGCCAGATCAATGCCGGCGCCGATAAAGACTTCGGTCGTCCTCTCGAAAAGAAAGGCAAGGTTGCATTCGAAGGCCGCGAAGCTCCGGTGATCTCTCGTCCGATCGGCGACGGTCCTTACTACGCTGCCGAGCTCTATCCGACAATCCTGAATACTCAGGGTGGTCCGCGCCGCAACAAACTCGGTCAGGTTCTCGATCCGTTTGGCAAACCGATCGCACGCCTCTACAGCGCCGGTGAATTGGGTTCTATGTGGGGCCATATCTATCAAGGTGCCACGAACAACTCAGAAGCTTGCGTATTCGGAAGAATCGCCGGCAGAACGGTTGCTAACGAAACTCCCTGGTCATAATTAAATAACGCCGGCGCTGAAAGGCGCCGGTCTCCGGCAATAAGAAAAAAAGGATTTTCTCATGAAGAAGTTACTGCTCGTAGTTTCCTTAGCACTCGTATCGGTACAGGGTGCTTGGGCTGCAGATAAAATGCTGGCCGATCGGCACGTTGAGCGCGGTTTGAAGTGCGAATCCTGTCATACCACAATGCCTCCGAAAGCTGTTAACACAGACGGCTGCCTCAAATGTCACGTCAGTTACGAAAAACTCGCAGCAAGGACGGATAAAAACGATATCAATCCGCACGATTCTCACTTAGAAAATTTAGATTGCGGCGCTTGCCACCACGGTCATAAGAAACCGGTTCTGGCTTGCGACGAATGTCACGAATTCACAAATATCAAGGTTCCTTAACCGATCGATCATTCTTTTCTCCTTGGTGATTGGCCGAAAGGCAAAAGAAAGCCGCACATGAACTCTCGCTCATGTGCGGCTTTCTGATATTTCCATTACCCTATTCAGAAGACAGAGGATTATTCACCTTCAACGGTACTGGCTTCAACAGCCTCAACTTCCTCTTTCTTCAGTTCTTTGGCTTCTTCGACCTTCGGATCGACAGGTTTCTTCTCTTCTGCCTTCTTAGAGCCGCAGCAGCATGTGCATGAATCAGTCATCGGAATTTACCTCCTGTAGTGTTGTTTGAATTTTGGTCGGGTCTTTTACTGCCCGAGCAGGGAAATTGTAGTCGGAGGTGATGAAACAGCGCCTCAAAATTGTCCATAATAGGAAACTCAAAAATGGAGGAAAGAGTGAGCGCTGAGTCGGTAACCGACCTTAGAACGGCGAAATTCGGCATTCAAAAAACGCGAACTTCGCAATATGTCTTTGAGTACAAGAACATTTGGGATCCCGTTAAAAAACGGTCCAAACCGCTGTATCGCATTTCTGTGGGAAAGGTGATCGGCGGTGAGGTTGTCATCAAAGACGAATACCTTCAGATGCATCCCGAGCTTAAGCAGGGAGATATTGTTCTGCAGGAAGGAAAACCGATTTATATCGGCGGATGCTCAGTGCCCTCCGAACTTTTTGAAATTTTGGAACTGGATCATTTCTGTCTGACGACGGCTCAGCCGGAAGCCATGGTGTCTTTTTATCGTCTCCTCGGACTGCCGGTTCGAAAGGACGGCGAAAGGTACGAGATCGAGTTCCCGCACTTTAAGATCAACCTTCATGTAATCGGGCATCCCTTACTGCCCGAAGCGAAAGTTGCCGTGCCGGGTACCGGAGACTTTTGTTTGGAAATCCAAACGGACTCGGATTCGTGTGAAATCGCTGAAGCTTTTCGCAAACTTGACGTTCCCGTTGAGGGGCCGGTGATTCGCCATGGAAGAAAAGGTGAGATGACATCGGTCTACTTGAGAGATCCGGATCAAAATTTGGTTGAACTCGCCGTCTATCCCAAACACTAATTTAGGAAAAGAATGGACACACAAGAAAAGGAAAAGAAAAGCGAAGAAATCGCTGCTCAAACCACTCAAACAAAAGAACAGCCGGTTCCTGCACAGCCTTCTTATGCTGAGTTAAAGAAAGAAAAGGCAAAAGCGGAAGCTGAACTGAACAAAGGATTCCCGGGCAACCGTTCCGTAGGAAAACTTTTCTGGGGCTATCTCGTCTGCGGATCGCTCTTTTGGGCGCTGATGTTCTACGGCGTAGGAATGGCTTTTACCTATCGAGAAAATCCTAACTTTGACGCGGCAGGTTTGGCGCTTTTAATTTGTGCTGTCATTCTCTATCTGTGGGGATTCGTTTTTTCCGTACTGAGCTTTATGGCGGCAATGCGCCTTAAGGGAAAATCGTTACTCAAGGCAATTTATATCTTCGGTGTGATTGCTTATCTCATCGTGCTGTTCAGCGGATTATTGGTTTTCGTGCACGTTGCGATGGTCATCTAAACGGACGATCAAACTTTTACTAGGAAAGCCAATTTTTATCAATTCTTTACATAAAATGAAAGTTAGTTCTGGTTGAAACAACAAAGACCAGCCCCTTCGATATTTAAAGATACAGATAAAAAATGGCGTTGATTGTTCAAAAATACGGCGGCACTTCAGTCGGTTCCGTTGAGCGCATCAAAAATGTCGCTCGACGCATCGCGAAGTGGCAGAATGCCGGCCATCAGGTAGTAGTTGTCGTCTCCGCGATGAGCGGTGAAACCAATCGCCTGATTGCCTTGGCAAAAGAAATTCAAAAGAATCCCGATCCCCGTGAACTTGATGTGATCGCCTCCACCGGCGAACAAGTCACCATCGGTCTTCTTGCGATGGCACTCCAGAATTTAGGCGTGCCGGCTCGCAGCTATACAGGTACTCAGGTCAGAGTTCTGACAGACAACGCCTTCACCAAAGCTCGTATTAAAGAGATCGATTCTCACAGAATCATGGCCGACCTGAATGACGGTAAGGTTGTGATTGTTGCGGGCTTCCAAGGCTGTGATGAAGAGGGCAACATCACAACGCTCGGCCGTGGCGGTTCCGACACTTCCGCTGTTGCCCTGGCAGCTGCTCTTCATGCAGACGAATGCCTTATCTTCACCGACGTCGACGGTATTTACACAACTGATCCGCGCGTGGTCAGCGACGCTCGCAAATTGGATGTTGTGGCGTTTGAGGAAATTTTGGAAATGGCCTCCCTCGGCTCCAAGGTTCTTCAGATCCGCAGTGTGGAATTTGCCGGTAAATACCGCGTTCCGACCCGCGTGCTCTCCAGCCTGACAGACCCTGATATTCCGGTAGATGAAGAAGCAAACTCCGGTACCCTGATTACTTTTGAGGAAGATCCCAAGATGGAAAAAGTTGTTGTTTCCGGCATCGCTTTCAGCAGAAACGAAGCCAAGATTACATTGCCGCACGTGCCCGATACCCCGGGTATCGCCTACAAGATTCTTGGCCACATTGCCGAAGCCAACATTGAAGTTGACATGATCGTGCAGAACGCAGCTAAGAACGGTTTGACCGACTTCAGCTTCACGGTCAGCCGCAACGACCTCGACAAAGCCATGAAGGTTTTGGAAAAAGAAGTCACACCGTACCTCGGTGAAGAAGGCATCCTAACAGACGCTTCCATCGCTAAGATCTCCTGCGTCGGTATCGGCATGCGCAGCCACGCCGGTGTTGCCGCCAAGATGTTCCGCATCCTGGCTGAAGAAAACATCAACATCAAGATGATTTCTACTTCCGAAATCCGCACCTCCATCGTCGTCGACGAAAAATACATGGAATTGGCCGTTCGTGCGCTTCACAAAGCTTTCGGACTGGACAAGGCCACTAAGGCAATGGAACTCTAAGACAGAATTCCGTTTCGCCTAAACCAAAAAATCCTCGGAGTTTTTTAGATTCCGAGGATTTTGTTTATGTGTTAACTACTTACTCAATTTTGAATACGTGACGAAGGTGTTCCTTCCAGCGTTTTACATCTTCTCCAATGTGCGGATTCTTCACGACGTCATTGCACATGAAGGACGGAAGCTGCTTCATTCCTAAGAATTCAAAAGCCTTAATCAGCGGGAAGAAGACGCCGTCAACGCCGCGGCCTTCAAAGAAGTCGCCCTTACGGTCAAAAGCGGTCTTCGGAGCGTTCCAAGTGCTGCTGATCATGAACTTCTTATCTGTCAGAATTCCGCCTCTGCCGTAATTGTCATCGGGATGCAGATGAGAGCGGCCGTCATTGCCGACGACGCCGGGCTGAACAAAGACGAGGTCTTCATAACGCTTAAGCTGCCACGGTGTGCTCATCCACCAGCCCGGTGTCTGGACAATGATGACATCGGCTTTCTTAATCTTTTCCGCTTCAGCAGCGATTTCCCATTGGCTGTCGATCAATGTGATTTCGACATTCCAACCGAGTTTAGTCAATTCTCCCTCGGCGAGACGAGATAAATAATGGTTGAGCTCGCCGCCTTTACCGAAGTTTTGGCAGCCTGCATCAAGAATCAAAACGTTATTAGACATTTGAGTTACCTCCATAGTTGCAAGCATAGTAGGACGGCTCGACAGAAGGCTTATTCAAAACTTACCAAAATGAGTTGCCTTAATACTGAGCTTCGAAACTTTTTATTTCATGGTACAGACGGCAATTGATAGGTACGGGTAATCCGTATTTAGCAGCTTTTTGAATGACTGTGCCCGCAAAGAAATCGACTTCGGTCAGCCGATTTGCCAGCCTGTCCTGCCGCATTGAAGGCATCCCGTCGGGATTTAATTCATCGATGATCTGAAGGTAATCTCGGAAGTCTTGTTCGGTGAGTCCGGTGCCTTCTTTTTGTGAAAGTGAAAGTACCTCGCGCATCGCGGCCTTCAATGTTTCTCTGGCTTCGCCTTCTTGGTGCACACGACGAAAAACATCGTTATAGACGGCTAATGTCTGATTGACGCCGACATTGAGCATCCACTTGCACCACATGCGGTGCAGGATGTTTTTATCGACAACGTATGGCATTTCGGTTCTATCAAAAAAATCCACAACGGCATCGAGAACCTCAGGCTCGCCCTTATGTTCCGGACTGAGTCCGATCACAAGCTCTCCGAAATTTTTATAAGTCAGTACGCCGTTTTGAAAAAGCGCATCCATTCGCTGGGCAACGCAGTGAACGATCCTGTGCGTTCCGAGTTCTTGCTCGATGATGTCTTCGCTGGAGATGCCGTTCATCACAGAGATGACGATGGTATTTTCAGAGATCAGACCTTTGATGCCTTGCAAAGCACTTTCCAAAGCGGGCCCTTTTAAAGCAACGATCAGCAAGTCAGGTGCTTTGTTCAGCTCTTCGGGGCTCTCAAAAAGGAGGGAGCAGGGGCGGCCGTTGGCTGTGAGGGACTGCTCACGATAGCGTGTACAGCGTTTAGCGTCCGCTAGAAAATAAACCGAGCCCTCTGGCATACGCGGAGTGAGAAAGTCTCCGTACATCACGCCCAAGGCTCCGCGGCCAAGGATGGCAACAGATTGGATTTTTGTGGTTTCTGGCATAAAAATAGGGGCTGTTGCAAAAGTCTGTCGAAAGCAGA
>NZ_GL883693.1 GCF_000205025.1 Parasutterella excrementihominis YIT 11859 | reverse complement strand
AGGCCCTTCATCGCGGTGAAATCACGCTGAAGACAAAGCGCGGACAATCGTTCCGCGCGGAAACCTTCATGGGAATTATGCGCTGGGAGGTGCTGAACCGCCTAAAGGCGTCGCATTCTGAGCTGAAGGTGCACAACACCTACGGCTACTTAACCAAGCACGCGCGAATCGAGAACGGCATTGCCAAGTCACATGGTGCAGATGCCTTTTGCATTGCTGGCAATCTTGGAGCCGAAAGGCTCGGCGAATTCTTCTTCCAGAAGCAGACGCGCCGGAACAACCGGCAGATTCACAAGCTCTCTATCCTCAAAGGCGCCCTTCGAAAGCGCAATCAGGCTCCCTTTGAGGTCAAAGGCTTCCGTCTTTTTGACAAAGTTGCCTGCCAGGGAGAAGAAGGCTTCATTTTCGGCCGTCGATCATCGGGGTTCTTTGATGTTCGAAAACTTGACGGAACCCGCATTTCAGCCGGCATCAGCTGCAAGAAGCTGCATCTGCTGGAAAAGAGACAAACCTATTTAATAGAAATTCGAAAGGAGGAGGCGTTTCCTCCTCTGCCTGAAGGCAGGGGTCTCCGCGCCTAGTTGTGATGAAAGAAACGATATTTGACTCTTTGCCCGTTATCGGAAAATCTCTTGCAGAAATAAAACCCTCAGACAAATATCGAGAAAATTGTCCGGCAGGCAGTGCGCTTGCCATGTCCATCGCGCAAAACGCGGTTCAGCTCAAAAAACAAAACAAACTGCTCACTGTTATCTGTGCTGATCCAAGCGATGTCATTCGTCTCCAGGACGAAGTCACGTGGTTTGATCCTTCTTTAAAGCTTACGGTTTTTCCCGATTGGGAAACGCTGCCTTATGACGTGCTGAGCCCACACGCCGATCTTGTCGGTGAACGCCTTCAGACACTGTACCTGCTTTTAAATCGTCAAAAGCGCCAGGACCCAGTCGACGTCTTAATCGTTTCTGCCAGCACGGCAACGCAGCGTCTTGCGCCGAGAAACTATATCGGCTCAACAACCTTCTTCTTCCGCAAGGGCGACCGCATTGATCCGACCGATCTTCGCGCCGAATTAGTTGCGAGAGGCTATGAACATGTCTCTCAAGTGGTCGCACCCGGCGAATTTGCCAGCCGCGGCGGACTGCTTGACCTCTTCCCGATGGGCGCGGCCAAGCCTTATCGTCTGGATTTCTTTGATGACGAACTCGACGAGATCCGAGTCTTTGATCCGGACAATCAACGATCGGTAGAAAAAGTTGATGAAATCCGCCTGCTTCCGGCCCATGAATTTCCGATGGGCAAGGAGGCTAGGTCTGCCTTCTGTTCTCGCTGGCGAGAAACGTTTGAAGGCGATCCGAGCAAAGTGACGCTTTACAAAGACATCGAAAACGGCATTGCCGCGCCCGGCGTTGAGAACTACCTGCCGCTCTTCTTTGACGAAACCGAAACCCTCTTTGATTACATCGGTTCTGACGCTTCTCTGATCCTGTTGGGCGACGTAAACAGCGCCATCGAACATTTCGACAAAGAAACCGAACAGCGCGCCAAGTTCCTTCGCGCTGACGGTGAACGCCCGATTTTAGATTTCAAACGCCTTTATCTGAGCGCGCCTCAATTTTTTGAACTCGCCGGCAACTACGCTCGTCTGTCACTCACAGACAAAGAAACAGCAACTCCGAATTTCCCTTCTGTCGCCATTGAACGCAGAAAAGACGACCCGCTCGAGGGATTGAAGGCATACAAGGATCTTTGCTCTGCCCGCAGCTGCAAGCTCTTGGTCATGGCAAATTCCGCGGGCCGCCTGGAAACAATTTCAGATGTCTTTAAAGAGAACGGACTTAAAGCACCTTTGGTGCCGGGATTTGAGAAATTCTTAGAAAGCGGAGACAACTTTGCGCTTTGCTACGGTCCGCTCTACGACGGAATGGAACTAGAGAATCCGCCGATTTCCATTCTGACGGAAACAGAACTTTATTCCAACTCCGATCGTCCGGTCAGACGCCGGCGCCGCAGAACAGAGCGCGAAAGCAACATCGAGATGATGATTCGCGACCTCTCCGAACTTAAAGTCGGAGACCCGGTCGTGCATTTGGATCACGGTGTCGGCCGCTATCGCGGTCTGACTTCAATGAGCACGCCGGACGGTGAAGCAGAATTCCTGCAGATTGACTACGCCAAAGAGGCCAAACTTTACGTCCCGGTCGCTCAGCTGCATTTGATTTCCCGATATTCCGGCGCGGATCCGGAAACCGCCCCTCTGCACTCCTTGGGCAAAGGCGATTGGGAGAAGGCTCGCAAGAAAGCGGCTCTCCAAGTGAGGGATACGACTGCCGAACTCTTGAACATTTATGCCCTGCGTCAATCCCGCAAAGGCTACGCTTTCAAATTCAGTTTGGCTGATTACGAAGCGTTCTCCGAAGCCTTTGCTTTTGAAGAAACGGAAGACCAGCTAGCCGCCATTAACGCCGTTTACCGCGACATGATCTCGGATAAACCGATGGACCGTCTGGTCTGCGGCGACGTCGGCTTCGGTAAGACCGAAGTTGCTCTTCGCGCTGCGTTTATGGCTGTCATGGGCGGAAAACAAGTCGCAGTTCTTTGCCCGACAACGCTGCTTGCCGAACAGCATGCTCAAACCTTCCGCGATCGTTTTGCCAACTGGCCGGTGAGAATTGCCGAACTTTCTCGTTTCCGTTCTTCAAAGGAAGTGAACGGATCGATCGAAGGTATCAAAAACGGCACGATCGACATTGTGGTCGGTACGCACAAACTGCTTTCCGATAAGGTCCAATTTAAAGATCTCGGCCTTGTCGTCATCGATGAAGAACACCGCTTCGGTGTTCGTCAGAAAGAACAGCTCAAATCTCTTCGTTCGGAAGTCGACATTCTGACGCTGACGGCAACTCCGATTCCTCGCACTTTGTCGATGTCTTTGGAAGGCATTCGAGATTTTTCCGTTATTGCAACGGCGCCGCAAAAACGCTTGGCCATCAAGACCTTTGTCCAGCGTGAAAGCGACTCTCTGATACGAGAAGCCGTGCTGCGTGAATTAAAGCGCGGCGGTCAGGTTTACTTCCTTCATAACGAAGTCGAAACCATTGAAAACGCCCGCATGCGTCTCGATCAGCTCCTTCCGGAAGCCCGCATCGGCGTTGCACACGGGCAGATGAACGAGCGGGAACTTGAACGCGTCATGCGTGACTTCTATGCTCAGCGCACCAACGTGCTGCTTTGCACAACGATTATCGAAACCGGCATCGACATCCCGAACGCCAACACAATCATCATGCATCGTGCCGACAAATTCGGCTTGGCTCAGCTCCATCAACTGCGCGGCCGCGTCGGACGCTCCCACCATCAGGCTTATGCCTATTTGCTGACCCCGGGCGAAGGTGCGATGACCAAAAATGCCGAGAAACGGCTTGAAGCCATTAAAGAAATGGAAGAACTCGGCAGCGGTTTCTATTTGGCTATGCATGATTTAGAGATCAGAGGTGCGGGTGAAGTCTTAGGCGAACATCAATCCGGCTCAATGACCGACGTAGGTTTCGACCTCTACACCCAGATGCTCGATTCTGCCGTCACTGCCTTAAAAGAAGGCCGCGAACCTGATCTGCTTCAGCCGCTGGAAGCCACGACAGACATCAATCTGCATGCGCCTGCCCTGCTCCGTTCAGACTATGTTCCTGATGTTCATAACCGTCTGACTTTCTACAAACGCCTTGCACAAGTCAAAAACAAGGAAGATCTTTATCAGATTCAGGAGGAGATTGCCGACCGCTACGGCAAGCTGACTCAGGAAGCCAAGAATCTGATTCTTACGCACCGTATACGTGTGGAAGCCAAGCCTTTGGGTGTTTTAAAGATCGACGCAGGTGAAGACTCCATCATCTTTACCTTTAAAGATAAACCCTCGTTTGACCCCGGAAAGTTCTTCCGCATGCTTCAAGCAAACCGAAATATGCGCATGCTCGGGCCGAATCGGTTACGATTAGAAACTTACAGTGATACCGCCGAGAAAAGGGGCGACAACATCTTACGAATCCTCAAGGAGCTCAAGTGAGTCACGATTTAGTTCTTCAAACCAAGATCGGACGCGAAGAAACTTTGGAAAAGTTTCTTCACACCATTGGCAAAAAAGGCACGATCAAAGATCCCTGTGCGGTTCGTCTGCGCCGTGTCAACCGTGAGGAATTCGAGGCTCGCTGGGCTCAGAAAGCAAGAGCCCTTCAAATCGATGCGAATTGGATCGAGCCGGGATTAAAGCTGAAGAATTTCAAGCTTTTTGCTACCGATATGGATTCCACTTTCCTGAATTTGGAAACACTGGATGAAATGGCCTCTTTCGTCGGCAAAGGTGAGGAAGTCGCCCATATCACCGAGCTTGCGATGCAGGGCAAAATCAAAAATTACGCAGAAAGTCTAACTGCCCGCGTCAAGCTGATGGCCGGCGCCGACGCTTCTATTGTTGATCGTCTGATCGATCGTCACATCAAGCCCAATCCAGGCGCCGAAAAACTTGTTGCCGCCTTCAAAGCCGCGGGCATCCCGATGCTGCTCGTCTCCGGCGGTTTTAGCTGCGTAACAGAAGTTGTTAAAGAACGGTATGGATTTACGCACGTGATCAGCAACGAACTTGAAATCGTTGACGGCAAATTAACCGGACGAGTCACCGGACCGTTCGGCACGCCGATTATCGACGGTCGCGGCAAGATTTCTTACGTATCGGCTTACGCACTACAGCACGGAATCGAGCTCTCCGAACTCATCACTATGGGTGACGGCTCCAATGACATTCCTATGCTGGAAGCTGCCGGACTTTCCATTGCATGGCACGCAAAACCAAAGGTTAGACCGCACGCCAAACAAGCTTTTGACTTTGCGCCTTTATCCGGTGTCTTAGCCTTGTTCGATTAATCGAAAAATTTAAAATTTTTGATACCTCTTACACGCCTGCTCAAGGCGTGTAATTTTGTCTAGAGCCACAATAGACAGGTCGAATGGAATAACAGAGCTCTCAGCTCTTACTCGCATAAACTGGCCCCAATCATCCCCCTCTAGAACAACTCAATGTACTCATTACGCGAGAAGAATTTAACCACTCCAGAATGGAAGGTTTAGGCTGAAGCCAATACATTTAGGGAGACACCAGTGGTTAAGAAAGTATTATCTGCGGTTGCTTTAGCTTCTGTCTTTGCCGCCGCTCCGGCTATGGCTCAAACGGGCGGATTCACCGGCCCCGGCGCCACTCAAGTAGGTACGGTTGCTCAGCTAAAAACGCTCCCTGATGACGCTCATTTGATCTTGAAAGGCAACATTGTACGGAACGTTCAAGGTGACAAGTACGAGTTCAAGGATGCCACCGGCTCCGTCGAACTTGAAATCGACCGTAAGTATTGGAACGGTCAGAACGTCAAGCCCGAAAACACCGTGAAGTTAATTGTCGAAGTCGACAAGGACCTTCTCAAGACCGAATACGAAGTCGATGCTCCGGTTGAAGTTCTAAAGTAATCGCAACTTAGTCAGTTTTTAATATCGATCCTCCCGCTATTTGCGGGAGGATTTTTTGTTTGTGGGCAAAAATTATTAACCTGGAAGTATCGAAATAACAATAATAAGGTCTTTCCCTTAATTTGCAATTACAACACGAATATTCGTGCTGTTATTGTATAAATAAATTTTCAATTTCCAATTAGATCTCCTATATCCAAATTATTTAAACCAAATATCATCTTGTATGTTTTTTTATACGTGCGTTATTTGAACGCATATCTATGCAAAAATACTCTCCTTACAATTTGTAAAGAAGCCTAGACTCAAAGTATCGCAATCATTTATGGAGAGTTTAAATGACACTTCGTGTCACACCTTGGGGAAAGGATGATTTCAAAGCGACCAGCGAAGAGGCTGAGTCCAAAGACTGGGCCTATTGGCAAAACCGTCTGAATCGCGCCTCCTTGGTAATGCTGGCAGAGGAAGGAATTATCGATAAAAACATTGTCCCAAGAATCGCTGCGGCACAAAAACACGCAGAAGATCTTCAAAATCTGCCTGGCGCTCCTCGCCTCACGGACATCATGCCGTTGGAAAAAATGCTGATCGAATCCTGCGGTGAAGAAGCTACGCTCATTCACACAGGACGAAGCCGCCAAGACATGTTCACGACATTGAATGAGGCTCGTCTGCGCTTAGCAGTTTTGGATTTTTATGAAGCACTAAACAAACTGCGGACAAGACTTCTGTCGATCGCTCGAGAAAATATCGAAACATACATTCCGGCGTACACCAACGGCGTCCAGGCTATGCCGATCACTTTGGCCTTCTATCTTTGGGGATTTTTGGAATCCTTCCAAAGAGACTCAGACCGAATCATTGAAAGCTACAAACGCATCAATCAATCTGCACTCGGCGTGGCTGTGCTCGCCTGCTCCAGCTGGCCGTTGAATCGCGAACGCTTGGCTGAATTATTGGGGTTTGAAAAGCCCATCACGAACGGTCTGGATGCCGCTCAAATCAGCCTCTTTGACATTCCTTTGGAGGCTGCCTCGAATGCCGCAAATGTGGCTATCCGAATCGGCACACTCGTTCAAGACCTCGCGCAGCAATATTCACAGACACGTCCTTGGCTGCTCTTGGATTCCGGCGCCGCTTACGGCTCTTCAGCGATGCCGCAAAAACGCAATCCCGGCATTCTCAATAAAACTCGAGGGACAGCAAGCGACGTTGTCGGCGCTATGCAGACATCTTTTTTACGAGCCCATAACTTACAGCTCGGTATGTATGACAACAAAGAAAGCGTGTTGGAAGACTGCTCCGGTGTGTTCGTCAAAGGTGTCGAAATGCTGGAACTGATGGAACAGGCTTTCTCTTTGCTCAAGGTCAATCCTGCTCGTAGTCTCGAGGAGCTAAACAGCGATTGGACAACCACGATGGCGCTTGCCGAGGCCTTACAGCGACAATTCGAAATTCCTTTCCGTATCGGTCACACCTTCGCAAGTCAAATCGTGACCTATGCCAGAGCACGGGATCTCCATCCGAACAACTTCCCGTTTGAAGCCGCAAAAGAAATCTTCGGCAATGTCACCGAGCAGCTTGAAGACAAACGACTTCCGTTTGAACTTACACAGGAAGAATTTCGTACAGTTCTTTCTCCGGAACATGCCGTTCAGTCGGATGTCGGAACGGGCTCTCCGGCCCCGGCTAACGTACGTAGAGGATTGGACGAAATCGCCATACGATTAGAAGAAGACGAACAACGTCTCCGCGCATGGAGGAATGCTTTAGCAGACAGCGATAAAGCGCTCGACGAAGCATTCGAAAAACTTCTCAACAATAAATCTCAGGAGAAAAAATTATGATCTGGATTGGATTAGCAATCGTCGTTGTCACGTTCTATCTCATTTACAAGAACTACGAAGCGCGTTTGGTTTTAGCTTTGTCCGGCTTGGTGATGGCGTTCATCGGACAAGTTGTTGTCGGCACAAACGGAGGAGTCTCTGCCGCTGTGGATGCTTTCGTTAAACAATTAGTCAATGGAGGCCTGGTTCCGACCATTGTTACCGTGATGGGTTTCGGTTACGTCATGACTTTTACCAAATGTTCAGACCATTTGGTAAATCTTCTGGTTAAACCATTGGCTCGCGTTCCGGTAATTGTCATCCCCGGCGCCGTCATCATTACTTGGCTGCTAAACATCGTGCTGCCGTCAGCGGCAGGCATTGCTGCCGCAGTCGGTGTCCTTCTTATTCCGGCACTAATCGCCCTGAAAGTTCGTCCGGTGATGGCTGCCGCTGCCGTCTTCATCGGAACATGGGGTTCCGTCGTCAGCCCCGGCTTGATGTTCAACCCTCAGATCGCCGACATTGCCTTTAAAGCCAAAGAAATTCCGGCTCCGGATGCAATGATCGTGATTATGCAGGAAGCTCTCCCCTGCGCTATCGGTGCACTGGTCGCTGCCATCTGTCTGACGATTATCTGCATCGTCTTGAAAGAAGGCGTCGGATCAACGGAAATCGTCAAAGAACTTCCCGAAGGCGAAGAAATCCAGAAAGACTTCAAGGTCAACCCTATCAAAGCCATCATCCCGATTATTCCGCTTGCATTGCTGGTTCTTGCTTCCAAACAGGTCGGCGTTCTCCCGACAAAGGCTTTCTCGGTTCCCGTCTGCATGCTGATCGGTACAGCCATCGGCCTGATCGTTGCTTTAGTCAATAAACAAAAAATCGGCGATGCTTCCAAGAAATTCTGCCGCGGTGCCGGTGACGGTTTCTGCGACGTAGTTATCCTGATTGCGGCCGCTGCTATGTTTGCCTCGGGCATGAAAGCCATCGGCTTAACCGGCGCTCTCGTAGATGCGATGAAAGGTTCTCAGTCTGTCGCCATGTTCGCTGCCGCTGCAGGTCCCTTCGTAATGGCCGCTATTTCCGGTTCCGGCAACGCTGCCGCCTTAGCCTTCAACCAGGCAATTACACCGAATGCCGCTGACTTCGGTTTGACCATTGTTCAACTCGGTGCAGTTGCTCAGATCGCAGCAGGTTTAGGACGTTCTATGTCTCCAGTTGCAGGCGGCGTCATCATTCTAGCCGGTATCGCAGGCGTCAACCCGATGGAAGTGGTTAAACGTACAGCCATCCCGGCGATCGTCGCTTTGATCGTTGTTACGCTGCTGATGTTTGCAATGAGTTAAACACTGCTCCTTAGCGACAATTGATTTTCAAGCTGCTTGGAAGACATGGCCAAGCAGCTTGTTTTTTGCCGTTTGAAAATTTTCAATAATGCAGATGCCTTTTCAAATCTTCTAAAGCTAATGCTTGTCCTCCATAGCACGCCTTTCCGGACGCTGGAGGACGGAATGGAATGGTGTTCGTTTTCTTGTGTCGTTGGCCTGCTCCAAACAATTGGGCTTGCCTTTCGTTAAAGCCTTGTCCAAAGCGGCATATTGTGCATCAAGCTCAAAGACAACCTTTCGAAATTCAGGATTTTCCATCCATTTTGCAACCATCTGATCATGAGTCATTAGAGAGTCTTCGCGCACTACCGACCTCCTTGGTCTTTTTACCGTTTCGGAGGATACGCTGTCCTGACTGTTTGAGGATAGCTGAGAGACGGAAGGTTCTATGCTCGGCTTTTTGCATTTGAATTCCAAAAAAAGAGCTCCTCTTTCGATTAGAAAAAGGAGCTAAAACTTCTTCCTAAGATCTCTGAAAAGGAAGGACTACTACCTCAAACGTATCTATTTCAATGTCTTGACCTCTGCCGACAGTTTGACCAAACTCAATGCAACTTCTGCAGCTGCTTCAAGCGACGGAATGGGAATGCATTCATAGACGCTGTGATAATTCAACCCGCCTGTGAAAACGTTCGGACAAGGCAAGCCGCGAACAGAGAGACGAGCTCCGTCAGTACCGCCCCGGATCGGCTCTTCCGAAATAGGAATGCCCGCCTGGCGATAGGCTTCTCTAACGATTTCCATAACCTTGGGTGTCTTCTCAAGGTACGGACGCATGTTTTCATAACTATCCTTAATTGTTAAGGAGATATCTGCTCGCGATTCTTCTTCTGCAAGTTTTCGAGTCAAGTCTTTCAGCAGAGTCTTCTTTGCCTCGAACTTTTCTTTGTTATGGTCGCGGATCAAGATTCGGACGGAGGTTTCCGCAACAGTTCCTTCAATCTTATTAGGATGAATGAAGCCTTCATAACCTTCGGTAGTTTCCGGAGCCTGTTCTTCAGGGAAAGCGCCTATCAGCCGAGAGGCTAGCTTGATGGAATTAACCATTTTGCCTTTAGAAAGGCCCGGGTGGACTACCACACCTTTAATTGTCACCATGGCGGTTGCCGCATTAAAGTTCTCAGTCTCTAACGTACCGATTTCGCCGCCGTCAAAGGTATAAGCGTAATCAGCGCCGAAACACGGAATATCAAAATTCACGGTTCCTTTAGCAATCTCTTCATCGGGCGTGAATGCAACACATATCTTAGCGTGTATAACTTCCGGATGATCTTTGAGATAGGCCATGCAAGCCGTAATAGCGGCAACGCCGGCTTTATCATCTGCGCCTAAAAGAGTTGTTCCATCGGTGAAAATCACTTCCTGACCAACATACTTCTTAATCTCAGGAAAATCGTTTTCTCGGAAATAGATTTGTTTTTCCGGATTCAAAAGCACATCACCGGTCTCGACTTGAATAATTTGAGGTTTGATATTGACTGCTGGGGCATCCGGTGAGGTGTCCATATGAGCAATCAAACCAATGGCAGGGCAATCCTCGAAGCCTTTTGCGGCGTCAAGCGAAGCATAAACAACACCTCCTTTGCCGATATGCGCGTCTTCCAGACCATAAGACTTGAGCTCTTCCACTAAAAACTCAGCCATCTTAAGCTGATTCGGAGAAGAGGGCTCATCCTGACTTTCTCGGCAGGATTGGGTTTCGAACTTCACGTATTGAAGAAATTGAGAAACTAAATTTGGGAATTTTTTTGTTGACATTTTTCGATGAGAATTTGAACTTGAACAAAACGAATTATTTTCGTAAAAACAAGATAATGTTATAAGTAGAACCACCTACTACTAAAGTAATATTTTTTAAGTTTTTTACTTATTTTTCATATAGATAAAAACATAAAAATCAACAGGAATTTTTGATTGAAATTAGTGAATATCCCAATTGATTTACTTGAATTTGCTTATTTGTAAATTTCCGTTACATCCTTAACATGACCTCGTTCACTCCACTCAACGAGGTAAAAATGTCCTTTTCCGCTTGGGTTGCTTTGGCCGCCGTCATTGCAACTATTTACGGACTTATTAAGCGTTATGAAACACGCTTGGTCCTGCTGCTCGCCGGTTTAGTTATGTGTTGTTGTTCGTTGGACCCGATGGCTGCCTTCGAACAGTTCGATAAGTCCATGACAAATCGAGCGTTAATTATCTCAATCTGCTCTTCCATGGGCTTTGCGGCATGCGTTACTTTAACTAAATGCGACCTTCATTTGGTCAGCCTTCTTACCAAGCCGCTTAACAAACTCGGTATTCTGCTTCTTCCGTGCTGCATGCTCGTGACGGGCGTGGCTTCCTTGGCGATCGGTTCCCTTGCCGGCTTATGCGCAGCCATCGGCCCGACACTCATCGCTCTTATGCTCCGAGCAGGCTTCAGACCGGCGATCGCCGCTGCTGCCATTATTTCCGCCACACTTCCGAATTATTGGTCTCCGGGATCAACAGATAACATTCTGGTCGCTCAGTTAGCCGGTATTCCGGTGATGGAACAGATCAACCACATTTCCTTCAACATCCTGATTCTTTTCGGCCTGTGCATTGTTGCTTTAACCACGATTTGTTTTATCTTCGGCGATTACAAAAAAGGCGGCTTCCAGCAGTCCATTAACGAAAAAGGACTCATCCGGCCTCTTCCGGAACTTCCCCAGCATCCCAACCTTCTCAAGGCTTTTGCTCCTCTCCTTCCGGTCGTGCTGCTCTTTGTCATCTCGCTTTGGTTTCCCAAAGTAAAGATGAGTGTTGCAACCGCCATGCTGATCGGTTTCATCTATGTCATCTTCGTCACACGCAGCAATCCTGCCGAACTTGTTAAAAAATTCTTTGACGGCATGGGATCCGGCTACGGCAGCATCATCGGTTTAATTATTGCCGCAGGCGTCTTTGCTGCCGGCTTAAGAAGCTGCGGCGTGGTTTCCGGCTTCATCGACTTCCTTAAAGATTCTTCCGAAATTGCCAAGCTCGGCGGATCCTTCGGTCCGTACATTCTCGGCGTAATGACCGGCTCCGGTAACGCTGCAGCATTTGCCTTCTGTGAATCCGTCGTTCCTCATGCAGCCGAATTCGGTATGAAGATCCAGGACTTAGGCTTCTTAACCTGCTTGTCCGCAACGTTAGGCCGTGTTTCTTCTCCGCTTGCAGCCGGCGTCATCCTTATCGCAGGCATTGCCGGGACTTCTCCGCTCGAAGTCATTAAACGTTCAGCACCGGTGAGCTTAACGGCTATTGCTTTCACTCTCCTTCTTGTTTAACTCAACATCAAATCCGACATGAAAAAACTCACATTAGCCCTTCTTTCCGTCCTTGCTTTCGGCTCTGCTGCAGCCGCTCAGGATTCTGTCACTGTTTACGGACGCATCGACCTCGGCGTCGGTATTTCAAGAATCAATGACGGTTTCGGTTCAAAAGAGAACAATGCTCAGATGGTTACCGGCGCCGGTACGTCCAATCGTATCGGTATCAAAGGAGAAGAAGATTTAGGCAGCGGCTACAAAATTAAGTTCGTATTAGAGAATGGCTTTGACGCTGACACCGGTGCCGAAGCAACCGAAGGACTCGCCTTCAGCCGTGAAGCAACTCTTCAGATTGTCTCTCCATTCGGTACATTGGCGGCCGGGCGCTCTTCAATCCTCGGCACCGACGGCGGAAGCTTCAATATGCTGGGTAACGTCAACCCGTTCGGAACAGGTATTTGGGAGCTCGGCAACCAAAACATCGTCTACGGCAAGATGCCTGCCTCCCGTTTTGACAACGCCTTTACTTACCGTTCTCCGGAATACAGAGGACTTCAGCTGACAACAGAATACTCGATGGGTGAAGAAGGTAAAGAAAACCGCTCGACCTCCAATCATTATTTTGGATTGGGTGTGACGTGGAAAGGAGGACCAGCCGAGACGGTTGTCTTATTTGAACGAGTAAACGAAGCATTGACCACAGAAAAAAGAAGCCCCAAGGACATGTGGCGTATTACGGCCGGCGGAAATTGGAAGTTTTCTGCGGCAACCGCTTACCTTTCCCTGCAGTATTTCAAAAATGCCGATGCGCTTGGAACCGCTTCCTATAGTGCTTTAAAGGATAACGGCATCGGAAGCATCACTTCTGCTCAAATGAAAAAACTCGACGGATTGGAAGGTGAGAACATCATTCTCGGCTTCTCCACGCCGGTGATAGGTGGAAAAGTCTTAGGTGCTGTCGGCTATATCCATGCCAAAACCGATGAACTCTCAAAGAAGCTGAAAGCTGACGGCGGCTTCATTGCTCTTGGTTATCAGTATCCCTTCTCTAAAACGACACGTTTGTACAGTGCTATCGGAGCATCGGCAGCAAAATACAAATCCGGGGATCAATCGGTTAAACCGAGAGGATTCTACGGAACACTCGGACTTTCACATTATTTCTAGCAAGAAGAAATCGGCGTACTTAGCGCTGAGGTCGGTTTAACTCACCGACGTATGGACGAATGCTGCGAAGAGGATGGAGGGCTTCTTCAATGGCGTTCGTCCAAAATTCTTCAGATTCGATGTCCGCTTCGAAATTCTTCGTGAAAATCTCCTCGTACGGCAAGGTGGCATTATCCAAAAGCACCGATTTACCGATACGAGGAATTTCCGTTTTTTCCACTTCTTCCAGTTTCTTCAGCATCATATTGGCAGAGAGGAAACCGACGGTGTATTGAAAATCGTGGTGCGGTGAGTCTGCGTTATATACGTTGTAGAAATGCGGCTTCCTGGCCCACATGTACTGGTCTACGCCTTCAACCGTGTCACCGTAGCAGTCACTCCAGCATTTTCTGGTCAGTTTATTGATGTATTCGACGGAAAGATAGCCGTTTTTCCGCGCTTCAAAGACCTCTTCTGCAAGTCTGAATCTAAACGGGATCTCGATCAAATTAATCATGACTCGCCGCAAACCATGCCAAAGCACGGCAGCCTTTTCCTGAGGCGAAGAAGCTCCCTGCACCAGTCTCCTCAGGAACAGCTCTTCAAAAAGACGACCGATAAGTTCATATCGGGTTTCGGAAAGTCTTCTCTCCTGCATCGGAAGATCACTGATCGAGTATCTAAAAAACGCGTCGCCCAAGATATGGGCTGTTTCAAAGGATCGGTTGATATTCGGCTGGTAATCAACGTATATCGCCACCGCTTTGTCGTAAGGAACTTCAACGCACCAAGCGCCTCCTGAGCCAGCCGAATAATTATGCGTCTCCAGCCAGTGACCTTGTCTGCAGAGCTCAATGAAATCTCGAAACTCAGGAAAGTAAGGTTCGACGGCCTCTGTGATTTCCTTTAGTGTTCCGTCAAGTGTCTTCAGAGATTCAGGCCCTTCAAGATGCGGAAGTGCTGACCCTAATAGTGCCACCGGAATCGTGGGAGACTCCGGACGATTTGTACCTTGATTGATATAGGGGGCTGCAAACCGAAGGCATTCGCGAATCTCAGACAGCTTCTTAGAAAATGCGCTGCGCATTGCTTCGAAGCTCTTTCTATCCAGGCCTTCGATAACCAATGCGTAGTCAAGCGTACTCATGCCGAGCCTGGAGGCTCTGAGTAAGTGCGCACCGGCTACGGCATTAAGGATATCGCAGAACATGGAAGAATTTGTCGCAAAACAAGCAGACAAAGCGTTGAAGAACAAAGTTCTCAGTTCTGGATCCGAAGTGTTTTTGACTGCAAAGTTAGCAACAGACGGCGTAGATTTTTTTACGGTTCCGTCCGGCAGTGTCACGTTCGTTCGAATACTGCTTTTGAGATGCGTATACAACGAAAACAACGGTCCGAGAATCAACCGTTCTTCTTCTAAGGCCTCAACGGGAAACTTCAGCCAAGGCTTAACCTCTTTAAAGCGCTTTTGCTGCTGCAGCCAGCGGTCGAGCTTATCCGAAAGAATTGTCTTTTGTTCAGCAGCTTCTTGTAGGTTTTCCTTTACTTTCTGAAGAGCTTTTTCAGCGCTGTCTATCGTTTCAAGAATGAAGACTTTCTCTGCAGCAATTTTGCTGTCGGCAGACGATAAGGTTTCTGCAGCCCGACAAGCCGCTAACAGCGTTTCTTTGAGACGAGAGATTTGCTCCAATATTTCAATTAATTGCAGCGCTGCAACTTCGTCTTCGGGTTTAAAAAACTGAAGACGGTTAATCATAGAAATGCCGTTCAGCAAAGCCCGTCTCCTAGCGAAGTATGTTTCGCCGGAGAGATCCGAGAGGCCTTTTTTCGACCAGATTTGAACTGTTTCTAATTTCTTTTTCATCTGTGCAGACAACCTAGCATTAACGTTCCGACTTCTTATCGTTTGAGGAACCCGAATCTTCTAAATAATGAAGTTATATTTTTCCTGCAGACGCCTCTTTTGTTCGCCTTCGATTTCTCTTCTTCTTCGGACATAAAAATCGATGAACATCTGAACTCGTCTCAATTTAGAGGCTGCTAACGTTGAACCGATGTAATTATCGAGATTCGGAATCTGCCAGCCGTTGAGGATCGGGATAAGCTGTCCGTTCATCACCTCTTCGAAACAATGATGAAGCGGCATATCAAGAACGATGCCGCAGCCTTCAACTGCCGCGGTTTTTGCCAACAAAATATTGTTGAACCGAATCATCGACTTCCAGCGAAAAGTCTGCTGCCGACCGTTCTTAACCAAAACTTCCGAATGCGGCCTGACTCGGCCCGTATAGACCACACCTGAATGATCGGACAGTTCGTCCGGATTTTCGGGATAACCGGCCTTTTCTAAATATTTGGGCGAGGCGCATGGAACGAATAATGATCGAGTGACCCAGTTTTCCACAAGGTTGGCATCATTGACGGGGCCGTAATACAGCATCAAATCGCATTCTCCGCCCATGAACGCCTTTGGATTGTCGTCCCCGATGACATCGAAAGTAACTTGAGGATGCAGCTGCTGAAATTCGGCAATCAATGGAA
Organism: Parasutterella excrementihominis YIT 11859; assembly: GCF_000205025.1. Taxonomy (GTDB): domain Bacteria; phylum Pseudomonadota; class Gammaproteobacteria; order Burkholderiales; family Burkholderiaceae_F; genus Parasutterella; species Parasutterella excrementihominis. Next base: position 12,237 of record NZ_GL883693.1, on the reverse strand, counting down.
CAACCTGAGTCTGGAGGAATCCGGGCATTGCACCGAAACGAATGCTTCCCTTGTCGCCTTCTTCGAGTTCCGAGGTCTTCTCCAGCGCCCGACGCACCATCACAATATGAGGTTCAATTTTCGAGCGAAGTTCAAGTGCAACTTGGGTGGGATTCAGACGTTTCCCTCGCCGTTCCAGTAGTTGCACGCCTAACTCTTCTTCCAGTCCTGAAACCATTCGAGATAATTGAGAGCGCTGAAGATTTTCGATATCGGCAACACGCGTAATGGAGCCTTCGTCCATAATTTTGAACAAAAGCTCCCATCGCCCCAGGTGAAGTGCTTTCCATTGGCTGTTAATCATTTTGCTCCTTGAGTTGAATGTAGGCGTAGTTCTGATCGTCTTCCGGCTGCTTATTAAAGATTGTAAGAACTCGGTGCAAATTAAGCACGAAAGAGGCGTTTTTTGTAATTTGAAAGAAAGGGTTGCAGGTAACAAAGGTAATTCGCTTTCTCGTACTGATCTCCTGCTCAGAGCGGGAACTTCCGACTTCATACGAAACCTGCATAAAGCTTTTAGCCTCAAAGATCTAAATTTCCATAGTGAATTTGCCTTTGCTTCCATCCATTTAAGTAATTTCATAGTCAAAAGTTATCAAAGACAACTATCCCTGATATTAGGGAGGTTATTCCGAGACGTTCTTGCTCCCTTATTGCTTACAATTCTGAACAAACATTCAGCCGGGCAGTTACAATCCTGTTATTCATGCGCTTTTGAATTCCATAATTCGATAATTCGATGAACAAACCTATTCAATTAGCTTTTGCCGCACTCGCGCTCTGCGCCGCTCAGCAATGCTCCGCCGCATTGCCCCTGAGCTTTCCTGTCGCACGCGATTGGCTTTATGAGAGAAGCGACAAGCTCAAAGCCAGCGAAGAACAAGTCCAAAGCAAACGAGAAACTCAGAAATCTTTGGAAACTCTGGGCGGCCCAACCGTAACCCTGCAGGCGATGCAAATTGCTGGACAGAAGAAAATCGATATCGATAAATCGATCCCGAATCCTTTGGCTGGCGCCCCGCTTCCAATCCAGCTCCCCGGATCTTTCTCAGTCGGAGTGCACGAAAAAATGTCCTTGAACGGGCCTCGTGTCGCAGCAACCGCAACTTGGCCGATTTATACCGGCGGAAAAATTTCTGCCATGCAGGATGCAAGCAAATACGCCGTTGATGAAGCGGTGGCTCAAAAGCGTGCCGACAGCGAAGATTTAGACGCTCAGCTTGCGGGTTATTACTTCGGAACACAATTAGCGCTCTCGGTTGAAAGGCTCCAAAAGGACATGCTGAACCACCAGGATCGGGAACTTGCCAAAGCGAAGAAATTTGAAAAGCAGGGAATGATCAGCAAGATCGAAAGAATGTCCGTCCAAGTCCAGCGAGACAATAGAAACCGCGAATACCTGAAAGCCAAAGACAACGCTAAGGTTGCCCGTCTCCAGCTGGCTCGACTGCTCCGAGATGAAGAGTTCGGAAAGTTGACGACGCCGCTTTTTGTTCTGAACCGTCCGCTCGAACCTTTGAAGTATTGGGTGGATACTGCATTGGCCTCCAACCCTCAGATCGCAGTCATTCAGGCCAAGGCCGATCAAGCCCAGCAAGGCGTCAAGGCTTCTAAAGGCGCTTGGATGCCGCAGGTTTTTGCATTCGGAACCTACAACTTTGTTAAGCATTACCAAACGCTTGTCGAGCCGAACTGGATCGGCGGTGTCGGCGTCAACATTACACTTTGGGATGCTAAAGACAGAAGAGCCAGCATCCGCAGTGCTGAAGCAACAGTCAGGCAGGCCGAAGCCGGGAAAGCCGAAGCGATCAACCAAGTCAGAACCGGCGTGGAAGTCGCTTGGTTAAGAACACAAAACGCCATTAATCAATATAAATTAAGCGCCTCTACTGTAAAGCTAGCTTCCGAGAACCTAAAACTCAAATCCAAGAGCTTCGACGAAGGCTTGGCGACCGCGCTTGACGTTAACGAGGCTCGTAATCAGCTTTTTGCAGCAGAAGTCGGACGCCGGGTCACAGCGTTTGAGTTTGTATCGAATTACGCCATGCTGCATGCCATCGCCGGTCAGATGAGCGAATTTATGAATGCCGTCAACAAGCACGAAGTGATTGTGGAAAATTAATCATGGAAGAAAACAATAAACCTCTTCAACCGCAGACAACCTCGACTTCTCAAAAACAGGAAGTCAAAGCTCCGAAAATCAGCGTTATTCTCATGCTGGTCTTTGTGCTTGGCTTGACAGCCTTTATTGTATGGGGCATTTATAAAGCCGCCTTCCCGCCTGCTCCTCCTCTTCAGGGACAAATGGAATCCCGCACAATAAGCGTCGCTTCAAAAGTTCCGGGACGCATCCATAAGGTCTTAGTTTCCGAGGGCGATTTTGTTAAAGCCAATCAGCCGGTTGCGCTGATGAGTCTGCCGGAACTTGAAGCAAAACTTCAACAGGTCCAAGCTCAAGAAAGAGCTGCCCAGGCAAAACAAAGCCTTGTTGATGAAGGCGCACGCCCTCAGGAAAAGCAAGCCGCCCGTGCCCAGTGGGAGCGCGCTCAGGCAGCAGCTGCTTTAGCCCTTAAGACATATAACCGAATCTCTGCACTCTACAAAGACGGTCTGGTCTCCAAGCAAAAGTATGACGAAGTCCAGACTCAGTGGATTGCCGCTAAGCAGCAAGCAGATGCTGCTAAACAGATGTACGACATTGCCGAAATCGGTGCCCGCAAGCAGGAAAAATCCGCCGCTTTTGATTTAGCCGAAGAAGCCAAAGCCGGCGTTAAACAGGTTGAATCCCTCACTGTGGATAAGACTTTAAACGCACCGCTTGACGCCCAAGTAGATAAGGTTATTTTGGTTGAAGGCGAAATTGCGGCTGCCGGGTTCCCTGTCGTTACCTTGGTCGACTTAAATGACCAGTGGGCCTCCTTCAATATCCGCGAAGAAAATATGCCGGGTATCGAAATCGGTAAAGTTTTGCATGCATATGTTCCTGCCCTCGGAGATAAGAAGATCGACTACAAGGTTTACTACATCAGTCCGCGTGCCAATTACGCAACCTGGAGAAGCACACGCATGGATTCCGGCTATGACATGAAAACTTTTGAGGTCCGGGGCCGGCCTGTCGAGAAAATTGACCATCTGCGCCCGGGTATGAGCGTATTAGTTGAAGGTTTTAAGAATTAGGATCGGATAATGCTTTCTCCGTTAGGCTGGTTAAATGCGGCAGCCGCCGTCGCAGTGCGCGAAATTCAGCGGCTTTTACGCACACCGCAGGAAATCATCGTCTGCGGATTCCTTCCGATCTTTTGGGTCTTAGTTGTCTGGCTGCTGCTCGGAAACGGAATTGTGACTCAAGTCCCAACCGGCATTGTCGACAATGACCACTCACAGCTAAGCCGTGATGTGATTTCAAAAATCGATGCTACTCGTTCCGTCGGACTCGTTCCTTTCGCCTCCCATTCTGAAGCCGATAAGGCATTAAGAAACGGAACAATTTACGGTTTTATTGAGATTCCTTTCGGCTACTCACGAGACGTCACGAAAGGTGCAGGCGCCCCGATGGTGCTTTATCTCGATGAGAATCGCTATGCGGTTGCCGGAACTCTTCAAGCGGACTTAACAAGCGTGGCTACAGCGATTTCGCAGGAGCGCATGATCAAAACTTCAATGCTGACCGCAAGCGGAGTCAAAGGAGCCGAGAGGCTGGTCACAGGACTGCACTCCGACTTCTATGCACTAGGCAACATGCAGTTCAGTTTCCTCGCTTTCCTGGGAAGTAACTTGGTGCCGGGCGTCATCATGCTTGCTGCCATCTTATCTTTCGTTTCATCCATTGTTCGTGAGAACTATCAATACCGAATCAATGATTGGTTTGATACCGCAAAGGGAAGCGTGACCGCTGCATTGTTCGGCAAACTGCTCCCGCATTTCTTTTTCTACTCTCTCCTCATTGCTTCCTACATTGCCTTATTTGCCGGTTTCGGAGGCTTTGCTCCGGCTGGATCCCTATTTATTTGGTTTATCTGCGGCGCCGCGTGTTTGGCCGTGATGGCATGCACAGGAGTATTAATTGTGGGTATCGCGCCAAACTGGCGTTTTGCCCTTGTCGTCACTTCCGGCTATGCCGCTCCTGCGCTTCCCTTTACGGGATTTTCCATGCCGCTGGATTCCATGAGTGAAATGGCTCGGATGTTCTGTAAATGCCTGCCGCTAACATGGTTTATTGAGGGTCAAACTCAACAGTGGACACTGGGAGCAAAAATTTGGGAGATGGGAACAACTTTTACAGCGTTTGCGATTCTCGCTTTTATCCCTCTTGTTATCGGCATACCGATTTTTAAGTGGAAGTACGGAAAGTTTGCAAAACAGGAAAAAATTTTGGAGGCAAAGCATGAACTCTAAATTTCCATCCCTGCTGAAATGCTTCCTATTTACCTTAAAGCAGTGCACCACAAATCTCGCCTGTGCTCCTTTTTTTTGCTTCGCGATCTTTTTCTATTCTTTCTACTACTGCTGGCCCTACATGGAACAGCTGCCTGATCATCTGAACGTCGTAGCTGTAGATCAAGATAATTCTGCACTGTCTCGTCGTTTGACTCAGGCGATGAGGGCTTCTCCCAGCCTTCAGGTCACTCAGCAAACAACCAGCCTGCCCGAAGCCGAAAACCTGATGCGCAAAGGAGGGATCAGCGCAATCTTAATTATTCCTCCGGATTTTGAGATCAACACGCTGACCAACGTGCCGACCGCGTTAGTCCTAGTCACCAACGGTGCCTTTATCGTCAAGAGCCGCGGTTCAATGAGCGGTGTGGGCGGACCGCTGCAAAAAATCGTAGCGGCATCTATCAGTGCGCATCTCGTGGAACACGGGGTGCCCTTATCGGAAATTGCCCGAGCTGCAAACAACCCTCCGTCTATGATCGTTCAAAGTATGTTCAATACGGTCAACGGCTACCTCAATTTCACCGTTCCCATCGTGTTCATGATCATTTTCCAAACGGTCTTCGTCTGCGGTATTGGAATGCTTATGAATGACTGGTTCTGGAAGAAAAAGTATCCATTTCCTCTTGCCCTAGGCGCCCGCCACCCGATGTATTTTCTGGCCATGTACGCTCCGTTTTTCTTTCTGAGTCTGTTCTGGATCCTGTTTATCGAGGGGCAGTCATTCTCCTTCCATGGGGTGAACTCATTCAAAAACGTGCCGGGCACGATTGTCGTTTCAATGATCTACGCCTTTGCCATTACTTCCCTAGGCTTGCTCATCGCGGCCTTTTTGAAGCGCTACCGATTTGTTGTTCAAATCGTCGTACCTTCCTCGATCCCGTTTGTATTTATTTCAGGCAACCTGTATCCGTGGCAAAATATTCCTTGGCCTCTGCAGGCTTTCGGATGGCTTTCCCCCACGACCGCGGGGGCATTTGCCATGCTTCGAGTCTCTCAAGCCGGAGCCTCGCTTTCCGGCGTTGCTTTCCCGTATTTAACGCACCTTCTTTTGTTGGGAGCAACATTCCTGACCGGCGCCTATATTCTGATTTACAAAACTCAGAACGATCCTCAGTCTTTGGCCGAGATGGAAGATCTGCGGAACGGCATCGTGGACGAAAAACTTGCGCCGGAACTCACGCCGAAGCAGGAAAAAGAACTGACAGGCAAAGCGGTTTAGTCAGCGAATTCATCGTCATCAAGCCGGATCCTAGAGTTCCGGCTTGACCGCTTTAAAAGTCACGCCGAGCTTGTCCAACTTGCTTCGAAGCGTGTTGGGATGCATTCCTGAAAGAGCAGCAGCTCCGTCGGTGCCGGAAATCTTCCCTTTAGCTGCCTTCAGGACTGCTTCGAAATAATGCTTCTGCATCGCCTCAAAGGTTTCCAGTTTAATCAGCTCATTGGAGACGACGGACATCGCAGGTCCTAATCCTCCGGCTTCTCCGTCGAAGATGACACGAATGTTTTGATAGTCCGAAGAGGTCAGGACTGAACGTTCCAGCGTGTTTTCAAGTTCACGGACGTTGCCAGGCCACTTGTAGTTCAGCATCTGCTCGACAGATTTTTTCGACAGAACCAGAGGCTGAGAGATGCCGTATTTACTTCTCAGACGGTTCAGGAAGAATTCGGTGAGCGGGATTAAGTCTTCCGCTCTTTCCCGCAGAGGAGGAATTCGCAGCGGAAACAAATTCAGGCGATAAAGCAAGTCATTTCTAAAACGGCCTTCTTTGGCCATCTCCTTGAGATCTCTATGTGTCGCGGCTACTAATCGGAAATCCACGGGAATTGATTGCACGCCGCCGATTCTTGTCACGACTTTCTGCTGCAGAACGCGAAGGAGGCGCACTTGAGCGGCAAGTGAGAGCTCTCCGATCTCATCTAAGAAAAGTGTTCCTCCGCAAGCACGTTCAAAGACGCCTTTCTTCTGGATTTTGGCGTCCGTAAATGCGCCCTTCTCATGCCCGAAGAATTCATCATCAATCAGGGTCTCCGGAATCGCTCCGCAGTTCAATTTCACAAACGGCCCGGATTCCCGCTTAGAGAGCTGCTGGATCAGGTTCACAACCACTTCTTTGCCGCAGCCCGTTTCTCCTAAAACCAGCATCGGTACCTCGGTTGAACTAACCTTCTCCACTTTCGCCGTAATTTCTTTTAGTGAGGGCGTACGCGCCGTGAAGCGATTAACCAAAGCCATTCGGCTTTCTCTTACACAATCCTTCAGGCCGTCGTTTTCGTGAATTAAATCCCGGTTGTTTGCCAGAAGCACGGAATTCAGTGCGTTGGATGTCATTAACGAGAAAGAGTCATGAAGTGACTTCAAAAGATTGCGCTGTGCTTCGTTGAACTGATCATAGTGACAGCTGTAAAAGCAGACGACACCCAAGTGTCGATCTTCTTTGTCCATCGAGAGCATCAGATAGGACTTCACATCGGGAAGGCACTCAGATAGAACTTTTTGAGTGAACCGATCTTCCGATATGTCCGAGCAGTTCAAAACTTTGTCAGTGATTTTGAGCGGACGAAGAGATCTGGGCGGTTCAACCGAACCCAGCGGAGAAGAAAGGCCATTTCGTCTGCAGTGCGCCACAAACACAATCGAGTGCTTCTGAACATCGAAGATATTTACGAAAGCGCCGTCCGCATCAAGAAAGTCCTGAAGCACCTCAAAAACACGAGATAGTGACTCTTCTGCGTTAATCGAAGAATTGATCGCAAGGATCGCTGGGAGTTGGAGGTCTTTATTCACGATATTTAGTGACTCACGATATTTCATACTATTTTAACTCACGAAATATCGTTAATAATCTTTACGTATTAATACGCAATTTGAAATTATCTTAAATTTCAAGTAGTTAAGATTTTCGAAAAAGTTGGCACGGTCTTTGCAATGAGATTAATCAAAAGCAATTCACTCACTTACATCCATTGGAGAAAATATGAAGACCACACCTTCTCGCCGTTCTTTCCTGAAATTAGCGGCAGCCTGCACAGCTCCGGCTTTCGGAAGTCTCGCATTCGCGGCTCCTCAAACTCAACAAAAATTCGATAAAGTCGCTGACGTCATCGTCATCGGCAGCGGATTTGCCGGCCTGGCCGCAGCCTTAGAAGCCAAAGAAAAAGGGGCTTCTGTCATGCTGCTTGAAAAAATGCCTGCTTACGGCGGAAACTCTGCCATCAACGGCGGGGCTTTCGCTGTTGCCGGCTCTCCGCTTCAGGAAAAAGAAGGCATCAAGGACTCTCCTGAACTCATGCTCCAGGACATGATTAAGTCCGGCCGCGGTTTGAGCCACGTCGATCTTCTGAAGAACATTGTTTACGGTACTCGTCCTGCTTTTGATTTCACCGTCAAGTACGGTGTTAAGTACAAACCTTTCGTTCAGCACTTCGGCGGCCACAGCGTCCCCCGTATCATGCAGACCGTTGAAAGTACCGGCGGCGGCATCACTCGTCCGCTCGTTGAAGCAGCCAAAAACCTCGGTGTGGACATGCACTTAGGCTGCGCCGTTACTGACCTTGTTCTCAACGACGAAGGCCGCGTCATTGGCGTCAAGGTTCTTGAACGTCACGACTATCGCAAAGAAAACTCCGGCGTTCCTCAGGTTTACGGTGCCAGAAAAGGTGTGGTCGCTGCCACCGGCGGTTTCTCTCAGAACGTTGCTTTCCGTATGCAGCAGGATCCGACACTCGGGCCGAACCTTGAATCCACCAACCATCCCGGCGCCACCGGTGAAGTTCTCCAGAATATGCTGGCCATCGGCGCTCTTCCGATTCAGCTGGATCAGATTCAGCTCGGACCGTGGTCTTCTCCTGACGAACGCGGCTTCGGCTTAGTTTCTCAGTTCAACACGATTGCCGGTTTCCCGAAAGGCATCATGGTTGACAAGCGTACCGGCAAACGTTTCGTGAACGAACTGGCCGACCGCAAAGCTCGTTCAGACGCAATCCTCAAGCAGCTCGACGAAAACGGAAAACCCGTTTATCCGATTTGCTTTACCGACAGCGTCGGCGTCAAACAGGCTCAGACTCTTAAGAACGGCCTGAAGTACGGTGTTATCAAGAAATTTAACACTTTAGGTGAACTTGCCGATGCCTACGGCATTCCTAAAGAAGCTTTGATCAAACAGGTTGAAGAATTCAACGCCTATGTCCGCGAAGGCAAAGATAAGCAATTCGATCGTCCGCTCGCACTGGCTATCGAGATTAAGAAGGCTCCGTTCTATGCAGCCCGCGTCTGGCCGAAAGTCCACTACTGCATGGGCGGTGTCGGAATCACAAAGAACGCTGAAGTCTTAAACGTCAGAACACAAAAACCGATTCCCGGGCTTTACGCAGCAGGTGAAGTAACCGGCGGAACACACGGTGCCAGCCGTCTCGGCGGATGCGCCATCGCTGACGGTCTTGTCACCGGCCGAGTCGCCGGAGACGCAGTCGTCGCCAACACTCCCGTCAACCTCGAATAGCCTCACCACGGAAAGGATAACAACATGAAATCGCTCAATCTCCTCGTCCTCGCTGCCGCATTATTTATCGCCCTTCCGGCATCCGCTCAGCAGGTAAAGCCCTATCACCAGAACATTAAAGACTGCGCCGCCTGCCATACCAAAGAAAACGCAGTTGCCGGCAATCAGTTCGTCACGCCCGACAACAAAGCCTGCTTGACCTGCCATCAAAGCTATGCAGCTGTCGCAGAAAAAACCAAGAACCTGAAGAACGGTGAGCCCAATCCGCATGCCAGCCACCATTACGGCGAAGGCATTGCCTGTACGGCCTGCCACTCCGAGCACAAGACTTCTCAGGTCTACTGCAACAACTGCCACGAATTCAAATATCAGATTAAGTAATTACTCGAATACTCCCCAATACGACCCAAAGAGGAAAATAAAATGAGACTTTCTATCATCGCTTTACTCCTTATGTCTGCCGGAATCGCCAACGCCGGAGTTGTTACGCTCAACGGCTCCAACCTCACTCAGGACGAAGCCTGGGCCATCGCCGAAGGCAAAGACACCGTCGCCATCGCTCCTGAAGCCATGGACCGCCTCAAAAAAGCCCATGAACTTGTTCTTCTGGCAGCCAAAGGCGGCACACCGGTTTACGGTCTGACCGTCGGTGTCGGCCTGAACAAAGACAAACCGCTCTTCAAAGCAAACGGCGAACTCTCCGAAGAAGTCATTGAAGCTTCGAAAGCCTTTAACCACAATGCTCTGAGAAGCCACTCCGCTGCCATCGGCCCCATGATGTCCAAAGAACTGACTCGTCTGCAGATGGTCATTCGTTTGAATACCCTTCTTGCCGGCCAGACCGGTGCTCAGCCCTACGTTGCCGAGCTCTATAAAGAATTCCTGAACAAAGGCATTACACCGGAAATCCCGTCCCGCGGTTCCGTCGGTGAAGCCGACATCACTATGTCTTCTCACGTCGGCGCAGTGATGATGGGTGAATGGCGCGCTAAGGTTGACGGCAAAGAAATGAGCGGTAAGGAAGCGCTTCAGAAGGCCGGTCTTAAGCCGCTGGTTCCGGAAGGAAAAGACGCTCTTGCCATTTTGTCCACCAATGCCGCAGCTGTCGCTGAGACGATGGATGCCGCTCGTCATGCCCGCACCATCATCGATGCCACACCCCGCGTCTTTGCCTTGAGCTTGGAAGCTCTGAACGGCAACATTGCTCCGGTTCTTCCTCAGGTCACCAAAGTTCACCCCTTCTCCGGCTTGGAAGAAGAAGCCGCTAAGATTCGCGACAACCTGAAAGGTTCTTACCTCTGGGAAAAGAACAAGGACCGAGCTCTTCAGGATCCTCTGTCCTTCCGCACAACGGTCTACACCATGCGTGAAGCCCGCGAAGCTCTCAAGGACTTAGATAAAGAAATCAAGGTTCAGATCAACTCTTCCGACGACAATCCCGCAACCATCCTGAACGCCGGTAAGGATTACGCAGACCACAGTCAGGTTGCTATGTACTTCGTCGAAGGCAACGGCCTGAAAGGCGCCATCATCCCGACATCCAACTTTGAACCGCTGCCCGTTGCCATGGCTGCTCAGCGCCTCGGCATCGCGATGACTCATTTGTCTCATAACAGCGTCCAGCGCACGATCCATCTGTCCGACGACCATTTCACCGGTCTGACACGCTTCCTGTCCGATCCTGAAAACAAAGGTCACGCCTTCGGTGCCATCCAGAAGCCGTTCGTTGCCATGCATGCCGACAGCCTCGCTCAGAGCAACCCGGTTTCCGCTCTTGGTACTCCGGTAGCAGGCGACATTGAAGACACCTACACCAACCTCCCGCTAGTTGCTGAAAGACTCAAACGCATCGCCGACAATACAGGCTACGTCTACAGCCTTGAAATGCTTCACTCCACACAGGGTATCGACCTGAGAAAGAAACTCAAAGGCGACTTCAAGATGTCCGAAGCTACCCGCAAGCTCTATCAAGACTATCGTGCCAAAGTCCCGTATGTCAGCCGTGACCGTATCTACACGGACAACATCGAAGACGGCAAGCAGATGATCATGAACGGTGTTGCTTCTAAGTAATCAGAAGAGGAGATAGAAATGAAGAAATCAGCTTTCTTTGCAGCACTTCTTTGTGCCGTCTCCTCCGGCGCCTACGCCGCTTCCGACGTGACGCTTTACGGAGTGGTTGACGGAGCCGTCTCGGTTTCCAAAGTCAAAGGCCAGGCCGCACGAGTGGGTTTTGACAACGGCATTTGGGCCGGTTCCCGCTTCGGTATCAAAGGCAACGAAGATTTAGGCAGCGGATACAACCTCGGCTTCATCCTGGAGCAAGGTTTTAAGACTTTCTCAGGCGACGCCATGAATTCTTCCAAGGCCTTTGCCCGCCAGAGCACATTATCTCTGTCCGCTCCTTTCGGTACCTTTGCTGCCGGCCGTACGGGCGGTTTGTCTTCCGACTGCGGAACCTACAACATCCTGCACGGTTCTTCACTCTGGACGTCTTACTACAGCACGGGCAATATCTACGGCACGTTCATTCTGTCCGACCGTATGGACAACGTCCTGCTGTACAACACACCGGATATGAACGGCTCAACCGTTCACTTCATGTATTCCAACGGCATGGGTGAGAACGGCGACGAACAGAAATGGTCTAAAGACGATCACTACTACGGCGTCGGCTATGAGTATGCCAAGGGCCGAGCTCTTTTCAGCGCCATGTGGGAAATGTATGACCACAAGGAACACAATCTGAAGAGCTCTCAGATCTTCACGATGGGCGGATCTTATGACTTCGGTTCCTTCAGCCTTTACGGCGCCTATCAGTTTGCTTATCGCGCCAGCCGCTTGCCGACTTACGCATTTGCCAACGAGTTAGGACCTAAAGGCGCCAACCAGCACGGCTTCTCCGCCTCCATCGGAGTTCCTGTTGCCGGTGGTACGGCTAAGCTCCAAGGAAACTACGGCTTCGGAAAGATCAAAGAGGGCTCACGCGACTACAGTATGTATTCGATTGCCACCGCCTATGAATATCCGATCAGCAAGAGAACGCTGTTCTACTCCTTCGCCGGTTACGGCCAAGGCAAGAAAGCTGCTTCTTCTATCGGAGAGCTCAACAGCTGGACAATCAGCGCCGGTTTAAGCCACAGCTTCTAACCTGCGTCTGCAGCACTGAAACTTTTTCATTGAGTTGATAACAACACGGCTCCTGCTTGAGATCTCAAACAGGAGCCGCTTTTTATCAACAGGGCCCGTAAAACACCGTCAT
>NZ_GL883692.1 GCF_000205025.1 Parasutterella excrementihominis YIT 11859 | reverse complement strand
GTCCTTCTCAGGACTTTTGCAACATCCCCTTTCTTTTTTGCCATAGTGAAAACCGTTGTCTGTTACTTCTGTTCTGCCTTGTGTTTTCTGCATTCCGGGCAAACGCCGTAAAGTGCCATCGAGTGATCCACCAGCTCATAGCCGTGTTTCGCTGCAACTTCGGCTTGGCGTTTTTCGACTTCTTCATCGACAAATTCGACGACCTTGCCGCACATCACGCAAATCAGATGATCATGGTGGTGTCCGTCGTCCAGCTCAAAAACTGCTGTGCCGTGTTCAAAATTTCTGCGTGTCAGAATCCCGGCAGAAGCTAACTGGGCCAAGACGCGGTAAACCGTGGCTAATCCGACGTCTTCTCCCACGTTGACGAGCTCTTTATAAACTTCTTCAGCGCTCAGATGACGGTCTTCTCCGGCTTTAGCTCGCTCCTGAAAAATTTCGAGAATCTTGAGACGAGGCCCTGTAGCTTTTAAGCCGAGGTTTTTTAAATTTTTGGCATTTTCTTGTTGTGTATCTGGCATGTTTTATTCCAACCTCGAGATTTACAAGTTCGATGGTTCTTAGATTTAATCTTATCGATTATCATACAGGCTTGATAATATTTCTACACCCTCTTTCCGGAAATGAAACGGTTTATTTTTTGCGCTCTTATCCCTTTAACACTTTTATCGGGCTGCTCATCCGTTGGAGACCATATCCCCGGATGGCTCAAGCCTTATACCCCTGATGTTCATCAGGGCAACGTCGTTACCTCCGAAATGGTCGACGCGCTCCATGAAGGCATGACTAAAAACCAGGTTATCTTCCTGCTAGGCACTCCTGCGCTGCGCAACTTGTTCCATAAAGAACAGTGGAATTACGTTTACTTCCTTAAACCTCGTTTCGGAGAAACAAGCATTCGTAAGCTTGAAATTACTTTCGACGAGGATGGACGTGTAGAAAGTTTCAAATCCGACAGGATGCCGGATGAAACAAATGCCGACTTAGCGATCCTCGGTGAACGCGCCAGAGAAAGCACCCTGAAGCGTCAGGAAGAACTGGAAAAAGAAAAACAGGAAGCTCCGGTTACGGATGGAACTCAGCAACCTACAGAAACCGAGCAGGCTAAAGAAGAGACCGCTGAAACCCCGGCCGCACAGTAATCGGGAGCCCATACCAAACGCAGCTCACGGCACCGAAAAACGGTGCCGTTTATTTTTGTGAGATCTTAATCGGTCGGATTATCGGCAATTTTAGAGTACATTTAATAGTTAACTGCGGAGCGCCCCCGACGGTATGTGAAGAAATCTGCCTTCTTGCTGTCATGAGTGTTCCCGTTCCTAACTACAAATCAAACATCGGAGTATTTATGGTCAAAATCGCAGTCGCCGGCGCCAAAGGACACATGGGCAAAATGATTATTGATGCCGTTTGGAACACCGAAGGGGCCGAACTTGTCGCAGCACTCGCGCACAAAGGAACCGACAAATGGGAAGCCGATGAAGATGCCGGCGCCTCTTTGGGCTACAACACGGGCGTCAAAATTACGGACGACTACAATGTGCTTCGTACCTGCAGTGCACAAGTACTGATCGACTTTACTCGACCGGAAGGAACTAAGGAATTTTTGAAGATCTGTGCAGATGTCGGTATTGGTATGGTGATCGGAACGACTGGATTAGATGCGGAAGGCAAGGCTGCGATTGAAGAGTCAGCCAAAGTCATCCCTATTGTGTTCTCACCGAACATGAGCGCCGGTGTAAACGTTACCTACAAACTCCTCGAACTCGCCGCCAAATTGCTCAAAGACTATGACGCGGAAATCTTTGAAATGCATCATAGTCGTAAAGTGGATGCGCCCAGCGGAACCGCCATCGCCATGGGCAAAGCAATTGCCGAGGCTCGCGGACAAAAATTAGAAGACGTTGCCGTATGGGCTCGTGAGGGTCACACCGGTCCGAGAATCCCGGGTTCCATCGGTTTTGCCGCTCTGCGAGGCGGAGACGTGGTCGGAGACCATCAGGTAACTTTTGCCGGAAACGGAGAACGAATTGTGATTTCTCACTTGTCGAGCTCCCGTGCCGGCTATGCACAAGGCGCTGTCAAAGCCGCGATCTGGGAAGCAGGTAAAAAGCCGGGACTTTATTCCATGAGCGACGTTCTCAGTCTGTAACTTATGAACCGAGAAGAAGCTTTCAAAATTCTAGAGGCCAGAATCCTTGAGCTTCTGAGTCGCATCAGCCATCTTGAGGAGGAGAACGCACGTCTCCAAAAAGACCTCTCCTCGAAGGCTGCTCAGCTGCAGGCTGCGCAAGCAAAGGTCAATATTGCCGCCGAACAGCTCCATGTCGAACTCGAACGTCTTAAAGCCATTAAAGACCGATACCGGAACCCCTGATTTCTATGCTTTACACGATAGCGATTCAAAATTTAAGGCTACAAGTCTCCGTGCCGGACTCCACTGACACGGCGGCTCTCGATAAGGTCGTCCGAGAATTCAATGATCATCTCATGACATTTAACGGCGGCAGATCAGTGAAGCTGTTCGAAAGTAAGGAAGTGAAGCTTTTGATTTTTACGCTTATCTCTTTCATTCTCGGAATGCAAAAGAAGCAGGAACAAACGCACGAGACGGCAGCAGCTCTGGCAAAAGAGAATGAAAAAGTAAACATTCGTGACGACCAGGAAACCCTCGAGAAGATCAAAAAACTAATTTCCCTTTGCGACAGAGGACTTACGAAACATCCGTGATTTTGACAGAACCCGAATAGCGCAATTAGCTTTAATACGGACTTTAAAAATTTTTCGAGAAGGCTACAATACAAATCGTCCCCTGCGAAATTCGAGCATCGGCTGTTGTTCTTTGAACCAATACTCTAGTTTCGGGGGCTGTTTGTCAGCCATTAAGTTGAGCGGCACGCGTTGCTGCTCCTTGTGCCTGGCATAGGCCTCCACCCTGAACCCTCGGTTCAGGACTCAAGCCGGACGGTTTCGGCGGGAGACACAAAAACGCTCTCGGACTTCGAGAGCTTTTTTGTGCCCGAAAAACGCCGCTCTGATATTTTGCGTTTTTCAGTGATCTAGCC
>NZ_GL883691.1 GCF_000205025.1 Parasutterella excrementihominis YIT 11859 | reverse complement strand
AAGCCTCGGCCTTTAGGCCGAGGTAGTTGACACGGAATCATGTTTCTCATCTTGCTGAGTTCTTCTCGGATCAGCTTTGCAATCTTGAGCGTGGTTTTCTCCGGAAACTGAGTCGTGACGATCTGAATGAAACACTTCCGCGGTGTCTCTTTGTTCATCCAGTAAACCGGCATGAAGGTGTCTTTTCTGCAACAGTCGACCTTAACTAATCCTCCGCCGATTCGGAAAAATCCTGCTCTCGCAATCTCAGCTTGGATTGAGTAACCCATCTGGTTCATACGAGGAACAAGGGTTTCTGCAAAAAATTCCGCTGTCGGAGCTTGCGGCGTATATGTTCCGCCGGCGACAGAAATGTGAGATTTCATTTTCTGTACTGCTAACGGAAGAAGCACGCTTTGAAGGACCAGCGAGACACTCCCTCCTGTGTCCACAGCAAACTGATAAGTTCCTGCTTTAATCTTTTTAGGGATAAAGAGAAGATCCTCTGAACCGAGTTCAGCACCTTCAAGTTTTGCTCCGCAAATTTCGGCAGTAGCTAAAACACCGCAAAGATGCTGTCTGCGCAGACCGGATTGGTTGCGATCCTTTCGAATGGAGTGCATTTCGAATGGTTTTCCGAGAATGGCAGAAAGCGCTAAAGCGGAACGAAGAATCTGGCCGCCCCCGTGGCCGATGCTTCCGTCGATTTTTAAAGTTTCCATTTTGTTTTTTCCTTTTTACTATCTGCCATTCTTACTGCAAGAGCCGTGCCAAGTTTTCAATATTTCGATAAATCAAATAATTATCGATAAAGAGAAAATCAAACGTAATTCTAGCCTTATTAAAAACTATAATTTTATATAACTTTATATAAAAATTTATAGTCCAATGAAAAAGAAAATTGTCGTATTAGGCTTTCTGGGAACGAATCTAGATCTAGGCGGAAAGGCTCGCTGGGGACGTTGGCGTCCGACGATTTCTTTAGCTCAACAGGACGACCTTCTTGTAGATAGGTTCGAATTGTTTTATGAAAAGAACTTCTTGGACCTAGCTCAGCTGGTTCAGAAAGACTTTCAGCAAGTCTCGCCCGAAACCGAATTCAATCTCCGCGAAGTTGTTCTAAAGGATCCCTGGGATTTTCAGACAGTCTACAGCGGGATCTTCGACAATTTAAAAGACTATAAATTTGATACGGACAATGAAGAGTATTTGGTTCACATCACGACAGGTACTCATGTCATTCAGATCTGTCTCTTCCTTCTGACCGAATCACGCCATATTCCGGGAAAACTTCTCCAAACACACATGCAGAAATCTCGGAATCCGAACGGAACCTATACGATCATCGATCTTGATCTTTCCAAGTATGACAAGATTGCCGAACGATTCCATCAGGAGCAGAAAGACGGTATTCGATTTTTGAAGTCAGGGATTGAAACTCGGAATGCCAAATTCAATGAGATGATTCGTGAATTGGCAACGGTCAGCGTCAAATCTAAGGCACCTATTCTCCTTACCGGCAAAACCGGCGTCGGCAAAACCAAGATGGCTCGCCTCGTTTACGAGTGGAAGAAGCAAAAACGCATGGTTAGTGGCAATTTTGTAGAACTCAACTGCGCCACTTTAAGAGGCGACGCCTGTATGTCTGCACTCTTCGGCCATGTCAAAGGTGCATTTACCGGCGCCGTTGAAAATCGTAAGGGCCTGCTCAAAGCCGCTGACGGTGGCCTTCTCTTCCTCGATGAAATCGGTGAGCTCGGACTGGATGAACAGGCGATGCTGCTTGGAGCCCTGGAAGAAAAGCGGTTTTTCCCGTTGGGTTCCGACAGCGAGGTCACGAGCGACTTCCAGCTGATTTGCGGTACCAACAAAAATCTTTCCCTGATGGTTAAAGAGAAAAAGTTCCGTGAAGACCTTCTCGCCCGTATTCAGCTTTGGTCATTCAACATTCCTTCGCTGAAAGACAGACACGAGGACATTGAACCGAACCTGGATTATGAACTTCAGCAGGTTTCATTAACTACCGGAAATCTGTTTAGTTTTAACAAGGAAGCTAGAGAAAAATTTCTTTCTTTATCCAATTCCTCTGAAGCCTTATGGAAGTCGAACTTCCGGGACTTGTCCGGTGCGGTCACGAGAATGTCTACGCTTTCGGAAGGCGGGCGAATTACCGAAAGTGATGTCGAATCCGAATGGAATCGACTGCTCAGGCAGTGGTACCCGGAAGGACAAACAGAAAGTGAGAAACCTTCTCTGCCGCCGGTTCTTTCCGAGGAGCAATGGAAAGAACTCGATCTCTTTGACCGTTGCCAGTTAGAAAAAGTCATCGAAGTTTGCCAATCCTCCAAGAATCTCGCTGATGCCAGCCGTAAACTTTTCGCTCACTCACTTTCAGAAAAGAAGTCAACGAATAACTCAGATCGACTGAGAAAGTACTTAGCTAAATTCGGTTTGAGCTGGACTGATTTACATAAGGATTGATTTACCGAGTTAGGAGAGGACAAAGACTTATCGACTTAGATCCTAAACCACGGAAAATTTACTCAATCTGGCTTTCCTCCGGCTCAGATTCGTTTCTTCAAGTCCATACTTGAAAAATCGCAATGAAAGAACGACCTGCCATTGGTTCGTTCAAGGGAGTCAATGAAATGCCAGTACTCGCTGCCGTCGCCGTACCTCATCCGCCGCTTATTATTCCTGAAGTCGGCAGAGGCGAAGAAAAAAGAATTCAGCACACCATCAATGCCTACCAACAGGCTATGCGGTTTTTAGCCCGCTTTAAACCGGACACTGTGGTTCTGACGACTCCGCACACCGTGATGTATGCGGATTATTTTCATATTTCTCCGGGCAAGAGCGCCTGCGGCGATTTATCTCGCTTTAATGCTCCTCAAGCAAAAGTCGAAATTCCCTACGACGAAGATTTCGTTCATCAGCTTGAAAGCTACTGCCAGGAGCATCATATGCACGCAGGCACTTTAGGCGAACGCGATCCTTCTTTGGACCATGCCACCGTGGTTCCGCTTCTCTTCTTAGAAGATTATCTGAATGATTTTGAGTTGGTCAGAGTCGGTCTGTCCGGCCTTTCAATTGCCGATCACTATCGTTTAGGCGAAGCGATTTCTGCTGTTGCCGATAAAACCGACAAGCGTGTCGTGATGATTGCAAGCGGTGACTTGTCTCATAAACTCACCGCCGAAGGTCCCTACGGATTCTCGCCGGAAGGCCCTAAGTTCGATAAAGAACTGATGGAATGTTTTGAAGACGCCGACTTCCTGCGCATGATGACCATCAAGCCGGAAATCTGCGAATCGGCTGCCGAATGCGGCCATCGTTCCTTTGTCATTATGGCCGGTGCCTTTGACCGCAGAAACGTTGACGCTCACGTTCTGTCTTATGAAGGTCCGTTCGGTGTTGGTTACGGCGTTGCCACCTTTGAAGGCGAAGGTTCTGATTCGGATCGCGATTTCTTGGACAAGCTCGAAGCTATTGAGGATAAGGAATATCACGAGAGACTCGACAAAGAAGATCCGTATGTAAAACTGGCTCGTTTGAGCGTTGAAACTTTTGTGAAGACCGGCCAATACGCTCCTCTTCCGAATAATCTTCCGGCCGACATGATGGATAAAAGAGCCGGTGTGTTTGTATCTCTGCACGAACACGGACGTCTGAGGGGATGCATCGGTACAACAGAACCGACTCAAGCCAATATCGCGCTCGAAATCATCGCCAACGGTGTTTCTGCCTGCTCTCGAGACCCGCGCTTCCCGCCTGTCCAGCCTGAAGAGCTGAAATATCTTGTTTACAAGGTTGATGTCCTGGAACCGGCTGAAAAGATCTCGTCTGAAGACGAACTCGATCCGAAAGTTTACGGCGTCATCGTTGAAAAAGGAAGCCGCCGCGGCTTGCTCCTGCCGGATCTCGAAGGCGTGGACTCGGTTGCTCAGCAAGTCAGCATCGCCAAACAAAAGGCCGGTATTGCTGAAAACGAATCCGTTCAGCTTTATCGCTTCAAAGTCGTAAGACATTCCTGATATGAACCGTGAACAAGTTCTTTGTGACGTTTGTCCTAAGTTCTGTAAGCTGAGAGAAGGTCAGATCGGCTTCTGCAGAGCAAGATCCAATATCGGCGGGAAGATTGTTCCTATCAATTACGGACAGGCGACTTCCCTAGCCTTGGATCCCATCGAAAAGAAGCCGCTGATGCGTTTCTGCTCCGGAACTTATATCCTTTCTTACGGCAGCTACGGCTGCAACCTGCGTTGCCCGTACTGCCAGAATGCGTCGATTTCGATGGCGGGACCCGACAACTGCCCTCACCGCTTGATTACGCCTGAAGGCCTGACGGATCTTGCCGTTGACTTGAGCAAGCAGGAACCCAGAAATATAGGCGTTGCATTTACTTATAACGAACCGACGGTGTGTTTTGAATTTATCCGGGACACATCGAAACTTCTCCATGAAGCCGGACTGAAATCCGTGGTTGTAACCAACGGAGGCCTCGTTAGGAAGTATGCCGATGAACTTTTGCCGCACGTCGATGCTTTGAATATCGATTTGAAAGGATTTTCAAACGAGTTTTATCGGTACGTTAAGGGCGAATTCGACACCGTTAAGGAATTTATCAAAGCTGCGGTCGAACACAAATGTCATGTAGAGCTCACCACACTCGTGATCCCGACAAAGAACGACGATCCGGAAGAAATAGGACGGGAGGTTGAATGGATCGCTTCCATATCGCCTGAGATTCCTCTGCATTTGAGTCGGTTTTTCCCGCGATATAAGGTCGATGATCTGCCGCCTACTCCTGCTGAAACCATCTATCGGCTGAAGGATATTGCTGAGAAGAAGCTGAAATACGTATACACCGGAAATCTCTAACAGCTGTCGGGGGTTTTTGTTCAAGCCGTCCAAAGAAGCATTAGCAATACTTGTCCAGAGATAATTCTCAAGAACATGGCTAACGGATACACAGTTGAATAAGAAATTAGAGCTATACCTTTGTCCGACAAACTGGAAGCAAATCCTAACAGGGAGGTATTGGTTGAACATCCGGCTAAAAGACCCGCAATCGAATGGAAATTCATGTGGTAGCGGGTTCTTGCCAAAATACCGACCGTTGCCAACGGAATGATGGTGATCGGCAGGCCCAAAGCGACGTAAAAGAAGCCGCTTCCATTGAGAAACGAATTGAAGAAAGGCTCCCCGGCCGCCAACCCTACGCTGGCGAGGAAAAATGCCTGTCCCCACTCTCTAAGCATGAGATTGGCGGAATGAGTCGTGTAAGTGACTAAATGGAACCTCGGTCCGAAGTAACCGAGAAGAATGGCAGCGATCAGAGGGCCGCCCGCTAAACCCAACTGAATCGTGACCGGCATATAGGGAAAAGCAATCGGAAAGGCTCCGATAATCACACCGAAAGCCAAACCGGCAAAAATTGCCACCACGTTGGGTTTTTCCAGCTGCTTCTCTCGATTACCCATCAATGCTGCCAAACGGGCAATGGCATTTTTAGGACCTACGCAGCTTAAAGTGTCCCCCAATTGGAGGCGAAGCGTGTTGTAAGGAAAAAATGTGACGCCTGCTCTCGTTACTCGAGTGATGTTGACTCCGTCAAATCTGGACAGATGGAGATCCTCAATCATCACTCCGTTCATTTTGCTGTCAGTCACTCTGATTCTTTCGTTACGTATCGGCGAATGAGCGGTGGCAAGGTCAATGGATGGATCTTCTTCTCCGCAAAAGGCACAAACCGCAGTCTTATGTTCTGCATTGGAAACAATTCGCAGACGATCACCCAAATAAATATAGCTGTCGGCGGTAGGACTGGTAATCGTGCCGTTATGCATAACTCTTGAACAGATGAAGGGACGGCCGATTATTTCCCTGATTTCTCTCAAGGTAATGCCTTGAAGCGCTTTATTTGTTGTTTTAACGTGATAGTAAATCGGAGCTCTGTTCTTAACCTGCTGAGCTTCCTCCCAGTATTTGTCCTCCTGGGCTAAATTAACCTCAAATAACTTCTTCAGACCAAGAATGACGCCTATCACAGAAAGGATCGCAAACGGATAAGCGCAGGCATACCCGACAGTAATATCCTGCTTGGAGCCTAATGACTGAAGAGCCTCTTGTGTTGCACCGAGGCCGGGCGTGCTAGTGACAGCCCCAAACATGATGCCTAAGATCTCGGGAAGAGAAATACTGCTCGAAAATATGAAATACAGTGAGATCGTAATCAAAAGACTTAATCCGACAGCGAGCAACATCAAGCCGGTCAGCTCGAATCCGCTGCTCTTAAACGTCGCAAAGAAAGACGGACCAACCTGCAGTCCGATAAAGAAAACAAAAAGAACCAGTCCGAAATTTCTAAAGAATGCCATCATTCCCGGGTCCACTTTGACACCGGCATAACCCACGATCAAACCGACAAACAAAACACAAGTTGCGCCCAATGAAAGCCCGAAGATTTTTTTGCGCCCAAGACAAATGCCCAAGGAAATGATGACACTGTAGACAAGGAATCCGTGCGCGAAGGATGAAGTATCAAAAATGAGCGACAGCAGCCAATTCATGACGGTTGATTTTTATGGAATTTGAGGTTTCCAAAATCATAAAAAAGTTAATCTCCAAAAACAGAACCAAAACTTAGGATTTCCCTTACATTGCTCTGATTTAAATCAGCCGCCTAATGTTCTTTCTTATGGCTGCAAGCTTCGTTGTCCAACGAGATGACTCGATTTCGAAGAATCTCTTAACACCCCCTCTAATTTTGAATTCCTGTTAAGAGAGTTTCGCAATTACATTCGCTCGAAAGTAATTCATTATTTACTTTTAATAATAAGTAAAAAAGTGATGTTGTGATAATCATGGGGATAAAAATTACTAAAATTTTTATCTTATTGATTTTTAGTATTTAATACTTGAAATTGATACGAGTGATATATATCAATTTTGTTGATACATAATTGATACTAAGAAAATCATTAAAGGATCAGCATCTATTCAAGGATTTTTTGGACTTCTTCTCCTCTAACCTCTGTCTTAAAGCCACGACCAACTTCTTCTCTTCAGTTTCCGGCTTTTAGCCTCAAAAAGCGTTAACCACTTAACTAAATTGACGGCAATCACTTCCTTTCCTTTGAAAGTGTTTCCCATTGAACACTTCATTTTTTCTGCTTTTGTTAACCTGCAATCATCTCAAGGAATCTACAAGGAGCATCAAAAATGAGTTCACCCGCAATCAAGTTATTGACTGCCTCCGTCGTCCTTTGCTTCGGCTGCGCTTCTTTTGCCGCCAATCAAACGATCAATACGGACTTAGTCGTTGTCGGCGCCGGTTCTGCCGGCCTCTCTGCTGCCGTTCAAGGCGCAGAACTCGGCAAAAAAGTCGTTCTTCTTGAAAAAAATCCGTACGTCGGCGGCAACTCCCAGCACGCCGAAGGCTTGTTTGCCGTAGATTCCGAATGGAACCGCTTACGCAGCGATCCTTTGACACGCCAGCAGGCTTATGAAGCCTTTATTAAAAAACAGAACCATTTAGTCGATCCCTACAAGAACAAGGATTTCGTCGAAGGTTCCGGTGAAAACATCTCCTGGCTCGCCTCTCACGGAATTGAATTTGAAGTCCGCCGCGAAACACCGGACAAAGACAACACCTGGCACATCATCAAGAACTACAAAGGCACCAACCACGGCGCCGGCCTGATCAAAGGCATGAAAGATGCCGCCGATAAATTAGGCGTCACAACGATGGTTTCTACGCCTGCAACCGACCTCATTACCAAGGACGGTAAAGTCGTCGGCGTTGTTGCCAAAGATGCCAAAGGCAATACTTATACCATCAACAGCAAAGCCGTAATCTTGGCTTCCGGAAGCTTCGGTGACGATCCGCAGAAGGTTAAAGAATGGGGGCATCGAGATCCTGAAGGCTGGAAGAGTTCCGTGCCTATCAACAAGACCGGTGACGGAATTGTGATGGCCACTAAGATCGGTGCAGAAAGAGGCCCGGTCAGCTTCATCGGCCACCTTGGTACAGAAGGTAAAGGCATTAAGTTCCTCAGCAACCTTTATGCCGTTTCTTGGCAGCCCTTCAACCTCTGGGTCAACTCCGACGGCCAGAGATTCACAGACGAATCTACCAGCAACGCTTTCAGCGAAGCCGCCAACGGCATTTATGCTCAACACGACCATTATGGCTGGGCCATCTTCGATACCAATACAATCGACTACTGCATGACCAAGGGTATTGATTCGGGCATCGGCGTTTTGGTACCGGTCGGCACACAGCTCAAGAACCTCCAGCAGGACATCAAAGATGCATTAGCAGTAGACAGCGACGGTTTCAAAGAAGCCGACAGTATTGCTGAATTGGCTAAGAAGATCAACGTTCCTGCCAAGAACCTTGAAGCAACGGTCGCCGAGTACAACAAGACCTGCGAACTTCAGCACGATCCGATGTTCTTGAAAGATCGCCGCTATCTGAAACCGATCAACGGCAAGAAGTACTACGCTCTGAAGCTTAAGTCTTACTTCTTCAGCGCCTACGGCGGCTTGGTCACGAACAGACAGCATCAAGTTCTGGATACACATCACAAACCGATACCCGGACTCTATGCTGCCGGCTTGGAAGTCTCCAATATGGTCGGACCGACCTACCCTGACTTCTTCTCCGGCCACGCATTTGGATTTGCTTCTTATTCCGGACGCCATGCCGCAATCAATGCTGCAGAAACAATGAAATAGTCTCTTTATTCTCCTTTTGAATCGATAATTGTCTGCCCCGGGTTTCTCTATGAAATCCGGGCTTTTTTGTCTTACAACAATCTATGAAGCTATTTTCCATCCTGTTTTCCGTCCAATAGAAGCGATCGAATAGATCAAAGCTATAGAAAACCAGAGCTTCTTTGCCTATATTTGGTTACAACCATTGACATTTAACCTCCTCTGACAAACAATTGTTAGTAAAACCATGGAGGAGTTATATGTCAGGTTATCCTTTCCTCACCTTGACCGGTACCGCTAGAGAACGCGGTTATCAATACGGAAGTCAAGTCCCAGAACTCATCAAAAAGAATATTGCTTTCTATCGAACCATGTTCGAAGGATTCGGCGTACCTTGGGAAACCGCCGGGAAAATCTCTAAAAAATTTGAACCGTTTATTCGAGATTACTATCCGGAAGCTTTAGAAGAGATTTCAGGCGTCGCTGAAGGAGCCAACCTCTCTTACGAAGATATTCTGACTATCAACTGCAGAAGCGAGATTTTGTTTGCGAAACCCGACGGCTGCACGACCTTCGGAATCTTGCCGGAACAATCCTGCGACGGCCATACTTATCTCGGTCAAACTTGGGACTGGCTCAAACCGGCTCGCGACACGACGGTCATTTTGGAAGTTCATGTTGAAGGACAGCCGAAGATTTTGATTGCAGTTGAAGCCGGCATTATCGGCGGCAAAGGCTTGAACTCCGAAGGTGTTGGTGTCTGCCTTAACGCTTTAAGTACTGGCAAAGGCGGATTGGGCGTTCCGCTTCACATCCTTTATCGGGCTATCCTTGCCCAAACAAATACCAGTAATGCTTTAGAAGCAGTGACTCAGCCTCAGCGCGCAGGCTGCGGCAACTTTGCCATCGGCTCTGCTCAAGGCTTCCTGATGTGCGTCGAATACACTCCGGAAAACTTTGACGTACTGATGCCGATTGACAAGCCGATGTGCCACACCAACCACTATCTGTCTCCGCTCTTTAGACCGCAGGATACGTTCAAACGGGATTTGACGGAAACATTTGTCCGCTTGAATCGTCTGGAAAGACTCGCTTATGGTCTTAAACGCCCCTTCACTCAGAAGGATATGTGGAGAATCTTGTCCGACCACGCTAACTATCCGGATTCCATCTGCAGTCATCAGGATCCGAAGGATCCGGTCACAAGGAGATTCTGCACGATTTACACATTGGTGATGGACTTGAACGAAAGGACATTCTGCATTACCGAAGGCGAACCTTGCGATCAAAAGATCTCTAGCTATGTATTGAAGTAGAAAAGAATAACTAAGAATTATTCGAAAATTCTGATTCTTTCCAAACCGCCGGAAGAAATTTTCGCAGTTTCCTTTTTTCACAAGAAAAAATCAGCCTCCGAAGATCTCTCCTCAGAGGCTTTTGTTCAGTTAGCTTTGAAAGCTTCTACTAGAACTGGTGGTTGATACCGACGAAGATCTGCTGAACATTTTTACCAAGATAATCCGTACCGTAGCCCGTTATCAACTTGTTCGCATCGAAGTTGAAGTGCAGAGAGCTGTCGGGGCCGGCTTCAATTGCATAACCTGCATTGCTGTCATTGAAGACCGCTTCGACACCAGCATAGAGGCGAGTGCGTTTAGAAAGCGGATAGGCATACTTCGTTCCAAGAGACCAGGCGTTGGCATCATCTTTTGTCTGATTCTTCATGTAGGAAGCTGAAACCATCCACTTGCCTCCCCAGAGGGGAGTAGATGTTCCTAACTGAGCCATCCAGAACTTATCTTGAACTGCTTCATTGCTGGCAAATTTCTTAGTGAACTGGAAGACTGGTTTTGTTACACCGAAGTCATAGCTAACTGCGAAGTTCAGGTACTGGTTATGAGAAGCGTCCTTTGTCGGGCCCATCGCAACGTTGCGGTACAAATAGCTGCCCATGATGGAGAAATTGCCGTTGTCATACTTGGCAGCGTAGTTGTAAATATTGCCGAGCTTATTGGAGTCTTGTGTTCCGGCAGCATTCTGATGTTCGCCGAGCGCAACATAGAAGAAATTGGTCAGACCGAAAGATGTCGGAAGAACATACTGAATAGAATTGTCAGCACGAACCAGGCCGCCGTCCCAGCCGGTTACAGCAGCAGGTCCGGGGAAGAAGTACGGAGAGTCAGAAGAACCTAAACTCAGTTCCGTCGGATCGTACATAGCAAATACCAGGAAATGCGGCGTGTACTGACGGCCGAAAGACAATTGACCGTATTTACCGCGGATACCGACGTTTGCTTCACGGCTGAAAGCCTTACCTTCATTTCCGAAAGTCTTGCTGCCGTTATCAGCTAAGAAAGCCTGGTCTAAATTGAAGAATACCTGTGTGCCGCCGCCGAGGTCTTCGGTTCCTTTCAAACCGATATGGGAAGCTGTCAAGCCGCCGGACTGAAGACCGGTTCTCCATTCGCCGCCGGCATTGTTCACGCCGACATACATATCAACGGCACCGAAAATATCAACTTGAGCTGCTTGTGCTGCGGTACCTAAAAAAGCTGCACAAATGAGCGCGGGAAGAGTCTTTTTCATGGTTTTCTCCTTGAGGGATTGGGATATGCCTCCATCATAAAAAAGACCATCACGCCAACTTGTTAAGAGCTTAACGAAAACCGCGATTACCACCGCACAATGTTAAGTGCTTAACACTTTCCAAATCACACAAAATCTAATATGACCTTATGGCAACAGACCTCAATCATCCCAAGGAGGCAGCATGAATACTCTCAAACAACTTCCGGAATTGACGGCGTTAGTCGAAGCCGGAAAAAATCCCTTCAATCAAGTTCTCATGAATTACGTCGACCAAGGTGGAAAAACCGTCGGATTCATGTATCAGGACACACCTGAAGAAATTATCACTGCGGCTGGCGCAGCTCCCATTTACCTTCGCGGTACGACTTCGGAGGGCACGGAAATGGCAGAAGCATTCTTCCGCCAGCTCACCTGCAATTACACGAAACACACTTATAACGAAATCCTGGACGGTAAATGGGATTTCTTGGATGGCGCTGTCTTATACAACCTTTGCGACCACTCCAGACGAATCTACGACAACTGGAAGACCATCCCCGGCAATCCGGCTTATCATTTCATGTATGTCCCAAAGAAACGCAGTGAGCTCTCCAAAGATTTCTATCGTGAAGAAATCAATAAACTGATCAAAGCTACCGAAGAACACTTCGGTGTCGAAATCACGAAAGAAAAATTAGCTGAAGCCATCAAACTTCACAATGAAACACGCCGTCTGCAGCAGGAAATCTATGAAATGCAGAAAGGCGAAGAAGTTTATCTGACGGGTTTGGAACTTCTGATGGTTATGCTCGCCGGCGTCTCTCTTCCCCGTCCTGAATACAATAAGATGATGAAGGATCTGATTGCTGCGTTGAAAGCCAACGGCCCCAGAATCAAACCCAAAGTCCGTCTGCTCTATACCGGCGGACATGCCGACAATCCCGAGTTCTTCGAACTTCTGCAGCAGAATGATGCTCACGTCGTTTCTGACAACACCGGATTCGGTACCCGCGCAGCCGACGTTGTAATCTGTGAGGACGGTGATCCGCTCGAAGCCATCATCAATTACTACTTTGAAGAAAAACCGGCTGCAACCCGCCAGATGGGCACACAGGTCGAACGTATGGAACGCCTGCTTGACCTCGTCAAACAATACAAGGCTGACGGCGTTGTCGCCTCCCGACTCTACATGTGCGACCTTTGGGCATTCGAACATTTCCTGATGCGCAAGCGCCTGCATGAAAACAATGTTCCTTTCCTCGAACTCGAGGTAGATTACACGCCGGAAGGCCAAGGCCAGATCAAGACTCGCGTTCAGGCCTTTGTTGAAAGCCTCGCCGACCGTCAAACCGCTTAATAAGAAGGAAAAGAATCATGGCTGAATATGTTACCGGTCTTGAAAGAACTCAAGAATATATCGATCGTCTGCAAGGTGTGCTGCAGTTCTTTGAAACCCTTCCTCAGGAAAAACGCAATCCCGTTCAAGAAGCCGTCGTCGGTTTGATGCTCGATCATTCCAAGAACGTCTTAGATGCCGCTAAGAATCATAAGCCTTTGATGTGCACTTGGTACGGCAACTGTCAGGAAATCCTGGCCGCGATGGGTGTCGTTTATTACAACCCGGTTTTTGACCTGATGTTCCATTTGGGTCTCACTGATTATGCCGACGCCAAAGAATGCGATCGTTTTAACCTTGACGACAAAATGTGCTCGCTCGTGCGCTACGCCGTTTACTCCATGGTCAACCGCCTGCATCCTCGTCCTGACTGCTTCGTTGCTATGGCCGAACCCTGCGACGGACAGCTGATGCTGCATCAGGCTTTTGCCGAATGCGATTACCTCAAGGGCGTTCCGGTTTACACCATCGACCCGAGCTACGGACATACCGACAAGGACTTTGAGTATGTTGCCAAGCAGCTCAAGGAAATGATCTCCTTTATTGAAAAGAATACCGGCGCAAAGTACGACGTCAACAAACTGCGTGAAATCGTTGATGAAACGAACAAACAGTACGAGATTTGGGCAGAAGTTAATGAACTGATGCGCGCATCCCCGGCTCCTATGCCCTCCTTTGCAGTCGGTGACGCCTTCTGGGCTCTAACTCAGCATCTGCCTTGCGGCGATCCTCGCGCCACAGCTTTGATGGGTGCCGTTCGTGACTTTGCCAAGGCCAACGTAGAAAAAGGCGTGGGGCCCGTCATGAATGAACAAATCCGCGTCTTCTGGCCTGATCTCAATCCGCTATGGGGGGACAAACTCGGTCAGTGGCTTGCTGAAGAATGGAATGCCGTCGTTGTCAGTTCCTTCCAGCAAATGACACCTTACGAAAAGATCGATACCTCCACAGAAGAAAGCATGCTCTTCGGCTTAGCGCGCAGAGCTATTGCCGAAGTTCCGATGATTCGTCAGGGCCGCGGCTGGGTCGATGTCGTTGTCGAAGACCTTCGTAATGAAATTCAGAACAACTCGATTGACGCGGTTCTGTTCTCCGGTCATCAGGGCCATAAAGACCAGTCCGGCATCAACCAGTTCATGAAGAAGGCCTGCCGCGATATGAACGTTCCTCTGCTCTCGCTGACAACGAGCCTCTTTGACGAGCGCTATACACCGTTGGATAAAGTTAAGAGCGATATCTCCAACTTCTTCAGCGCCAACGGCTTCAAGAGAAACGTCCATTAAAATTCGAGCATTTTGGAGTGAAAACACATGATTTTTGTCGGATGCGATTTAGGTTCTACGACCGGAAAAATCGTTGTATTAGATGAGAACCTCAGCGTTCTCGGCTCCTCCATTGTTCGCTCTTCCCACGGTCCGATTAAAACTTTTGAAAAGGCCGTGGAGAAGACCGCGGAATCCATGGGTATCTCTGCCGAAGAACTGTTGACTAAATTTAAGAATGAAGGCCGTGTCGTCACTACCGGTTACGGCCGCAGCAACCTTCCCGGT
Source organism: Parasutterella excrementihominis YIT 11859 (assembly GCF_000205025.1). Lineage (GTDB taxonomy): Bacteria > Pseudomonadota > Gammaproteobacteria > Burkholderiales > Burkholderiaceae_F > Parasutterella > Parasutterella excrementihominis. The sequence continues at coordinate 84,701 of NZ_GL883691.1, read as the reverse complement.
TACACGGATGAAGTCTCTGAAATTTCCTGCCACGCCAAAGGCGCCAGTCATCTTTGCCCCTCTGTCCGCACGATTATTGATATCGGCGGTCAGGACTGTAAAGTTATCTCTGTTGGGCCACAAGGGAAAGTTCTGGACTTCCAGATGAATGACAAGTGCTCTGCGGGCACGGGACGTTTTTTTGAAGTTATGTCCCGTGTACTCGACATTGATCTGACACATTTAGCCGAAGAAGCCCTGAAATCCAAAAAGCCCTGCTCGATTTCTAAACAGTGCAGCGTCTTTGCCGAGTCGGAAGTCATTTCGCTCGTCAATAACAGCGTTCCGCTGCCGGATATTGCCGCAGGCATCCATGAATCTATCGCCAGACGTATTCATGGAATGGCCTTTAAGGTGGGTGTGGAAGAAGATGTTGCGCTGACCGGCGGCTGCTCAAGCAACAAGGCGCTCAGAAAAGCTTTGGAAAAACGTCTTCATCTGCCCTTAGCTGAACTCACCATGGATCCTCAGCTGATGGGCGCTCTTGGCGCAGCACTTTTTGCTAAGGAACATTTCGAAGAAGAGAAAGCTCAGGCTTCTTAAAGAGTTAAACGGGGATTCATTATGACCGACTTTAAGACAACTTTATTAGAACTCGCAGAGCCATCCGAAAAGACATATGCTTCGGAGGATCTAAAAGCATTGGAATCGAAATCCAACTTCGTCTTAAAGTCGGATGCTGTTGAAGACCTCGGGGGCCCTGAAGGTTCAGCGGTCTTTCTGGAGTATTCCGCCTCCTCAAACCAACCCTCCTTTGCCGGAATGCTCTGCGAAGACGCATCATCGAACTCTTTAGGGCTTTTTCTTCATTTTTACGGTTCAAAACTTAACGATGAACTTTTTTACCTGGTTCTGCAGAATTTTCGATCCATGCTTCGTCTTCCCGGCGTCATGGTCAAAGGTGCAGGTAAAGATCTTTGGATCCGAATCGGTAAAAAAGCTCAGGCGCAAGGCATCGGCTTAAAGGAACTTGCTGCGGTTCTTTCCGCACGCATTCAAGAAGAATTTCCTGAAATTGAATCGGTTCAAGCCTGCTTCCTTCGAGGGCAAGGACCGATTTATAAACAGCTGGACCAGGTTTCGGAAGTTTTTTATCAGAATTCTGAAAAATTAAAGGCAAAAGTCTGGGAAGACCGCGGCTTTAACTTTAAGGATTGTCACGTCCTCGGACACTGCGGCAAGTGTGCTGATAAGAAACTTTGTGCCAATGTCCGTAGAATCGGACGCTTAAGTGAAGCCCACAGAATCAGTCAATAGGGGATTAAAATATGAATAATCATAGAGTTATTGCCGTTTGCGGCAAAGGCGGTGTAGGTAAGACCGCCTTTACGACGCTTTTGACGAAAGTCATGATCGAAGATCCGCAGGCCGGTAAATTGCTGGTGGTCGATGCCGACCCTGCTTTAGGTCTTCACTATGCCCTAGGTCGCAAAGAGATCAAAACCATTGGTACGGTTCGCGATGAAATCCTCAGAGTCGCCGAAGAAGGCGATCGCCAGGCGCAGGAAGAGTTGGCCGACAAGGTTGACTATTTGACCGCCAGAGTACTCGACGAAGGCAAAGACTTTTCTTTCCTTGCCATGGGCCATATGGAATCCAAGGGCTGCTTCTGCTCGGTTAATGATTTGCTCCAGCAGGCCATCAGTTACTTAACGGATGAATTCAACACGGTCCTTATTGACGGCGAAGCAGGTATCGAGCAGATCAACCGCCAAGTCGTTGAAAAGATCGACACTCTTATCGTCCTGACTGACTCATCTTTCCGCGGCATGAAGACAATTTCTCATATCAAAGAAATGAGAGACGAAGGCCTTCTGCCTTTCTGCAAAAAGATCGGCGTAGTCTTTAACCGTACCCGCAACGATGTTTCTAAATTAGAAGCATTCGCTAAAGAGTTGGGCCTGGAGATTTTTGGGGCGGTTCCGATGGACGAAGAAGTGGAAGCTTACGATAGCGAAGGCAAATCGCTCTTAGAACTTCCGGAAAACAATCCGGCACTTGTAGCCGTTCGGCAGGTTTACAAAAAACTTTAATTGATTGATTCAAAAGCAATTCGGCCTCCTTTCGGAGGCCGTTGTCATTTAGGGATTATTTCATCTTAGCAATGTCTTCAGCTGCTGTGTCTGCAGCAAGTTTACCTAAGATCACGCCGATGGAAACGCCTTGACCGTACTGAGAAGCTGCTTCGCCGCTAACGTAAAGTCCGGGAATGACTTTACCGGTTTCGGTGACAGCACGAGCCTTCAGATCAATCTTGACGCCGCCATAGGTTGTCTGGCTTGCCGGACTGATCTTGGCGCCATAGTACGGAGCCTTGTCGATACGGCTGAAGCGGGAATCTTTGCGACCGAATTCGTGGTCGACACCGTCATCCATGCCTTTCTGATAGGCTGCAACGGTCTTAGAGAGGTTCTCGGCATTGATACCGAGTTTCTTAGCCAATGCATCTAGTGTCGGAGCTTCAACGAAGTAACCGGCTTCCTTGTATTTCTTCATCAGAGCGGCACGATCCACGGAAGCCTGATCGAAGATCAGGTAAGCATGTCCGTCCTTCTGATCTTTAATCGCTTTGCCTAAGATCGGCGTCAGGGCTAATTCGTTGACGAAGCGGTTGCCGTCTTCATTCACTAAAATTGCACCGTTGTAGCGAACGTTCGTCAAAGAGACAGCGCCGTTACCGGTTTGGTAGGCAACCGTCTGAGGTCCGGACCGATCCATTTGACCCAGCGCTGCGCCTACCTTAGTCGCCATCGCTAATGCATCGCCTGTGGCGCCGCGGCTGGCAGTTGACGGGTAACCTGCCCACATCGGCGTGTATTTAGCGACAAGTTCAGGATTTGAAGCAAAACCGCCGGTAGCCAGAATCACGCCTTTGGCATGAATGACATACTTACCGTTGTCGTGGCTGACGTGAACACCGGCAACTCGACCGTCTTTAACGTAAAGACCTTCAGCCTTTGTGGATGTGCGAGGTTCGATTCCAAGTTTGTCGAGCTGCTTCTTCATGACAGGAACCAGCATGGAGCCAAGTGCTCCGCCGTCTTTCGGTGTGTGCTGGGAGCCGTTAATCACGCGTCCTAAGTCAGCACCCATATCTACGAGCCAATCAGTTGTAGGACCGGAAAGGTCTGCTAGGTTTCGCAAGGAAGCATCATCCGGACCTTTGCCTTTGAGTTTGAGGTAGTAGTCGTCAGCGGTGTACGGTTTCTTCAAGGCCATCTGGATCTTGCTGCCGCCGGCATTAAATGCTGTGGAAGACAAAGCTGTGGTGCCGCCGATCATCGGAAGCTTTTCGATCAGTATAACGTTTAGACCTTTACGTTTGGCTTCGATGGCCGCGGCCATACCGCTGCCGCCCGCACCGACTACGACTACGTCGGTATCGGCATCTTTCAATACAGCGGCTTGATCCTTCTTCTGAGCTACAGCTTTAAGGTCGGCTTTAGAACCGCCGGCTTTCTTCAAAGCTTCTCCGACAGCCGTCAGAATAGCGTTGCTGCTGTTGGTGGCGCCGGCGACTTTATCAATGTCCAAAGACTGACGGTCAACGATTTTTGTGGGAAGCAGCTTAATAGCGGTCTCTCCGATCATCGGTGTTTCGGAGTTCTTCAAGACACGGATTTTAGTGATCGCACCATTTTCGATGGTAGTTTCGACAACGACATGACCGTTATTGCCCTTTCCTTCTGTGACATACGTTCTGGATGTCAGCGCGGCTTGAGCTAAACCGCAGGAAACCAAGCCCATGGCGAGCAATACAGCTTTAATTCTCATTTTTTCTCCTTTGATTTGAAGTGGTTGGGGCGTTTAATGCCGCTCGTTTGATAGAGAAATAGTAAAGCTGTGTGTTACACACAGGTCAAGGAAGTCAGATAATTAATCAGAGATTCGGACGCGAATCAGAATAGAAAACAGCGGTCCATCCGGTGTTTCTTCAATTGCCAGCAGACGACCAGACGAGCTGTGGGTAAAACTCATATTTAAGCTTAGGACCTTATCCAACAGAGGCTTGAGATCTTTAGGGCCGAGATTGAGGATATCGTACGTTTTGAGATAAATAATCAGGAATCGGCCTTCCGGAATTGTTTCAACTGGCGGGGTGGATTGAAGATGAAATTCCTCTAAATACTTGTGCACGATGCCGAGACCCAGCTCAACCGAATACGGGCCTCCAAAGTTCGGATCGTTCAATTCTTCTTTTGGAATTTTGACCGAAAAATGGACGAACGGAAACAACTTCGACCATTGCTGAACAATAGCAAACCGGTCCGTATGCGATTTCTTCAAGCCGAACGTATAAACGCTGTGAATCGGATCTCGACGAACGTCTTTGACGACGCCCTCCTTCCTGCACATTTCTGCTTGAGCAAGAAAGTTTTCAACTTCGGTGAGTCTTTTCTGGAGCTTTTGAAGTTTTTCGATTTCGGCACAAAGCTGCCGACTGCGCTCAGTTAACAAATGTCGTTGCTCTTTTACAGAACCGGACTGAAAGTCCTGAGCCTGAGGCAAAGAAAGTCCGAGACTTCGATTCACACGAATATTGGCCAGATACAGCAAATCCTGTTCGTCATAGTATTTGTAATTGTTTCCGGAATTCACGACGGGTTTCAGGATGCCCATATGCGTGTAATGCCGAATGACTTCGGGCGACAAACCTAACAGATCGGCTAATTTCTTAACAGTCAGCATGATCCAAATGTTGAACTCAATCTCTGCAAGAAAGAAATAGTTATTTATAAACTTAGGTAGATAGGAATATCTGAGTTAAGCGCCGGGCGCCCACCAGTCCTTCAGATTAGTAAAGATCGACCCATGGAACAGGGCGATGTTGCCATCTTTTTTCATCCAGCCTTTTTCAGTCCAATCGCTTAACGTCAATGAAACGGATGTGCGGCTGGCGGAAATAATCGAGGCGATCAAAGTTGCCGTCAGTCGCACCGGCATCGGATTCCATCCTGCGTAGTTGGGTTTGTAGTAAGACTTGATCAAAGAATGCAGAAATGCGCGAAGGCGGCTGTCGATATCTAACGTAAAACAGGCGAGCAGCGCTTCGATGTGACTTTCCTGCTTAAATGTAATGTTTTGGGCCACCTTTTCGTAGACATTAATGTCTTTTCTAATCTCTTTGTGCCAGACATCGTAAGGCAAGACCAACCCTGTACTGTTTTTGATTGTGTAAGCACTGACGTTGGCCATGGTCCCGGTCAGTCCGTCTATGTCCCCCATAGTTCTATTCGGGAGGATGAGACTTAATACGTGCTCTTTGTCCTGAGTATCCCAAAACCGATAAAGGCACAAACCTGTCAGCAGAAGGGTAATTTCTCCGTCAGGCGCTCCGTGTTTAAGCTCCTCTCCTTTCTTGAAAGTACGTTTTCTGCCCAAGCGATTGAAGATTTCGACAACCTCTGCCGGAGCTTCGGGATGGAACCATTGTTCACCAAATAGTATCTGTCTCATTTTCGTCTTTTTTCTTTTTATCGAGATAACTATAACCCCGTATATCAACATGAGATATAAGCGATTCTCCTAAATATCCGCCGTAGTCGCAGTTTAGGATAGGCTCGAAGTTCAAACACCCCACTTAAAATGATACCTGCCACCACCTCAGTGAGTTGTATGCAACCTTCAGCGCCACTCTAGCTCAGTCTGGGAGAACGGCAAACAACCCGTTTTCCTTCTCTTTTAACATGAATAAGGGACTCTCTCCTTGGGTCTGTTGGAAGGATAGAAAACTATATGCCAAATAATTTGCCTCGATTAGAAAAGGCTATTAAGCGAATCATTTGGGAACAGAAGCATAAAGCGCCCAATGAATCTCAAAATTACGTTCAATGGCTGCAGAAAATAGATGTATTCTTTACTGGCCTAACGGCGATCGCTTCTGTCGGCTCCCTGCTTGGGATCGCATTCTATTACGGTCTTAATAATTCAACGAACGAAGCGTCCGGTTTCTTGGTTGGGCTCCACGCAGCTTTATTCTTATTTACGGTAAATATTCTTCTAGGAATCTGTTTTGCTTTTAATCGATTCGTTCTCCATGCCGGTATCCTAAAGTGGATCGTAAATCTCTTAATCCTTATTAGCGCTGCGGCTTATTTCTTTCCGGCGGCTTCAAACTGGTTCGGATACATTAGCTCCAAGGAATTTCTCTTTTTTTCCTTGGCCTCATATTCGTTGGTCTTCCTCAGCGCGAAAGCCCTTGATCTAGCCAATAGCTATCGCATGAATCCTTCTCTGATTCTTGCCTCCAGTTTCATCGTTGTGATTTTCATCGGGACATTCCTTCTCATGCTCCCGAAAAGTACCAAGGAACCCATAGATCTTATCGACGCTTTTTTTATATCTACCAGTGCTGTCTGTGTCACCGGTCTGTCGCCGATCGACATCTCGCAAATATTTACGAATTTCGGCCTTCTCGTTCTCTCGGTCCTAATTCAGATTGGCGGCTTAGGATTAATCGCGTTTACCAGCGTTTTTGCTATTTTTTATGCTGGCTCTACCTCTGTCTACAACCAGCTGCTCATCCGAGACATGATTTACTCCAAATCCATGGATGCCCTTTTGCCTACTCTCCTCTATATTCTCGGCTTTACACTAAGTATTGAAACGATTGGGGCATTTTTGATTTATGTAACTGTCCCCTCCTCCCTATTTACAACGCTATCGGATAAATTAATTTTTTCTGCCTTCCATTCAATGTCCGCCTTTTGTAATGCGGGGTTTTCAAACTTAAAAGACGGGCTAAGTAATGAAGTTCTTCTTAAAGGAAACCAATTTTTCTACTTGGTTATCTGTGCGTTGATGTTTTTAGGATCCATCGGTTTTCCTATTCTCATCAATCTAAAAGATAAATTATTTTGGAAATTAAAAAATCAGCTTTTCCTTTCTACAGAAGAACAGACAAATTTCATTCGCTTTGATTTAAATACGAAGCTGGTTTTAATTACCTCTTCCATCCTGGTCGCGGCAGGAACGGTGCTTTTCCTAATTTTCGAGTATGACGGGACACTCAAAGACATGAGTTTCTTCACAAAAATTGTCCAGTCATTGTTTAATGCTATTCTTCCAAGAACTACGGGTTTTGCTTCCGTCAATCCGGCAGATTTCCAGCCTTCCACAATTCTTCTCGTCTGCCTTTTGATGTGGATCGGCGGATCCTCCCAATCCATGGCCGGAGGTGTAAAAGTCAACACGGTAGCAGTTCTATTCTTAAACCTTAAAGGCATTATCACAGGCAGCGATCAAACCGGAGCTTTTCATAGAGCTATTTCCGAAAAGGCTGTTCTGCGCGCATACGCCGTAGCATTCATCGCCACCGTTTGTGTATTTGTATTTTCTTTTATCCTGATTCTCCTTGAACCCGGACAGCCGATCAGAAGCATCATTTTTGAAGTTATGTCGGCTCTATTTACTGTTGGTTCATCCCTCGGATTAACACCGGTACTTTCAGGAGAGTCGAAGTTTGTTCTTTGTATTGCAATGTTTTTAGGGCGTGTCGGACTACTTTCTATCCTTATAGGATTATTAGGCCACCGCGGAGCAAAGGGCTGTTCTTTCCCAAACGAACACATCATCATTAATTAACTGTGAAATCCATATGAAATATCTTGTTATCGGTTTAGGCACCTACGGACGTGAGCTGGCTATCAATTTATCTTTACAAGGCAATGAAGTTATCGGTGTAGATCATCGATCGGAAAACATTGAGGCAGTGAAAGAACAACTCATGACCGTTTACGAACTTGACGCCAAGGATGAGAATTCTTTGAAGCTGCTTCCTCTTAAAAACATGGACATTGTTATCGTTGCTATCGGAGAGGATTTCGGCGCAAGTTTAAAAACGGTTGCCCTCTTGAAAAAGAACGGTGTCAAGCACATTTATGCCAGAGCCATCGACAACCTTCACCAGTCTATTCTTGAAGCATTTAATCTTGAACGCATCTTGACGCCGGAAAAAAGAGCTGCAAACGATTTAACGCTGGAACTCAGTCTGAACACCCAGTGCAGTACTTTTAACATCACAAAAGACTTCATGGTGTTGAAATTTACAGCGCCGGAAAAATTCGTCGGACACAGCTATCGGAGCATTAATTTCTCTCGGTTTGGCTTAGTCCTTATTTCTGCTGTTAGAAAAGTTACCGAAAATAATTTACTTGGACTTTCTTCTTCAAGAGAGGAAATCTTAGATTTGGAGCGCAAATCGATGGAAGAAAAAATCGCCTCCCGTGACGAAATCATCGTAATGGGGACAAGAAAAAATATCACAGACTTTCTTTCTTCGGTTCAAACAAACTGAGAAAATGGCGGGTTCACGATTTTTTTTCGAAAACGGAACAGGGGGCGGCAGCGAGAGTGTTCAGTAGTTAACGAGCCAATTTTTGGAATTAGCGTAACTTTAGGAACATAAAGCGTTAATCCTAAGGAGACATTCGTTATGTATGCAAAACTCACTCTTTCCGCCGCTTTTGTTGCACTTGCCTTTAGTCACAACGCATTAGCGGCCGACCATAACCTTTCTGCCGATATATTAGTTGTCGGAGCAGGCTCGGCTGGCTTAACGGCAGCCGTGCAAGCTGCAGAAAAAGGCAAGAAAGTTATCCTTTTGGAGAAAAATCTCGGAGTCGGAGGCAGCTCGCAGTTTGCTGAAGGATTGTTTGCAGTCGGCTCAGAATGGAATCGTCTGAGAAGCGATCCTCTTACCAAAGAAGAAGCTTTCAAAACCTTAATGGAAAAACACGGCTATGTGATTGATGCCGCTAAAACCAAAGACTATGTTGAAGGCAGCGCTGAAAACATCTCCTGGCTCGCCGGTCACGGCATCAAATTTGAAGTTGTGCGCATGACGCCGTGGGAGGCCGCAACCTGGCACGTCATCAGTGATTACAAAGGCACAAATCACGGCGCAGGCTTAATCAAAGGGCTCAAAGATGCTGCCGACAAGGCCGGCGTAGAAACCAAGCTAGGAACACCTGCCACTGAACTAATCCTGAATAAGGAAGGCGCAGTCGTCGGTGCGAAAGCTGCAGATAAGAAAGGCAATACCTACACCATCAGCGCAAAAGCCGTCATTCTTGCGACCGGCGGCTTCGGCGACGATCCGCAGAAAGTCAAAAACTGGGCTCATCGCGATCCTGAAGGCTGGAAGAGCTCTGTACCTATCGGGAAAACCGGTGACGGCATTGTCATGGCAACGAAAGCCGGTGCAGCCATGGGCAATGTTTCCTTTGTTCAGCACCTCGGCACGGAGGGTAAAGGCATTAAGTTCCTGGGAAACCTCTATGCCACATCCTGGCAGCCTTCAGCTCTTTGGGTAAATTGTGACGGCAACCGTTTCAGCAACGAAGATGTCGCCTTCTCCTTTGCTCAGGCTGCCAACGCGATCTATGCTCAGCCTCATCACTACGGCTGGTCAATTTTTGACGACAGCCAAGTCCAATACATGATGAAAAAAGGCGTGGACTCCGGCATCGGCGTATTGGTACCGGTCGGTCAGAAACTGCCGAATCTGCAGAAAGAGATTGATGATGCAGTCACTGTTAAGAGCGATGGATTTAAGACCGCTGATTCCGTTGCTCAGCTTGCCAAAGAACTCGGAGTTCCGGAGGCCAACCTTCAGAAAGCTGTGGAACAATACAACAAGGCTTGTGAGGTCGGTCATGACGGTGAGTATTACAAAGAAAAGACTTATCTTCGTCCGTTGAACACCAAGAAACTTTATGCCATCAAACTGAAAGCCTATTTCTTCAGCTCCTACGGCGGTCTGAACACCAACCGCAAACATCAAGTTCTGGATAAGAACAATAAACCGATCAAAGGGCTTTACGCCACAGGTCTTGAAGTGTCTGATATGGTCGGACCGACTTATTCCACTTGGTCTTCGGGACATGCCTTCGGATTTGCTTCTTACTCCGGCAGACACGCTGCCTTAAATGCGATAGACGAAATGAAGTAATCCGAAAAATTTAAGCGCCGAAATCAGCGCCCAAAATCGAAAAGGTCCGAGGCGAAAAACCCGGACCTTTTCTCCACCCGTTAATGAAAGCTATTTAGTGACAGCCGCATCCACAGCTTCCGCCGTGTTCTTCATGACCATGACCGCTGCATCCGCAGCCACCCTCGTGTTCTTCATGACCGTGGCCGCCGCATCCGCAGCCGCCAGCATGTTCTTCATGATGATGGCCTCCACAGCCGCAGCCACAGCCGCCGGTACCTTCAGGCTGAAGGGTTCCTGCAATCAGAGCCTCAATGACTTCGTCAGGGTTGCCAGTGACGCCGGGAAGTACATCAATACCGCTCTGAGCCAAAGAAACCAAAGCGCCTTGACCAATGCCACCGCAAATAACAGCCTGTACACCTTGAGCGGCTAAGAATTCAGCCAGCGCTTCATGACCGGAAGCTTCGCTGTCAATCACAACACTTTCAACAACGCCCTGGGGCTGTACGTCAAAAATCTTGAACTGAGGAGCTTTGCCAAAATGCTGGCAAACAACGCCGTCTTCGTAAGGGATGGCAATACGCATTTTTAATTCTCCAAAAAAAAATTGTTCGGGAATTGTATCAAGGTTATCCATTTAGATTAAATGGTGACAACCCGATGAAAATTCAAGAACGGAAAATGCAAAAAAGTTTGTCTACGCCGAAAATGGTGCTTAGCAATGAGTCGTTACGTCTGAATAGAACAATAATTCATAGAATTACGGCTCACAAAATTGATCCTTAAATCATGTCTCTCACCGAAAAGCTTTTTAAAGTCAAAGAGCGGGGCTCGTCGACTAAGACAGAATTCTTAGGTGCCGTCTCAGCCTATCTCGCAGTTTGTTATCTTTTTATCGTGGTTCCCGGCATGCTTGCTGACGCAGGAATGCCTATCGGAGACGCAACGGTGGCAACCATTTGGGCAGCCGTTCTCGGCACCCTAATGATTGCTTTTATCGCGAACTATCCCGTCGTTGTAGCTCCGGGGCTCGGGATTTCAGCGTATTTTGCGTATTACGTCTGCGGGGCCATGGGACTCTCTTGGCAAGCTGCGTGTGCAGCCGTAGTAATTTCCGGTTTTGTTTTCTTTATCTTGACGGTCACACGGGTTCGACAAGCCATCATTAAAGCAATCCCGCTGGACCTAAAACTCGCCATCGTTGCGGGTATCGGCGCCTTTATCACCATCATCGGTCTCAAGAACGCCGGTATCGTCGTTGCAACGCCTTCTACAATGATCGGACTCGGCAATATGATGCAGCCTCAGGCTTATTTGACGATTCTCGGTGTTGTGCTCGCAGGTTGGATGATGGCCAAAGGCATTCGTTTAGCAATGCTGATCACGATTCTGATCGTTGCGGCCTTAGGTATTGTTACAGGTGTCACTCCGACAGACGGAATTCACAATCTTTTCTCAGGCAGCTTCAAGATCTTCCCGACGGAAACGATTTTCCAAGTGGATTTCAAACAGATGCTAACCGTCGGTATTGTGGGCGTACTCTTCTCTATCACGATGGTGGACTTGTTTGACAATATGTCGACCCTGATCGGCTTGTCCTACCGCGCCGGCTTCATGGATAAGCAAGGCAATATTCCCGGCCTCGACCGAGCCCTGATTTCCGACTCCATCGCCACCATGGGCGCCGGTCTTATCGGTACTCCGACTTCTACCGCCATCCTTGAAAGCGCTGTCGGCATTGAAGCCGGTGCAAGAACCGGCCTCTGCGCCCTCTTCCTGGCAGGCTTCTTTGCTCTGACGCTGTTCGTCGCTCCTTTGCTGACCTTAGTTCCGGCTTTTGCGACTGCCTGCGTTCTGATCATCGTGGGTTACATGATGCTTCAAGGAACGGCTTCGAGAATTAATTTCTCGGATATCACCACGGGTCTGCCCTGCTTCTTAACCATCTTCATGATGCCGTTTACCTTCAATATTGCCACCGGCTTGGCTTTCGGCGTCATCAGCTTCGTGCTTCTGAAGCTCTTAGCGGGTAAGAAAGAAGAAATTACGCTGACCATGGCAGTTTTGGCAGTAGTTTTTGTGGGTATTTTGATCTCCCACTAAGATGCGGAAACTAACCGTTTCGAACAAAAGTTTTCAACCGATCGGACAGGAATGCCTTATCCTTGTCCGATCTGTTTTTATATGATTTCAAAAATTAAAGATGAACAGCATGCAGGAAACAAAAGCTGAACTGACTCTCGACCACTTCGGTAGTGATCCGATCACCCGTGTTGAAAACGCCCTTGCCGGTTTAAGAGAAGGCAAAGGCGTCGTCGTTCTTGACGACGAAAGCCGCGAAAACGAAGCCGACTTAATCTACTCTTCCGATCATCTGACAGAAAAGCAAATGGCTCTGATGATCCGTGAATGCTCCGGCATCGTCTGCGTCTGCCTTCGTGACGAAGACTGCAAACGCTTAGAACTTCCTCAGATGGTTGCTTCTAACTCCAACACTCAGGGTACTGCTTTTACGGTATCCATTGAAGCTGCTCACGGCTGCACTACCGGCGTCAGCGCTAAAGATCGCGTCACTACGATCAAAGCAGCAGCCAACCCGAATGGCAAACCTGAAGACCTCCTTCGTCCCGGCCACGTTTATCCGCTTCGTGCTCGCTCCGGCGGCGTGTTAGAGCGCAGAGGCCACACTGAAACAACCGTCGATTTGATGAGAATTGCCGGTCTGAATCCTTGCGGTGTTCTTTGCGAATTGATGAACGAAGACGGTACGATGGCTCGTCTGCCTGAGGCATTGGCTTTCGCAAAGAAACACGACCTTCCGATCATTACGGTTGAAGATCTGGTTAAATATCGTCGGGAAAAGAACGTCTAATCATTAAGTTAGCCAGCCGAAGAAGTTTCTTCGGCGGTAAATCGCATGATTTTTGGAGGCTTCCGATATGGAATCGGGGGCCTTTTGTATTTCCGGCTGCTGCACCTCTCACGTGTCTCAGCCTTCTTTGTAATACTTCAGCCTGAAGATGGTTGCACCTAAAGACGCGGCCACAATGATCAGAATGCCTAAGAAAGTGAACGTATCTGGAACTTCGTCAAAGAACAGATAGCCAAATATTACTGCGAAGATCACGGCACTGAACTGCAGAGAAGCGCACAGAAGCGTTTTGCCTTTCTTCCAGCCAATGTTTTGTGTCCATTGGCCGAGTGCCGTGAAGACCCCCATGAGCAGAACTGGAACCGAGAATACGTGTTCTGCCCGCAGTCCTGTTGAAAACATCAAAGTAGCCGCCCCACCGGATAAGGTACACGCCAAGGCAAACCAAAAAAGCGTCCTAATTGGCGGTTCTCCTTTCAGGCCCAGCAGTCTCAAGGAAATACTTGAACCCGAACTCAATGCTCCGGATAAAAGACCGAGGCCAACATAAAGAGCGTTTTGATCAGCAACATCAGGTCTGAGCACAAGCAAGACGCCCGCAAATCCGATTATCAAAAAGACAAACAGCATCCAAGGAATCTTTTTGCCTTTGAACTGGTACCAGCCGAACACCCAAAGTCCTAGAAACAATGGCCCCGTGTATTGGAGCGTCTGAGCCGTAGAAAGAAGAATATGCCGAGCAACCAAAATATTGATGCTCAAAGCTCCGACTCCGCACAAAGCACGAGAGAGCTGAAGTGCCGGTTCATGCGTCTTAAGCGTAGTTTTTGTGGCTGCGACAAGACAGATCGCCACTGTCAAGACAACGATGGATCGCAAAAGGAAGATTTCGTAGAAGGCCATCGACACCGGCATCGCTTTGATAGAGACGTAGGCGCTACTGATAAAAAATGTCGATAAAACGATCCAAAAAGATCCCATAGCTGTATTTCTGTATCTTCATCCCAGAGATAAAGAAATATACCGTGGACCACAACGTTTTCTTAATTTTTGAACAAAACAAAACCGGCGTCTGCTGAATATCTCAGCCGTCACGCCGGTTCTAAACCTCTAAGGAAAGGTTACTTCTTCAATGTCAGCAATTCACCGGAGAACTGACCGAGCCATCCGTCACCGAATGCATCGTGTGCATAGTGACGGAATTCGTTGCCTGCCTGCTGAAGTTCGAGTTCGTTTTCAGGCGTCATATCGCCGGTGCCAAAACCCAGCATGTCTGTAACGAATACCAAAGTACGAACTTCTTTGTCATTCTTCATGACCGGAGCAACGAGGAAGAAGTCATTGGCTTCAACGTTCTTACGGTCAGCGCCGAAGAGCTTGAAGTAATCATTAGCACGAAGGATGTTCGAGCAAAGAATGATCTTCGGGCTCTTTTCAGCGACTGCAGCCTGGAAAACCTGACCTCTCTGAGCAATGAGGAAGTTCAGGAAATCGCGGTAAGAAGGCAGTCCGGTGTACTTAGCCATTGTGACTTCGCCGTCAGGCGTCGTAACAGCGAGTTTTTCCATCCAGGCGTTCGTTGTAATCATTCCGGTGCAGAGCGGAGAAGCACTCAGCAGAAGAATCGGCTGTTTGTCTTCCTGTCCTTCGGGTTTGAAAACAAGAGAAGTTTCTGCTTCAGGATTGCCTGTAATGCTGTTAATCAAACGAGTAACGGATTCGGTGCACGGGCATGTTGTCGGCAGTGCGCGCTTTAAAGCATCAATATTCGTAACCGGATTTGCAAAGACTTTTTCCGGATCGATCGGCAGCGGGCAGCGAGCGCTGTGATCTACGACCAGCCAGATCGGGGCATTAGGGTTGCCGCCCATGCAGCCGGAAAAAGAGCTGATGTATTGAGTAAATAACTCAGGAACTTGAACCATTTCGATATCCTCCAATTAAAAATATTCTTCTTTTCGCGCCCCCGACTTTGTGCGAGAAAAACACTCGCTCATCCGAAGCTACTCATATATGAGCAACACTCAGACGAAACCTTCAAAATCGGCTGACTCGGAACAATTATTTCTTGCTGCGGCCGCAACCACATCCGCAGTCTGTGGCAACTTCTACTTCTGCATCCATCAGAGCTTCGGTTTCAGCCTGTTCAGCTTTTTCCTTGTCTTTCTTTTCGGCCTTGTGACTTACAGGACCGCAGTCGGTAGCAGCCTCGACTTCAGCGTCCATCAGAGCTTCGGTCTCGAGTTGTTCTTTCCTTTCTTCGTCTTTTTTATCTGCTTTGGTCATTGATGCTCCTCAAACATAGTTTTTGTTGAGGCCCTTCGCCTCAATTCGTACTTCACGATTCACTTTAACCTCTGAGGACTGAGATAGGTGTGAAGAGGGCCGAAAACGGGCATGGAGATATCATCCCATTACCCTTCGCTTCTCCAGAAAGAATGAATGCTTTGCCAATATGAGCGGCTACGAAGGTCTAGGTGCTGACCTAATCCAGTTGGGTTTTCGGATCAAGGAAAAAGTATTTAGGAATGTCGGCATCCTCACATGCGTCGGTATCGCACCGACAAAAACCTTAGCCAAATACTGCAACCATTTGGCCAAACACTACGCCGGGCTTAAAGGTGTGTGCAATTGGCTCGACTTAACGCCTCAAAGACAGGCAAAGGCGCTTGCCTGCGAACCTGTCTCTGAAATTTGAGGCATCGGCAGGCGTTACACCGAGCATCTCGGCAAGATGGGCATTCGTACCGCCTTGGATTTAGCCTGTGCAGATGCAGAAGCCATCCGTGATCGGTTCGGTATTACGCTTTCTATGACGGTACGAGAACTTCAGGGAACGTCTTGTATTCCGTTGGAACTTGTAAAACCAAAAAGACAGCAAATTCTGCGAAGCCGCAGCTTCAGTCATTTGATCTGCGACAAAGACGAATTGCTTGACGCCATCACTTTCCATGCATAGGAATGCGGAAGAACCTTGCGCCACGAGGGTATGGTGGCGCACACCGTCGGTATTGTCTCCTTTCCGCCGGCAGGACGTCCAGCAGCACGCTTATCCGTGTGTGGGACTTCCCTACCCGATCTCGGACACCAATACGATCATTCACTGTGCCCGACGGCTGCTCAATCAAAGTTACCGCAGAGACTTCCTCTATAAACGCACCGGCGTCTACGTCGGTGAAGTCGTTCCGAAAGATGCCGTCACCAAGGATCTTTTTGAAGAGCCGGAGACAGAACAGCAAATCATCTGTGAACTGATGGACTCCATCAACACGCGCTACGGTAAAAATACGCTCTGCTTTGCGGCTTCTAAATTAGGAAAAGACACTTGGGAAATGTCTCGCGCACGTTTAAGTCCCGGATATATCACCTGCTGGAAAGACCTGCCTCGCATCGGGCCACTCTTAGAAGAAATCGTTCCGTTCTGATCGACACATCGAAAATTCAAACCGACGGGAAAGCCAAAAGCTCGCCTGCCGATTTCGTGATCTCAATAAGCTGTTGTCAGAGAAGACCGGTCAGTACCACGGTAACAATCAGAAGCGGCGACAGAATACCGATCACGATACGAATTGCCCAGAGCAGCCAAGACTGCACGGGACCGGCACTGGTAAGCTGCTTAGCCGTCACCTTCCAGGCAATCCAAGCCGCTGCCACGCTGAAGCCAATTTCAGACAGCGGCATACCGACATTGCTCGTCAGGAAGTCGAGCAAATCAAACACGTTCTTGCCGAACATCTTGAAGTCGGACAGGGATCCGAAGCTCAGAGTGCAGAAAAGGCCGATGAACGCAGCCAAAGCCGTTGTGATCCAAGTCACGGCCGCTCGGGACAGACGGGTATAGTCCAAAAGTGAAGCCACTACGGCTTCAAGCATGGACATGGAGCTCGTAATCGCCGCCACAACCAAGCAGAAATAGAAAAGAATCGCAAAGAAAACACCGAACGGCATCTGCGAGAAAATCGCCGGCATCGTCACGAATGTCAGACCGGGACCCGCAGTCGGAGACAAATTAAAGGCAAACACGGCAGGCATCACCATTAAGCCGCCGAGCACAGCAGCCATGATCGCCAGGAATGCAACCCAAGCCGTAGAGGTTAAAAGATTGACTTTCTCGGAGAGATAGCCGGCATAAGTTACCATCACGGCCGCGCCTAAAGACAGCGAGAAGAAAGTAAATCCCATCGCGTTAAAGATCGCAGACGAGGTAAAGCCGCTCCAGTTCGGTTTAAAGAGATATTCCAGACCTTTAACGGCGCCGGGAAGCGTTAATCCTCGGACAATTAAGATGAGCATGAGGATAAAGAGCACCGGCATTAGGAATTTAGCCAGTCGTTCGATCCCTTTCTGTACGCCTAATGAAACAATCACCGCGTTGGCGAGCAAGAAGATGATCTGATAGAAGTACGCTAAGGCGCCGTTGCTCACAAACGAACCGAAGTTTTTATTGAGTTCGTCCGCATTAGAGACAATTCCGGTTCCTGTGAACGCGTCGATCAAATATTTGATACACCAGCCGCCGACGCAGGAATAAAAGCAAAGAATCGCAAAAGCGGTAACGACACCGACCGTGCCGAACACGCCCCAGTGCTTGCCGACCACTTTCTTTAATGAGCCGATCGCACCCATTCTGCCCTCTCGGCCGATGACGTACTCGCTGATGAGCATCGCCACACCGACTGTGAAGGTAAAGAGCAGATAAGAGAGAAGAAAAACAGAACCGCCGTTATTGCCGGCAAGATAAGGGAATTTCCAAATCGCGCCCAAGCCGACGGCAGAGCCTGCACTTGCCAGAATGAATCCGATTCTGGATCCCCATGTGGAATTTGAAGCCATAGTCTTAATCTTGTTGGTTTAGCTGCTGTATATGTTACAGGCTGAAACCATCACCAGAAGGATCCGAAACAACAGAATGATCAGCGGCCGTCCGGTCGACCGCTTCGACACGTATCTTCAGAGACAAAAACCTTGTCAATCAACTGATTGTTTTTATCGACATGTTCGATTTCGTAAGCAGGAAATCCTTCTTTGAATCGGTCTCTGAACTGCTGGTTCAGACAAACACCGTTAAAGCCTCCGGTCACCAAGCGATGTTTATCTTCCTGAGAGAAGTTAGCGGCAAGATTCTGAGTATGTTTGATGCGGTAGCGGATCACACCGTCTTCAGAAACACCCAGAGGCGTGACTTCGTAGCCGTCCTCACTTTCGATTTCAGGAATTTTGGCGTAAGGCGTTTTAAGGAGCTGCTGAGCCGTCTTCGGCTGATCGTGCAGGATTGAACCGATCGCCGGAAGCAGGTCTCTGGAGATATACGTTGAATTCAGGTTTTTATCGAAATTCAGGCAAGCTTTGGTTTGAATCTTCGCACTGTCAAACCGCGTCCCTTCTCCGTCTAAAAATTCGTAGTTTACGTTTCCGATGCTGTGGTCGTAATAGGACGGCGCTTCAACACAAGTTAATCCGAGCAGGAAGGTTTTGAAGTATTTCTTTTCTGCGTCTGTAAAAGAAGGGCCCTTGCGTGCAGCAAAATTTAAACGCACGTTGATGTTGGATTTTTCGTCCTGACCTAAGACAGAGGCTTTGACTCCTTCGAGCGAAGCAGAATTTGCTGTGAGTGCGGAAGCAAGTTTTTCGTTTAGGGCTTCTACGCTAAGTGCTTTTGAGTTTTGAGCTTCCTGTTTATCCGGCTGAATTTCTCCGGATTGGGTTCCGACAAATTCATAAGCCAAAATAAAAACGGCACCGACTCCGGCAATCACATAGCGATAATCCACTCCGAACCACTTCACTTTTCATTCCTCCGAACGCTCTGAGACTTACAGTCTTATATTAGTAACTTTTCCTCGCGGACAGAGCCCGAAAATCAATTTTGAGCTGCAATTTCGTGTACCTTAAATGCGCATAGAAAGGAACACAGTTGGATTTGAATCTGTATGCTTTCCTGAAAATTAACGGAGGTCTGCATGATCAAAAAAACTCTTCCTTTTCTTTTGGCTGCCGCTTTAGGCCTATCTGCTTCTGCCATGGTTCAGGCTGCCGGTACGGCGCCGAAATCTAAATCCGTGCCTTTATCTCAGCAAGTTCAGGATCTCAGAGAGACTGTACTTCAACTCCAAAAGCAAGTGGACTACCTTGAGATGCTGGTTCCGCCGTCCACAGCAGTTTTAATGCCGGACGCAAGAAAGCTATCCAGTATCCGTGTTAACGGTGCAACATTCCTAATGTCCATTGACAAACCTTCCGGAAACGCAAAAGGCAGTGATTTTGTTCTCACTATCGTCAACCCGCAAAGCATTACTTATACCAATGTCGCTTTTGATATCCGCGTGTACGGAAAGGACGCCAACGGGGACCCGAACGCTTATACAAACGCTCTGTTGGTTTCCCGTGTCACGCCGGCTCTCGCACCGGGCCAGACAACACAGTTCCGTTTTGCCGTACCGGGCATGTCGCCTGAAGACTTCACGGCCGCTTATGTTGCTTCCATGACCTTCGGGGGGATTGCCTCCCCTGCAACAGAATAGCCACTCGCTGAAAAATCATCTCAATCCGAGGCTCAAAAGGCTTCGGATTTTTTTATTTGGACGGACAGATGAGCATTAGAAGACAGATTTTATAAATTATTCAAATTGTTACCGAATACCTCTTTTGGGATACTTGTCACAAGAGCGTAAAAACCGTACCGCAAAATCATTCCTTTGTTGTTAGATAAAACCCTTAACTAACGGGGATTTATCCCATTTATTAGGAGTGACTGAATGAAAAAACCATTATATAAAGTACTGTACGTGCAAGTTCTTGCAGCCATTGTTATCGGTGTTCTTTTAGGTTTTTTCTTCCCGGATATCGGCGCATCCATGAAACCGCTCGGGGACGGTTTCATTAAGCTCATTAAAATGCTCATCGCTCCGGTGATTTTCTGCACTGTCGTCATTGGAATCGCGGGAATGGAAGACATGAAGAAAGTCGGGAAAGTCGGAGGTTTAGCCCTTCTTTACTTTGAAGCCGTCACAACGCTTGCCCTATTTGTCGGACTCTTTTTAGTAAATATACTGCAGCCGGGCGCCGGAATGCATGTTGACCCTGCAACATTAGATATGAATTCCGTCTCGATGTATGCAACAGCCGAAAAGCCTCAGTCGACTTTGGACTTTCTGTTTCATATCATTCCCTCCTCCGTTGTCGGGGCCTTTGCGCAGGGCGACATTCTCCAAGTCTTGTTCTTCTCGATCACTTTCGGCTTTGCCCTCCAGTTCTTGGGCGGCTCCCGTCACCCAGTCTACGAACTTATTAAAAAAGGATCCGACATCCTTTTCCTCATGATCAACTGGATCATGAAGGTCGCGCCAATCGGGGCTTTTGGTGCCATGGCATTTACAATCGGCAAATACGGCATACACTCTCTGCTACCGTTAGGGAAACTAATGCTGGTTTTTTATGCCACCTGCTTATTTTTTGTTTTGGGCATCCTCGGTGCGATTTGTCGCTTCAACGGTTTTTCAATTCTTCGCTATCTGGCTTATATTAAAGAGGAACTTCTCATCGTTCTCGGAACCTCGTCTTCCGAAGCTGTCCTTCCTCAAATGATTACCAAAATGCAAAAAGCCGGCGTCAGCCGTTCCGTCACTGGTCTTGTAATTCCGACCGGATACTCGTTCAATCTCGACGGAACAGCGATTTACCTTACGATGGCGGCGGTGTTTATTGCACAGGCCTGTGACATCCAAATGACCTTCACTCAGCAGGCGACGCTGTTAACGGTTCTCCTTTTAACTAGTAAAGGAGCGGCCGGCGTTTCAGGATCCGGATTTATCGTGTTAGCTGCAACTCTTTCTGCCGTCGGCGACATCCCTGTCGCCGGTTTAGCACTAATCCTCGGCGTGGACCGTTTCATGAGCGAAGCAAGGTCCATTACCAACATGATCGGCAACGGTATTGCCTGTGTTGTCGTCGGTCGATGGGTGGGAGAATTAAACAAAGAACAGTTAACCGATACGTTAAGTAAAAAAGGCAAAGACGTAAATCTCTTGGACGAGCTCGAAGACGAGATCGAATCAGAAATCGGAGATGTCCTTTCTCCTCAGCAGGCTTTGGCTCCGATATCTATCAAAGAATCAGCCGAACAAAGATAATTTTTCAAAAATTTGACAGTTAAAAAGCCTTGGAACCCACAAAAGGATCCAAGGCTTAATTAATGCCGTTATGGTTAACCGCAGTTAACAACCATTGATCTTCCGGATCAGGCCCTTAAACATTTCAAATCCGATCTCAAGAGCGGCCTCATCAGCATCGAAATCCGGCTGATGATGACCTGCCGTTCGATCGGCCCCGATCACAAAATAAATACATTTTCCGAAAAGCTGCTGAATACGCTTAATTATGATCGAGGCATCTTCAGAGCCTCCGAAATCGGAGTGAGTCGTGACTGCTTTAACAAGGGGACATTGACTTGCAACCTCTTTGAGATATTCAACAAGCTCCGGGTCATTCTTGATGTCATATACCGTCCCAAGATCTTCAATCGAAAGTTGAACATCCAATGACTGAGCTGTTCCTTTGAGTATTTCTTGAGTTCTCTTCACTAGGTAGTCATTAACCTCTGTCGTTTCTCCTCTGAGATCAATCTCCATGTAAGCTTGATCCGGAATAATATTTCGGCCGCGTCCGCCTGAGAGCTTTCCAACATTGATCCGAGACGCTCCTTTACTGCTTCTTGAAATCCCCTGAAGGAGCATGAACGCCGAACAGGCTGCTGCAAGGGCGTTTTTCCCTGCTTCGGGCTCACTCGCACAGTGCGCAGCCCGACCTTTGAAATCAACATTGAACTTGGTTCCGCACAGGAAGCCATAAGGATCAATGACAACTTCACCTGTACGAGCCATCATTCCGACATGTGCGGCTGCAAAATAATCGGCCTCATCCAACAAGCCTGAAGCCGAAACCGCTCTGGCCCCGCGAGAACCTTCTTCCGCTGGCTGAAAAAGAAGAATAATCTTTCCTCGAAGTTTGGCTCGCTGTTCGGAAATCCATCTTGCAAGCACTAAACCGATTGCCGTATGAAAATCGTGTCCGCAGGCATGCATACAATTATCATGCCGCGAACGAAAACCCAGCAGATTCGGCAAATGCTGAGCGTCCTCCGTTTCCTGAATCGGAAGAGCATCTATATCAAAACGCAAAACGAACGTTGGTCCGGACTTATGAGTCTCAAAAGTCGCCATTACGCCGGTAAATTCGTCAAGAATGTGAATGAACTCTTTGGGAACGCCATTGTTTAAAGCACGTTTCGTACTGCTTTTGACCTCTTCTTCATCTCGATTCAAAACGAAAGCTTCGTTCAAGATCTCCTTGCCAAGTCGTAGCTTGAACGGCAAAGTCATCAACTGCTGATAGATGTACCAAGTCGTCTGGAACTCGGTCCAAGCTGTCTCAGGATAGGTGTGCAAGTTTCGTCGGTGTTGTTTGAGGAGTTGTGTTATTTGTGACATATTCAATAACCTTTCACACCGTGGAATCCTTTCTTTTCGAAGGTTCGCACGGTGTGAAACAGTGGTTCTTATGGAAGCATGCAGTGCTAACGATGTTCTCGAATCACTTCCGCCATTCGGGATAAAGCTGTCGCAACCGTCCGACGGTTTGGACCATAGGAGAAGCGAACCAAATGGCTATAAGGTTCTTTTGTCGGACGGTTGCGGTAAGGACGAACATCAAAGAAATGACCGGGCACAGTGATAACCTTTTTCTTAAGGCATTCATGGAAGAAGTAATCTGCATCCGTTAGTTTTCCCGGAAGGTTCTCAAGCGAGGCCCAAACATAAAAAGTGCCTAGAGGCTGCGGATCGGGGACTCTTATTCCAATGGATTGGAGTCCGTCAATCATGAGCCTGCGTTTAACTGCAAATTCTTTTCTTGTGGCAAGCAATTCAGCTTCTGCGTGTCCGGAAGAAAGCTCTTCAATTGCCGCTCTCTGAACGATCGTCGACGGACCGCCGTCAACAGCGCTGGCAGCTCTGTTAACCATTTCAATTAAGTATTTAGGTCCGACCATCCACGCAGCTCTCCAACCGGGATAGCGAAATCCTTTAGTCAGTCCGTCAAAGACAACTACAGGATCTTTATTAACATCTTCGATAAACGGCAGCACCGAAACCGGTTCTTTCGAGGGTGAACCATCCTCTTCATAGGCAAATGTCGCATAAAATTCATCACATCCGAGAAGACAATTTTCTTTACGGCAAATGTCCACATAGTTGGCTAAAGATCCTCCTTTTACTGATTGACCGGTAGGATTGCATGGATTTGAGAAGATATAAGCGTCCGGTCTGTATTGTTTAATGAATTCGGAAAATTCTGTGTCGGAAACCATGAAACCATTTTTCTCTTGCGCCCTTAACTCAATCAATTCGCAAGAATGACGCAGAGGGTACAAGTAATCTTCATAAGCGGTATAGTCCGGATTTTTATAGGCTATCCGGCTGCCGTCTTTGAAAATACTAAATAGGCGCGTCAAAGCTAACCGTCCGCCGGAAGCAAAAGATATGTTTTCCGCCGAATACGGTTTCAGACCACGACGATAGGTTCTATTAATCCAATCAGCGACCGCAGCTCGAACCTCGGGGGTTCCCCCGACCGGACCGTAAGCGGCGTCGATCGGTTCTTCTAAGCTGACTGAATTAATTCTCGGAGGCGCTCCCGTGATCTCTCCGACCTCCGGCTGCCCCTGACCGACATTGCACCATTCCGGATGCCCATTGTAAAAACCAAGCTTGGAGGCTTCATGGATTGTCCAAATCACACCCATATACGGGACAAATCTGGCCATAGGAAATAAAGATGAGGGATTTTCAAACATATAGTCTCCAAGAAAACAAGGACTTCGGAATAGTTTCCTTCATGTTAGGAAAAAGTAGAACTCATGAAAATGTATGATTTCCAAATCCTAAGTTGTTCTTTCGTACAACTTGTTCATTGGTATTATTACCAAGACTTAATTGTAGGAGTCGCTATGAAACTGTACGACCGAAAACTCAGTTGGAAGATTTTTTGTTTAATAGGTCAAGGTCGAACACTGAGTCATGCTGCGCAGGAATGCGGAATTGACCTGCCCTATGCCTCGAGGCTGATTTCCAAATTAGAAGACGAATTAGGCTTCTTCTTAGTACTTCATCGTCCGCGCCCGATGAAACTCAGTGAAAACGGAATAAAGATTTTTCCGTTCGCTGAAGAATTCGTTGCCGCGCAAGACCGTCTTGAAAATGAATGCCGAGAAATCGGCGTTAATCTTCAGAAGATACCTAAACGCAGTATTCGTATTTCACTGCCGATTAATCTTAATAAGGAACCTCTCTTAGAAAAATTGGTCAACTATGAGCGACGAGAAGGTAGCGGTGTAACTTTCGAATTTTCTGCAGATATGGGGCTGAGGGCACTAATAGAACGAGAAACCGATATTTCTGTTGGTTTTTATCGCAAGGAGGAACCAACCCTTACTTGCAGGCAAATTGCGGAGTACCGTTTTCCCCTGCTTGCCTCCAAAAAGTATCTGGCAGAACATCCGGCTCCTAAAAAAGCTCAGGATTTAGAAAAACACGTCCTGCTTCTTCGCTATAAGACAAGCCCGGCTTTTTCTCCGATCCTCTTGAAGAAAAGTGCAAATAAAACTTCAGATCCAAACACCAGCATTGATCTGGAACGTTTGCCACATGTCTTAAAAGGCGACGGATCGTACTGCAGAAGTATGCTTTTAAAAGATGTCGGTATCAGTGTTGATTTAACATTAGGTGTTGTGGCAGAAGAGATTCAAAGCGGGAAGCTGGAGCTGGTCTTGCCCGCCTGGGGCAGGCCGGATGCACCTCTCTGCGTTTACTGTCGTAATTCTAATTCAGAAAGTCCGTTATATCGTGAAGTTATAGATTTGATATCGACAGAAATTTCAAAGATCGTCTCTGAAGAAAGGGCTCTTTTCGATCAACTGGCCTCCCGCTCCTTGGGCTAACCTGTGGTTTTAATCCTGTCTTGAGGTGCTTCATATTCGAGCACCTCATTTTTTTTCTTTTTAGGTTAACCTATCCAAAATCAGTCAACCTCAGGTGACTCTGAAACTTTTTTATCAACAGGGCCCGTAAAACACCGTCATTCATGACGGTGATATAAGGGCCTCACAGATTCGTGGTTCGGCATATTTTGATACCTAATTTGTCGGTGGAAATCGAGAGCCCATCACGGCTGATTGCGGAATAAGAGAAACGGAACCAAAGATACTTCACCCAAAATTTATCTCGGATTTTACAATATCGTTTTTCCCGATGATGCAGCCTATCCGACTTCGTTACAATAGGTCATCACAGTGGGGGAACATAAGTGTTAATAAGGCGCGGTTTTAAATTCGAACTAAAACCAAACGGGATGCAGAGTCAACTGATGAAGCAATTCTGTGGCTGCGCCCGTTACGTCTACAACCGCACCTTATCCCTTGAAAGGTCGCTCTACAAAAAAGACAACAAGCACTCCTTCAAATACGCTGAGGCAGCCAATAGACTTCCTGAATGGAAAAAGAAAAATCCTTTCTTAAAAGAGTGTCACAGTCAAGTTCTTCAGCAATCGCTGAAGGACCTGGATCAGGCTTACACCAATTTCTTTCGGAAGCGGGCTAATTTTCCAAAGTACAAGGAAAAATTCCGGAATGACTCCATCAGATTTCCCCAGGGCGTTGAACTTGATGAAGTTAAACAACAGATCCGACTGCCGAAAATCGGCTGGATGGGATATCGAAAAAGCAGGGATATCATCGGAACCATTAAGAATGTCACTGTCAGCCGGCGCGGGGAGAAATGGGATGTCAGCATACAGACTGAGTATGAAGTCGTCTCATCTGCTCCCAATCCTTCTGAAATAGGAATAGACATGGGTGTCAAACGTTTTGTGACTATGTCAAACGGTGACTTCGTTGAACCTCTAAACGCTTTTAAGCAGGAGCAGGAAAAACTTGCCAAGCTGCAAAGGAAACTTGCGCGGCAAAAGAAAGGAAGCAGAAACAGCAGAAAGACAAAGCGAAAAATTGCTCGATTGCACCGCTATATAGCCGACAGCCGAAGAGATTTTCTTCACAAGACCTCTACAAAGATAGCTAAAAACCACAGCATCGTATACGTTGAGGACCTTAAGGTCTTGAACATGTCCGCTTCTGCCAGCGGAACAAAAGAATCGCCGGGCAAAAACGTCAAACAGAAGAGTGGACTGAATCGATCAATTTTGGATCAGGGATGGTATGGCTTTTTCCGGATGCTCTCCTACAAATTAGAGCGGAGAGGCGGAAGGCTGATAAAAGTAGATCCCAGAAACACGAGCCGAACTTGTCCTCGATGCGGGTTTGTCTCTGCAGAGAACAGAAAATCGCAAGCGACCTTTGCATGCATTGGCTGCGGTTACCGCTCCAACGCAGATGAGGTCGGAGCGATAAATATATTAAGGGCCGGGCAGGCCCGGTTAGCCTGTGGTATGAGTGGTGCAGTAAGGCCGCTGTCAGCAGGAACCCAAAGAGACCGACTGCAGCATTAGGCTACGGCCGCTGCAGAGGTGGTATGGAATCCTTGTCATTTATGACGAGGAGGATGTCAACATCATTGATGTCACAGCCAAAAAGCAGGCTAAAGTCAATTGTTTGATTTTTGGAGTGGTTTTCATATTTCTTCCGAGGGACCTATCTACTGCATTAGTCTCGCCGGCTTCTGGAAATGCGTGGAAACACTGTGAGCCACAGAAGTTATAAAAAAAAACCGCTTTTTTATACCAACAGGGGTTACTAAGGGGAGATTACTGAATCAAAAAATAGCCTTTCTATTATCGTTTTCTTGCACGCTTCATCCCATGCCATGCTAGGTCCTTTCTTGCACTTCGCTTAAAAATCTTGACAGAAACTGTTTTCAACTTAACAGTGCATTCGTATAACTATTTTCAAATAGATAGCGCAAACTTGGCATAGTTCTTGCATAGATTATTTTGAAACCTAGCAGAATCATCCAACCAATAATTAACCTGACTAGTTTTCAAAGCCTCAATAAACCAACTTAAATGCGTCATAGCTGTGCAAGGATGCCCTAAATTGGTGCGACTGCTCGATGATGGCGCAAAGAAAGGAAAAGTGATGAAAGAACTTCTAATGATGAAGGGAGCCAAGACTTTAGTCGATGTTGCTACAAAAGTGCAAGCCGGGGAAACTGTCCTTTTGGTCACTGACTATGCTAAAACAGACATCGCTCAAGCCGTTGCTGCCGTTGCCTGTGACCGAGGTGCAGAAGTAATGATTATGTGTATGAAGCCTCGCAAACGGGCCGGAGAAGAACCGCCTGCAGCCGTGGCCGCCGCCATGAAAAATGCGGACGTCGTGATCGTGCCCGTCAGTTACTCTATTACCCATACACATGCAGTAAAAAATGCGGCGGCAGCCGGAGCTCGAATCATCGTCATGACAGATTTCACCCCTGAAGTTATGATGCACGGCGGGATAGAAGCTGACTTTGATCAAATCAAACCAACCTGCATTGCTGTCGCCAAAGCCCTGGAAACTGCCGAAGAAATTCATATCACCTCTCCGGGAGGAACTGATCTTCGTTTCAATACGAAAGGAAGACGCGGAAATGCGCTTTACTGCGTAGTTGAAAAAGGTCAGTTCTCTACCATCCCCACTATTGAAGCAAATACAACCCCTATAGAGGGGACTGCAGAAGGGATTATTGTATGCGATGCTTCAATTCCATATCTCGGTATCGGCCTTGTAGATGAACCCGTCATATGCAAAGTCGAAGGGGGCTTTATCACTGAAATCAAAGGCGGAAGGGCTGCAGAAATCCTTCGCAAAGATTTAGCCAGCCACGCCGACAAAAACAGCTACAACATTGCAGAACTCGGGATTGGTTTGAATCCGAAGTGTCGTATGTGCGGAATCATGCTTGAAGACGAAGGAGTCCTCGGGACCTGTCATATCGGCATCGGCACAAGCCTTACCCTCGGCGGCGTTACCAAGGCACCGTGTCACTACGATCTCATCATGTGGCATCCGACCATCGTCGCCGATGGAAAAGTAATTTTTGACAAAGACCATCCGACGCTCTGACCAAAATTATCCCCAAAACTTTATTTCCATTCCAAGGACAAAATCATGAAACGCAGAAACCTTCTTTCCTCCCTTTCTGTTCTTACCGCTCTAAGCCTCTTTGGCGCCGGTTCAGCCTATGCAGCAGATATTTATCCTTCTAAGCCGCTCTTGACAATCGTTCCTTTTAGCGCAGGAGGCGGCAATGACATCCTTCTTCGCATCATGGGTAAATACGCGGAAAAACATCTCGGTCAAACTCTTACCATTGACAATAAACCAGGAGCCGGCGGCCAAATCGGCTGGACCCTTCTGAGTAAAGCCAAACCGGATGGTTACACAATCGGTGCAGCTTCTTTACCTTCAATGATCATGATCAAGGAACTGCGTAAGAATGTGCCTTTCTCTATGGATGATTTCACCTTCATAGCAGCTGTTCAATCTGACCCAATTGTCTGGGTTGTCAACGAGGACAGTCCTTATACAACAGCAGCTGATTTCATCAAAGCAGCTAAAATCAAAACTTTGAATGTCGCCGGAGACGGTCCGCAGTCTAATGTTCAGCTCCAGCATCTGATCGCTGAAAAAGATCTTGGTATTAAGACAAATTTCGTTCCCTTCAACGGCTCAGGTAAGGCACTTACAGCATTGATGGGTAAAAAAGTTGACCTCTGTGCTTCAACACTCTCTGCCGCACAAAAGCAGCTCGGCAACGGACTTAAAATTCTCGTGGTATTCGCTGACCAGTCCGCAGCCTCCGCTCCCACTGCCAAAGAAGCTTTCGGAAAAGATATCGCGCCTGCAGGCGCAGCCATCCGCGGCATTTGCGCGCCCAAAGGCTTAAGTCCCGAAGTATTAACTAAATTAGAAAACGGCATCAAAGGGATTTGCGAAGATCCGGATTTCATCGCTGAAACCAAGAAACTCAAGCTGGATATCGGCTTTAAAAACGCCCAAGAAACTCAAAGAATTGTCTCTCAGACCTCCAAACTAGTCTCAGAAAACAAGAACCTCTTCTAACATTTTGTCGGGAGTCAATCATGGAACAAGAGAACATCCGAAAAGAAACGTTTCTAGCGACTCTTCTTTTGCTCGCAGGAACTCTGATCTTATGGAAAGGCTATTCATATGAACCGGACTCCCGACAGTTCCCGGTCTTCTTGGGCTGGCTTTTCGTGTCTTTCTCGATACTCAATGCAATCACCCTCTTTAAAAAATTCAAAGCAGAAAAGCTATCTCTTTCCTTTGAGTTTCACAGACCGGGTTTTCCTCTCTCCTTGACAATTCTGCTGTTAGTTGGAACTTACGCAGTCGCAGTCCCGCTGCTCGGCTACTATTTCTCTACATTCTTATTCTTAATACTGGTGATGGCCGGATTTGGCTGCATCCGTAAAAGGAGCCTATTGGTTTATCTAGGAGTAACGCTTCTATTCCTTACCGGCGTTTATTTCTTCTTTACGCTCTTGCTCGGCACACGATTGCCTGTCGGCGAGATATGGGCTTTTTAGGAGGGCAGCTATGGATCTTTCAGCACTTTTTCCTGCTTTTTTCCAAGCATTGGAACCCGGAATGCTGGGGATGGTTCTCCTAGGGACAATTCTGGGCATTGTCGTGGGCTCTCTGCCAGGACTTACGAGCACTATGGGCGTTGCCCTTCTGGTACCTTTCACTTTCAGCATGAGCCCAGCGATGGGACTGGCTCTTCTCGGTGCCATTTATGCCTCTTCAAGTTACGCCGGCTCCATCAGTGCAATTCTGTTAAATATTCCCGGAACTCCCTCGAACTGCTGCACGCTACTTGACGGTTATCCGATGACTCAGAAAGGGCAGGCTTCTCGCGCCTTAGCGTTATCTACGATCGGTTCGGCAGTCGGCGGAATTCTCTCTGTCTTTGCCCTTTTATTTCTTGCTCCCCCTTTAGCGCGTTTGGCTTTGGAATTCGGCTCTCAGGAATATTTCATCATGGCGCTTTTCGGAGTCGCCATCATCGCTGCGCTTTCAGAAAAGAATATTGTTAAAGGAATGATCACCGGTATTTTTGGTCTCTTACTTTCGATTGTAGGAATGCATCCGATTACCGGGGAAGCGCGCTTTACCTTTGATCTGCCGGAACTTTTCAACGGTTTATCTCTAGTGACTGCATTAATTGGCCTCTATTCTCTTCCGGAAGTTGTCTCAATGTTAAGAGACGAAAAAGATGCCGTTAAAGTCGAAAGTTCGGTTTCCTGCTCTGGAATTATCCGCGCGATGAGAGAAATCCTGAAATACAAAATGCTGACTCTCAGGGCCTCAATCATTGGCATCATAATCGGCATCGTCCCGGGAGCCGGCCAGTCCATCGCTTCATTTATTGCCTACGATGACGCAAAGAAATCCGCCAAAGATCCGAGTCATTTCGGCGCCGGCTGCCCTGAAGGCGTTTTGGCTTCAGAAGTTTCCAACAATGCCGTAGTTGGCGGTTCGCTCGTTCCTGCCTTTACGTTAGGCATCCCGGGCAACGCCGTATCGGCTGTATTGATCTCCGGGCTGATGATTCATGGACTCCAGCCCGGGCCAACGCTTTTCCAAGAGAATGCTGAGACTGTTTACAGCTTTATCTTCAGTTTACTCATCGCTAATGTCGCTTTCATTCCCATCGGAATCCTTTGTGCCAAATACTGCGTCAAATTGCTGGCAATGCCTAAACCCATCCTTGCCTCATTAGTGCTTGCGTTAGCAGTGATCGGCTCGTACGCCGTCAACGGCTCAATTGTTGAAGTTTGGGTCATGATAGGTTTCGGAGCATTGGGATGTGCAATGAAGCACTTCAACCTTCCCAGAGAACCTTTGGTTTTAGGTTTGGTACTCGGCACAATGGCTGAAAGTGAATTAGCGCGTGCCCTGGCCTTGGTACAAGGAGATGTCGGTCAATTGCTTTTGGGAATATTCTCAAGCCCAATCTGCATGATTCTAATCGGCTTAATTCTTTATTCCATCATTCGCTCACAATACAAAAAAAGGAAAGCTTCAGCCAAGCCGTCTGACCAAAAAACGGAATTATCGGAAGAAGCCCGGATTACAGCGGCTTCCTGACCTCTTTCCTCTTCCTCTACCCGAAGAGGAGGAGGTCAGCTCCGCGGAGACCGGACTTTTCGGTCTCATTTCATCAGTCTTCGGTTTCCTCTTCGGTTCCCTCTTCTCCCATGTTAACCTGCCACCGGTTGGTTACAACAAGTAGAGCTTCCTTTATCAGACCATTCGAAGGACTTACGCTTTCAGCTCTGTACCCGTTAAAAAATAAACGCGAAGCAGGCATATGCGTGTCTTCTCCATAACGATATAACGCATAATGATGATGGCGCTGGTCAGCTTGCAAAGAATCCTTACTGAGATAAGAGATTTCACGATCAAAGCGATCGAACACCGACAGCATTTGCGGTGCAGCCGCGAAAATCCCTACTCTGTTGGATCTTGAAGAAATAACGTTCCTATCCGGCTTATACCCATCCTGAGAGACAAATATCATTGTTGAATTACCGGAAACAGATTTTTCTAAGGATATCGGACCGCCAGCATTCAGGACAAAGATCTGATCTCCGGCATCGACATTTTTGACCACGACGGCAGCAGACGGATCTGCGGAGCGCTGGACAATCGTGACATCCGCTCCGGACGCTAGCCCATTGGCTCGAATTTCGCCGTTGGCTTCGAGATAAATATCCTGAGATGCTTGAAGGTCTTTAAGTAAAACACTGTCGGCTTTCATTTCAGCGTGGCCGTTAACAGTCAGTTCATATCCAACTGAAAGCGGACCGTTGTAATTTTCTATAGTCAGATTTCCGTTGATGATATTGCCTTTTTCTTCGTTAATCTGAATTTCCTGCTTCTGACCGTTCAAGACCAAATTAATGTCCGAACCGGCAGATACAATCAATTCATCAACTCGATTCCCCAGTTCTTTATCCTTGGCTGATTTCTGAGCTAGTAACTCAACCGATCCGCCTGCAGAAACTTCCAGACGATCGGACGCAATGCCGTCGGCAGAAGCGTCTTGATGGACGTTTCTTTCCGCGTGAATCTCGAGGTTTTCCACCCCGTCAGAAGAGAATCCTTCAATTCCGGAGCCATGTTTCAAGGACACATCTTTCCCGGCCTCTACTTTCACAAGACCGTCCCCAGCCAAGACGGATCCTTGACCGAGCTCGAAGTTTCCCCCTGCTTTCAATTGAGCCTCTTCGGAAGCAAACAACATTACGGTGTCTTTTATCGTAAAGTCTTTTCCTGCAGAAACCGTCAAACGATTGATTTCCTCATCTTCGGAAGGACTGAGGACACCAACAGCTGTTTCCTCTTCAAAAACAACTGAGCCCCGTTTTGCTTCAATATTCAGGTCAGCTTGAGTCAGAACAACCGTGCCCTTTCCGATTGTGACATCTTGTCCGGCAGTGAAGGAAACATCCTTTTTACCCACTCGATTGGAAGCATCCGGATCATTACCGGCAAAAATAAAGGAATCAGATCCGATATCTATAGATCCGGCTGCGTCTAAATACACGTCACCGTAAGAAATCAATTCCGATTCATCTTTGAGTACGACATTGCCTTCAGAAGATCTGATTTCTGTTTCATGGAGAGAAGTCGAAAGGAATTGTCCGTCAAGAACCACGTCTCCTGTCACATTCATGCTGACGTTGTCTCTCGCGCTGACTTGAGAATTATCTCCCAGCTCGATAGAACCGCCTCCGACACCCCACTCATCTCCGGTTCGGATGTAAGCCGTTTGACCTTGGACGACTGAGTTTTCTCCCAACCTGATGTCGCCATGTTCTGAAACCAGTGACGTATGGTTCTTAGAGCCGTCCTCAAGCTTCGATTGAAGAACGGCGCCCTTATCCAAGAAAATGCCCTTGTTGCCGATAATATCTAAGCTCGTTCCAGACGTAACAAATGCGTTTTCTCCAAAACTTGTTTGGCCGCGTGAAGAGATTCGGACGTAAGAATCTTCCTGATCTTCTTGGGTCCGAATGTTTGCGCCGGCGCCGAAAGCAATATCTCCTTGAGCGTCAATAACAGCGCCGAGAACTGAAGTTTGGATGGAAGCACGTTCGCCGAAAGTTATATTTCCTTCCGTGTGATTTTCATCATCTCCCGCGTTCATAGACAGCATCGTCGTACGGAACGTTGCATCATTCCCGAATCTAACATCTCCTTTCACGTCAATAGACGTTTGCGGCAAAGATTCTATCGAACCGGTCTCGTATTTTCCGAATTTCGTTTGAACCGTTGCTCTGTCTCCTACAAGCAGCGAGCCTAGAGCATTGAGTTCAAATCCTTTTCCATGAACCGTAAAGTCTTCTTCGAACCTTATATTCTCTCCGGCACTGAACACCACAGAATTTTCTTGGCTGTCGAGTTTCGCATCCCGATCGATCACAATATCTTTTCCAGCTTCAAACAAAGTTTTGACAGCCTTAGAAGTCACCGTAAGGTTCTCACCCATGTAGATCGAACCTTCACTGCTTCTTACCGTGACTCCGTCTGTGGCACCGACGAGCGTCGCTTTATCACCGAATCGAACATCCTTTTGGGCAGAAACCAATAAATCGTCAGAAAGGATTTGAGCTTCATCACCGATAGTAAAGCTGTCTCCGGCGATGACACTGACTTTTCCATAGAGCGGGTTTTCTTGACTTAATCCGCTTTGCGTCCCGGCTTTCACCGTCGCTTTATTTCCGATATCAATTAAACCACGTTCCGAGATTAAAGAGCTGTCGGACGCAGAAACGATCGTTAAATCATTCTTGATATTCAGGCCGTTCCCGCCAAAGATATCGACACTGCCGTTTTCAGCAATGACTTCGAATTTGTCTTCCGTAACGTTTAAAACTCCCTGAGCTCCGATCCGGATCGGAGCTTCGTCTCCAGCAGACGGATCTTTCAAGGAAGCATTCACGTTGAGCGATCCTCCAAGCGTCGCGTCGGCGTCTGCCAAAACTTCAATTCCGCCATTTGTTGCTGTCAGAGAAACATAGTTTCCGAGGCTGAAGGCTTGTTTTCCTCCCGTAACAGACACACTGCAGCCCTCGACAGATATTTTGTCTCCGAGCACCAAACTCTCGTATCCGCGAACTACTGCTTCGTCCCTTGCTTTGACGGAAGAACCGGATTTGAGGTCAATTGCCTGTCCTTTCAAGACGGCTTTCCCGGAAGAAGCCTCAACTGTAATGGGGGCTTCATCTGCAAAAATCAACCCTCCGGCGCTGTCCATTACGACTTCGTCGCCCTTAAAGGTATTGTTTTTATGAGCAAACACTTTAAGGGCGTCAGAATCTGTAGAACCTGCTGTCAGACGTAGTGCTCCAGACTCCGAATATACAACTTTAGCTGCGGATAAATCGACCTTGCCTGCTGCGCCCACTTCCAGACTGCCGGCAGAATCAATGCTGGTCTTGTTATTAGAATCAACGTTTCCTTCCTCAGCCGAGAGGAGAACCGAGCCGGGTGTCGAAGTACTCAAAGAGGCATCCTTGATATTCAATCCGCCGGTAGCAACCTTCAAGTCGCCTTTGGAAGCAACAAGCGTATAACCCGTGAGATTAAGTTCGCCTTTTCCTTTTAAGGTGATCGTATCGGCAGCAAGATTCTTTTCATTCAGAGCAAGGTTCAAATTGCCTTCTTTCGACACCAAGATCAAATTAGAACCATCCTTGTTCTTTAAGGAGCCGCCGGTAACGGAAATACTATCTTTCGCCAGAACATCAATATCAGTTGAAGAATCGACATTGAGCCCCTTCAACGTAACAGAGCCGTTTTCTGCTGCGGCCTGCAAACCGCCTGTGTTGCCGTTCGCTTCTGAACTTACGTTGATGCTTCCTTCTTTACTCTCGACATCGAGTTTGCCAGCTGCATTCAAACTTTCAACAGTTAGACTGGCATCCTTTTGAGACGCAATGTCGATAACTGAGCCTGAACTTACTGTATTGCTTGTTACCTCAACCGCTCCTCCATTTGAGTTAATAAATAAGCCTTCCGATTCCCCAGTGCCGGCGGCGATTAGATCGGCTCCCATCACTTGTGTGCCGGCTGCAGAAGTAAGTCGGATAGAACTTTGAGAGTCAAGTTGTCCGGCATCGATCATGACGGAACCTTGAGAGGAATTCACTTCTACTCCGCTGCCTTCTCCCGTTCCCTTAGCCGATACGGAAACATTTGTCAGCTGCGCGTCTGTGACAGCAGAAAGTTTGACGGAACCGTTCGAATTGATCGAGCCGTCACTGACTTTGACTGCGCCTTCAGAAGAACTCAAAAAGACTCCGGCCTCTGCGTCGTTTCCTTCTGAAGAAACAGCAGTTCTGCTGATTGTCGTGTCCTTAGCTGATGAAACATTTATAGAGTTCTGAGACGTTAATGCGCCGCCATTAATGGAGACAGATCCTTCGGAAGAAACTAACGAAAGGCCATCTGTTCCTGCAGTTAGACTGCTGTCCGTCAAAGAAATATCATTGCTTGTAGTAAGGCCGAGTTTTTTAGCTTCCAGCGTTAGCGCTTTTCCGAAAGTCGTTTTCGGTGCAGAAAGATCAAGGGTTCCGTTTAAAGCTGAAAGGGTGGAATGGTCTGCGACCGAAAGCGACGAGCCTGCCTTAAGAGTCAGATTACCATCAGAGGTCTTCGCTGTTCCGTTAAGGTGGATCGTGTTAGCTTCAGCCGCCACATCTCTTTTGGCCTGAATCTCTTCAATTGTTAATGTCTTTTTGGCATTAAATTCGATCTCTCCGCCTTCTGAAACAAGTTTTTTAACTTTCAGAGAACCTTCCGTCGAGATCTCAACATTTGAAGTAACTGTCTCTTCGGTCACGGACACAGACATTTCAGATTCTCTATTGGCTTGAAGGTACACATTCTGAGGTTTGCCTTTCAGAACAACATTAAAGTCATTGACTGAATCCAAGCCCAAAGCTGCATCTTTCTGACCGATCTCGCCGTCTGTTTCAAAAGCGAAATTGGTTCCGCTAATTCGTCCGCTCTGTCCGCTTGTGTCCTTAACGGAATAAATATTGTCAGCCTTCAATACAACATCTTTACCGCTGGCCACGGATTGGAGATTAAGCGTTCCGTCTTGATCAACAAATACGCCTCCGTTTCCGGAGAACACGGCCGATCCTGTAATCGCCGTTTTAAGAAGTTTGTCGGCGGATCCGATTGAACCAAGCCCTGCTCTCAGGATCAAGTCTTTAGCTTTAACCGCACCCTCTCCGGATAGAGTGATTCCATTTGTAGCAGTGAGACGGATATCTCCGTTTTGAGAAGAAAGGGAACCGAGATTCAATGTGTTTTCAGAGTCAGACTGTAGATAAATGCTGTTTACTGCATCCGCATTTAATTTCGTGTCGCTGCTCTGATGGACTTCAAAGGCTTTCTTTAAGTTGATCGTCAGAGTGCCTGCTTTTTTGTTCCAAGTAACGTCATTAGCTTCTGCTCGAGCTAAAAGCTTGTAGAGGTTCAAGCCTTTTTCTGTCGAAGCATCCAAATCGCTGATGTTTGCCGTATGACCGTCAAGTTCCTGACCGATTCCGGCGCCAGACTTCAACGTAATATTTGCTGCTTTGATATTGGCAACGCCTGACTCAGGAACATAGCTCGGATCGGGATTCAAGATGGCTTCAGACACTGCAAAGAGCAATTCGTTCTGCGTCCAGCCGTAATTGTCTTTCGATGCTTGAACAAGATTTAATGCCGAGCCTTGAATTTTCGCTTCTTTGTTAATTGCGTCTTCTGCAGAGCCGCATCCCGCAAAGCGAGACTTCAGAGCCGCAAAATCCTTTTGCTCTTCTGTTGTCAGCGCTCTTACGCGACCCTTTTCAGCTTCCTGCTCATGGTTTAGGTAAGCCTGATATCGATTAAAGTCGGAAGTAATACCATTTTTTATGTCTTGTTCGTCTTTAGCAAACCGAGCCCCTTCGTTAGAAGTTCCGTCAGACGTCAGAATGCCGGCTTCAATCCAGCTTTCAAGGCGTTTTTGTGCCGAACGCTCATCGCGATCCGAGCGATCAATCGCATCATAAATATTTCCGGCTGAATCAATTGTGACATCCCCACTCGTGCTGATCTGACCAACAGAAATATCTCCGACAGATTTCAAAGAAATATCACCTGCTGCAGTCAGGTCAAGACGCTGCGACAGATCAGAGGCCTCTTTGTGATCCAGACTCTTAATATTAATTCCGCCTTCTTGGGAAACAAGAGAAAGCTTCTGTCCGGAAAGCGAATTCAAGTCAACGCCGCCTCTGAATTCAGCAGAAACCGTTTCTCCGGCATTCAGGGATCCGGAAACGGCTGCGCCCGAATTCAGATTCTTGGCATCAATATAAATAGACTTGCCAGCGGTTGCCGTTAGATTTAACTGCTTGTCGGAACTTCCGGCTGCTGTCCACTTAATAGCAGATCCTTCCGAGCCAATTGATCCTGAATCTGCTTTCAAGGTCAGATTAGATGCTCCGGTTATTGCTGCGGCTCCGCTTTGATTGAGGATGTTGTTCCCTGCAATCAAGCTAACAGAACCGCCCTGGGCGTTCACAGCGCCTCCGAGCAGGACTGACTTACCGCTTTTAATCACGATTGTATTGGTTCCGCTTAAGAAAGACGTACCTACTTGATGGTCAGCCTTTACCGTGTAGGAATAAAGCGTTGAAGTCGAAGTGGTCGTAACTTTCTGAGTGTGATGTGTGCCTGAGAAGTGGACCCAAGTGTTATAAGTTGTCCAATGAGTAACCGTTGAGCTCTCCGAACTGCTCACATGTGTAGTCCAAGCCTCAAAATTCTCATTCTTTCCTTCAGGACGGTCTGCTACCCAAATGGTCGAGCCGTTTGCTAAGTCTGCATCTCTTACTGTTGTCGTATTTACTGACGCCCAGTTTGTAGGCTCGCCGTAATCAAATGCATCCCAAACGGTAAACTTTTGGGAGTTATATCGAGTAGTGACCGTTGTTGAACCTTTTCCGTCGGTCCAGCCATATAACTGGTCGGTCAAGGGGTCGTAAGAACTATCTAGGACTTTGGTCCCAGCCGTTTTAGTTCCGTCGGAGTTGAGCCAGTAAGCAACAGCGTTCCCTTTACGAATTTCGGTAACCTTAGCAATCGCATTATCGGGCTTATCGGAATCTTTAAATCCCGAGTTTGTATCTGTGATTTGAATCAGGCCCTCAATATTGCCGGTATCGGCATTTCCAAGCAGAACGTCGCGGTTGCCGACGTTGATATTGATGTCTGCCGAACCGTTCGCCACGGACAATTGGCCGCCGCCTGTGCTTGCCACTCTTCCGGTAATGTAAATCTGTCCGCCTTGCGGAGAAATGTCATCGACGATCACCCTGTCATTGACCGGATCGTACCAGGCTGCGACTTGATACTTATAGGACTTGGAAGCTTCATCCCAAACAGGACCGCCTTCCTGAAGGGCATACTGCGGTGTTCTGCTGTTGACATCCGAGGGTGATCCGTGTGCCTGCCAATTTGCCTTAATAGAAGAAATCTTCTTGTCGACTTCTGTGTCCGACAAAGTCAAACCGTATTTCGCATAACCGCTTTGAACGTAGCCGTTTAAGTTAATCGCATCGGCTGCGAGGAAAATACTTCCTCCGGCAACCATGTCTCCGGCTTGACCATTGTCTGCATTACCAAGTTTGCCCGGACCGTACACATGGTCGGCATTTGAACTGACTGAGGATTGGGTGTCTAAGCTTCCGACTTCGTCTTTCCATAGCTCTTCAACAGAGCCTCCGACGTTAAACAATCCTCCTCTGTAAGACTGAGTAATAGAACCTTTTGCCGTGACTCCTAAAGAACCTCCGGCAGAAATCGAAGCTGTTTTATCGGCGTAAACATCGCCTCCGCTGCTTACAGAGATATTTCCTGCCCGGTTAATCAGTTTTCCGGAAATATCAATGCTGGTATCCGGATTGATTCTTTGCTCTTTACCGTCCGAGGTAACTAGAACCAATCCGTTGTAAGCAGAGTTAACCTTTATTGACGGAGCTTCTGAATTAGCTGACGTCGTTAACTGGCCACGGAACGAACCCAACGCGCCGGTCTTATCGATAACAACCTGATCGTTCAGTTTAAACTCGCCGCCTTTATCCAAAATTTGGATATCGCTCAGCTTCAATGCCACTGTGGCTTGGTTATCAATATTGATCCCCTCAGCGGTTTTAGCGATTAAAGAACCTCCTCCGGTTACGCTATCCGTGAAGGCAGAAATATTTCCACCCGAGACTGTGACATTGGAAATTTGGACATAAGGGCGGCTTGTCTGATCAATAAGCGAGAAATTACCGTTCTCTCCCCGGATCAAAAGGCCCTTCTGCTCCATTGTCGTAAGAAGCAGTTCGTCTTCGGCCTTGTAAGCAGCAAGCAAGGAGGGATTCGTCGTGCCGTAATCCTGCATCGCTTTCTGAAGTTCCTCATGACGCTGCCAGTACATGTTCGTCAGGGATTCTGCCTTCACACCGCTGACGGATTCATCATCAACGCCAGTCTTTGTGATCGTTAAGGGATTTTGTGAATCCAGGGTCACGCCTGATTCGTTGGGCGAAGCAATTCCGCTGATCTGAATATCTGCTTTGGCATTCACACCGGCTTGAACGAGTCCGCCGACCTGGATCTTATTGTCGGTGGTCAGATTCTTGGATTTTGTTCCGGCCGCTGTTGAAGCAATCGAGACTTCGCCGGCATCCGACGCAGACGTCCAGAACCAATAACGTGCTGTCTCATCCGTAGAAACATCGCCGCTTTGTGCGTAAAGCTCAGTATCACGCCAAGATTTGATTTCTCCGTTGAGATTGAGCTTATTGGTCAGGTTAAGACTGTCGGAAACTTCCGAATCCGTTCCGCCGATGGCTGAGTGGCTGTAAGCGTGCGCATAGCTCACTAAATCAAACTGAGAGTTCGAGCCATCAGCATCTCTGCCTGCTCTAATCGCCAACTTGCCTTTCGACAAGATGTTAGAACCGCTGCCGACATTTACTTCATTGGTGCGATTTTGGTTGACGGAAACCTTGGCCCCTGCCCCGGCTACCGCTGCGCCTTGAACATCTCCGACGCTCTGTGCTTCAACATCTTCGTCAGAAGAGGCGGCAATCGTCAGCGTGCCTTCGGCGCTACTAGCAGTTAAACGCACACCGTCGGCCAAGTTAATTCTATTTTGAGTATTTAGGGTTTCGAAGTTTTCTGCTGTCACACCGGCAACGGCACCGGCCGTTTGAGCACGAACCTTCAGACTAGTTCTTCCGACATTCTTCGCAGAAATGGTCAGATCATCTGCAGTCAATACCACATTTTTACCGATATCGACCTGTTGGGTACGGTTTTCCGTATTGCTTGCTTTAATGCCGGTACCGACAAAGGCTCCGTAAACACGGGAGTCAACGGCATAAGTTCCTTCAGCGGCATGAACGTCCCAATTATCAGAGGCTCCAACAAGAATACCGGAAGCGTTAATTGCCGAGCCATCCCCGATCGAGACTTTGTTAGTGCCTTGCATGTCGTTGATCAGCGAAGCACCGCTTCCTCCGGCCAAAGCGCCTTTGGTGTTATCGGCTTTCATGCCGATGTTGTGTTCGCCCGAGGTCACAAAGGATGCTGCATCTTGAACATTCCAACGGCCGCTGACAGTTAAAGTCGTATCAGAGCGATCTGTATGTTTTACTTGAGCCGCATTTGCGTCAAGATCGGTACCTTCGGCAAGAATAATTCCGCCTCCGGCACTGTCGGCAAGAACCATCGCCTTTTCTTTATTAGAAGCTGTTACAACCGCATTCTTAACTCCCACTGAAGACGAAGAAGAAACTTCGTTCTTCACCGATACCTTATGGTTCACTTCTGCGGAATTATTGCCCGAGGCAATCGTTCCTCCCGTACCTGCGGTTGTCTTAGACAAATAGACAGCACTGCCTTCTGTTACCGAAGTGAAGTTCTCCAAAGAAGAATCACCGGACAGTTCAATTTTGCTTTCGACCTGATTCGAATTCGTGATCTCTGAGGTATTGACAGGAATCGAAGCAATGATGGCACCGCCGTAGGTTTGAGAGTCGGCCGTCATCTTTAAGGCTCCACTTTCATCTCCGAGACCGGCACCGGCTGCCACTGTCAAATTAGCATGACTAAATACATTTCCAGTCACTTCGGAAATGACTTTACCTCGGGTTTCGGCAATCGACTGAACCACACCAATCCCGAGGCCTCCGGCTCCGGCACCGTAACTCTTAACCGTGATATCCGGACGGTTATTTGTGGTCAGACTGACGTCGCCGCCGGCTGTATTTCCGTTAAAGATCGTTCGAGTTGAAATCTCACCATCGGTTCCGTCATAGACCTTTGCTAGCGCACCTACTCCGTTGATGGCGCCGCCGTAGCCTGCAGTCGATTCGGCAAAGAGTTTTTGCTGACGAACTGCAGAGGCATTAAACGAAGAATTAATCCTTGAATTCAGAACTTGGCTTTCTACACGGCTTTTATCACGAATTTCTGCGACCATTCCGCCGCCGGAGGCTGCCGCAACCGTAATTCCGAAGGACTTCAGATGGATTTCTGATTTATTTTCCGTCTTAATCTCAAATACGGGATTGGTCGTTTGAGGTTTATTCTCTTCCGCCTTATTGGCCTCATCTTTACTGCCGTCAGGCTTTGGCTCTTCGAGTTTAATTCCTCCGGAAACGTTGCCTTCCCAGATCGTCGAAGCGCCGCCCGTGATTTCGGCGTCCGCATAAGCTGCAGTTCCGCTGGCAAGAGCCAGCGAAGTTTGGATCGCCTCAAGGTTGGTCTTACCTTCGAGTGAATTGAGAACGTTAAAGTTAT
This sequence comes from Parasutterella excrementihominis YIT 11859, assembly GCF_000205025.1. Lineage (GTDB taxonomy): Bacteria > Pseudomonadota > Gammaproteobacteria > Burkholderiales > Burkholderiaceae_F > Parasutterella > Parasutterella excrementihominis. The sequence continues at coordinate 42,941 of NZ_GL883691.1, read as the reverse complement.
CCTTTGATGTGATCGTGTTGCCGCTGAGATTAACTTTATTGTTGTAATGACGGCGCAACGTAATGACAGAGGCCGCTAATACTCCTGCACCGGCACTTCCGCTGCCGAGCGTAACGTCAATGCTGCCTGCCTTTGAATCTTCCTTAACAGAGACATCACTGCTTCCAACCGTCAGGTAATTGCCCGACACCACAACGGAAGTTCCATTCCCACTTCCCGAGGACACGCTTGCGTCTGCCGCTGCGGCCGAACCGACGATTTTGTCTTTTTCTTCCTGAGTCAGCTCATCATTCTCTGTAATAAAGCCGAGAGATCCGGTGCCTGAAGATGCGTAATCGGACAGATATTTATTAACTGTGTCTTCTGCGCTGCCAAGATCTTGACGGTTTGAAGCGAAAGGATTGTCTCCCGAACCGATCACCAGCGAGAATACATTTGCACCGATCGTTCCGATACCGCCGGAAGCAAACGCAACCGTTCCGTTAACGTAATGATCCTGAAGAGAGGAAACCGTGAGTTTGTCAGCTGTAACGATTGAATTACGAAGGTTAGCGGCCGAGGAGCCTTTAAAATAAGAAACGACGACCGAAGCACCCAAACTTCCGATAGCACCCGTAGCAGTAACATCTGTGACTTTCAGATGGTCTTCGTTTTCTGCATTGACGCTGAACTGACCGGCCTTAACTTCCGAATCGTTGACTTCAGCAGATGTCGCACCTTCAATCGTATTAACGTTCACGAGCCCAGCGACTGCTCCATACATTGCTCCGGAAGCGGTCACGTTCAAAGAAGAAAATTCCGAGATGCGATTCGCACCCACTGAAGCTGACTGGCCCTCAGCTCTCAGGATCGAATGAGCTACAGAAGAAGAAACTGCATTATCAGCGTAGTTGATAACCACGCTGATCGGTACCGCAGCATATTGAGAGCCTGCAGCTGTAATGGCAGAAGTCGTAATCCTGCCCAAATAATTTGCGTTCTGCGCGAATGAATCTAGCACTTCCGTCTGATCCACTGCAGCAGAAACATCCGAGAGCTGCCGATTCACGTTAACGGAAGCACTAACCGCTGCATACTGAGCACCTGAGGCGGCAATTAGTAAGGAAGAAATACCTTCTTTAGCATCTGCATCAACAGAAACAGAGGTACCTGTTAATGAAGATTTATCTGTTGATGTTCCGGTAACTACTACACCGGTTGAATGATCAGTGGTGATGATATTCGTTACAACGCCAATCGCCGCCCCCAAAGCACCGCTCGCAGTCGCAATCACAGTATCCACGTTCGCAGCGTCAGAAGCTCCGACCATCAGAGCGCCGGAACCGGCATTCAAATTCGAGGACTGAACCTTCGTTTCTGTCTTTCCACCAAAATAATTGACGTTTCCCGTGGCTGTGACCGCGGCATCCTTGGCCCCTCCTCCGGTAATGTAGAAAGTCTTAAAAGTTTCTGTAGAAGAAGCGTCAACCATTAATCCGGAAACAGTCTTGTCCTGTCTTGAATTTCTCAGCGAGGCAGCAACAGAAACATCTTCGACAATCTTCGAGTTGATCGCATCTTTATCAACTCCTGCCTTAGTTGTCAGAACCAAAGAAGTTTCCTGAGCAGAACGAACGAAGTCGGAATTCAGGATTTCGGCCTGAGTAAGTCCGCGTTTTTCTGAAACCGTGACTGTTGCTCCTACAGCTGCATTTTGAGCACCCTGGAGTTGGCCGCCATATGTTCCGATCGTATCGTCACTTCTTGCTTGAATGAGGGCTGCCCCTGCGTACTCTGCATTTAAGTTATTGGTCCGAGCTGCGGTGTTGTTCGTGACTAAATTAATAGCTGTTGAAGCCGTGACACCGGCTTTACTGCCGCCGGCTCCGCCTATTCCGATCGTATCAATGTCGTTATTGGATTCGGCCAAAACCGTCAAAGTATCGGAAGAAACAAGTCTCTGTTTATCCGAAGCACTCAGAGCTGCTGTCGTATCCGTGTTGACTCGGTTGACAGCAACACCGACTCCGATACCGGCGCCTTGAGCACCCACTCCTGCAACAATGCCAAGGTTATCAATATTAGTGCTGCTTGAAGCATGAACAGATAAGGCATTTAACGCTTTGGCTGCTTGATCCTTGACCCCTTGGGTGGTTTGGTCTTTTGTGTAGTTAACCGTCGAAAGGTTATTGACGGAAGCATTAGCGGAGCGATTGATCTCGTTGGTTCCGGCAGCTCCCGACAGACCGACATTGCCGCCGGCCACGCCGACGCTCAGCACAAGCGTTGAAATATGGTCATCAGCTTCGGCATCAACAGAGAAATCCGTCAGATTATTCGAACCTTCCGGCTGAGCAATCACCACACTGTCAGCAATTGCTTGAGTTTGAGAGCTGCGGGAAGACGCGTAAGCTACCGCTCCGGAGAGACCGGCTTTGCCTTCCGGGGCAACAGAAACATTTCCTGCCATCGTCCAAATGGCAGCCTTATCAGAAGAATTAAGTGCTGCCTCTTTGAGCCCCGTTAATCTTGAATTCTTTAATTGGACCAACGCATCGTTCTTAACGCGATTAACCGCAACTGCACCTCCAATACCTAAACCGGAAACCGACACTGCTCCGTCCGCAGCGGCCGCCCAAGCTGAGGCACGGTTAACCGCGGCAATATCTAATTTGGAGCTACTGAACTGGACGGAAGAAAGATTCAGACCGTCAACATCCGCAGAAGCTTTATTGTTGGTGTTAGCTACCACAACAGAAGCCCCGACAGCTCCAATCGCTCCGTCGCCGACATTAACACCGAAGTTGCCTCCGACATTGACCGTTGTTGCCCCACTGTCGGCATGGACATTTAAACGATTAACAGTCGAGGTCAAATCATTAACGACAACAGAAGCACCTTGATCGACGTTCGATACAACAACCGAACCTGCCGCGTTGAATTTGCCTTTGCCTCCGGCCACACCAACGGCTACGCCGAGAGAAAAGGCGTCATCTTTGGCATCTAAAACAACGGAAGAAGATGCGTTATCGGTATTGATGACGGTTCCGGAGGCATTTACCGCAAATTGGTTGTGAATCTGATTCACAACCACACCGGCGCCACCGGAGGAGCCCCCGGCACCAATCGCAGGAGAAACTGCGACGGTAATTTGTTTCATCTTGCCGGCCTGATCGTATAAATCACCAAGGTTCTGGGTTTGTTCTTTTGAACTATCTTTGCCCGTTTCTTCAGCATCCGGTGATGTTCTTAATCCGACATCTTTAAAATAAGACTCATTGTTGAGCTCGTCGAGATTGTCGACATACCATTTGCGATCCGCGAGGTTTTCAAATTCATCGGCTTCCTGACCGCCGGAAGAACGCGCCGCTGCTTCAAATCCGCCCTCTCCGGCTACAGAAATACTGAGTCCATTAAGCGTCGTTGAAACATTATTCGTCAGCTCGGAGCTTGCCGCGGCGCCGGAAAGTGCAAAGGATGATTCTCCAGTCGTCACGGCAGAAGAAACAGCAGTCGTAACTTGAGTTATATCGGAAAGGGCTCGAACGGCGCTGGTTCCGGCGAGTTTCAGAGTGCTGTCGGCAAATTCAGAAGAAACGGTGTTGTCGATGTCTGCCACGGCAAAAATCAAAGAACCACCGAAAGACTTAGCGCCGGTATTGCCGCCTTTGCCGAAAGAGAACCCGATGCCGCCCGTGACTTGATTGTCTCCGACCCAGCTCACTTGGTTGTAAGCCGTATTAAACGCAGACCCGTCTAACTGAGACAAACCTTTAACGTTTGTAGAAACCGTATTCCCGATGAGATTGGCAGAAACTCCTGCATCGAAAGCCCCGCTGAATTTAGCTGCACCTAACGACAAGGCTGCGGCCAAGCCTTCTGCCACCGTCGTACCGTCAGACACTGAACGAATATTCAGTTTCTTTAAGTCCGTATTGAACTTTAAGCCCTGAGAATTTAACTTCGTTGCATCGATATTGACTGCCGTCTTGTAGTTTCCGGTGTTTCCGGCAACAGCGCCTGCAATGCCGGCGGCATAATTTGCCGCATTCAGTTCAGAGATGTAGTTAATACCAGCAGCGCCGGCCCACGCGCCGACCCATTTATCCGTGACCGCATCGACCGAGACTTCTTCCGGCGCTTTGATTTGGAAGTTACCGACCTCGATGTTGACTTCGTTTTCCGTGTCAGTGTCGTTCCAAGCGGCACTTCCTGCAGCACCTAATTGGAACTGAGAAGTTCCGCCCTGGGCCACACCCGAAGTTGAACTGCTCGTGGTACTTGCAGTACTGCCGTTTTGCGCAAGGTTGGAATTATTGTTTCCGCTCATCGAGGAGCTGGTCGGATCGTTCTGAGACTGATTACGGTTAAATTTGTCTCTGATCGAATGTCCTAAACCATTGGCCTTCTGCGCTAAAAGCGGGCCGCCTTCTTCTAAATAGAAGCTCAGCCCTTCCTTAACGTAAGTGGCTTTGTCTCCGAGGCCGGAGAAGAATTGTGAAATTTTGCCCGGAGGATCATTGGATTCCGGGCTATGGCCGGATACGCCGACACCGCCTGCAACGCCGATCGCGTTCATGGCCAGGTCTTCGGAGGCCAGCAAATTGACCTTACCATCGGCGCCGGAAGCCTCTAAGAAACCTTGCGCCTCATAGAGCGAACGATCTTGCTCAGCAATAACGTCGTTGTCTTTAACTCTGAGCTCATTGCCTAACTTACCGGCATTCACAGCAATGCCGGCGCCGGCCGCTTTGTTTGCATTGTCGGATATGTCTACAACAACAGCGCCTGCAATCGTTTGTACGTCGTCATCGCGCTTAGCGCTGACTTCGACCGAAGAGCCTTTTACTTGGGACTCGTCATCGAGCCAAACCAAGTTAGTTCCGTTGGTTACGGCAACAGCCGCTAAACCTTCCAGACTTAAATCACCTTTATTGACGTCGGCAGCTGCGCCGATGGTTAATCCGTAAATACTGTCTTGGGCTGTAAGGAGTGCAACATTGTCCGCAGTCAGCTGAGCATTTTCTCGGACGATTAAGCGGCTGGAAGATGTCAGCTGGTTGTAAACCACCGTAGCACCGAGCGCGCTGGCTTTTTCCATATCCGGTATCGGAATACCGAATACCGTCGCAGCCTTTCCGCCCAAAACTAAGCTTTCGTTTAGAGCATTAGAACGAACGATGAGATTTCCATTGCTTTGAGAATCGGCAGAAGGCGTTCCGTGCGCTTCAATCCTTGTGTTTTTGCCGACATTTAATAAAGAAGCGGTCTTCTGGTTGATGACCATTGCCGTTCCGGTTGCACTCCAAACTGAATTATCCGAAGAAGCGTCACCGGCGGACGCGGCATAAGCATTTAAATAATTGGTCGGCTTAATGAATTCAAGCAGACTCATGACAACATTGCCAGTCTCAGCTCCGGCCGAACCGATAACCTTTACTTCTCCGAAGAAAGTTCCTAATGCAGAACCCAGCGTTCCGAAAGAGGTTCCGACTTTTTTAATCTTTTCGATAAAAGAAAGATTAGCGTCGCTGACACTGTTGAAGTCTGCGTCGACCTTGTCAAATGCTTCTTCGACTTTTGCCCATTGATCTTTGAATTCATGAGCAAAAATGGCCTTGAGTCGATCACGAGCCTTAGCGAAATCTTCCTTCATCTTGGTGAGACGATTCCACTCAATCTCGGCTTCCGAATCTAAGACAAGTTGTCCGTTGTTCGCTTTAAGCACGGAATCATTGCCGATTTCGAGGATTGATCGAACGGCTTCTTTTTCGTCTCCGGAGAGCGCGACTAAAACTGCCAAAGAACCCTGAAGTTTCGTTTGGCTCGTTTCTCCTTCCGGCGCCGCGGAAGAAACTTTAGAAGTCACCAGATAATGATGATCTCGTAAGAGCACATCAGAGGAAAGGTTTAAGTTGCCTGCTGTTTGAAGACCGATGGAGCAGCCTTCAATCACCGGAGTATTAACGATGACAGAAGAAGTTTGGGATCCGAGGACAACGCCAACCGCGCCGCCAAGTTTAAATTTGGTCGAATCAAACTTGCTATCTACGCCCTGACCTGCCTGCCCCATGAGTCCGGCAACAAAGTCCCTCGATACCGCACCGATGGTGTCATAGAGAAGTTTTGAGATGCCGGAAGCGCCGACAGCATTATCTGCCTTAATGGTTAGATCTTCTGTGACATTCTTAGCTGTAACCGAAGCTTCCAAAGCCTCGTTTGTGAATCCGGTGTTCAGAAGGACGTTCGAATGCGTATCCAATTCAGTGTAGTTGAAAGCTAAACCGCCGTAACTGCCATCCTGAACAACGACTGAAGATTCGGTTTTAACGGAACTGTTTTGATTCGAGGAAATTTCGACTTTTCCAGCGTCTTTTACGATGTCCAGCAATGCCGAACTTTCAACATTGATGTCAGATGTACCTTTGAGTCTGGCAACGAGGACCGAAGTTTGAACCGCTTTGCTTTCTTTTGTCGCAGCCGTAGCCGAAGCTTCTACCGTTAAGTCATCCGCTGAAGTGATAGTTAAGTCTTTTCCGGCCCTTAAAGATCCGGCGACGTTGACCGTGCTCGAACTGTCAGCAAGCGCGACGATTGCCGCGATTGAAGGAACCTTCTGGGTTGATTCGGTATTGAATAGGTCAAAGAGACTCGTCGAAGTTCCCGCTTCAAGTTTGGTATCTGCAACAGAATCCAAGGATAAGTTTTGTCCGGCAGAAAGGCTCGCGTCCTTACCAATATTGATGAGAGAAGATGTCTTTAAGTCCGCGTAATAAACCGCTTCATTGAACGGTGTTGCCGTTCCTAAAATCTCCAGCGTTAAACCTGTCGAAAGGTCAGCCATTGTCGTAGAAGATTTAACCAAACGGTTCTCTGCGACGGAATTCACGTCAAGATCTTTAGCTGCGGTGATAACGCCGTCAATCCTGATCTCGGAAGATACATCCAAGAGCTTGTGTTTACCGTCAGAAACGAAATGGCCGATTTCTCGATCTTTTTTAGCCTTTTCTTCTTCTGTGAGCTTGTCGTAACCCGACGGACGAAGCTTCTTATCGATGTCATAGACACCGTTACCTGCCATAGAAGAAACTTTGACATTTCCTCGAGATTTGACGGAAGCTCCGTTCGCAACTTTGACCTTTGCTTGGACTTTCTGTTTCGTGACGGATCCTGCAATCGATCCGGTCCCGGAGCTGTCGCTTCTGGCCAATAGAAGTATATCGCCGGAACCGTCAGCCGCCTCTTGCGTCACCAAAGTGTCAGAAACCGAGCTTTTAGTAACGATGTTTTGACCTTCTTTAATATGAACGAGGTTTTTGAAATCCGTTTCCAAATTGGAAAGCTTTGCGCCAAACTCTAAATGGATCTGGGAAGCAGCAAGTGTGATTCGATTACCTGCATTGATGCTTCCGTTAACTGTAATCACACCGACAGGATTAAGAGGAACTTCTCCTTGCTGCATTTTCTGCAAGGTTGCAAGCGCTTGTTCTTCTGTTTGGCCTAATCCTAAAGGAAGTTTTTTGTCTGATAACTCACTGTACTTTTTATAGGCATCGTCCGTGGTAATCACGGCCGTCAAACTTCCGGCATTGATCACACCGGTTTTACCGACGATCATTCCCTGCGGGGAAACAAAGTAAAGATTGCCTCCGATCTTGTTTTCTTTTAATGCGTTAACCGTTCCGTTAACGGAAATCTTGTTGTCGACAAAGTTCACCAAGTGGTTTGTATTTTCCGGGAGATGCATGTCTACAAGATGCTTTTCTCCTACCCGGAACTGAGTGAACTTATTTGCGGCAACCGATCCGTTGATATAGCTCGTCGAGATATCGTGATGCAGATTGTCTTGTGAGCTGGTAATCGTCGTTCCTGTCCAGTTTGGGTCCACGGTGATTGCGTGATCCAGCGCTTCTGCGACCGCAGTTAAAGGAAGCGTTAGTAAAGAGGCTTCCATAACCAATAATTCAACGGGGACGATTAACGATGAGGTTTCTTTGCCATGGGCACGATGATTCTCGTCCGTGACAACGTGTATTCCTCGGCAAACATTCCAAATAACTTTATAGATCTTATTCATAGTGTTCTCACCAAACAGCGTTAATCACGAAATCGAATCGTGCTTTGCTCACGTGTTCCGAACCCACATTTCTCTTAAACGGAAAGGAGATAGTGGCAGAACTCATCAGCCAATCCACCGGTCTCCAAGAGGCTCCAATGCCGACGGAACCCAAACTTTTATCTTTATAGGGAGAATCTCCGCTCAATCGCCCGGCATCGAGGAAGGCAAACACGTTGGAGCCCTTCCCGTCTAAGTGGTATTTCGCTTCTAAATTAATCCAGGCGCCGTTGTAAGCAGAGATCGTGTCATTCTCATAACCACGAACGCCTGAAGAAGTGCCCAAATAGAAAGAATCACCTGAAGCCATTTCCCCGCCACCTAGATATCTTTGTGCGCCGGCATTGACGGTGTAGCCCCAATTTTTCCAAAGCCGGTGATCCCAAGTTAAATAACCTGTCAGACGGCGGTAACGGGAAGCGTTATCGAATGTGTAGTCTTTCAGCCAGGATTCAATGTATTGACCGTTGGCGTAGAGCGTCATGCCTTCTTTCAGCCAAAGCTGCTCCAGGCCGGCTGTGAGGCTCTTCACCGAAGTATCGCTGACTGTCAGAACATTAAACATTTCAGTTTCGGATGTTTGACGGGCCGCTTGTAGGTAACCAGTGAGCTTTGAGGTCGAAGTCACATACAAAGGATGGTCGAGTCTCAATGACAGATATTGAGAATGCCCTTTGACATCGAAGTCCTCGGACGGTCCGTCAACTACTTTTACGCGGCCGTATGAGTAACTTGCGGTCAAACGTGTTCCGAAACTATTGAGCGGAACAGAGTAAGAACCCATAAAGCTTCTTGAACCATGGGAAAACACACCGATCAGCTGGAGCCGATCACGCCACCCCAACAGACTTCTTTCCGTGAAGCTGACGCCACCGCGGTAACGGCCGGACGATTTAGAGCCGGAAGAATCCGAAAACAAAGTGAAAGTACGAGGATCGGGCTCTTGTACAAAGATCTCATAGTCCGTTGTTCCCGGTTCTTGCCCTGCTCTCATGTCCACTGAGAGCTGAATGTCATTGGTCATGTTGAACTTGACCAAATCACCCAGCATTTCTCGGTAATTGGAGACCTTACCTTTTTCAAGATCAAAGGCTCTCAGGATATAACCGCCTCGAGTTTTAAACTCTTTTCCTTCTACTGCCGAACTTAAAGAGACTGCTCCGGTCTTACCTTCGACTAAGGTAATTGTTAAAACACCCTTAGAAATTCTCTGCGGCTGAAGGACAGCTTGGCATACCACGTAGCCTTTTTGGCGATAAAGGCGATTAACCGCCTCAAGCATTGCTGTGAGCTCTTTACCTGTGACAACCGTACCCACAAATGGCTTTACGGCTTCAAGTGTTTCTTTATCCGTCAAAATCTGACTCGGTGTGAAATGAACCGAAGAAAGAAAGAAACGAATGCCATCTCCGAATTTTTGAGACTCTGAGGCTGAAAGTGCTTTTTCTGCCGCTTCTTTTGCCTGCCTTCTAATTTCACGTTCTTGCTCTGTAAGATCACTTCTTTGAGCTTCATTCAAGAGTCGGCGGACATCTCGCTGAGGCAACGTAACATCACGCTCCAGAGAAGCAGAGAGAGCGGGGTTAACTATTTGTGCTTGGACACTAAAAGACAAAAATGTCAGTACCCCTAAACAAGCATGTGTCGGCAGTTTATTCATTTCCTTGGGATTCTTTATGTTTATCGAAAGATTTTAACAGACGGGGTAGTCTTGAATTTTCGTAAATCGAAGAGAGTTTTTTATTTATATTCAATGAGAAAGATAGATTATCTCAAAATAAACAAAAGTTCACCCAGATCTTATTTTTGGGTTATTTCTAATAAAAATTACGACTAACAAATTAAGAGTGTTTAACTTTCTTCACTTTTAACTTTCAAAATGATTTGCATTTGACAAGGGAGAATTCTCAGTAAGCGTTTTGCTTGGCTTTTCATATTTTTCGTGAGAGTCGTCTGAAATTGCGATAATTTTTGTCCGAGCCACCCTCCTTCAGCAATGCGGTTCAAATTATCAACAAAAAATGAATTCACGTAGCCTTAATGATTAAGGAAGATGCTAGACGTATACTCACGTTTGGAGGAACAAACAAATAGAACAAATACTTAGATTTTGAAAAAAAATTGAGCCTTGATTTCTTATCAAGGCTCCGACCCACGAAGTCGACCGAGGGGACAGCTTCGAGTTTGAAGTGGTCTAAATGCTACAAATTAAATAAAACTTTTCTAACTGCCTTGAGAAATCAAGGCAGTTTGTTCTCCAACTGTTTCACGCTTTCAAAGACCATCTGCTTATAGAAACGGCGGACAAATTCTGTGTGGAAATCCATATTGTTGAAATACGAAAACGTGAAACGCTTCGGATCCTGGCCGACTTCTTTTTCTTTGGAGTCTTCATGGCCTATGAACATATGATCTGTCTTCGGAGAAACTTCTAGTTCAGGCTTATCTTTTAATTTGACTGCCATCTTCATCGTCATGTCGTATTCATAGACGATCTTTTCCGGATGATTGTCAGGATCCGCCTTTTTGGCTTCAATCGCAGCCTTTGTCTTCGGATCCATTGCGCGGGTCAAATCAATTACCACTTCGCCTTGTCTGTCTTCCGCGTCTTCCTTCACGATCTTGAAGAGACCTGTCTGTTCAAGATAGCGTTCTGAAGCGAGCCAGAGACCGTAGTGTTCGCGCCAGTCAGCCGGACGTTTATCAAACGGTTCCGTCACAATAGGACGACCTTCCCACAGATAATTTACAACCAGCGAAACCTTTAGCGGTTCCTCTACTTTCTTGAATTGATCGGCTTCTATCACGGTTGTCGGCTGAACAAACCAGCTTTCTCTCGGATAGTCTTTATGGTCATAGGCGCAGCCGCTCAGAGCCAAACTCAATGCGCAGACCGAAGCGGCTAATAATGAAGTTTTAGTATTCATGATGCTTATTCCGTTAGGTAAACGAGTCGGGATGGGAGGCACGGAATCTATTCCGCGCCGTTCCATCAGCTATGCGTTCAGCGTTTGTTTAGAACATGTACTTGATGCCGATCTGAGCGGTTTCGTTGTGGTATCCGGATTTACCGGCCTGAACTCCAACAGTTGCCCAGCCAAGCGTGTTGCGGCTTAAGTGACCTTCTAAGCCCATACGGAATTCCCCGAGGTTTCTCCCGCCGTCCATATAGACCTTGTCAGTGCCCATTTGAACGCCGGCCTTCTTGCTGTTATGAATCCAGTTGCCTTCAATGAATCCGAGGCCCTTATTCATATAGTTAGCATGAAGTCTTGCGCCGACTCGAAGCGTGACATTATCAGTGCCTAACTGGCGATATTTCGTCCCGAAGGAGTCATTAGCGGAATTGGCCTTAACGCCGTCCCATACTAATTGGGCTTCCGGCTGGAATGTCCAAATCAGCTTGTTGTAATCCTTCGTTCCGCTTTCTCCGATAGGAATGGTGTAACCGGTTTCAACCGACCAAACCCAGCCGTGTGATTTGAATTTGAACGGAGAAATTTCATCTGACCAAATCTTGTTGTCATAACGACCGAAGAGAAGCCAACTATCAACATAGAAACCGTCATCAGGGCTATTGCCTGTGTACAGCGTTCCGTAGATACCCAAGGAGTAACCATCTGAGCGGGATTTTGCGCTATCCCAAGAACGGCTGTCAGAGCGGTTGTAGAGACCACCGGCAAAGACACCGCCAATATACTTCCAATCTTCGTTAAATTCGTTTCTCAGCAAATCTCCGCCGATCTGAGTAACGGCAGTATTGGAATGAGTCTTACTCTGTCCACCCGCCATGCGGAAGTGAGAGTGAGAACCAACCTGACGGACCCAAGCTGCTGCAGGCTTTTCTTCACCGTCAAATGGGTCGATGTAGTATGCCTGACCAAAGCGGTCGTGCAGTCTCATGTGCATCTTGGCCCAAGATTGAGATGCTCCTACGTAAGCACCAGCTTCCGGTCTGAGGACTAGATTTTCTTCTTCCTTCGGAGGTACTAAAGGTTCATAGTAATCTTTGTCATCCGAGTTATAGAGCACCCAAGTTCTTTGTTGCTCTTCATCGTTGTAACCAAGACTATAAATCCATTTATAGGCCTCATTGTCTTTGGCAACGACACCAAATGGCTGCATCTCAAGCCGAAGTTGATTTCCTTCAAGTCCCTTATCAGCAATAACGAAGATTGGAATACCTTCGCTCTTCAGAGTTTTTTCACCACGGGCTTCTTTGAAGATTCCGCTAACTGGGATCTTGCTATGGTCATCTCCGAAGGAGACCTTAGAAGTACCGGAGGCAGTTTCAGAGTGAATAACGTCTACAAAAGAATTGTTGGATCCTTGGACCAGACCTCTATAGTGAAGAACGGATCCTGATTCGCCAACATAATTTTCTGCCACTTTGACGTGGTTCAAATTAGATACTTTATCTTCACTTCCAGAAAGGAAAACATCACCTGCATTTTGAAGAGCCCTGATGTTGGCCACACTTCGAGGATCGACGTCTCTCGAAAAAGATGCTGAGGCACTGTTAAAGTACAGAGAGGAATTTTTAGAAACAATCGCAAGAGCGTTTTGTAAGGAGTTCTGTTCTTCCAACCTACCTATAGCAGAATCCAAGACAAATTCGCCATAATATTCTGGATTGGCAGTGTAAATATCTGCTGTATAACCTAAAATTTTTATCCGAGACTGTTTGTCACCCCTGATGTTGCCTCTAACTACCGCACCGTTCCTAACCGACAAAGATCCCGAGACAGAATCAACTTTTGTCAACTCCAACACAGACCCTTCAAAACTATTAAATCTTCCAACGCTTTGACTGGCAGTAAGTTGATAAATACCTTGTAGATTTAAAGACGAGGTGTACCGACCGCGTTTAGCCTCTTCGACCTTTTGGGAAAAAGGATCTTCGACAGCATTTCCGAGCGAGCCGTCTACCTTTTGAATTAATACTCCATTGGACTCAATTGTAGTTTCGCCAGAAAAACTATTTACACCATGAGTATAACGGTTCAATGCGTCTCCGATGATAACCGTGTTACCCTCAGGGATCACAATTCCACCAGAACCTGTCAATTCTGCTGACAATGTGAAATTTTCGTCCTTAACATCAGTCTCATTTGTTTTTCCATAGAGAATTAGTTGAGCGCCAGGAAGTACTTCAAGAGATTTCAACCAATACTTGATACCAACACCACCAGCATCACCAAGCTGGGTAGTTGTTTGACCTTTTACCGTACTCTCCCAATTTTTTATCTCATTGCCAAACAAATCCGTGCCGTTCTCAACATTATGTGTGACCTTAACCTCAGCATTAGGATTAAATTTTCCGTCTACATGTAAATATTTATAAAAACCATAAGTTGCTTTTGCGACATTTTTTCCATTTTGTTCTATGTCAAACCCATTGATTGTAAAAAAGAAATCTTCAAAGTTATCGCTCGGTTGGGTTAACGACCCCATAGGGGTTTTTGTTGAATATTTTTCATCCCCTACTTTTCCAACAAAAATCTGTGTATTTCCATAGGCAAATGTATCCTGCTGATTTTCGTGGCGGTAAATTTGAATGGCTGGGCGGCTAATATTTACCGCCTGAATTTGATTCTTACCGTCAGTGCCGTCGTTCACAGCAAGGTATAAGACTAACCCTCTATATTCATCTCTAAAAGCATCTGTCCAAGTCTTAGAATCCGCAGATCTATCAAAAACCAACCCATTATCATGAACCAAGAGAGACAAATGCTCCTCTCCATTCGCTCCGTAATAATGATTAACTGCCTTGTCAGTAAATAATTTTGTCTCGTCTGGACTGTATTGAATAAACCGCCCGTTGGCATTCACTTTATCACTTAGGACTGTATAGGCGGCAACCCAAAAGTTGTGCATTCCATTTGTAAAGTCACTTTGGCTATTCTTGTCCGAAGAAGCCAAACTTGAGTGAAACCCCTTTCGGTTAAGCAAATAACTACCGCCAACAAGTTGACCAAGCTTCATACTTTCTGAAGACGAACTGTCTTGAGATGTATATATGAGGCCAGTTTTGTTTATCACAGGAGTTTTTAGGGAATTAAAAGCGTTGTTTTCATGCTGATAATCTGCGCTTAAATCCAGCTCATTTTTAAAGTTTCTTTCAAGATAAGATTCATCGTAATATTGCCCAAAATGGAGATACCTTACATAAGCAGAATCGGCCTCCACGGCACCCGCAAGGTAGGCAATTCCTCTTCTGCGGTTAACCGCCTGAATTTTTTCTTCATCCACCCTGTCGGAAGTACCTTTTTTTAAATCTGAAACAGCCGTAGAGGTCCCGTAAATCGCTCCGTCTGTTAAAACTACATTGTGAAGAGAAACCAAATTCGCATGCAAGTCTCTTGGTTTGTCACCTTTTTGAAGAGAGTAGACGCCTTGCATCTCCAATCCCCCAATGACGTTTCCATTTATCTTAGAATTTGACGCCGAAACAATATTGTTTGCAGCTTTTCCGTAAGAATAACCACCAAATACTGACATTCCCTCCACAGAACCTGATGCTCCAGTGAGAGAATTGGGATCCGAAATTATGGTATTTTTGATTAATACAACATTGCCATTAGCGATAGTATTATTTATAGAGTCTGGATCGTCTTTCCCTTTGGTATCGTAAATCCGGTAATCAAAGAAACCTCTCCCGCCCACAATGCCAAGTTTTCTTGTTTTATTACTCTGAGATTGAATTACAACACTATCCAAAAGAACTAGGTTATTACTCGCTTCCCAACCTTCAGCTCCCCACAAACCACCAGCTTTGAACTGTAGATTCACTGAATGATCTTTGTCGCTGTTTCTTCCTTTAACTTCAACTTTATTAAAATTTGTACTATATCCCTTTTGATTATTCAGAGACAAACCTTCAGCTTGCGCAGACCTTCCTCCCATTATCAGAGTTCCGCGCCACAAAGCTCCTTCTTCACGTAGGTCAATTTTAACTGTGTTTGAATTACTATCTCCGACATTCTCAACTCTCGTTGCGAGGGGTTTATTAAAGTCTGAGATATCGTTTCTGCTCCCATAAATGACAGAGTAAAAGCTCGAATCCTTAGTAAATGTAAGATCAACTGTAGCTCCGCTGCAATAGGTAGAATAATTAAAATCTTGGCCGTTAGAGCCTTGGAGGGAGACTATCCCATCATTAAGGTAGAATTTGTTATTGACCGAAGGAGGCGGATCAGTACCTTCGTTATTATCTAAATAAACCGATCTAAAACCCCCAATTATATAGAATTGGTAAGGCGCCTGATTATAAGAAAGATTTTTCCCATTTACTACAACTGAAAGAACCGCATCTTTTGAAGTCTCCTCTGTCAGAAACAAATAAGGGCTTCCTGACCTCGTGGGATTCTTCATGGAAGAATCGTAGACAACTTTAGCCCCAGTCGCAGAATATGTCAACGTTACCGTAGATTGACCAGGCAGGGGGGGTAGTAGAAGATGCTAAAGTTGTCGAAGCTATTGTTGTTGTATGAAAAGTAACCAACAAAGCAGCGGCCAAAATCGTTAATGTAAACTTACCTCCATGTTTTTTTTGATAGGCATGAAACGTTCCATGCGATTGAGCATATATTTTGTTCATTCCTCGGGCTCCTATTTTGCATTGACTTCTTTCCCTCAAGGAAAAAATCACGCTTTTAGTAATAAAGAACCTATCTTACAACTAATCGTCCTAATTTGTACCCGATTCTTGAAAATGTGATTTTGTAGGTAGTTTTATCTATTTGATTTATTGACAATAATTCTATTGCTCTTACTTATATTACGAGTAATCATTTATACAGGAAAGAATTAATTACTATTATTTGGGATCAATTACCCACTAATAGATGGAACAATTACCAAACTCGCGCTCATTTTGTAAAAAATTCAACATGGGTAAAGGACAACCACCCGATAATTTCTAGCTAGATTCCTTCAAAATTGGGAATGAGATGTTGGATGTGTTAACTCTATCTGTACCTACCGTAGTCGTATCAAAAGAAACTAAACCAATAGGCAACGCAAAGAAAAAACGAAATTAACTTAGGTTAAAAGCCAGCTCAAGCGATCCTCTTTACAAACTAGAGAATAAAAACATATGATTCATGACATTGAAGCTCCCCCTTGAATATCTCTTAAAGAGTTTGCACACTTCTATTCGTGTACTCGAATTGGAAACACAAACTAAATATTCCCCACCTGACACCTCCTAAACTGGAAACTTGGTTTACCACAGAAAAAATCACCCTTCTTCTCAACGGAAATTCGAAGAACCTGCCCTCGTGTTTTGAAAAAGCCAGAGAAAATTGCGGTATAACTGGGAGGATCCGGCTTCTTCCGATCCCTTACAGTGACGGAAAAACTACCACCAGCATCATCTTGAAATCTTCTTCACCGTAAACGGCGTGCGGATGATTAGCCGGCATGACAATGCTCTCGCCTTTTTCTAAGAAATAAGGCTTACCGTCAATCATGATCTTGCCTTTACCATCCAAGCAGGTAACAAATGCATCGCCGGTGCTTTCGTGTTCACTAATGCCCTCACCTTTTGCGAAAGCAAATAACGTGATGCCAACACCTTTGTTTTGAACCAAAGTCTTGCTTACCACTTGTCCGGCTGCATATTGAACTTGGTCTGCTAATTTCAGAACTTCAGAAGAAGCAATATTTTTTAAATAAGCCATTTTTAACTCCTTATGTTTTAAAACGTTTTAAGAAGTCTATGGCTCGTTGAGGAAAAGTTCATTTAATAGCGCCTTCTTTTGGGCAGTTGCCTTAACCGCAACTGCCTTTCAATCTCAATTATTTTTTAAAGGCGTTACAGTCGATACTCCGAAACCTTTCCTTCACAAGGATATCCGTCAGTTACCCAAAGTTTTCCGGCCGTCACGTCCATCACCATGGCATAAACAGAACAATAACGTTCTCCGCTGATTCGAGGATCTTCGTGATAACAAATCGACTCCGGATAGTTGTCGTGATTGCTTAAAAGTTTGAATATCTCCTTCTCTCCGATCCTTCCGCCGTGTTTCTTTAACCATTTTTCCATGGTGTTGTAGCGTGTAAACGTCGAAGGAATAAAACTTTTGGCTTTATCCTGAGGTGCGATGAGAGGAGAAAGATAATGATTCGTATGGATTAAAGGTTCCCCCTGACTCATGATGACATCAAATTGATCAGGAGAGAATTCAATTACCATCTCAAATCCGCTGCGAGTCGCGATATTAAAAGCACCGGAACCGGCTCTCGGAAGCATAGAAACCGCTTTAATTGCTTCTGTTGCCAGACTGGAATCCAGAACTTTCCTCATCATTAGGTGAAGCGGAACGCCGATTTTCCCTTTTCCGACCGAAGTTGCATTAAGGCAAATAGAAATACCTTCCGAATTCAGTCCCTTTCCTCCGACCATGCCTGCCTCACAAATCATGAGAATGCTAGGCTCACCTTCTTGATGGACCTTAAGAACCACAGAATTTTGTCTGGCACTTGCCATCCAATCCCAAGTTTGTCCCATAAAGACATGACCGTTCTTGCCTCGTCCTTCCGGAATAATAATGCAGGAACAAGCATCTGCCTTGGCAAAAAGCACCTCGCTTCTGCAATTCAAAGTCAGGATGTCTTCAAAGCTTCTTCCCGCTCCCTCTGCAATGCCTTTCATTTCCTCAACATATGAAGGGCAATACTTCTCAATCACAGGAAGAAACTTCATGGCGAGTTTCTGTGCCTTCGGCCAATCAATATTCGCGGATTTTTCGAACGCGGAGGAATAAAAGTCAATATTTCTCTTAATCGCTCCGGAGGCCGATGATCCGTAGCGTTTTCCGCGTTCAAAGGCTGTACCCTTAATTTCTATCAGTTGATAATAAGGCTTTGCATTTAACTGAAGTTTTCTTTCTTTAGGAACGACCAAATCAGAAACGGTTTTCGCCCGAACCCCTTGGCTGACAAGTAAACCGGAAGAGATTCCAAGAATTAACTGGCGTCTAAGCATCACTTCACCCTAAAATTTTCTTCGTTCGAATACAAAACATTATGTTCTGAAAACATTCTCCATTCGTTTTAGAAGATACGATTTCTTGTCGCCTAAAAAATGGCAATTTTTTACAAGCCTACCGCCACCGTTTTTGAGATAGTTAGAAAAAACAAAAGAACCACTATATGGAAACCTTCTCACGAACCATCAGACATGACGAAGTGCTCGGGTTGGAAGCATTCTGCCTCCAGGGCTATGCTCAGCCTTTCCCTAGGCACTTCCACGACTACTACGTCTTGGGTTTCGTAGTTTCCGGTGAGCGGGAGCTCCTTTGCAACGGGCTTAACCTTCAAGTCTTTCCTGGCAATCTCTTAATTTTCAATCCTCGTGACAACCATGAATGTGTCTCGACGTCTCGAGCACCGTTCCTGCATTACCTGGGATTCAATATTCTTAAGAAGCGAATGGAAGAAATTTCAATGGAACTAACCGGTGAGAGTTGTCTTCCGCAATTCAAACCAACGGTTTTTTCTGACGAATCCGCCGGCAATGCTTTCTTGGAACTGCACAGGCTCATCATGCAGCGTTCCGATGAACTCAGGAAAGAAGAGTTGTTCTATGTCCTCTTCTCAAGGTTATTCGGAAAGTATGCCCACACCTCCTTGCAATCGCGGCCTCTCAGATCCTCTCAAATTAAGGAGGCTTGCGAATACCTTGAGTCACACGCTTCAGAGACAATAACCTTAGATGACATTTGCCAAAGAGTCTCTGTCAGCAAGTCCTCCTTAATCCGCTCTTTCAGCAAGCAGTTAGGTCTTACGCCTCATAGCTACCTCATGAGCATTCGGGTCAAAGAAGCGCAAACCTTTCTTAAACAAGGCATACCTCCATCACGCGCGGCACTAAAAAGCGGCTTTGCAGATCAAGCGCATTTCTCAAACGTATTTAACCGGCTAACAGGATTAACGCCAGGTAGTTACCAGAATGTTTTTCTAAAGAAGGCGCCTTCTTCCAATGACTCCGACTAACTCAAATACAACCGCTCATCTAGCGGCTTTCCTAACGATCCTTTGTTGGGGAACGACGTTCGTATCCACCAAGGTGCTTCTGCAAGGTTTTACGCCTGTGCAAATTTTGCTCATTCGTTTTTGCATCGGCTTCGCTGCTTTGTATTTTCTGTCCGCTAAAAGTACTTGCCAATTGACACAAAGACAGAATGTTTATTTGGCTTCGGCGGGTTTTTTCGGAATTTGTCTCTATTACCTACTGGAGAACATCGCTCTTACCTACACGCAGGCAAGCAGCGTCGGTGTCATCATGTCCGTCTCGCCGTTTTTTACTGCCATTTTTTCGTGTGTCCTGCTAAAAGAAAAATTACCTTCAGCAGCTTTCTTCGTCGGTTTTTGCCTGGCGATTGTCGGGATCTATTTGCTAAGTTTTTCCGGAGGGACGATGGCGGTCAATCCAAAAGGAGATTTGTTGGCCATATCTGCCGCTGCCGTTTGGGCTTTGTATTCAATCCTTATGAGAGAAATCGGAAAGTTCGGCTTTCCGACAATATTCGTCACACGAAAGATTTTCGGATTCGGAATCCTCTTTATGCTCCCAGCACTATTATTCGAGTCATGTCTGAACTGGCAAAGGATTTTTGAACCTGTCTTCTTCTTTAATCTTTTGTTCTTAGGTCTTGGCGCATCCGCCATGTGTTTTGTGACGTGGAACTTTGCTGTCAAAGTTCTCGGAGCGGTAAAGACAAGTGTGTACATCTACCTTGTTCCCGTCATCACCGTTCTCTGTTCTGTCGTAGTTCTACACGAAACCATTTCTACACGCGCCGCGTTAGGCATCCTATTAACGCTTATCGGTTTGTTGCTTTCGGAAATAAATAGCCGGAAGAAGTGATAACTTTGACTATGCGCTTCTTGCTGCCATCCTGCTGCTCATTCTGTCTATGGACTGTTTCAGTTGAGATCTTTGGACTACGTTCATTCCAGTAACGAGGACAAAGTCGAATCAGACTGGAAGACTAACTGCCTTAATCTCGACCAAGCAGACAATTTTTTTAGATCACATCTCCAAAATTTTAAGCAAATAAGTATTTCTACTTATAGGAAGAACAATCTTGCCTGGAAGTAGTCGGCAATCACCGGGAAGGCTGATGTGAAAATCTAGACTTACATTAGGAAGGAAAATTTTGGCAGGAAGGTGTTAACACCGACCTGCCAAATTCGTTTGTTTTCCTATCCCTTAAACTTAAAGAGCTGAGTGCGAAGAGCCTTCAATGCCTTAAAACAGTTGAGCTTGTCATTAACCGTCATTATTTGATTCGCAAGCAAATCAATGAAGTTCCTCATGCTGAACTCTGTTCCGATGATATGGAAGGACTTTTAGAGGCCGGGGGAATTCGAAGTTAAAAAGGTGATTGAACTTCGTTGGACGTCTCCTCCCCTAATCGTCGAACTTTCTGATTAAGGTTGAGAGACTCATTTAGCAGGAGCCGAATTTTTACCTGCGTTTTCAGTGTAATGCGAATAGACCTTCTTGGCGATATCGGCCATGATCTTTGCATTTGCAGCATCGGTTTCTTTTGAGTCTTTAACTAAAACTGCCAAATAGCATTTCTCGCCTCCGGGCATATAAATAACGCCCACGTCTGCATCGCACATTCTGATGCCTTCCGGTGTTCTGTATGACATTCCGGTCTTATGGCCAACTTCCACTTCTTTCGGCAAACCGGCTCTGAACTTGTCTTTACCCGAGGCCGAAGCAAGCATGGCCTTTTCTAAGAAAGCGAAATGCTCATCAGAAAGGACCTTTTCTGTGTAGACCTTTCTCAAGAGCTGAGTTACAGACAACGGCGTTGACCAATTGTTGTAGCTTTTTCTGATGTCCTGCTCCATGGACTTTTCGGTTTCGATCAACTGGATTCGATCGATACCCAAGTTCTTAATGAAGTCATTCACATTTTGAATTCCGCCCACAAAATTAATCAGCCAGTTACAAGCATTGTTGTCGCTCTGAGAGACCATATAGTTGATTAAGTCTCCATAGGACAAAGTGATTTTCTTAGACTTGTATTTTTTGTACATCGGACTCCAAGTCTTCGTGTCGATGTCAGATGGTCCTAGCGTAACAACTGCAGTTAAGGGGATGCCTTCCTTTTCCATTTTCTTTAGAACAGCAAGTGCAATATGGAATTTGAAGACGCTCATTAAAGGATATTGATCATCGTTATTCGCGGTGAAGGCATCGTCTTTGTAAAGAACCGCGACGCCGACTTGAGCTTTTTTGCCTTTAATGACTTCTTGAATGTCAGAAGTTAGATCTGATGCCGAGACTGAAAGGACTTGAAAAAGCAAAAGGCTCGATACAACGGCCTTACTAAGCAAGCTTCTTGATTTCATCAGAATACCGACAGTTATGATTGATCAAATTAGAAGAGGATTTTGCCAAAAATGATTTGGACAGACAATTCGGCGATTTCAATTTAGAAGCAGAGAGGCCGCTTTTTCGATTACAGCCAAAAGCGGCCGCCCGATTCTATGAATGGTTAGGATGTTTTCCTTGGTGATTAAACTTCTTTCCAACGGATAAATTTTCGTTCTTCAAGTGAGAAAACTAAAGCAACTTTGATCAGATTTTCTGATGAAGAATCGTCACCATATCCTTTGAGCTTCAGTTGCTCGACAGCTTCTTCGAGTTTTTGATCCGGATTTTCTTGGTCGCGGGAAACCTTAAATTCGAGGATCCAATGCCGGTTGTTAACTTTAACTTCCAAATCACTGCGTCCGTGAGCAGTATGGTGCTCCACTTTAGGCTCTAGTCCGGCTCCTGCAAAATACACCTGAGTAAACGCTCTGACTGAAGCTTCATCTCTTACCGGATATCGCTGATAATCAATTGCTGCAAAAAGACGATTAAGGATGTGGACAAGAGCCTCGGCTGATTCTTCTGACAAAACTTGGACAATTGGACCCGCTCCTACTTGTCCGGCGCTTCTACCCGTCAAGAGGTGCTCAACGTACAGTTGGCCCATAGCCTTCTTTACTTCAAGATTGGGATAATCTAAATAAACAGTATCTCCATACTTCACTGCTTTGATGGTCAAATAACCTGTCTGAGTGAGAAGACCTAAGTCAGACAAAGTGTCGGCGTCCGAACTCCCTGATAGAGTTGATAAAGAAATAGTTTTTTCTCTGCCATATTCCTCAGGACTTCTCATCGCATGGGATTTCAAATATTCCATCAGAACTGAAGGCTTACCGCCGCTTTCAAACCAATAGTCCAAGAGACCGTTTCTCGGGGATGCAAAGAAGTTTAGAAGAGACCAAGGGGCAAATACTCTTTCTGTGGCGCTTCTTTCAAAACAGAAACCATCATAATGTCTCATTAACGCCCCCAAGAGCTCAGAACGTGTTAAATCTAAAGCTCGAGCAGCGCAGGCTAGGTACGGCGAGAAGTATTTCTCGATTTCTTCTTTCGTATAGCCTAAAAGCTCTCCGAACTCCACATCCAAGGAAAGGTCTGACAAATTATTAAGGGCAGAAAAAATTCTGGTTTTGTTGAACTTAGTAATCCCTGTAATGAAGACAAATCTCAGTGCCCCGTCGTTGGACTTTAGGATCGCATAAAAATCCGAAAGGAGGCTCCTGACTTTTTCGAACAATTCGAAATTACTTAAACAAGAAGTCAGTGGTGCGTCGTATTCGTCAACAAGAATAACTAGAGAGTTGGGAGCCTGTTTTTTTAACCATGAAGATAATTGGCTAAAAATTGAAGTTCCGGTTTTGTCAAAGTTAAAACCATAAGGGGCGAAATTGTCTATTAAACGGTCTCGCAAATCATCCCTGAATTTCTCCAAACCGAAATCAGGTCTGATTTCCGAAAAATCCAACCTAACAACGTTGTAGGTCTCAGTTTCTTTCCATAGCTTTTCAATGGTCAAGCCTTTGAAGTCTCTAAGTCCAAACTTGAAGAGTGATTCAAACGTTGAGATCAATAGTGATTTACCAAATCTACGGGGCCGCGCGAGAAAAAATTTCCCGGGGCGAATGGCTATTTTGTATATAAGCGCTGACTTGTCGACATAAATCTGATTCCTTAACCTTAACGTTGCGAAATCAGACGTGCCAAGCGGCAGCAGACTTAACTCATCCATCCCCTTCCCCTTAATTCTAAAAATCTGATTTAGTCAATTTTACCAAAGCATGATAAAAGTAACTTTAACATCGAACCCCGAGACAGTTCTCCTGCATTTGCGGCTCTAAAAATATTTCTCCCCAGTATTTGGAGTTATTACGATTGTTCCAAAACCATGTACTAATCGTTCCATTCCTACTTAAAATAGAACGAAAAACATCATGTTTTGGAACGAAAATGTCTGCCCTCCGCGAAAAAGAATCAGAAATCCTAACCTCTCTTTCAAACTCCCCCAAAAGTCTTTCAGAGCTAGCGGAGGAATTAGGCGCCGGCTTTTCCAAAACAACCGTCCATCGAATAGTTACATCTCTTGCGAAGGACGGCAGGATCGTTGCGAGTGGTTCCGGCAGATCCGCAAAATATGAAATAACAAGCGTTGGAAGGCTGTTTAATCCCATAACTCCAGAGGAATACTTCCGGAAAGAACAAGACGACCGTCAAGCACTGACCTCTTTTAACCATGAGTTGTTTGAAACGCTTCTTAATCATGATCTGTTCTCCCAGGAGGAAATGGAAAGACTCACAGAACGACAAGGAGAATTCGAAGAACGCCGGAAAGGACTTTCGCCTATACTCCGACGGAAGGAAAAGGAGAGATTTGCCATTGATTTATCATGGAAATCCTCCCAAATTGAAGGCAACACCTACACACTTCTTCAAACCGAATCACTTTTCAAAGAAGGAAAACACACCAAGGGCAATACAAAAGCAGAAGCCGTCATGCTTCTAAACCATCAAGCCGCTTTGGATTACGTCCTCAACAAACCTGATTACTTTAGAGAATTAACAGTTCAAAAAATCCTTGAGATTCACCGCTTTCTTACGAAAGGACTTGGAATACCGAACAAAATCCGGGCCGGGCGAGTCGGAATTACCGGAACAAATTACAAGCCTTTAGCCAAAGCGAATCAAATCCAAAAAGCTCTCCAAGATTTGTGTGATCTCATTAACTCCAAACGAAACGTTCTAGAAAAAGCCTTTATCGCTCTGCTCTTAATTGCCTACATCCAGCCCTTCGAAGACGGAAACAAAAGAACAGCAAGAATTATTTGCAATGCGTTGCTGCTCCCAAACAAATACTGTCCTATCTCGTTCAGGACCGTTGAGCCGGAAGATTATCGTTACGCGACATTGCTTTTTTATGAACAGAACTCGATTCCTTCTTTCAAGAAAATTTTCATGGAGCAGTTAGAGTTCTCTACGGCCAATTACTTCTGAGGTGGTCGCTTCTTTCCGTTTGATCTAACTAAGGATAGCTCGAGTTTAAGCAACGGACCATACTGTAATTCGTCTGTCGGATTCGGAAAACACTAAAACCAACTTCAAAATCTCCATTCTTCCGCCCAGCTTTCCAGAAAAGGGTTTATCCAATTGACTTACCGCAACTTGCAGCAACTGTTCAGCTTCCTGATCCGGATGACAATATTCGAGTGTTAACACAATAGTCCTCTCTCCGGCTTGGACTTCTAAAACGCTTTCACCTTTTGCAATCACTTTAATAACGGGCGAAAGCCGAACATTAATCATCGCAATCTGAATGACGGCAAGGACACTCTTTGCATCCTCGATCGAGTACGCTTCGTAATCCACACTTTCCAGCAATCTATTGAATATTCGTACAAGAGTCTCGGGATTATCCTTGACAAGCCTAATAGCGAAGTCCATCACACCGGCCTGTTCAATAGTTTTTCCTACCAGCTGATGCAAGTACATACCAGCCATCGCATGCCGAACTTCTTCGGTGGAATAGTCAACAATGGCGATGTTTCCATCTACAGATTTGAAAGTCAGGTAGCCAGTCTGAGTAAGAAGATCAACTTCTGAGAAATTCTCTCCTATGGCGGGACCGCCAAGCTGCGAAAATGGAATGGTCTTAACGGCAGCGAAATTCTTTGGGTCTTTCAATGCTCCTGATCTAAATAGGTCTTTTAGGACTGACGGCTGGCCGCCGGTTTGAAACCAATGATCGCGGAAGCCTCTAGTAGGATAAATAAGGAAGCTCATGACCGACCATGGATTCATGACTCTGACGGTTGCGGTCTTTTCGAAACAATATCCATCATAGTATCCAGTCAAACGCTGCAGCAAAGCCTCCGGCTCCGCCCCAAGTTGTCTTGCGGCGTTTTCTATATAACCAGAAAAATAGTCTTTTAGTTCTTGAGTGGTAAAGCCA
Source organism: Parasutterella excrementihominis YIT 11859 (assembly GCF_000205025.1). Classification (GTDB taxonomy): domain Bacteria; phylum Pseudomonadota; class Gammaproteobacteria; order Burkholderiales; family Burkholderiaceae_F; genus Parasutterella; species Parasutterella excrementihominis. The sequence goes on along the minus strand of NZ_GL883691.1, from coordinate 17,501 downwards.
ACAATCGATCCGTACTCCGGATCCAAAGAAATATCTGCCAAGCCTTTAAGCTCAGAGAGCATACCGGTGTTTTTGAAGTTCACAATTCCGGTGATAAACACAAAGCGGAAAGCAGAATCTCGAGATCCAATCACCGAAAAGAACCCAGAGATATCTTTCAAAATTAGGTTGAATAATTTTGGATCTTCCAAAGTCGCCGTCAAAGGCGCCTCGTACTCATCTACAAGAAGTACCAGAGAACCAGGCTCCTGGCCCTCTAACCATTCCGACAACTTTTCCAGCAGATCAGGCAGCAAATAACTATCGCATTGAAAGCCATGCTCGCTGAAGGAGTTCAAGAGGTGCAAAACAAAATTCAACTCAAAACGCTCGAACCGGCTAGAGCAAGTCACAGAAAAGTCCAGCAGGACAACCTTATTCTGCTTTCGTTCTTTCCAGAGCTTTTCGATCTTCAAGCCTTGAAAATCTTGGTCACCGCTGCGGAAGAGCGAGTTGAGCACGGACACAAGAAGAGATTTACCGAATCGTCGTGGTCTTGTCAGCAACACTCGAGAATGTTTATCAACCATGGAAAAAATCTGAGCCGTCTTGTCCACATAAACTCTGTCGGACAGACGTATATTTCCAAAAGAAGAAATTCCGAACGGCAATGAAGGAAGAGACATAGAAGAAACCTCAGATAACTCCGGCCATTTTAGGCACTCCCGTATTCTCAAAAAATCCCATGTTACAGGCATGCTTGCTTATATTTATTTTGAATTTTTCAAAACTAATTTTGAAAAGTTCTCTTCCCGAGAAGACAATCGACGGCATCCATAGGATCATTAGAGGACCAAATCCCAACCACCATAAGGAGCCACTATGGACGAGAACCATCGCGGAAAAATCAAAAAAGCACCCGCACCGGAAGTTGTGAAATATCTTATCAACCCGGCGATTAAAACAGACCTAGAAAGAAGTTATCAAACCATCCTCGATATCAACAAAGCTCATGTCTTAATGCTTGCCGAGGAAGGCATCATCAGTACCGACGTTGCAAAGAAGATCTTAGAGTGCACGCAGGAAATCTCTGCAATGGAAGGTCATCCGACCTTTGAAATCAATCCCAATGTCGAAGACCTGTACTTCAACTTGGAGAAGTATCTTCTTGAGCAAACCGGCGCCGAGATCGGGGGCCAGCAGCATACCGCCCGATCCAGAAACGACCTTTTTGCAACAGAAGCAAGAATGGACATCCGAGGTTTCTATCTGCGTCTGTGCGGCATGTTCAATGAGCTTCGCCAGAATCTTATAAATTTAGGAGAGGCAAATGTTGATGCCGTTATGAGCGGCTACACACATCTTCAGCCGTCAGAACCGATTACTTTCGGTCATTATTGCGCCGGAGTTCTAAATGCTCTGGAACGTGATTATGAAAGAATCCAAAATGCTTGGAAGGCCTTGAACATTTGCCCTCTTGGGGGCGGTTCCATGGGTTCTACCACTTTCATGATCAACCGAGACAGAACAAGTGCCCTGCTCGGTTTTGACGAACCCATGCAAAACTCCATCGACTGCACGGCAAGCAGAGATTACTGCCTTGAGATCATCGGCACGATGTCTGTTGCTTCCTGCACGCTTTCCCGCTTCGCTTACGACCTCTACATGTGGTCCACGCCTGAATACGGTTATGTCGAAGTCGACGATTCTGTTGCAGGGTGCTCTTCCATCATGCCGCAGAAGAAGAATGCTCTGACACTGGAATGCTGCAAAGGCAAAGCCGCTCATATGGAAGCTTTCTTCGTGTCAGTTTTCAGTTCACTGAAGAATATTCCGTTCACTCACTGCAGAGACTCTTCAACAGAAGCTATGCGATTTGTATGGACCGCTTTGCAGGAATTTGAAGCTGACTTGGCATTGTTAAATGTCACGATCAAGACATTAACGCTCAAGAAAGAAAGGATGCTTCAAGCTGCAGTCCAAAACTATTGCACAGTTACCGAATTGGCTAACTACCTCGTTCGCCATGACGGTATTTCCTTCCGCAGTGCTCATGGCGTGGTGGCCATGTTGGTCGGCTACATGCAGGAACATAACAAGCTAGCCAACGAAATCACAGTGGATGACATCAATCCGATCTGCGAGCTTCTCCTGGGTAAGAAGACCAGTCTTACTGATGACCTGATCCGTGAAGCGCTTGATCCGACAAGAAACGCGATGTCCAAGAAGACAATCGGCGGTTCGAATTCTGAGGAAGTCACTCGCCAGCTCAATCGTCTTCAGACCAACCTGGATCGTGACAACCTGACATTAGAAAGCAGAGTCGGCCAAGTTAAGGGCGCTAAAGAAGAATTAGAGCGCAAGGTCGCCGAAGCTATCGCTTAATTAACTTAACCTCCCACTTTTCCAACCAGACGGCGTTCCATTTGGAGCGCCGTTTTTACGGCTGAAGGGAAGCTTTCAGACAAGTGGTTTTTTGACCATTGAGATTTTGAGGTTGCCTATAGGTCAATGAGCCTAATTACCTTTCTGTTCCTCAGTGGAAAGCTTTCGGAAATTCGAAGTACAGCTCCAAGCTGATGATCCTTCATATAATTATCAACGAACACGAATGATCAGCTGAGCTTAGATAATGGATAAAAAACAGTGGTCGGAAAATTCCGGTTTCTTCAGTACCGGCACACAAGTCTTCTTAGTAATGGCCGAATGCGGTAATTTGTCGGAAGCATCTTCCGTCTTGGATATGCATCCGTCGACCATTTCTTATCATCTCTCCGAACTGGAAAAAAGCCTAAACCTTCCTCTGTTTGATCATTCCAAAAGGCCCTTAAAGCTCACTTCCGAAGGTTTGAATCTCTATAACGAGCTGAAATATCATTTCTCTTCGCTTAATGTTCGAGTTCAGAAACTAAGACAAAAGAACTTTCTGAAGCCTATTATCCGAATCGGCATCATTGAAAGTCTCTCTCGGAACCTCGGCGTACATCTCATCGAAAAACTTTCCCCTTTGTCCAATGAGATTTCTCTTTTAACTGGGACTTCAAAAAGATTAATCGAGTTAGTTAAGACCCAGACCGTTGACATCGCTATCGCCTGCACTAAGAAAATCGACGAGTCTTTCTTTGCTCAAAAGTACCTGTTTTCTGAACCGTCAGTGTTGGCGCTCCCAAAGGAGCCTCGCTTTGAAAAGGATTTTTTTACCTGGGAAGAACTGAGGTTTTGCGGCCTGCCCTTCCTGAGATACAACCGATTCTCGGGAGGCAGCGAGATGACGGAGAATTTCCTGAACTCACTGTTCATTCATCTGCCGAATCGGATTGAAGTTGACGATGGCGGCGTCATGCTGAAACTCATCTGCAAAGGCATCGGCTGGAGCTTGGTCCGACCTGCTACATTGGTTCAGCATCCTGACTTAGCAGCCCAAGTGCATTTCTGCAAGATGCCTGATCCCGTTATGCAGCGAGAAGTGATTCTGATCTTCGGGAAAAGCGTCAATCCGGAATTGGTTGATACGGTCGAAACTCTCAGTAAAAGTTTCTATGAGGCCGAGCTTTCTAAAGAGTTCAAAAAAATCCTTCAACAAAAATAAAAATAAGGGCTTAAGCCAAAAACCTAAGCCCTCAAAAATTCCCTAAATTATTAGGGTACCTTGAAGTTGTAATAATGGCAGCCGGCACAGTAATTCTTGCCAGCCTGATGGCCTTTGTGGCAAGTCGTGCAAGGCAGATTACCGTCATGCTGAGAATGCGGGTTCATCTCTTCAGGGTTTTTAGGAACAGTTCTCTGAGCTACTTTGTCATAGAAACCATGACATGCAACGCAAGGTTCATGTCTGTCCTTGTCTTCCGGAAGAGCTGCCTTGGGAGCATCCTGCCCGTGACAAGCTGCGCACTGAACGCCTCTTGCAACGTGACGATCTGCTAAATACTGGGGCGTGGTCTGAGCAGCCGCCATGCTCATTACTAAAGTACCCAGGATCGCGGCTAATAATGTTTTCATTTTGTCATCCTTGGAAATTTAAATTAGAGAGCACAAATGGAAAAAGCGACCAAACCTAGGAGTTTGGTTTGGCCGCTAATTCATTAGTACAAATTATGCACGATTAGGAAGTTTTGCAACTTCTTTACCGCAAACCTGACCGAATACCAAGCATTCTGTTAAGTTGCCGCCGCCCTGGTAAACGAACTTAAGGGCAGAAGCAATTTCACCGACTGCATAGAGTCCGGGGATCGGCTGGAGGTTCCAGTCAAGAACTTCGCGCTTAGCGTTAGCAGCGAGACCGCCCTTGGTGTTAGGACCGCCGGCAACCAACGGGCAAGCATAGAACGGGCCATCAGAAACAGGCTGCAACGTGCTCTTTAAGCGGCCGAATTCTTTATCTTCGCCGGCTGCGCAAGCTGCGTTGTAAGCCTTGACGGTTTCAGCGAGAGCTGCGGGATCCATCTTGCCGCCGTTTTCCTGAAGAGCTTTGATCTTCTGGCCAAGTTCTTCAATCGTGTCAGCCTTGAGAATCCAACCCTTCTTCACTGCATCGCTGTTGTCAGCGGCACCGTAGTCAACGAAGCCGTAACCTGGAGTGGAGATGCCGAGGCCGACGAGCGGTTTCTGTTTACGCAGAGTTTCGTCGAAGATGAACCAAGACGGAGAGTTCGGATAGTCGAGTGTGTCGATGTTGAACTTAACTGCTTCTTTGTAGAAGAAGTAACGGCTCGGGTCTTTGGTGACCTTGTGTTCGGCAGCGTAACGTTTACCGTAGTTGTTCACTACGATAGCGTGGCCGGAACCGACGGCAGGAGTGATCATGCCCACTTTCATTCCGTTGTGGCGGACAGGAGCAGGCATGATGATACGGGAAGCGGCTTTACCGGCTTTCATGATGCCAGCGCCAACTTTCTGGCCCATGGCGATACCGTCGCCTTCGTTATAGATCGTGCCGTAGAAAGCCCAGCCTTCAACGCCCGGACCTTCCAAGAAGGCCTGACGCATCGGCTTGCTGTATTCGTAACCGCCGGAGCAAAGAACAACTGCTTTGCGTGCCTTGTAAGCAACTTTTTTACCGTTTTGATCTGCAATCACGCCGATAACTTCGCCCTTGTCATTGGTGACAAGTTCTTTACCGCGTGTTTCGTAATCAACTTTGATCTTGTCTGCACGGGACTTAACGCCGTTGTCAAGGCACAGCCAGAATGCTTCGCCGGAAATTGCTTTTTCTTTCGGGCCGTTGTAGCAGGGGCTGTTGAATCCGGGAGGAATACGGTCAGGATAGGAAGAACGATAAACCTGGTAGCCGCAGTCTTTAGCTCCCGGGAAGTTGGGGAATGCTGCACCCTTGAAGCCGGGAGTAGCAAAAGCCTGGAACTTCGGATCCAGAGACTTCATCCAATCCAAAAGACCAGGTGTGTAGTCTGCCCAAGCCTGTGCGAGACCTTCGGAGACTTCAGGCTGTTCGCCTTCGAGTTTGCCGGGGATGTTTTCGCCGGAGAACATTGCGCGGGCGTATTCTTTCAGGGCAGCCTTGTTTCCGGTTTTGTCCGGGCAGTGGAAGATGCCGCCGGACATACGAGTATTAGAACGGAGCGTTGCAGCAGGCTGACGTTCGATAACGATAACGCTGGCGCCATTGTCAGCAGCCGTGATAGCAGTTGCAGCACCTGCACCGCCTAAGCCCACAACGATAACGTCCGCTTCTTTATCAAACTTCTGAGCCGGTGTCTGGGCCATGCTTGTTGTAGCAAAACCTCCCAATGTCGCAGCGACGCCTGCTCCTGAAGTTTTCAAGAATGAACGGCGGGAAAAATTGGTCATAAGAAATTCTCCTAGGGTCGCAAGCTGGCTAGGCTTGCTTTTAATAGTATTAATAGCCACTTAAGGTTATAAAGTAATCGGGAAAATATGCATATAGGTGCTTCCCTTGGTAGACAAGGGCTTTGCTTTCATGTAACAAATCTTTAACGAAAGAGATTCTTAAATTTCGTGTTCTTGTTGATCGACGGGGTATCTTTGCCGTGATGAGCACTTAATTTATTTCCTCATCGAAGTCCGGAACGAAATAAGAGTCTTTTAATTCCGGCGTCATCTTCTTTAGCGTTGGCATGACGCTTTCTTTGTAGATTCGGCAGATCTCTCTGGCGATACTTTCAAACAACTCTTGAGAAAAATCCGAACGGGAAAGCAGATAAATCTTTCTTTCCATCCCTAAACCCGGAAGTGCGCTCAGTGTCACTTTGTCTAGAAAAGCCGAATGCGTCATCAAACTCAGCGGGCTCGTAATCGTCCATCCGTTATTGTCGACAACCATCGCTAGTTTAATGGCTAGGTTGTCGACGTTGATCTTCCCGTTTAATTGTATCCCGTAAGTTAAAAGGAAATTGTTGACGAGCTTACCTCGTCCGCTCTTTTCATACGAGTTAATGAAAGGAAGATTACAGAGAGACAATGACTGCCAATTCTTAGCATGGTTATCTTCAAACTTGAACGCTTTCGGAAATACGGCAACCGATGGCTCCCGAATAATCATCAGCCGGCGCCAATCGGTATAACGCAGAGCCGGATCGGAAGAGATAATAATGTCGAGATCATGCGTGCGCAGGCATTCTAAGAGGCGGTCGGAGCTGCCTGTCAGACAAGTAATACGCCCGACCTTCTTCTTAAACGTAGATAAGAACTGCGGAGCCAGATGCAAAGACATGCTCTCTAAAAAGCCGATTCTTAGGTCAGAAAACAAATAATTCTCTTCCCTAACCTGCTCCATGGCCTCTTGAGTGATCTTCATCGCAGGAAGCACCTGACGGTAGAGCCGTTTACCGCTTTCGGTGAGAACCATCGGCTTAGAGCACCGATCAAACAATGTCACTCCTACAGAATCTTCCAGCCTCTTTAAAGAGCGAGAAGCGGACGAGGTACTGATGTTGAACCTCTCTGCTGTTTCCTTTAACGACTTACTCTCACAAACCGATAGAAAGAGAAGCCACTCATGGGAAAATACGGTCTCCGGAACATTCATTGTTGTTTAGCTTTTTATGAGGTTGACCAAAGCTTGCACTGCTTCATCCGGTGTGGACCAAGAAGTACAAAGCCTCAGGATGCCCTGTCCCTCTTGCGTTCGCCTGATTACTTTAAATTTTATCTTTTCCGATAAACGATTGAAAAGCTTTTCATCAACGATCGGAAAAAGCTGATTTGTCTGAGATTCAGAATAGAAGCTCACGCCGACCTCCTCAAAGGCTGTGCGGATCTTGGCTGCCTTTTCGTTGGCAGATCTTCCGAGGCGCTGATACAAGTCATCTTCAAAGAACGCTTTGAAGGAGCATCCTAAAGTTCTTCCTTTGGCGATCAATCCCCCGCACATCCGCAAAACACCGAGAAAACGATCACGTACATCGCGATCTTTTATGACAACAGCTTCGCCGAAAAGCGCTCCGCACTTCGTGCCTCCAATATAGAAAGCATCTGCGCATTCCGCCAGTTCTTTTAATTCCACATCTGAAGAAGCCGCCAGACCATAAGCTAGACGAGCACCGTCAATGTAGAGAAATAGCCGGTGCCTTTTGCAGACACCGGAAAGCGCCTTGAGTTCTTCTAAGGAATAAATCGTGCCTAATTCTGTCGGGAAAGAAATGTAAACAGCTCTTGGACGGCAAACGTGTGCCCTGCTCACCTGATCTGATTCTTCGAAGTTTGAGCAAACCCGTTCGATACTTTCCGGAAGAATCTTTCCGTCCTTACTTCTTACAGTGAGGATTTTGTGGCCGGAAAACTCAATGGCACCCGCCTCAGCAGTGTGTATATGAGCCGTATCTGCGGCTAATACAGCTTCATTTGCAGCCATAACCGTAGTCAGCAAAGAGAGGTTGGCCATAGTACCAGAGGCAGCCCAAAAGACGTCAGCCTCTTCCTTGTTTAGTCCGGCTTTCTTGAGAATTAGGCTTTCTGCTTCCGCGCAGAGCGAATCTTCACAGTATCCCGGAAGCTCCAAAGGATTCGTCTGTACCAACTTCTCTAGAATCTCGGGGCAACATCCTCCAGTGTAGTCACATTGAAACTGGTACATTTTTATCTCCTTGAGTTACTTTTGTTCTGCGCGAAGCTAATACTTCATTTTAGACAGCCGGCTTCCGGCTCAACCGCTTCATGAACTCGGAAGCACCTTCTTTACCGGATATGACTTCTACGTTAAAGAGCATGGCTTCCAAACTATCCGGAGCAGGATTTCCTGCAAGCTTGGTGTATGCATCTTCAAGCGTTAAATCATTGTCATAAGCGTAACGTGCAACTTCTCTTGCCTTATCTTCTCCAACGATCTGCGCCAGCGGCATTTGAAGCGCCAAGGACATTCTGGCGTGTTCAGCACTTCTTTCCTTGTTTGCAGTAAGACCCGAGATAACTTTTCTCTTGAAGACTTCGCATCCGTCGGAAAGCAGTGTGCAGGAATCCAACATACATTTAAGCGGCAGAGAAGAATGGGAGTCGGAGCCAAGCCATCCTGAGTGAACTCCAATATTTAAACCGGCTGCATTGGAGAAGACTTTGTCGCACAGATGCATGATCAGTTCTGCGACCGTCGGATTGATCTTGCCCGGCATGATGGAAGAACCCGGGGCTACCGCAGGAAGGATCATTTCACGAATGCCGGCTCTCGGACCGGAAGATAGGATCGTTAAGTCGCGAGCAATCTTCCAGATAATGTCGGCTGCTGCCTGAACTTTGGCATGGGCCACAATAAAGCGGTATTTATTGTTCAAAAGAGAAGTTAAAGGTTCGACGCTTGCCAGCGGATAACCAACCTGCTCTTCCAGATCGGCTTTGGCTCTAGCTGCAAATCCGGGCAGAACGCCCAAGCCGTTTCCAACATCGCCGGAACCTAACAAACAAACGTTCCAGCCTTTGGCTTCTTCTGCTAATTCATCAGCAGAATGCTGAAGCAAAGATTGATAGGCAGCGAACTCGTCCTCAAGTCTCATCGGAAGAGAATCTTTCAAGCCTAATCTTCCGCATTTGACAATGCCGGCAAATTCTTTGGCTTTTTGTCCGATGGCTTCAGACAGATCACGTACATGGTCAGAAAGTTTAAGAAGAACCTTTCTTACGGCAATGCCTTCTGCAGTTGTGGTGACATCGGCTGTAAATTGATTCAGTGCAATCTCTTTGCCTGATACTGCGCCGCCGGTGAGTTCACGGATTACAGAATCTACTGCTCGCTGAGCGGGTTTGCCGACAAAGCGAATCATGGTTTGGTCTAAGGCGGTCAGTGCATTAGGATCGGCTAAAAGGATTTGGCAGCCTTGTTCGATCTTGGAAGCTTTTTCCGGTGTGAGGTAGCCCAGGGCTCCATTGGCTTTCGCTGAAGCCAAGCAGACCTGAAGTAAAGCACGGAGGTATTCCGGATAGTCACGAAGTTTGTCGCCGGGGAAACTGCTAACCTGGTATTTAAGGTCAGTACTTGTAAAAAATGCAGAGTTATTCGTCATGTTGTCTTTCTCGCTAGGGTTTGAAGTTTGCATTCTTAGTCCACCTTTCTGATGTTCCTGTATTTCTTGAATAACTCAATGGTTTTATTTCTGTCTGTTAATGCCAGAACGTCGAAGATTTCTTCGCAGACATCTTCAGGAAGCACGTGTTCTTTAATAGCGACTTCTTTGCAGGACAGATCTTCCGCAATAGCTTGCTTGGCAATCTTCACACCTGTGGGATATCCGAAAAGACTTCCGACCATCGTTGACAATGAGGTGGACTTTTCTGCATAACTGCGAAGCAGTTCTTCATTGACTTCGACACCTTTTAAGCATTCATTATTGAATAGGCTCAAGGCATGAGAGGCGAGTTTTATCGCTTTAACTAATGTGATGAAGCCGCCGGAGTTGATGGAGCCGTGATCAAGCTGGCCTTCATTAGCAGAGTAGAAAGTCATGTCCTCGGCGATGACCATTTCGCCTAAGACATCCGTCATCATTTCGCAAAGGTAAGCGGTGTTCTCGTGCTCATACCCTTGAGTTCCTTCGGCACTCATCGGAAGTTTGACTTCGTTAATGCCCGAGCGAGGGCCGGAAGCATAAAGCAAAAGGTCATTGGCAATTCTTGTCACAGAGGCGACAAGCTCTTTGACCACTTCCATCAATACGGAATGATGGTCGGTATTGCGCATGCCGTCGAAAATGCCGCTATTAGGGATCACTTCGTCTGCGTAGACCTTTTGTTTCATCGTGAAGCCGAGCACTTTGGAGAGGTTCTCGAAGATTCTTTCAGGATATCCGGGCATCACGCCCATGCCTGTACCGACTGCCGTACCGCCTAAAACTCCGTAGCTAAAAACTTCTTTCAGACTTTCGAGCTGTTCGCGAGCTCTCTGAACTGATCTCAGCCAACCGGCAAACACCTGACCCCATGTCATGGGCAGAGCATCCTGGAGGCCGGTTCTTCCTAAGCGGACAACGGATTTGAAGTCACGGGCCTTCACTTCCAAGGTCTTTTCAATCTCTTTAGCAGAAGCAACGAGCGGATCGATTAAACGATAGAGAACAATCGCCTCGGCTGTCGGAAACACATCGTTCGAAGACTGGCACATATTGACGTGCGTATTGGGATGCACCTGGTCGTAAGCTCTTTTACCCGTCAAGATTTCGTTAGCGCGGTTAGCAATGACTTCATTGACGTTCATGTTCACACCGGTACCTTGAGAGCGCCAAACGTTGACCGGGAAGTGTCCGGCAAATTTACCTGCAATCAGTTCGTCGGCCGCTTTGCATATAGCTTCTGCTTTGACATGATTCAAAGCACCGATTTCGCTGTTGGTGATGGCGCAGGCCTTTTTAATCTCTGCCATTGCGCGGATCACTTCAGGAAATTCGTTGTAAGTATGGTTTCCGATCTTGTAGTTGCCCGAGCAACGAACTGTCTGAACACCGTAGTAGGCTTCATCCGGAACTTCTAATTCTCCGAGAGAGTCTTTTTCTAACCTCATTGCTCCTCCTTAGGTTTGTTGTTTGAGGCTTTTTCTTTAAAAACAAGGACAGTATTGAGCAAGGTGCAAGTTGGGACAATTAATTTGCACGAATTGCAACTTTCTGTTGAGTTGACACCTCGGAAAATGAGACGTAGGAAGCGGTCCGACGGTTAAGAAGAGTTAAGGTGAAGTGGAAAGTACTGGCTAGACAGTAGGAACGGATGCGCTAACCAACCTTTTGGTTTTAATGAAAATTGAATCTACGATTCCCTGTGTCTTCTTCGGAAGGACAATAAGCATGACGAGCCTTAGAATTACACATAATGCAAATGTATAAGTCTGATGGAAGCTCTAAGGATGAATGACTCAATTGTTTTTTCACAAGAGCAGACCGAATTTTTGGTAAAGGCTGCAAAAAGATATATTTGGTGGATGACAAAAGAAGAGGCCATGATGGATCCTTTTTTTGTCATCTCGCAAGTCATGAATCTGGGGGATCTCAAAGACTCTGCAAAACTTTTCTGCGATTTTGACCACAAAATCCTTCGTCAGGTTTTACTGAAAGCTAAGGCCGGATGGTTTGGCGACAAAAGAACTTGGGGTTCCTGGAATAACCTGTTATTTCCCGAATACAACTTCGTCACTCCGCCTATGCCAGTAAGAAAGATTCCAGATTGGGACGAACTATGATCCGTTTCAGCCCTCATTTAGAAATCCTCCCAGAAGTTCAACGCTGGATTTATCCCCGACTTCAAAATCTAAAAAAACTTGGGTTTGTTCTTTATGAAGGAACAGCTCTTGCGCTGCAGCTTGGTCACAGACAATCCGTGGACTTTGATTTTTTCTTACATGACCCATTAGACCAAAAGCAATTGCGAGACGCTTTCCCTTTATTGGAAGAGGCAAATCTCGTCACTCAGCTTCAGGACTTAGAAAATACACAGACATTTGAAATCTCTCATCCGGAGGCCGACAAAGGCTCCGTAAAAATTTCTTTTTTTGGAACTATCGATTTCGGCCGTATAGGAGAACCTCGACTGACTGAAGATGAGGTCCTTCTTGTCGCATCTCCATTGGATATTTTTGCAACCAAGTTGAAAGTGATTATCCAAAGGCCTTCGACCAAAGATTATGTCGATATCATTCGGCTGATTAAAAACGATGAGTCCCTAGTAGAAGCGTTGGGTGCAGCCTCTGTCTTCTTCGGCACCGATTTTTCGCCTATGCTTTCGCTTCGGGCTCTTTCCTACTACGACGACCTTTTGCCTCCACTCAGCCCCTCTGATTCTTCGTTTTTAAAGCGTCAAGTGTCTGAGGCTTTAAGAAGCTTAAGCATTAAAGGATTAGAAAAACCCGCGCTTGCTTCAGCAAATCTTAGCTCTAAAGAGGTAAAGAACCTCTGACAGAGTTTTCAGAAAACTATTAATTAATTCTTCTGAAAATCATTAGAGCCAGGATGAATTAGAGAGCTAATGGAATATTGCAATCTCTTCAGAAAATGGAGATATCTTGCTTCCTTAACGAGGATTAGATAACGCTTGAATCCTATGAAGTCCTTCCGTTGAGAATCCGCTAATCCTAGAAATTTTTTCTAAGGAAAGATCACCAATAGCAAGAAGTTCTTTGACAATCGCCGTCTTTCCTGCTTCCTGACCTCGAGCAAAAATTCGGTCTTCGATTCCTCCAAGCTGCTCTTTACCTTTCTCAGTTTTCCCAAGCACCCGATCTTTATCGTCCAGTTCAGGATTCACCATCTGTTTAGCCTACACAACAAGAACTATTTCTTTTTAGGATCAACCAAATGAATCAAATAGGGGTTAACTTCTCCCTTTTCCCTTTTTTAATTATAGAAATAGTATTGATATTGAAGATCCAAAAATCAAGGTATTTCAGTGAGAAAAACCATTAAGAATGTGAGGACGATTCTCTCAGGAAACAACAAACTCTTCCCTGAAGATGCAATTTGAAGGCTTATCAAAGTTCAAAACAAACCTCTCAATTTTCCATCATACAAAACGGGTGAGTTTTACGCCCACCCGTTTCCTCAAAACTAAAGACTTTTAGAGTTTTCTAAAGTCCTTGTACTTTTCGAAAAGCGCTTCCATATTCTCCGGATGCGTTAAGTTCGAAACATCAAAGAGTTCATCGATGACTTCATCCGGAAGGATTTTCAGCTTCTTAGCGGCTTCCCTCGGAGAGATATTCTCTTCTAATGCCAAGTGAGCGACCTGGCTTCCTACCTCGTAACCAAAGATCGTGCTGATCATCGTTGTATTGGAAACTGAGCTTTCAGCCATATCTTGGCAAAGCTGACTGTTCACACGCATGGACGGCAGAACTTCTTCAGTCAATATCCTCATGGCCTCCTTCAACATGGTCGCACTATTGATCATGGCTCTCAAAGGAATACTTGAACACGCACCGAGATCCAGCCAGCCATTCTTTAATCCGAATAGAATCGAGCTGTTATTGGCACTGACTTGATTGCAGGCCGTAATGACGGACTCAAGGCTGCAGGAAGCGAAACGCTGAGGATTAAGGGCATTCTCAGGATTTTTAACTTCGAAGTAGACCTCTCTCAAACCGGAATTAGGTCCGCTTGCCATGACGCGAAGATCTCGGGCGAGTTTCCACACTTGAGCACTCAAGGCAACGACTTGTCCGTGACAGGCAATTAGATCGTCGATTGCCATCATGCCGTCAACAAGATCGTCATAGGCTTTGACCTCATAGCCAAGAACATCGGAAAGATGTTTGTTGACTTTGCCTCTGAATCCCGGAAGGCAGCCCATGCCTGTACCGACTGCAGTGCCCCCTAAACAGCTGTAATTCCAATGGCTCTTCTCGTACTCAAGCCTCGATAAAGAACGTTCCATTCCGCTGGCAAAGGCATTGAGCTGTTGTCCTAAGGTAATGGGAACGGCATCCTGCAATCCGGTACGACCCATCTTAATAACAGAAGAAAACTCTTCGCCCTTTTCTCTCAACTTCTTAATCAAGACTTTTAAAGGTTCGATAATGATTTCTAGCTGATCATGGACAACAATCGCTTTTGCAGTCGGAATGACATCGTTGCTCGACTGAGCCATATTGACGTGAGTACTCGGATGAATGCCGCCCCCTTCTTTATTACCGGTCAAGATTTCATTGGCGCGATGTGCGACAACTTCATTAACACCGGCGTTTAAAGGTGTTCCCGAACCTCGATAAATACAAACCGGAAGCGAATAATCAAACTCTCTCCGAATGACTTCCCAGGCTGCTTGTTCAATCGCTTGAGCTTTCTCTTTGTCTAGGGCCCCGATTTCCAGATTGGTTCTGGCGCACGCCGCTTTGATCTTTGCAACAGCTTCGATAAAGGACGGAAAATCTTCGAGCGTTAAATCAGAGATATCAAAAGCCTGCCGATTTCTCTCTGTCTGAATTCCGTAGTAGGCGAAGTTGGGAACTTCAAGAGAACCCAAAGAATCATGTTCCAGTCTCATCTTTATGCCCTCCCTTGCCTGTTTTTAAAAGTCGAAATAAACCGCGTCAGTTCCTGAGGATTAGAGAATCGATCGAAATTAAAGAGCGCTTCGGCATCCTCTGCGGTTACTTCCTCGATCTGAAGCAGTGCCTGTGGGACAGACAGATTTTGTGAAGAAGCAACCGCTAAAACTTTCTCAGCGATTTCTCTTCCGAATACTGCGGCGGCTAAAGAAATCAGAGAAGCGGCACTTTCAAGGTGAGCTGAGGATTCATCGTGTTTTACGCGAATGCCGCTCACGCACTTCTCAACGAACTTATTGCAGCCTCGGCCGATAATCTCCAAAATCTCCAATAATTGGAAAAACACCCAGCCGTTCGAACTTCCGATATCAATGTCTTCTTCAACAAAAGAAAATGCAGCCAGCTGATCAATGCCCACTGTCTGATGCATAACCTGAAGCATGAGTTCCGGCATGCTCGGATTGATTTTGCCGGGCATGATGGTTGATCCCGGAGCGATAGCCGGAAGCGACAGCTCGGAGATGCCGCAGCGAGGACCCGATGAGTAAATGTAGAAATCATTGCCCAAGCGAGCCAAATTCAAGGCAATCAACCTTAACACGGAAGAAAGCCGGATAAACCTGTCATCCCCTTCCAGAGCTTCTACATAAGAAGATCCGAGAACAGGATCGTCGTCTTGAGGAACGGAATGCAGAGGCAAACCAGTCACTTTTCTAAGATTATTAACGGCTAGAGCGTTGAAGCCGGGCGCTGAATGCGTAAAGGAATCGATCGGCGTGAGGCCTAAATTGACGCCCAAGAAAAGATCCTGAACCCTTTGAAGCTCATCCGCACTTCTCTTTAAACGGATATACATGGCTCCGAACACCGCGCCCCAGGAAACCGGCAGCGATTCCTGAAGATGGCTTCGGGCAATGTGCATTTCATTCCGGAACTCCACCGCCTTATTGCGCAGTGTCTGCAAAAGATTATCAACACCGGAGCGCGTTAAGTTGATCGCACGGTACACGACAAGGTTCTGAGCCGTGTTGAAGACGTCTTCGTATCCTTGTCCTGCGTTGATTTTTTCTTCCAAAACGCCGGATTTAGCGGCCAGAAGACGATTAAAGGCCTGATTGTAAGCCAAGCCGTTGATATGTAGGGTCCCCGTTGTTAATTCAGATCGGTATGGATTTTCAATGATCTCTTCGCACGCTTTGATAATCGCTTCCGCATCCGAAGGATCTAAGATGCCTAAAGAAGCATTAGCGGCGGCGGATGCTTTTTTGATTTCCGCATAAGCCGTTATGAGCTGAGGATAATCGCGGAACTCTTTGATTTCTCGGTTTGAAGTGAGCATTAAGATTTCAGGAGGCGATTTAATCCCGCCTCCTGCCTTAAATTTCAATAATTAGCTGTTTTCTAACTTTTTAACAGCGACGTTGAGTTCTTCTTTGGCTTGGGCAAGATACATCAAACGATCGGCCAGAACTTTTTCGTCGGCGTCGATCTGTTCTTCAAGTAAATCCAGCTGACGTTTGACTTCTTCAGCGGAGGTTCCGCCGATGCACTTCTTAGCTTCAGCGATACGAGACGGATCCAAGGCTTCTTTAATTAGTTCGTCCGTGAGCTTGGTTTCAGCGCCTAACTGCTCTTTCATGGCTTCATTGACGCGAGCGCGGTCAATATGAGAGCTGTCTAAGCCTTCTTTGCAGAGCTTGTCGACGACATCAGCCACGATATGGTGTGCCTGACGGAAGGAGATATCGTCGTAACGAACCAAATAATTCGCGAGTTCGGTGACCGTACAGAAGTTTCTCAGCGCGTTGTCACGCATACGATCTTTCTTCACTTTCAGTGTGCCGATCGTGATGTTGGCCAATGTGAAGTCAATCTCCATGTCATGCATAGCTTCATAGAGGTAGCGAGTAGCTTCAACGCTGGTATCCTTGCTGTGAGAATAGATAATATTCTTCATGCAGGAATAGATTCCAACCACGAAACCTTCCATGTGGCCTGCCAAACCTTTCATGTGTTCCAGCGTGAATGGATTCTTCTTCTGCGGCATGATGGATGAGCAGACAGCGCAGGAGTCGTCGACTTCAATGTATCCGAATTCCGGTGTGGACCAAATATACAAGTCAAAAGCTAAGCGGCTCATCGTGTCGCTGGCCATCGCCAGTGTGACAACGGTTTCTAAGACGTAATCGCGGGATGCGACGCAATCGATAGAGTTCTGAATCGGACCATTAAAGCCAAGGAGCTTAGCCGTGTAGTTTCTGTCGATGTTGTAAGACGTCGATCCCATCGAGCAGCCGCCTAACGGACAGAGATTTAAAGAGTCCCAGACGTTGGCATAGCGTTTGTAGTCTCTTGCCAAACCGGCTAAGACGGCAGAAAGGTAATGTGCAAAAGAGACCGGTTCAGACGGCTGCATATGAGTGTAGCCGGAGAAGACGGCATCATAGTTGTCGCGAGCCAGAGAAAGAATCGTCTTGCGCATCTTATTGAACATTCCGGCAAGCTGCAGGTAATACTTTCTGGTATCCATGCGGACGACAGTAGCACCTAAGTCGTTGCGGCTGCGGGCCGTGTGCTGCTGGCCGCCCACTTCCATGCCGACCATTTTGATTAAGCGACCTTCCAAGTTGGTATAAAGGTCTTCAATGTTTTCGCTGAAGTCCGGGAGGATGCGGTTCTGCTGGATTTCATCGGTGGCTTTGAGAATCTTTTTACCGACTTCTTCTGAGATGATGTGTTGTTTGCAGAGCATTAAGACATGAGCGCGGTTGATGTCGAGCATCGTGTCATAAGAATGTTCAAAGTCTGATCTTGCGATCGGATCGTTTATGTACTTAATGATTTCCTGAGCCAGAGGCTTAGAAATTTTGCCGCGGCTGAAATCCTTTGCTTGTTCTGCCATTTTTGCAATTCTCCTTTTATTGCGGGATTGAGTTACTTCTTTGCCGAAAACGCTATTTATTCGTTTTACGGCGATTTATTGATCGTTATTCTTCGCCTGATGCAAAAGAACCTCAAAAATCATGCATAATATGAATAATCATGTTGCAAACTAAACTACCATGTCTGCACCTTCTCCGCGTTCCTTTCTTGT
>NZ_GL883690.1 GCF_000205025.1 Parasutterella excrementihominis YIT 11859 | reverse complement strand
TAGTACAAATAATTGAGAAACCTTTAATTAATTAAATTAAAGGTTTGAAATAAGACGGAGCCCAGAATAAACCGGGCTCTTTTCTTGTGTCAGTCCCCAAGAAAGGAAATAAACTAAAAAAGAGGTTTTTTCCTGGTGCATTACAAGAATTAACCCCTTAATAATTTAGTGATTATTGAATCTAAGAAATCTATTCAATTAAGGTTAACTCTACAAACAACATAAATTTTTTCTATAAGAAAGATTAAAAATATTTAATGTAGGAGGAATTTTTAGGACCCTGTCGGAAACTTGAGGTATGCAGACGAGGACTTGAAAATGAACTTCATATCTAACCTTGTAGAAAGCCTTTTCTTCAGATCTGACTCAATGAGATATTGGTCCGCTTCGCTTTACGGCCTTGAGTCGATCAAAGGAAAAGCGAAAAACCTTTCTGATCCCACAAAGCCCGAAATAAGTTTTGAAATTCTTGTGCCGAAAGAAACCGGAAAGATAAAAAAAGAAAAGCTCAAAACTTTGCCGGTTGTTCTTTACTTCCAAAGCGCTCAATTCAATATGAGTTACAGCATGCAGCAGGTCGCTTTTCTTGCACTTGAGAGCGTCCCGGTTATTTTGTTTGACTATCAGGGCGTTGGGGAAACTGAAGGTGAGGCTCGATTAGACAATTTAGACAAAGATGCAGGTGCGGTTTGGGAATGCGTCAAGAATTCTGATTTGATAAAGGGAAGAAAACTTGTTCTTTTCGGTCAAGGCGTTGGGGCCGATGCTGCGCTTCGTTTCTACCTCAGCCATAAGGATCAAGTGAAAGGTGTTGTCCTTGAATCCATTTACGCATCTCAAAAAGGTCTGATTCAGGAAAGACACGGATTTATTCTTGGCGATCTTTTAGCCAGGACTTTAAAGGAAACAGATATTCAGCCCGCGCAAGCGATCACCCTCGTTACATGCCCCTTAGTCGTCGTTAATCCTGGAAAAGATAATTTTGTGAGAAAAGGACAAAGGAAACTTTTCGAGTTCTCTCTTCCAAAACAGGCAGAAATTTGGAATGTTCCCGGCAAGAACTATTTATGCGTATTTGCCGACAATAATTCGCCTGTCCGAGAAAAATTATTAGATTTCATAAAGAATGTCGATTAATCAAAAAGATATTTTCAAACATTTTTCGAGTTCTCAAGAAGTGGCGGGGGAACATTTTTTTTCTCGTTCCTTCTCAGTGTTTATGAAGGTTATGGAGGAAAAGAAGTTTTCGGCAGCCGCTGTAAAACTTCAGCTCACACAATCCTCAATCTCTCAAACGATTGCGGGACTTGAAAGGTCTTTGGGAGTGGACCTGTTTAACAGAGAAAGCAGGCCTCCTCAACCGACAAAAGAAGCGGTCAAACTCTACGAGGCGCTCAAAGAAAGCGAAAAGAACGTAAGCCAAATCTTAGTCAATATTCAGTATGAAAATCTTGTCAAGCCTGCTGTTCGTATCGGCATGATTGAATCTGCGGGGAAAGTCATTGCTGCAGATCTCTGCAAACAGATGCAGAAAACCCTCGGTCTCGTTTCTCTTACGTCCGAACCCAGCGGAACTTTGATGGAACAATTGAAAGAGGGAAGCTTGGATATTGCTGTATTGGCCGGAGAGGAAAGTCATGAAGACATTAATAAGTATTTTCTTGGGGAAGACCCTTGGTATTTTATATTTCCGAAAGAATTTACCCTGAATCAAGAAAAATTGACTTTTGAAAAACTCAAGCTTTGCGGTCTTCCCTTTATCTATCATTCAAAAGAAACCGCTGACGGAGGCTTGCTCAATGAATACTTCAGAAAGCACAATTTATATTTTCCGAAGGTTTTTGAAATACAAAGCAACGCCTTTGTTTACGACCTTGTCGGTGCGGGCCTGGGCTGGTCCGTGTCGCATATGCTTGGTTTAATGTCGCACGAGAAAAATACCCTGAATATTTGTCCTATTTCTGATGACTTTAATCCAAGAAAGATATATTTCTGTGTCCGCAAGGATTTCGACGTGAGAATTTCTAACCTTGTTCTCGATTGTGTCCGAGGTCTAATCGAAAGCCTCCGAGCTGTCAAACATGACCAGTAGAAATAGAAAAGGGAGGTGATTTACCTCCCAAGTTCTTAATTAAGACTCATTATCTTCTTTGAGCCTTCAGCTGACCGCGTTTTTCTTTTTCTTTGGTGATAAAGCCCATAAAAGCCAACATGGTCATAGCACCGAGACGAGCTGTGATACCTGACGGATCATATTGAGGGGCTACTTCAACTAAGTCGAAAGCCACGACGTTTCCTTTCTTAGCAATTCCCTCTAAGACGTCTGTGACGAAGTTATAGTTCAAACCGCCTGGGGAAGGAGAGCCGACACCGGGGGCCGTGCTCATGTCATATCCGTCGATGTCTATCGTGACAAAATAGTTCTTGGACTCAGGAATCATTTTGATGACTTCTTCGGCTCCAAGAGACAAGGCTTTTCTGGAAGGGATAACAACAGAACCATAATCATAGGCTGATTGGAAGTCTTCTCTAGTGTTGCTTCCTAATCCGCGCATACCGATTTGGCACATTTGAGTAAAGTGCGGCATCTCAGAAATCATTCTCATCGGAGATCCGTTGGTCCATCTCCTCTTGCCGAAATCCAAATGGGCATCAAACTGAACTACGCAAAGATCGCTGTACATATCCAATGCACGGGCAGTCGGGATAGTTACGGAGTGATCGCCGCCCATAAAAACGGGGAGTGCACCTTTAGAAATAATCTTTCTTGCAGCTTCCGTCACATTATCGAAGCTCGCATGAAAGTCCATTGGATCCATGTCGACGTCTCCTGCATCAACAACTTTTACAGGAGCTTCTAAGTACTGAGTCATTCTCTCAGGATCCCAGAAACCGGCATCTCCTCGTCCGTAATGGCAGGAGACCTCGCGGATTCTGCGGGGACCGAACTTAGTACCGCTCAGGTAAGGAGCACCCATATCGTAAGGAATACCCATGACGCAAACGTCTGCGTCATCTAATTGATCCAAATCCGTGCAGATCGGATATTTCGCAAAGCTTGCAATTCCGGTAATCGGAAGGTTATGAATAATCTTTGGCATCGTTTCTCCTAAAATTTTGAAGTTCTAGGATTAGCTTAAAGAGAAAGTTTC
This sequence comes from Parasutterella excrementihominis YIT 11859, assembly GCF_000205025.1. Lineage (GTDB taxonomy): Bacteria > Pseudomonadota > Gammaproteobacteria > Burkholderiales > Burkholderiaceae_F > Parasutterella > Parasutterella excrementihominis. Next base: position 104,561 of record NZ_GL883690.1, on the reverse strand, counting down.
GAAGGTCCAAAGAGCATTAATTAAAGAGGATAAGATCTTTAATTAAATTTAAGAAAATTCAGCCAACTAACGGATTATCCTGAATTACCATCTTCTGAAAATTATGAAAAAATTAATCGATAAATAACCAATCTGAAGAAAAATGAGCGACCTCAATCTCATTAATACATTGCAGCTAAAAATTTTTGTTACCGTGGCCGAGGAACGGACGCTTAAAGCAGCAGCTGTAAAAATAGGTCAAACACCTTCGGCGATCAGCCAAAACATCAAAGCATTAGAGAACTTTCTCGGAGTAACGTTATTCGAACGGGATTCAAGACCGATTCTGCTGACTAAAGCCGGAAGGCGTTTATTTGCCCTGGCAAGAGAACTTTTACAGAAAAATGATGAAATCTTAGAAGCAGTCAGAAGTGAAAAGAAAAAATATGAGACCCTTCGCTTAGGGCTCGGGGAGTCGGCGGCAGGTTCTTTCGGGCCCCAGCTTATTGCAGAGCTCAATAAAATCATCACTTCCGTGGATGTCGTTTCCGGCCTGACACTCCCACTGGTATCGGCATTGATGTCTGAAAAAATAGATGTTCTTCTTTCACCTTACCCGATTAAAGACGAAGAAGAACTCGAACGAGAAGTCCTTTTCCAAGAAGATTTTGTATTAGTTGTGAAAAAGGGTCACGAACCGATCATTTCGGAAGAGGCGTTTCAAACGTTGATTATCTCTCGGCCCTTGATTGAATATAACCAGGACAGTTCCGATAGAATTCAGGCCGACCGCTTACTTAGATCTCTTGGGCAGAAGCCGGCATTGCACACTTCAGTGTCCACAAGTTATTTAGTCGTAGGATTGGTATCTCAATTGGACGGATGGTCGTTGATTCCCCCATTCAATCTTTGGGCTGCAGGCCTTAGTAGCAGTGAGGTTGATTTTTATCCGATCCCGGGCCGTTCGCTGACCAGAACTTACTGGATGGTTCGTAAACAGATCAGGAATCATGCTCTCTCTCAATTGGTCGGAGAAATAACCAAAAAGGTGCTGACAGAGCGTTTTTTGGTCAAAATGGAACGCCAGCTCCCGGGACTTTCTCGATTTATTCATGTTCCCGGCAAATAACAAAAAGGGCTTTGGCAATTACAACCTTGCCAAAGCCGGGGAGGATTTAGAAATTTTTATGAAGGGTTTCTTTTCTTACTGTTTTTGCTTTTCTCCCTTCCATCGAGCGATGACTTCAGCCATTTTCTCGGGGTTAACCAAAAGTGCCGGATCCAAAAGCATATCTGCTTCTTCCTTGGTCATGATTCCCATCTCAAGAACGGCATCGGCAACAGCTAAATTGTGTTCCTGTGCATACTTCGCAACTTTGACGCCTTCAGGGTAGCCTAGCGTAGCTGCAACGACGGTGGACAAAGCAATGGTTTCTTTCGCTTCTTTTGCACAGCGGTCACGATTTGCTGTAATACCATTGATACATTTGTCAATAAAGAGCGGAATCACTTTCGTCAGCAAATCGAAGGACTCAAAAAGATTCTTGTAAAGTGTAGGAGCCCAGACACTGATCTCTAACTCACCCTGTTCAAAGGCCATGGAAATAACGACATCATTACCGCAGGTTTGCTGAGCGACTTGACTGACGAGTTCAGGGAGGATCGGGTTGATCTTTCCGGGCATGATGGAAGATCCCGGAGAAAGAGAGGGCAGAGTAATTTCTCCGAACCCAGCTCTCGGACCGGAACTCATAATTCTCAGGTCTTTTGCGATTTTTGAAATACCGCAGGCTGCCTGCTTCACGGCTGCAGATACTTTTACGCAGAAGTCATCGTTTTGCATACCGTCAAAAAGGTCGGCCGTGCTTTTAACGTCTTCACCGAGCTGAACGGAGAGATGTTTATAGAAAGCTTCCTGATACCCTGGAGCTGCACCCAAGCCCGTTCCGACCGCTGTAGCACCGACCAGCAGATAGAAGCACTCTGCTCTTAAACTGCGGATGTTTTCTGCCTGACGGCGGCAAAATTCGGCGTAGCCTCCGAATTCTTGCCCAAGCGTTAAGGGAACGGCATCCTGAAGGCACGTTCTGCCAACCTTGATGACATCGGCAAATTCAATAGCTTTCTTTGCAAAAGCGTCTGCAAGCTTGTCGAGTTCCGGTGCTAATTTATCCAATGCCGGATAAATGCAAAGGTGTTCTGCACTCGTAACAATATCATTAGTTGACTGTCCCATATTGACATGGGTATTGGGATGAACTTCATCTTGTCCTTTATGACCGGTCAGATGTTCGTTCGCAAGGTTGCCGATCACCTCATTTACGTTCATATTGACGCAGGTGTAACCGCCGCCTTGGAACATATCCAGCGGAAATTGGTCATCATATTTTCCGGTAAGTACTTTGTCGCAAGCCCAAGCAATGGCTTCGGCTCTTCTTTCATCTAAGGCACCGATCTCTTTGTTTGCTAAGGCAGCGGCTTTTTTCATCTGCACTAAAGCTCTGTGGAGGTAGGGATATTTAATAACCTTCTCACCTAGAATGCCCGATACTCCCATGACGCGAAGGGTCTGGATTCCGTAGTAAACGTCATCCGGGACTTCCATTTGGCCTAAACAGTCTTTCTCAATACGGCTCATAACTTTCCTTTAGAAATTTGAGGTTAACGTTTTATCTTTCTATGAACATTCTCCGATAAAACGGTTAACATCGTTAAGTAGATAAGTGATTTTTAACGATGACGATTTGATTTCCTTATAAGAGCTTCGCCAGACGTTCAATATGCTTGAGCAGAAGGTAGTTACTCACGGAAATTCCGATTGGAGTCTGGAATGCGAAATTTTTCTCTCGAATTAAATCAGCTGAAAGTGTTCATGGAAGTTGCAAAGGATTGCAATATGACACGAGCCGCACAAAAGCTCGGCCTTACTCAGCCGGCAATTTCGACTGTCATTAAAAAAATAGAGAATGGTCTGGGAATTGAACTTTTTGATCGGGCCTCTCGTCCGATGAGACTTACTGCAGCCGGACACGTTCTTTTTAAACGAGGTAATGGCGCTATTGAACTCATCGAAACCATCCTTGCGGATATGTACAGGACAGCCAATGGAAAAAATCCCGATATCAGGCTCGGTTGCTCTGAGGCCATTATGAATATTTTCGGGGGTGAATTAGTTTCTCTTTTGGCTTCCAAACCCGGCAGACTAACGCTATCCAGCGGAACCTCTCTTGAAGTTTCCGATAAATTAAGAAACAAAGAAATTGACATCTCTTTGTCCACTGATCCTTTAACAAAGGACGACGGAGTTCAGAATATTCAGCTTCTTGAGGATGAGTTTCTTTTGGTTATCCCGAAAGAAATCCACGACAAAATTCGGCCGAAGTCAATTTCCGACTTAAATGAATTTTTAGAGAAAACGCCATATGTAAGAGCGGGAAAAACTACGATGGATTACTTTCAGACAGAAAGGCTTCTTCGTACGCTCAACTTTCAGAAGTTCGATTCGATCGAGATCGATTCGTGCCTCGCTATGGCAATAGTCGTCGCGGAAGGCAACGGCTGGGCCATTTTGCCTACTTTCTCTTTACTCCAGGCAAGCTATTTTCTGCCTCAGCTTTCTTTTCTCTCTTTTAAAGGAAAAAATGCTGAACGACGATTCTATATTTCTTATGAAGATACAGTATTTGAACCGACGGCAGAGAACATTTCTTCAAGCCTAAAAACATACCTTCATGAAAAGGTAATACCGATGGTTCGTGAACTCAAACCCGGACTCGAGAAGTTCATTAAGGCTTAATCCGACAGAAAGCAGCGCCTGATTAAGCCTTACGGAATTATTTGAAAGACTTTCGATAAATTTCAGCGCAGTCTTCAATTGTTAAGAGCGTCGGATCGCATTCAAAAGCCGGCGCTAGAGATTCTCTGACTTCTTTTGCCATTGCAGGAAGCTCTTCGGCTTTGATTCCGAATTCACTCATTGTTAAATTGGAGACTCCGCAGTCTTCTAATAATTTATCGAGCGCAGAAAGAAAATCCTGAGGTTCGGAGGCATTTTTATTCCCGAGAGCGCGAGCCATGTCAATGAATTTTTGGCGGCAAAGGCCTTTGTCGATAAAAAAGCCGAAATAGGCACGAGATATAAGGATCAGTCCGGCACCGTGGGGCAAGTTCGGATGATATGCACTCAAGATATGTTCCAAAGAATGCTGACTGAGGAGTTTTCCTGTGGACATCACAAAGCCACCGAGCGTATTGGCGAAGGCCACATTTTCACGAGCTTCTAAGTCGTTTCCTTCTATAACGGCTCGCGCCAGATAGGCTCCGATCTTTTCGATGCCCGTGATGGAAAACATCTCGTTAAAGTAATTTGCCTTCTTCGAAAGATAGCCTTCTGCTAGATGGAAGAAGGTATCAAGGCCTTGATAAGCAGTTAAACGAGGAGGCACGGAACGCATTAATTCCGGGTCTACAACAGAGAGAACGGGGAAGAGACTTTGGAAGCCGATGCCCAATTTTTCGTGTGTGATCGGATTTGTGACCATACCACTGTTGTCTGCTTCGGAACCGGTTCCGGCTGTGGTGGAAATACATACGACAGGAAGAGGCTGATTCGTCGGCAGCTTTCTTCCGCCGGAGCCTTTCTGGCAATAATCCCAAATGTTTCCAGGATTGGTCGCCGCCAGAGCGATAAGTTTAGCCGAGTCCATAGGGGAGCCGCCTCCGAAACCGATAATAAAGTCGCAGGCAGAGTCCTTCGCGGTTTTAGCTGCGTCCATGATGCTGTCAGTAGTCGGATTCGGGGTAATACCGTCAAAAACTTCATACTCTTTGCCGGCTAAGGAGAGTTGATTTTCCAACTCCGCGAGATATCCGCTGTTCCGAATGGATTTACCGTTAGTTATCACAATGAGAGCTTTCTTTCCCGGTAGATTGTATTTATGAAGTTCTTTAAAACAACCGGTGCCGAAGACAAACTCGGTAGGGATGCAGAATGAAAACATAGCTGACCTTTGAATAAAAGGGGCAGAAAGGATTAACCTTGCCGCCCCGAAAATGAACAAATACCTATTTAGGCAAGAAGCGCTTGAATTTTAACTTCGGTTTTTTGTTTGGCTCCTTCTAATTGAGCTCTGCGCTGAGTTACTACTGAGATGTTTTCTTCCAAACGTGCCATAAGTTCATCGAGTTGGCGGAGGACCTCCTCAGGTGCTGAGCCGCCTAAAGAGTCCTTTGAGTTGGCATTTTTGACCGGATCAAGGCCAAGCTGAATTTCTTCATTGGTCACCTTGGTCTCAATGTTAAACAACTGCTTAGCAATCGGTGCGATAACATCCACGTCAATCTCACTGGCTTTCTTTCCATGTGTGAGCATGAAGTCAACGACGTGCGCAACAATATCATGAGCGGTACGGAAAGAGATATGGTCTGCGCGAACCAGAGTATTGGCAAGTTCAGCCATAGTGCAGAAGTTATTTGATGCGGTCTCAACCATCAATTCTTTATTGAGCTTAATTCCGCGGAAAGTTATGTTCAGAAGCTCTATGCAGGCTTTCATTTCATCGAATGCATTCCAGAGGAAAGTCGGGCCTTCTCCGCTGCTTTCGTTATTGTGAGTATACGGGGTGTTTTTCATAACAGCCCAAGCGCCGACACAAAGACCTTCGATGTTGGCAGATTTCCCCTTAATGTGTTCCAACGTCCAGGGATTCTTTTTCTGCGGCATGATGGAGGAGCAGACAGCGACTTCATCCGCAACTTCGACGTATCCGTAATCAGGTGTTGCCCAAACGTATAAATCCTGACAGAGGCGGGTAAAGGTGCTGGCGGCAATTCCGAAGGCAGACAGAATTTCCAAAATGTAATCTCTAGAGCCGACGGCATCAATGGAGTTGCCTAAAGGTGCATTAAAACCGAGAAGTTCAGAAGTGAACTGGCGATCGATCTTCCATGTGGTTGAGCCCATGGAGCCGCCGCCCAGCGGGCAAAGGTTCAGCTGTTCCCAAGCATTTTGGATTCGCTGATAGTCACGGTCCATTCCATAAAGAATAGCTGCGCAATACTGAGCAAAGGTGATGGGTTCGGACGGCTGAAGGTGAGTATAACCGGCCATAACGGCGTCTGTATTATTCCTCGCCACCTGCTGAATCGTCTTGCGCATTTCGTTGTAAAGTTCACATACTTCCAAATAGAACTTACGAACATCCATCCTAACAACGGTAGCGTATAAATCATTGCGGGAGCGGGCAGTGTGCTGCTGACCGCCGACTTCAATGCCAACCTTGGAAATCAAGTAGTTTTCAAGGTTGAAATACATCTCTTCGAGTTCTGGACGAAGTGCAAAGGAAGGTTTGCTTCCCATAGCAGTCATCTCTTCAGCGACTTCAAGAATCTTTTTAGCGACTTCCTTTTTGATAATACCTTGTTTTTCAAGCATTAAAACGTGAGCTTTGTTGCATTCGACATAATTTTGGAAGGAGCGCTCAGCCTCAGCGTCAGAGATGCTCGGATTGATGATGTATTTAATGACCTCTTTTGCAGGGGGCTGTTTAATTTTTCCGCGATTATTACCTTGAATCATTTTTACCTCTTGGGAGTTGAAGAAATTATGTTTCTATTTTGGGTTAGGAAATTCAAAAACGAAATCAGTATTAACAAACTTTATTCAGAAGTATTAAAAAACGATAAGCTGAGTGAGTCCGAACCGTTTCAAATCTTTCTGCGTTTTCGGTTGCTCGGAAAAGAAAAACCTGACCTTCGCCGTAATTCAAATTCTGTTAATTAGAGCAACTCTTCCAATATCTGAGCTTTTCGATCGAAGTTTTCAAGCTGCATGTAGTATTCACAGCAGTCCATCAGGGCGCTTTGGGAAACCATGCCGCAAATGTCTGTTCCGATGATGGATAAGCCGTAACGCTTAGCTTCAGAACGCACCATTTCGATAATTCGGTAGAGCGATACGATCTGCGGATTGATCATGCAGCTGACCTGGCAGATGTTTCTGTCCTCCAGATAAACGCCGATTGCCCGGGCCTCTGCATAGCCGCCTTTGGCTTCGCGGAAAGATTGTGCAATTTTTTTAGCTATAGCGACATCCGAAGTATTTAACGAAATATTGAAGGCGACCATGGGATTGCGAACGCCGAGCGGCATGGCTCCGGCCGTCGGGTGCATCTTTGCCTCACCGTAATCAGGCGCCCATTCCGGTTTGTCAATTAACTCCAACAAACCTTCATATTCCGGGTGGCGGATATTCTGTAACTTCACTCGTTCTGGTCTTTTAGCCGCTTTTTCATAAAGATAGACCGGGACCTGAAGTTCTTTGGCAACACGTTCGCCTAGGCGATTGCAAAGATCAACGCATTCTTTGGCCGTCATATCTTCCAGAGGAATAAACGGAGAAGCATCTACAGCTCCGATACGAGGATGTTCTCCTTTATGGTGATTCATGTCGATCAGCTCGACTGCTTTTTGGCACATGCGGAAGCCTGCTTCCAATACAGCTTCGGGATCTCCTACAACCGTATGGACACAACGGTTATAGGAAGGCTCAACATTGACATTGATAAGTTTGGCACCGGGGACGCCTTGAGCTGCTTCACTTATTTGATCGATAACTTCCTGACGGCGTCCTTCAGAAAAGTTGGGTATGAATTCCACAAGCTTTGTCATGGCTTTTTCTCCAAAGAATTTATTGATTGAGTAATTGGTAACCAATCTCCGTTATTTCTTTTTCCTGCTCATTGGTCAAAGTTTCCAGGCGCAGAACTTCTTCTAATGTGGTTCGAACGAACTCGGGATCATGGATTGAACGCAGATTAATGCGTACATTAAGTAGCGCTCCGATAGCTGCTGTTCTAGCGGCCAGAGCGCTCACCATTGCATCGGTTGCCGCGTTTTTATTTCCTCGTTCAAGCATGAGACGCGAAAATTTGAAAATCCTGACAGACTGTCCGGCCACTTTCAAAGGGACGAGGGAGGCAGTTTTTAAGGCTTGGGACATGGCGGTTTTCCTCAGCGCTTTTTCTTCCTCGGTATTCTTAGGCATTTTTAAGGCCGTCATAAAGCCGATAAAGCTTTCTGAATCTTCATCAATCGCTTTCAGGAGTATGGTGCGAATTTCTTCGAGCTCAGCTAAGGCTTCCCTGATTGATTCTTGAGCATCATCGCAGCCGCGGCGTCCAAGAGTCAAATTTCCGACCATTTCCGCGAGTGCTGCTGCCAATGAGCCGCACAGTGCAGAGACACTGCCCCCGCCCGGGGCAGGTGCGTCCGAAGCAGTCAAAGCACAGAACTCATCAACAGGCATAGAACTTAATCGCATATGAGAACTTCCTTTAGGGAAAGCAGCCGCGGCAATGACACAAGGGCCATGTAAAGCGACTTTAATACTAAAAACCGTTGCTTCATTTATATCGTTGAAAACAATAAAATCACCTGCGGGCACTTCTACGGAAAAATCTCCGCTGCGGATTTCGGCATCCTCAACCGCATAGAAGCCAATAATTCCCGATTTTTCTATCTTGATGGATTCATTTTGCAGAAGTGGTTTCAGCCTTCCGGTCCAGTTTTCCGAACAAAGAAGATTAAAGTCAACGGTTTTCCCGATGTGATGTGTGTTCCAGCTGCCGTCAAAAATGTCAATGTCAAACGGATTGAGCAATACTTCGTGATGACCTTCATGAAACATGTGCATCGAACCTTTTAAAGGCAGGATGTGACGTGTGAAGCCGATAAAGTCAGAGTAGGGAGCCCCGTCAACACGACAGTCCGCTGAAGAAATCCTAATTTGAAAGTCTTTCTTCTCCCAACAGGAAGAAGGAGGAAAAAGAAAGATTTCAGATGTTGTTCCTCCGGACCATCGGTGGACAATAAAATCTTCTCTTTTGATGATTTGATATTGCATTCAGAACTCTCAGGTTTGAATCTTTAATCAAATAGTTAAGTCGAATCACAAAACTTTAAATAGATCACATTCCGCCGGCGCTGCTTTCAGCTTCACTGACGACAGGTTCGTTAAGTGAGTTAAACAACATCAACGTATAAACTACACCGCTCACGAGCAATACCATTCCAATAAAAAGGGTTGCGGTAGGAAAGGCTCGGGCGTAAACACATCCCCAGGTAACAGAGAAAATGGTTTCAAAGACCAGCATAGGTCCTGCAACGGCGGTCGGTACTTTCTGACTCATAGCATTCCATAAGGCAGTTGCGCCGAAAGAGCAAACCACACCGGCAAAAAGGGACCATCCGATAAAGGCGAAAGGCGAAGGACCGAAAAATTCCTTGAGATCTCCTGAAAACAGCCAAAGAGCAACGTATAGAACGATTCCGAACGGAAGCAGCAGACTGCATTGCATACTGGTAAAGAAGACAGGACTGATTTTAGGATGGTCAAGCAGCCAGTCTGCATTGCGAATCGGATACCAGGTCCACATCGCTGTCGAGAGTACGGAGTAAATCACGCCGATAAGAAAATTGGGGTTTGACTTATAGTCTTCCAGGACATTGATGAGGCCCTCGAAATTGGCCAAAATCAGTCCGATGAAAATGACAGACAGCGGGAGGATGAGTTTTGAAAGCGGCAAGTACTTTTTCCCCTTCCGCTTGTCTCTTTCATTCGCAATTAGAGCAACTAAAACCGGAATTAAACCGAAAAAAGTAGCTGCTAAGGCCACACCAGCATACTGCACCGCGGAAAACAGACACCAAGGCTGAATCAGATTGCCTATTAAGGTGAGCCAGAAAGCTGTATTCCAATCTTTCAGATTTACCTGTTTTAAATACTGCCTCTGCAGGGCTAAACCCGCAAGAGCGGTAACGCCCATTACAATACCCCTGGCTACCGAAATATAAGTTGTGGGATAGTCAGGAAGCAGAAGGGGTAAGAGATATGTAAAGCCCCACAGCACACAAGCAGCAAGACCGAAAGAAATACCTATGAGCATATTTTTATCCAATATTAGAGCGGACTATAGCCAAAGCATATTTCTTTGAAAACCTCAATTAACAACTCTAATGGCCAGATATAAATCTGATTTATACGAAGAATTTTCCGAAGAATTTAGCGTTAAAGATCATCATGGGGTTATTATTTCTCACTGAATATCTTTGGAATGTTAATAATGAACAGAGAAGGAAACCTTGACTTAACCTCGTTGAGGATATTCATCGAAACCGCAACAGACTGCAACATGACGAGGGCCGCTGCTGCTCTTGGCATCAGTCAACCTGCGGTTTCTGCTGCGATCAAGAAAATTGAAAATTCATTAGGTTCTCCGGTATTTGACCGAGATAGGAGGCCGATTCAGTTAACAACGGCCGGACGGCTACTTTGGAATCGATCCTTTTTGATTCTTGAGCAGTTAGATGATCTTACCCGTTCTATTCAGTTTTCCCTTGAAAATGAGAAACCGGATTTAAGGTTAGGAGCTTCCGATTGCATGAGCGCCTGCGTCTGTCCCTCTCTTATAGATTACTTATTAAATGAGACAGAGAATATTTCTGCTTGTACGGGAAGCACGCCTAAGGTAACAGATCTTCTTAAGCACAGAGCTGTCGATATCGGACTTTCTTCCGATTCTATCGAAGACGTTCCTCACTTCCAGGCTTTACACTTCTTGACAGAACGATTCCTCTTTGTCTTGCCAAGGAGCCTTACTAAACAGAGGAACATTTCTTGTAATCAAGACCTTGTTGCTGCGGTTGAAAGTCTTCCTTACCTCCGTTTTGGAAAAGAGACGTTTGACTTCGTGCAGTCAGAAAGAATTTATCGTTCTCTGCACTTTATTGATCAGCGCAGAATCGAAGTAGATACGAATTTTACCATGATGGAGTTGGTTGCTCGAGGAAAAGGCTGGACAATTCTTCCTCCTCTAAGTTTGTGGATGGTCAACCGTAAGTTAGAAGACGTGGATTTTTTACCGCTTTCAATCGAAGCTACTCGTCGGTACTTTGTTGTTTACCAAGAACAGGCATTCACTGTTTTAGCTAATAAGATCCTGAAAAAGACGCGCAAAATATTTGAGAAAGAAATCTTTCCGGAGATGAAAAAGGTACGCCCGGAGCTTTTGCAATTCATAGAACTCGAATAGACATCTCCTAGAAATCCTTTACTTATAGAAGTTTTCGGACGGAGTTTTTTGATTCAAGCACAGTGAAACGGCTGCTTTCTCGAATGAGAAGGCAGCCGTTCAACTTATTCAGAAAAAACTGTTATTGTTAAGCGAAAAAGCTGACAAGTCCAAAGGCAGTCACGACGGAGATTGCAACCATCACAAGACCGGGGAGTTGGAATGAATGGTTGAGAATGTACTTGCCGATGTAAGTCGTACCTGAACGGTCCATACCCACTGCAGCCAGAGCCGGACCTGTTGTCGGAAGAATAAACAGGCAGTTAACGGCCGGGAACATAGCGATAAGATACCAGGGGTTAATACCCAAAGCAAAACCTAAAGGCATAATGGCACGAGTTGTAGCGCCCTGGCTGGCCAGAAGAGCTGACATACCGGCCAAAATGAATGTGAAGAGCCACGGAGCTACCTGAGCCAAAGAACCGGCAACCTGCATGAATACGTCTTTATTGGCAGCAATAAAAGAGTCGGACATCCATGCCACACCGAAAACGCAAGTGATAGAAACAACGCAGGCTTCCATTACAGGGCTCTTGACGATTTTCTTAACGTCGGGTTTGCAGAAAAGCATCATAAAGGCGCCTGCAGCAAGCATAACGGCTTCAATGACAAGAGCCATACCGACAGCCTTTGTTCCACCGGGCAAAACTCTGAGATTCGGGAAGAAGCCGGCTAAAACGATGACAACGATAGCACCGAAGAAAATAAGCACGGACCAAGCAGCCTGAGGAGGAAGCTTTCTGTCGGAAAGCTTTTCGGGAGGAAGAACGAGGCCGGCCTTAAGACGAGCTTGATAAGCCGGATCATTCTTGAGATCTTTGCCGAAGAATACGCAAATGATAGATCCGAGGATGACACCGATCAAACAGGCCGGGAATGTGATCATAAGAATCTGACCCAATCCGATATCGCCGTGACCGTTTTGTGCAAACAAGCCGATCATCGCAGCCATAGCAGCGGCAATCGGGCTGGCTGTAATACCAACCTGACCGGCGACTGCCGTTCCGGCCATTGCGGGTTCAGGACGAACACCCGCGTTATAGGAAACTTCATAAACGACAGGAAGAAGAGCATAAACAGCGTTACCTGTACCGGCGAAGAATGTCAGGAAAAAGCTGACGACCGGAGCAACCACTCCGACCATCTTAGGTTTGGCACGAATGATTTTTGCTGCGAATCTAACGAGAATGTCCAAGCCGCCGACAGCTTCCATGCAGGAGGCGGCCGTGCAGACGGCCAAGATGATCAGCATAACGTCGATCGGGGGCGCCGTCGGGAAGACGCCGAAAACTACAGCTAAGACGATTAAGCCGAGACCGCCCCAAAAACCGAGGGCCAATCCGCCATGCCGCACGCCCATGAAAATCGCCAGGAATACGATTGCAAGTTCTATTAAGGTGACCATATTTGTCGAAGCAATCGAAAAGACTTGCTTCTCCTCCGTGGGTTAAAAGTTATGTAATGAGATTGATTGGGAAAACTCATACCACTATCGGTTTTCCCTTCATTCATGGTCAAAGTTTTTAAGCCTTTCGTCATTTTTGATAACCGAAAATAAGGTATTCGGATAAATTTGCTTTATGGCGAAGGACAGTAAGACAATTGATCACGAAAGCAAGCTCAGATTAAATTCACGAAGAAATAGTCAAAAGAAGCGTTAGCTGAATTAAGGATAAGTTAAAGAAATCTAAATCTATTTAGTCCGACGAATAATTTGTCGAATGGGAGAGCGGGGCCAAGCAACGTGCAGCTAAAAATTACCTCAACGACTCAAAAGTTAAACTTACATCGTCACTGCATTACGTCCCGCAATCCTTCCAAAAACAAAGGCAGAAGTTAATGCAACACCGCCTAACCGATCATGTCCATGAGGACCGCCTGATGCTTCACCGCAAACATACAATCCGGGAATAATTGAACCATCAAGTTTCACAACTTCAGCATTTTTATTTAACTTGATTCCACCGCAGCAAAAATGGACAGCCAGTTTTTCTTTGCCGAAATAAAAAGGCGGTTGATTAATTTGTTGAGTAAAAACCTTTTTGCCAAAAATCGGATCCATTCCTTCGGCAGAAAACTTGTTGTAGCTTCGAATTGTTTCTTCTAAGTTTTGTATAGGAACGCCCATGGCTTTTGCCATTTCTTTAATCGTAGAAGCCTTTTTTACAGTACCGTTCATTAATTTCACACCAAGGCTGGCTCCTTTTTTAGATTGGGAATCTGTAATAGCCCACATTTCCCGCTTGTCCTGTTCCAAAATCGCGTTGGAAACATCTCGCCAGGAAGCCGCTTCATTTACAAAACGGAACCCTTGGTTGTTGACGTAAATGTCTGCGCCTACATAATCAAGAAGACGGCCGCCCCAGAAAGGTATGAGCTGAAGGAATTCCGCATCCTTGGTCGCGGCGCCTAATTTCTGAGCCATTATCAGACCGTCCCCGGTGGCACCGTCAAAGGATTTTCGATTCGGATTTGCCGTCGTCGGGAATTCAGACCCTAATCTCGGATCAAATTTGCTCCTTAATTCGACATTGGCGGTGAAGCCGCCTGTAGCAAGGATAACTGCTTTTGCAAAGAGATCGGTTATTGAACCATCGGGGTTTTGAACGCGAATTCCGATAACTCTCTCGTCCTTTTCTATTAGGTCTAAAGCTTTTGTGTTCAACGCCAATTTGGCGCCCATTCGTTTTGCCGAGGAGAGCAACGCCATCACATAGTCGTATCCGGCTCGCACAAAATTCGTTATATGGCTGCGAGGATGAAGACCGGCGACAGTTTGATATATATTACCGTCCCACTTAACACCCATCCTTTCTAACCAATAAACGGTATCTTCGGAATTCTCACAAACGATTTTTGCAAGCTCTACATCATTCAGGTAACCGCCGACCTCAAGCATGTTTTGAAGCATAAGAGAAGGAGAATCTTCAATGCCGGCTCTTTGTTGTCTCGGCTTGTCCACAGCTGCAACGTAGCCGGTCGATAAGATGGAATGACCTCCGACAACAGGAGATTTTTCAAGAATGAGAACATTTCCGGCGCCGGCCTCTAATGCAGAGCAAGCTGCTGCAAGACCTGCGACTCCCGTTCCGACAACAATGACATCCCAATCTTATACTTCGGAAGCAAAAGCGGGTATGCCGGAAAGAAGCATAGAAGCAAGAAGGTTTCTCCTGGACAGCATCAACGATCCTTATCTTTTACTGCATTCAGCTTATGAAGGGCCTCTATAGAGGAGTGCACGGACATTTTCTCAAAAGCATTGGCCCGGTGCATCTTTACGGTCGCCACAGCAATATCCAAATCTGAAGCGATTTCTTTATTGGATTTGCCGCCGGCTGCGAGCTCAAAGATTTCTTTTTCTCTAGGCGTCAGAGATTTGAAAGCTTTTATTACTTCTCGATCTTCGAGAGATGCTCCGAAATTATCCAGACTTAATCGACATGCTTCTTCGATAGTCCTATTGAATTTCAGTGGATTCACCGGTTTTTGGAGAAAATCAAAGGCACCTCTTTTTAATGTATGCACTGCTGATTCAACGTCACCGTGGCCGGTAAGAAAGATAATGGGAAGAGCTTTCTCTTTATCATTAATAAGTTGCCTTTGAAGTTCTAAACCGGTCATCCCAGGCATCCGCATATCTAGCACGATGCATCCGGGAACCTTGAAGTTTTCTTCTTGTAGGAAATCCTGAGCAAGAGAAAAATCTCGAACCTTCCAGCCCATCATTTCCAGCATTAACTTCATAGAACGAAGAAAATCCTTGTCATCGTCGACGAGGCGAACAATGACTTTGTCCTGAAGTTCGGGGGTATCTAAAAATTCGGACACGTTTCCTCCTTAGACATGCAGCTGATCGATTCTTAATGAGGCGATGACACCGCCTTTATCTCGTCCGGTGAAACCCAAATCGGCCCCATGAAGATCGGCAATGCCTCTAATGATCGACAAACCTAGGCCGAGGCCGTCCGGCTTGACGCTTTCTCCTAAAGATACCAATCTCGATAAATCCTTGTCAGTCATGAGTTTCCCCGAATTTTCTACTAACAGAATAAAGCTCTTGTTATCGTTTGATAAGGAGAGTTCTACTTTCAGAATCGGACTTCCTTTTGCTGTGTTTGAGACGGCTTCCTGGGCCCCATTTCTCAGGAGATTAAGTATCAGTAGTTCTAACGAAAACGGATCTGCCAGAACAAGGGCTGTCTTAAGCTTTGAGTTAAATGAAATTTTTACTTTTTCTATATCCGGCTCTGTTGCCTCCAAGTTCCTTATTGCTTTTTGCGTGATGAGAACAAGGTCGGTTTTAACCTGAGGATTCTGCTTTTGTTTTGCGAAATTCCTAACGGAATTCACCAAAGTATTCAAGCGAGAAACCTGGTTTTCCATATTTTCAAAAACATCTTTGGAAAAAGCGTCGTTATCGTTTTTTCTATCCAAATACATCTTGAAAATCTGTAAGTAATTCGTCAGAGTTGCGATTGGCTGCTTGGCCTCGTGCGCAATAATCGTGCCCAACTGGGCAATAATTCCGTTTTTTTCCAATGTTGCGAACTTTTTGCGCTCTTCTGCCGCTTCTCTATCAGCTTCCTCTTTTGCTTTTAAAGCATCGGAGAGCTGGCGAGTTCGTTTGTTAACTAAACGACGTAGATTAAACTCGTTGAAGATAAGAAAAAGCAAGATACCGACAAAGGCGATGATTTCGGTTTTATACCGTTTTGCCAATCCGGTTAATGAGTTATCTCTGAGGTATGAGTAGGGTCCGAGCCGGAGCTCCCGGAGAAGTTTACGGATGGAATACTGATCATTCTCTACAGACCAACGTGAATGATCAAAAACCGGCATAGAAAGAAGGGCAACAGTCACTTCTCTAACTAAAGGCTCCGGAACACCTTGAAGGCTGACGAAAGACATGTCGGAGTAAAGCTGGGTAGATCTCGCACAATGAATTGGAGATAAGTCATCCGTCTTTTTGTTAATCACACGAAGGCTGCCTTTTTCGATCATCCCTAAAACCTCCGCCTCTTCCAAAATGCATGTCGAAAGAATGCCGACATCGGAAGATCCGCTGAGGACTGAATTTAGTACATCAGGTACCTGGAACTGTGTAAAGTTTTTTGTTTTAAAGAAGTTGTCCGGATCGAATCCGTGCTCCTTAATTTCCCCGAGAGCGGCAAGCCAGCCCCCCAAGGAATCGGGAAGGGAGGCTGCGCAATTTTTACCTCTTAAATCTTTGATACTTTGAATATCATTTCGCTCGGCACGAACAACGAATGTACTTCCGACGGTTTTTGCTGGATCTTTTGTACCGTCGAAAATCCGAGTTGCTAGGTGCGTGAAGGGAATGCCTCCTGAGAGTTCTACAAAGAAATTACTTGGCGCGATTAGAAAATCTATCTTTTCTTTCTTAATGTCTTCCTGAGTATCTACGGAGGATATCGGCAATAACTCAAACCGATAATTTGGAATCTTTTTCTGGAGATACTCCAGAGTTTCTTTCAATATTGAAGATTGATGGTAAAGCTCAAGCCCCTGCGCGTATCCGATTTTGACGGTTAAACCTTCATAAGCTAAGCAAGGGACGCTGATCACAAGGATCAGAACCCATAGAAAAGTACTCAGTAGTTTCTTGAGATTCATAGGCAAAATCCGAAAGGAGGCTTTTTAGTCTCCCTTCGGAATTGTGGATCAAGGTTCTTAGAACTTAATCTTACTTGTTCAGTGACTGGACGGCACGTTCGGCAGCTAACTTACCGCTGGTCATAGCCCAGGCCATGTTGCCTCCGGGAGGGGAGTCATCGCCCATAGCGCCGCCGACGAGTTCACCTGCTGCAAACAAACCTTTTATCGGCTTGTTGTTCTCATCCAAAACATTGAGGTTCATGTCAGTGACCACACCGCCCATCGTTGTAGCAAAACGAGGCTGTTGTTCAACGATGTAGTAAGGTCCTTTATCAGCAATGACTTCTTTCATGAACTTGGCCGGACGATTGAAGTCTGCGTCTTTGCCGGCTTTCACGAAACCGTTGTAACGAGCAACTGTCTTGAGAAGTTCTGCGCCGTCAACACCGGCTTTCTTAGCGACGGCAGGAATGCTGTCAGCTTTAACAACGATCGGATAGCCTTTGCCGTTCTGGGCGAGCCACTTGTCCATGTCACCTTTGCTGATGCCGGTAATGGAAAGTTTGGTCAGGAAAGCATCGTAAGAGGGCTGATCCATCAGGATGAAGAGCTTGCCGCCTTGTTTAACTTCTTCATTCTTAATATTGTGGTTCGTGTCGAGCTCGCTGATGACGCGCTTACCGGCTTTGTTGACCATAATGCCGCTGTGGTCCTCAAAGGCTGCCTTGTTAGACCAAATGGTGGACTTAGCAATTCCGGGAGCGACTTCCATGCCGTTCGGGTAGATCTTGCCCAGATCCATCATCTGAGTCTTGGCACCGATCTTCATCGCCATTTGGTGGCCTTCGCCGTTGGAACTCTTTACACCATAGTAGAGAGAGTTCTTAAGGCTGCCGGCAAGCATCGACTTATTGGCACCGAAACCACCTGTCGTCAAGATAACCACAGGAGCCTTAATGGTGTAGTGGATGCCGTTTTCGCCTTCCGCTTTGACACCAACCACGCGGCCATTGTCAACGATGAGTTCTTTCGCCGGAGTAGCTAAAAGAACTTTCGCGCCGGATTTTTCAACAGAAGCTTTGAAGTTACGAGTTGCACCCTGAGCACCGTCAACCCAACGCATGACGCGAGGTTTGCTGTGTTCAGCTTCATTGGTGAAGCCTGCTTTTGTATTGAGCTGCATTCCGCCTTCGGTCGTTGCCCAATCAACCATGGGGCCGACGTTGTTGACGTAAAGCTCAAGCATTCTGCGGTCGTTCAGATTGTGGCCGTTTTTGATGTAGTCCTCGGTCATGATGGCAGGAGAGTCATCTTTAACACCGGCTTCTTTCTGGATCTTAGAACCCTGAATCACAACCGTGCCGCCGTTAACCGCTGCAGCGCCCCCAGCAAAAGGCATCTTTTCAATCAGAATGACTTTCTTGCCGAGCTGGCTTGCACGGATAGTGGCAGTCTGACCAGCAGCACCGGCGCCGACGACTGCGATGTCAGCATTCAAAGTTTCATTTTTGACGACAGCTTTCTGTGCTTTGGCTTTGGAAAGTTCGTCAACATTGCCGCCGGCTTGTTTCACGCAGGCAGCAACAGCTGCGAGGATTGCGTGACTTGTGATGGAGGCGCCGCTCACACCGTTCACAGCCAGACTTTGGCTATCAACGATTGCTTTAGGAAGTTTTTCGATGGCAATAGAACCGATTCCCGGTGTTTCTTTGTTTGCACCGATCTTGACGGATTCGATCGCATTCTTGGTAAAGGTCACCGTGACCGGAACTTCACCGCCGTTGCCTTTCGAAACGGCTGTGTAGGTTCCCGGATTGAACGTTGCTGCCTGGGCTGCGCCAGAGAGTGCAACAACGCTCAATGCGGAGAGAAATACTAATTTATTCAGCATGTTCGTTCCTTGAGAGGAGTTTCTCTTAAGAATTATTTAACCGGGTACATGGCCTTGTGAATGGAATTCAGGATCTGTTCGGCTTCTTCACTAGGGATCTGGCCCGGAGCGGAAGGTTTGCCGCCAACCATGCAGAAAGTGATGTCGGAACCTGTGAATTCACCGGTCATGCGGCTTAAGACGCCATCTTTGCCCATAGCCATTGTGAGCATCGGTTTGCGGGAGAAGTAATTGCGTGTCTTCCAAGTTGCGTTCATCAGGTTGAGTGCGTCACCGGTGTTGTGGGCCATTACAGCAATCTTCAGAATGTCGGAGCCTAATTGTTCCTGAAGGAGAAGACGACGAATGATTTCAGCTTCAGAGGGAGTCCATCCGAATTCGTGGTCGCTCATCACAACTTTGACGCCTTTTTCTTTGGCTTTTTTCACGATCTGCTTGCAGATATCGGCGTTGCGGAACATTTCGATGTCGATAAGGTCAATCTTGCCATTGTCGAGAACGTCAAAATAGAAGTCTCTGTAGTATTCGTCGGAAACGTGTCTGCCGCCGCCTTCGGTCTTGTCGCGGAAGGTCATGAGAATCGGTTTGTTCTTGACGATTTCATAGACCTGCTTAGTGAGCTTGGCAAATTCTTTACCGGAAATTTCACCGATGTAGTCAGGGCGGAGCTCGATCATCTGAAGTTCAGGACGACTGTTGTAGTCCTGAACCAACGCGATGAAAGCTTCGGGCGTCTTAGCAGTCGTGGAAGCAATGATCTTAGGACGGCCTTCACCGATTCTGACGCCCTTGATTTCCAAGACTTCAACAGGTTCTTTGTCCCAGCCGGGTTCGTGGTTCAGGGTGTCGACCGGCATCATCTTTTCATTGCCTTTCAATTTTGTGCTGGCAAAGGCAGAGGCAGAGAAGGCAGCAGCCAAACCGCCGATGCCGGATTGAATCATGGTTCTTCTTTTCATATTTCCTCCGAAACAGATTGAATTGAGATTCGATCAATAAAGTCATTGTTGACTTTTTCAGGAGGATCAAAAACAGATCAAAGGCGGTTAAATACATCCCGTGGGATGTATTCGAAGAGAGTTTATGCGGGATCAGGCTATGGGTGTTTTCCCGAAAAACTTTATTTTTTGATTCACCAGGAGTTGAAATCGCGCACAGTGTTCCAAGCAATACGCTGTAATTTTTTACCGGTTTCCGGAGCCACAATCAAATCGTCAAAACGTCCGTAGAAATCGCAATCCGTCGGTGTGATTCCTGTCAAGGAAGCAAAGAACACCGCTGCCTCTAAATAAGTTCCGGCTACCGTCGGATGTCTGTTATCAGATCGAATGAGCTCAATCTCGGGAAAATCTTTCGAGGATCGTTCAAATGCCATGCCACAGGGTATAACGGAAGCAGAATTTTCGTTAGCCACTTCAATCGTTGCATCGGCTAAAAGACTGGTCATCTCAGGTTTGTCTTTGTAGGCCCAGGTCATCATAAAAAACGGTCTGGCGCCGGCTTCACGAATATCCTGACAATGTTTCCTAGCCGACTCCCGAAAAAGCTCTTTTAGCTCCGGATGAATCGGCCCTTGACTCGAATCTTCTAAAACAACGGCATCAAAGATCTTTCCGTCTAGATAATCCAAGAACGTTACTTTGTTCGTACCGTCGCTCGCGATTTTGTAGCTTCTTAGAGCATTCGGTCGCAAATAACTCTTCACGTCGTGCCAATACAGGCTAGCGCCTCCGATACCGACAAGCGTGATGACGAGATCTCGGTGTTTTGCTTTTGCAAAACCGTTTATCATTCCGTTAACACCGCAGTTATAGAACATGAAAGAGTTACCAACAAGAAGAACATTTTTTATGCCGACCGGCTTATCAGTCATTAACGGTTTCATAACGTTTTTATAGAACATGTTGAAAAATTTAGATGCAGGATTATCCCTCCGACACTATTTTTTCACGGCCGTTCTGCAGCGCTTCGCCGGGAGCTGCTTCATGAATCTGAAGTAGAGGAACGTCAGGCAGATCGAAGTCACGAGCCAACTGAGCGGGTAGACCATCATCAAAATTTCATAGGTCGGCTTAGCCGCGAACACCGAATACACCCAAACGATTCGGATGGTACAAATGACCACTACTGTGATAATGGCAGGCGGCAGGGAATAACCGTAACCGCGCATTGAGTCGGAAAGAACTTCCATAACGGAGTTCAAGGGTTCGGGAATCACGACCCAGAGCAATCGAATCATACCCAAAGAAATAATCTCTTCGGATTGTGTGAAGAAACCAAGCAAATATCGGCCGAAGCCATAGATCAGAACGCTCAACACCACCGTGATGCCGATATTCAAAGCCATGTTGACGCGAGTAATTCGTTTGCAGCGTTCCAGATTGCCGGCGCCGTAGTTCTGACTAATAAACGTCGTTGCTGCCAGGCCGAAACCGTTAATCACGCAGTAGCAGTTAATTTCGATCGTGAAAGCTGCAACGGAGGCCGCCATTACATCAGCGCCCAACGAGTTGATGGCGCTCTGAATAATTAAGTTAGAAAGGGAGAAAACCGAACTCTGCAAACCGGCTGGCCAGCCGATTTTGATCATGGAGCGCAGGGCCTTCTTATCCATCTTGAAGAGGCGTTTGGGATAAAGACGGAGCGGTCCGTCTGTGCGCATGAGCCTGTAAACAAGGATGCCGGATGCCAACAGATTGGCTAACGCCGTCATCAATGCCACGCCGCCGATACCCCAGTCGACAACGGTAACGACAAATAAATCTCCCAGAGCGTTAAAGACGCTGGCGATACAAAGGGCCCACAGAGGTGTCTGGGTGTCGCCCTGGCTTCTCATGACGGCAGACAAGAAGTTATAGATGGAAATGAAGGGCATCCCCAGCAAGTACATCTGAAGATAAATCTCTGAATGGCGTACAACGTTAGGAGGAACCTGCATCCATACCATCAAAATGGAGGAGCAAAGCTCTCCAATCACCATAGCGATGACGCCGAATATCACAGCCGTGGCAAAAGCCGTGTGGACTGCCTTGGACGCGTCATCATATTTGCGCATGCCCAAATACCGAGCAACCACAACGTTTGCGCCGATGGATAGACCAATACAGAAGGCGACAATAAGACCGACAATCGGAACATTAGTACCGACGGCAGCAACGGCTTCGTTAGATACAAAATGTCCGAGAACGGCAACGTCTGCAAGGTTGTAAAGCTGCTGAAGTACGCCGGTCAGGGCTAGGGGGATTGCGAAGACAACCATCTTGTCCCAGATGGTTCCGTTAAGCATGTCGATATTCTTGCTAAAGAAAGCCATGACCGATCCTTATTTTTATAGTTTGTTTGAGTTAGAAATAAGAATACTCCTACAAACACAAAGCCTGCGCGGTTTTAGTTCGGCGCAGGCACTTGATTATCTAATTAAGAAAATCGGACAAAGATTGTCATGCTTTAGGCTGAGGCACAGTCTCTTCTCTAATCTTGACGGTAGGCAGAACGCCTTGGAATTTTTCTACTTCGACGAGTCCTGAGGAGGCGACGTTGCCGCATGCAAGCTTCGAAGTCGGTACATCCATGGTCAAAGTGTTCGCGTTGCCATGAACATCCAGAGTTGAGCCGTCTGCTTGTTTTTGCGGCTCAAACCAGCCGCCGTGACGAATAAGAACAACATCTTTTCTGACCTTATCGGTAACAACGGCGCCGGCGAGAACGTTTCCACGATCGTTGCGAACAAGAACGACATCACCGGTTTGAATTCCTCTCTCGGCAGCGTTATCGGGATGAATCCATATCGGCTCTCGATCTCCGATGTTATGCGAGGCTGTATGTGTTGTTCCGTCTAACTGACTATGAAGTCTGTGAGCGCTTTTGCCAGACATGTAGGCCAGCGGATACTTCTTCTTATTGTTTAAAGATTCGCTCGGCTCAAAATAACTCGGATATCCGCGGCAGTCGTCATAACCGTAACTTGCGATCCTAGGACTAAAGATTTGGATTTTGCCGCTCTCGGTCCTAAGAGGATGGTTTGCAGGATCTTTTCTAAATTCCTCAAAAGCTACGAACTCCTTGCTCGTTTCATCTTCCGGATAAAAAACGATGCCCTTTGACCAGAACTCTTCGAAGGTAGGGAGTTGGATTCCGGAGCTTAAGCCTCGATTCTTTGCTTCTTGGTAGATCGCCTGAATCCATCCGATCTCATCTAGACCAAGAGTAAATTCCTGCTCCACTCCCATACGACGAGCCAATTCTGAATAAATCCGGTAATCGGAACGAGATTCACCAATCGGCGCAATCATTGCGTGGTTTGCTGCTATGCCGTCGTTCGTGTAAGTGCCGATCGGACAGATGTCGTTGTGCTCAAACACGGTTTGTGCCGGAAGCACAATATCCGCATGACGAGCGGTAGCCGTCATAAAGCAATCGGTGACGACGATGGTTTCCGGTTTCTTCCAAGCAGAGAGAAGGCGATTCGTTTCGGGCTGATGTGCAAAAGGATTGCCGCCCGTCCACATCACCATTCGGATGTCAGGGTAAGTAAGTCTTTTACCGTTATGTTCGATCGTCTTTCCGGGGTTCAGGAAACAATCCGCAAACCGCATAACCGGAATATAAGCACTTCCTTTCCAAGGCTTTAATCTCGGAAGCACAGGTTCTACTCGAGACGCTAAGCCTCCGATCATCGGGCCGATATGGAAAGGGCAGCCGCCGGAAGAATAGTGGTAGTTCGTGCCCACGCCTCCGCCTGGCAACCCGATTTGCCCCAGCATGCTTGCCAGGGTGAATGCCATCCAATGCGGCTGCTCGCCGTACTGAATTCGTTGTATGCCCCATCCCATAATGATCATGGTGCGGTTGTCCGCTAATTCATGAGTTAAGGAGTGGATTTTGTCAGTAGGGATACCGGTAATTTCTGAAGCCCATTCAGGCGATTTAGGAATTCCGTCTGACTTTCCGAGAAGGTGGTCCTGGAAGACCTCAAATCCGGAAGTACAGTTTTGAAGGATGTTCTTATCCGTTTTGCCTGAACATTCGAGTTCATACATCATGCCGAGCATTAAGGCGCAATCTGTTCCGGGCTTGGGTGCGATCCATTCGCTGCCTAAAAACTCGCCGGTTTCTGTTCTAACCGGATTGATGTCGATGGTTTTGATATCAGAGGTTTTGAGTTTTTCCAAGTAAGGGAAGTAGTTGTGAAGCGTTGTAGACCAGTCAATATCGTTTGTGACGATCGGATCTGTGCCCCAGAACACAACTCTTCTGCTGTTTTTAAGAACAACATTCCAGTCCGTCGATTGTGGATCGCCTGTTCCCACAACATAAGGCAATATGGTTCCGATGGCAGCAGTTGAATAAGAATTGACGCCGGAAACATAACCTCCGCAAAGACTCAGCAGCCGCCTCTGAAGCGTACTGGCTGAATTTACGGTACCGGGAGACTTCCATCCGTAAGATTGACCGAAAACAGCACTCGGGCCGTACTCCGAATAGATACGTTTAAGTTCGGAGGCAATCAAATCCAGCGCCTCCTCCCAAGAAACTCGTATCCATTTATCTTCTCCGCGGCGATCTCTTGAAGATATTCCTTCTTTAAAATAACCTTCGCGCACCATCGGATAACGAATCCGAGAAGGTGCATAAGGCAGTTCCGCCAGAGCTTTTAAATTCGGAGAAGGGCGCCGGTCTTCCGGAATCGGTTCGATTTTAGAAATCTTGCCATCAACAGCTGTCGTCTTAACGATTCCCCAATGGGTTACGGAAGTTCCTTCTCGGACGTCGGAGCTCAGTTTTTCTGAGATGCTTTCGGTCATACAAACGTGTTTTCTGTCAGTCGAATAATCGTATTGTGCGTTGAATGGCTGACGGTTTCCTGATTAATCGGAGAAATAACATTCTGAAACTTTTTCAAATGCAAATCATTCTCAATACTTAATAAAATTTTAAGCAGTCGCTCCTAAGCTCGACCTGAAGATTCTGTATTTCTCCTTGTATTTTGGTGAGTGTCAGATGTTGGAATATGAACTTAAAAAGTTAAATCTCAGCGAAAAACGCGAACAGCAGCTCAAACTTCCTTATATCGCTAAGGATGTTGAGACGATTCGCATCATGACCGAGATTTACTGCCACGCTCATCACAACACCAAAGAAGGGCTCTGTCCTGAATGCGAGGAGTTCTATTTATATTCCCTGAAAAGACTGGCTTGCTGTCCGTTCGGAGAGAAGAAGCCCGTCTGCGCAAAATGCAATATCCACTGCTATGGGAAAGGATACAAGGAGAGGGCCAAAGAAATTATGGCTTTTTCCGGTCCGAAGCTGCTGCTCAAGCATCCCATTCTTTCGATGAGGCATATCTTAGCGCTCTTCCGCGAACCTCCGGAAAAACCAACTGCAGCCAAACCGCACCCTTTAGCAAAAGAAAAAAATTAAGCTGCCGGAGTTTTTCTACGGCAGCCCTCTAATTATTAATAGCTAATATTATTTTTTAGCGTCTTTCATCACGGTTTCACCAGCTAATTTGCCGTTGACCAAGCAGTCCATTACTGCATTTGCACCAATTCTGACCGCACCGTGGATGCCGCCTGTACACTCACCGGCTGCATAAAGTCCGGGAATCGGTTTGTCGTCAACAACTGACAAGACACGGGTCGAAGTGTCCGTGGCGATGCCTCCCATCGTATGGTGAATCTTCGGGCTCATTTCAGAGACGTAGTAGGGCGCATGCGTCAAAGGCTTGATGTCCTTATCGAGTTTGCGTCCGAATTCCGTATCTTTTCCGCTTTCGATGGCCTTGTTGAATTCGGCAAAGGTCTGTTTGAGAGCGTCGGGACTGATACCGTAGGCCTTGGCCAAGTCATCGAGAGTTGCGTATTCCTTAACCGCACCGTTCTTTCTCAAGATATCCATGGCGCCGGGACGCACTTTGTTGAAAGAGGCAACGCCGACAGAGTCCGTAACCGAGATTGTCTTTCCACCGGCATCCAGCACTTTGAAAATAGCATCGGTGGTCGTTTTGCGATCACCGAATTCGTCGGTGAAACGCTTGCCGGTCTTGGTGTTGATCCATAAACCGTACAGAGAGCCGCCGACGCTGGCAAAATGCGAGCCCATACCCATGCCTTCTTCGTCCGGCGAAGTGTTCGGCAGGAACTGAATCCAGTCGGCCTGGATGATATTGGCTCCGATTCGGCTGGCTTCACGCATCAATTCAGCTGTAGCGCCCGGTTGATTCGTCGTTTTCAGATTGCCGGTTAACTTCGGATCGAGACGAGTTCTATAACCCACGTCAGCCGAGAAGCCGCCGAAGGCGAGGATCACACCGTCTTTGGCCTTGATCTCAACTGGTTTGCCGGAATCTTCTTTGCCGAACTTGTAATCTTCAAGAGCCGTGACACCGATGACTCGACCGTCTTTATTCTTATCTAAACGAATGACCTTCATTCCAGTCAAGACAGGAACACCGAGTTCCTTGAGTTTTTTCATGAACGGGATCAAGATGCCTTGGCCGGTGCCTTCTTCAGTAATCAGGCAGCGGCGAGCAGAGTGTCCGCCTTTGCCGGTTAAGTCGGTGCGCCAAACAACGCCTTGTTTCTTGGTCCACTCAAATGTCGGAGCAGCGTGTTCTGTCACGACTTTAATGTGTTCAGGATCGCCTAAACCTAAGCCGATGCGTTTCATATCGGCAGCGAGCTTAGCCGGTGAATCTTCGATGCCTTGTTCTTTCTGGACGGAGGAGCCAGGAATAGCCATCATGCCGCCGGAGCGAGAAGAGTTGCCGCCGGCGACCTGCATTTTTTCCAGAACGGCAACTTTTGCTCCGTTTTCAGCCGCCGAAATGGCAGCGGCTAGACCGGCAAATCCTGAACCGATGACGATCACGTCATATTCAGGTGCTAACTTTTGTGTCTGTGCGAAAGCGATAGAAGGGAGGGCCGAGCAAAGTGCACCCGACACCATTACTTGAAGCATGCTTCTACGAAAAAACTGCACTTTTTCTCCTTTTTGGTGGTTGTTATTAATGAATTTCTTTGCACGAAATTCTAGATCCGACTTTTTCTGATGTAAATGAGTAAATATTTAGAGGGTCAATTGGAGAAGAAAAAACAATATTTTTACCGACCTGAAAATCAAATGGCTTAATGTGGGAATTGGAAGACGAAAGATATGATCCGAAACCGCAAAATTTTGATGTACAAATTGAACGGCAGGAAACATACTTAAGAACAAAGCGAGAGACGTTTAAAATCAAAGAGCAGAAGCATTTGGAAATGGAAATGAAATACATATCTGGAATTCATGCTTTAAATTTGAGATGCAGTTTGGAGACGTGTGGGGACTGGCACGCCTCTGGAATTCAATGGAAAAATTTGACCGTTCGTGAGTCTTCTGACTCCGTTTTCGGAGATTACGGTATTGAAGACAATTCTTCTGTGCCAGGGCATCCAGGGAACCACAAGGCCGCCAATCATATCCGAGCGCTTCTTGACCTTGTTGCCGATGGGGCCTTCGGTTATGCACAAGGCATGAAAAACGAATTGATTTGCAACGAAAGTTATACGCCTGAAGTCTTTTCCAAATTGCTGCTGCTGAAAAACTCGCCTCGCTGGTTAAAAATCAAAGAATTCATTGGAAAAGAATATGGAGTGCCTTGGCTGCACTTCTTGAGGGAGCATGGATATGACCGATGAAGAAAAAGATTGGCAGACAAATCATGGTAATTTTATTGAAGCCTTTCTACTGTTTTTGAACAAACAGACGGATCAATTCGTTCTTAAAGGCGGGACAGCGTTGTCTCTTTGTTATGGTTTAGATCGTTTCTCCGAAGATATTGATTTGGATGGTCGGAAACAAGACATCAAAGAGATAGTCAAACGGTTTTGCGTGAACCACGGTGTAAATTTTCGAGTTGCAAAAGATACTGCGACAGTGAAGCGCTGCATCATTGACTACGGAAATGACGTACATCCTTTGAAAATTGAAGTTTCATACAGAAATAAAAATCTCGGCCTGGAAGAAGCCTCAAAGGATTGGACACAAATTCACGGTATCAAGGTTTACGGCATTGATGCCTTGGCTCGGATGAAGGCAATGGCTTATCAAGGCAGAGACAAGATAAGGGACCTCTACGACCTCTCTTTCATTGTTAATAATTTTTCTGACGGCTTGTCTCATCAGACTAAAGGTATGATTCGAGATACATTGTCATACAAGGGAATAGAGCAATTCGATTACTTGGTTGCCACACAGCAAGATACTCTTATTGACAAAGATCGGCTAGCGGAAGGTTTTCTAAAGATGCATGAAAAACTTGGACTATTATTAGATGAGGAAGAGCAACAGACAAACGCTAGTCATTGAATAAATAAACTAGCCATGCTTATTCTGCATCGGATGATGGAGAAAATTTCTGGGAAATTCATTTAGATATAGTTTCAGATTCACGTTAACGCGACAAGAAAAATTAGCCGTTTTTGAAGAGTTGAGGAAACTACTTAGGCAAAATCTAAAAAATTTATATTTCAACTGGAGTTTTAGCCGCTTCTTTTGGACATAATGTCATGTTGGAGTTCGACACCACCCGTCGAACAAAATTTTGTTCATAGCCTCGTTAATGAAGAGTTAATAAAGTCATGGAAACTATCCTGAAATCCCTCCCGATCGGTGAAAAAGTCGGTATTGCTTTCTCCGGCGGTCTTGACACCAGCACAGCTTTGCTCTGGATGAAAAAGAAAGGCGCTTTCCCCTGCGCTTACACTGCTAACCTTGGTCAGCCTGATGAGGACGATTACGAGGCAATTCCTCGAAAGGCTATGGACTTCGGTGCTTCGATCGCCCGTCTGGTTGACTGCCGTGAACAGTTAGTCGCCGAAGGCATCGCTGCGATTCAAAGCAACGCTTTCCACATCACAACCGGCGGTGTCACTTACTTCAACACCACTCCGCTCGGACGTGCCGTTACCGGCACTATGCTCGTCAACGCCATGCGCGAAGACGGCGTCAACATTTGGGGCGACGGCTCTACATACAAAGGAAACGATATCGAACGTTTCTACCGTTACGGTTTAGTTGCCAATCCTGACCTCAAGATTTACAAACCCTGGCTTGACGTTGAGTTCATCAGCGAACTCGGCGGCCGCGCTGAAATGAGCCAGTTCTTGGCCGACAACGGTTTCGGCTACAAGATGAGCAAGGAAAAGGCTTACTCCACCGACTCCAACATGCTCGGCGCAACACATGAAGCCAAAGACCTCGAACACCTCGACAGCAGCATGAAGATCGTTGAACCGATCATGGGTGTTCCGTTCTGGAAAGAAGAAGTCGACATCAAGCCTGAGAAAGTCACTGTTCGTTTCGAAGAGGGCATTCCTGTTGCCCTTAACGGCAAAGAATACGACGACAAGGTTGAACTGATGCTCGAAGCCAACCGCATCGGCGGCCGTCATGGCCTCGGCATGAGCGACCAGATCGAAAACCGTATTATCGAAGCCAAGAGCCGCGGTATTTACGAAGCCCCGGGAATGGCATTGCTCCATATCGCTTTCGAACGTCTCGTCACCGGCATCCACAACGAAGACACGACCGAACAGTGGAGAATCAACGGCATTAAACTAGGCCGTCTGCTTTATCAGGGCCGCTGGTTTGACCCGCAAGCCATCATGCTCCGCGAAACTGCTCAGCGCTGGGTTGCTCGTGCAATCACAGGAGAAGTCGATATCGAACTTCGCCGCGGCAATGATTACACGATCCTTGATACACGTTCCCCCAACCTGACATATGAACCGGAACGCCTCACGATGGAAAAGGGCGATTCGATGTTCACAGCCTCTGACCGTATCGGCCAGTTGACCATGCGTAATCTCGACATCGTCGATACACGCAACAAGCTTGGCATTTACTCCAAAGCTGGTCTTATCGGCGGAAGTTCCAGTTCCATGCCTCTTCTTAAAGGCACGAAAGACAACGACTAACTTTTAGTTTTTTGAAAAAAATCCTTCTTGAGTTTGTGGCTCAGGAAGGATTTTTCTTTTTTGGAACGTCTAGGTACAAAGATGTTTCCTTGCCTTCGGAGGCCCCTTAAAAACTAAGAGAATCGTAATAACCTGAAAAAAGGATGGAAGCTCTTAAAAACAAGGCACCAAAGACTGCAAAAATCGCACCGCCTGTTATCACCTTTTGGCTTCGGGTAATAAGATTGATCAGAAGAGGAAGAGCAGTACCGAAAGTGATTCCCCCGATCCAAAACATCAAGGCCTGGTTCCCGCTAATAAGAGCCTCTGCGCCCGCTCGAGCACCTATGGAAGCAGAACCTAACGCTACATAAACAAAGGAGAAAATCGCAAAGAGCTTAGCTGTATCAACCCAAACAGATGTTCTGGAACACCAGCCGACAGACTTGTGATCAACCAATCCCATTGCCGACATCAGTTCCAACATGGCGATGGAACTCGTCAGGCCGGACATAATCCAAAGAACGGGGATAAGAGACGAATTCCACAGTGAAACTCCGACAGCCTGCGTGAGAAGGAATCCGGAATAAATAGTGCTGCAAACACCGAGAACGGAAAAGACTGCATTAAATCCGTTGGACTGAGCTAATTTTTGCCATTTTGAGCCTTTAAATATAATTCCGGCACAAATCATGGAATAAAACACAGAGCCGACGCTAAGCAGGGAAAGAAGAACTATTCCGATCATCATCCAGGACTGGAAGTTAAAGGAGAAGTCCCGGAGGGCATAAAAAATCACAAACGGAAGGTTGCTGAGGCGTCCTAAATGACTGGTCACCAATGCTAAACCTGCAATTCCGCAGAACGTCAGAACATAAACAAAATTCTTTTGCCGAACCCAATAGTTAATGAAAAATCCCATTCCGGATAACCCGATGAACCAGAGAAATAAGGCAATCGTCCATCCCCAATGAGTTGCCTGAAGCTGAGGAGTAAGTGTGGATAAATCAATCATTTTTGCACCACTACAAAGAAATTAGGTTTCGTGCCTTTGTTCGGCATAAGGAGTTCGGTACGACAGGAAGCGATCTTCTTAGAAATTTCGCTTTGCGGATCTTTCACATCTCCGAAGAAACGGGCTTGAGCCGGACAAGCCTGAACACAAGCAGGTTGTTCTCCCTGTTGAATCAATTTCAAGCATCCGTCACTCATGCATTTCATGGGAAGTCCGTTATCCGGATGAGACCAGCGGGCATCATACGGACAGCTCGCTACGCAGTAGTTGCAGCCAACGCATTTGTTCGGATCATTGCGAACCAAACCGTTTTCGTCGTAGTAATTAGCACCGAAGGGACAAGTCTTAACGCAGGGAGCGTCCGAACAATGCTGACATTGAACCAGCAGATTTACAGGTCTTCTTTCTTCCGAGCGAAAAACGCGAATATTAGAAGCAAGCCAGTCGCGGCCCGGAATAGAGCGATTATGCATTTCGGGAAAGTTAGTCTGAGAACAGGCCACAATACAGGCTCCGCAGCTGATGCATTGTGTAGCATCAAAAAGATGCGCTAATTGTTTTTTCTTTTCGACCATGATTTAGCCTCTCAATTTGTTGATGCGTACGGCACTGTTATTGGCAACCGTTCCGAAAACGGGCTGTGCATAACCTTTGGCGTACCAGTGAGAATTAATCCCTTCTTTAATGAACTGATAATCGGGGTGATCAGCCAAGTGTTTGATTCGATTACCGCCTGAAAATCCGAAAGCGAAGAGTGATCCTGATATAACTTTCTTCGTCACAGTAATTTGAGCATTCCCTTTATAGCCCGTATCAATACCTTCAACTTCGACGGTTTCACCATGAGAAATGCCCAGTCTTTCTGCATCTTCCGGGTTCATCCAAACAGTACGGTCTCCAAGGTATTTAGACGGAAGAGCAAACATACTGAGACCGGAGCAGGAAGTGCAGTTTTTCCCGGATACTAAAATAAACTCGTTACTGTTTCTCTTCGGCGGAGTAAAAGCCGGTGCAGGAATATGTGCCGTGAAAGGAGGAATTCCTCGCACATATGCGGGTTTTTCGAAACTCTTGAAAGAATAAATTTCAACTTTGCCGGAAGGCGTTCCGAAGGGTTTCTTATAGGGATAGACGCCGTACTCTTTAATCTTAATCGTCGACCAGCCTTTCGTTCTAATGTCCTCGTGAATCCGACGAGACCAACCGGGCTTGACTTTGTCGCATTCTTCCAAGAGCTGGGCATAGCCTCTCTTTGTGAATGCGTCAAAGTAAGCATTGAATTCTTCAGCTGTTTTGCATTCCTTGTATCCGACTCTTGCAGCTCTTTCCGGGAAAGCTCTTCTGAGGATCTCTAGCAGAATCCACACATCGTGACGGGCCTCGCAGCCTTCAGGAGGACTCAGTTGAGGATCGGAAAGATAAATCGATCCGTCTCTTGCCCACTTTACGCCCGACATTTCCATTCTTTCCATGAAGTACGTAGAAGGAAGGACATAGTCAGCGTAATCGCAAATCTCTTGAGGGAGAACGTCTTGAACGACACTAAGTTCAAGTTTTTTAAGCCTTTCGGCAAGCTCCTCAGAATTTGCTTCTCTTTGGAACATCGTTGTGCCCACAAAAAAGGCTGCCTTGATGGGGTAAGGTTTTCCGGTCAGAACAGCTTCCATAGCCACTTTGAAAGTGCCCTCGGCTTCCGGATAGATGATCTTATCGATGCGCTTTTCTTTAGCCATCCTCCAAGTTTCCCCATTCGGACCTTTTCCTTGGGAGACACTCGGAATCTTCAGACCGGCAGCAGCCGTAACAATCATTCCGCCGGGTATATCGATGTTGCCGTTAAAGGCGTTTGCGATCGAGACTAAACGATAAACCTGAACATCTGTACCATTTTTAGAGGTATACCACCCGTCATCAATTACCCCCTTGAGATTGGTGAAATCTCGAGCAATTCTGCGAATCATATCGGCGGGTATACCGGTAATTTCAGAGCTTTTTTCGGGGGTATAAGGAGCAAGCGTCTCTTTAATGATGACAAAAGCGGTTTTAACCGGGCAGGAAGATCCATCTGCAAGCTTGACAGATCCGCTCATATTCAGGTCAGCCTTGAAGGAAGAATCCTCATCAAAGGCGGTCGGTATGCCTTTATCATTTCTTAGAATGCCTCTGAAAGAGAGGCGTCCGTCGGAGGAGGCGACGACATATTTCGTTTTATCTCCACCCTGAATGACCTCAGCCTGAGTAAGGGGCTGGCCGTTTTCTTTGATCAGGTAAGCTCCGTTCGTCCCTTTCTCAATAAAGTCTAGATCAGCCGTGTTTGTACGGAGCATTTCATTGATCAGAGCTGAAAGAAAAGCGTCATCTGTGCCGGGACGAATAGCAACCCATTCGGCATCGCCGTAGGTAATGTCCGGCATTTTCGGATCGATAGCAACGACGCGAGCCCCTTTTGCTCTGGCGACATTCAAAGTATGAAGAGCCCCCATCGAAGCTCCCATAGTGCGTCCGATCAGGAGGAGATAGCGCAGATTTTCGTAGTCAGGTTCTAATTTTCCCGCACCGCTGAAGCCGGTACCGAAAACCCAGTTGCGCGCATTTATACCCGCAGCGTTGCAGGAAGATTGGTGTCCGATGTTATTGGGAGAACCTAGCGGGAAAGTCAGCCATTTGCTCATTCCCTGAAAATTATGAGATGTTGTTGTGATGGAGCTTTCACCATACTTTTGGACAAGATCTTTAACTTTGGCGCCGATTTCGTTTAGAGCCTCGTCCCAAGTAATTTCTTTAAATTTACCTTCGCCTTTTTCCCCGATACGTTTTAAGGGTTTGCGAAGACGGAGAGGGTGGTTCCAGATCCACATCGCGCCGGCAGAACGGCCGCAGTAACCTTGCTGAGGATGTCCGGGGTTCGGAAAAATTCGAACGGTTTTTTCTGATATCGGTTCGCCTTCTTTGCGCATCGCTAAGATGCCGCAGTAAGCACCGCACATTGTGCAGGCGACCGGATGTTTGGACCATCCTTCTTTTTCTAATTTTGCAATTTGTTCCGCAAATGCATGGTTCACCAGAGAGGGAGCGGATGCCGCTGCTGCCGAACAGGCTGCTCCCTTAATTAATTTTCTTCTGGTCATCGAAAGATTAACGAAATCGACTGACATTATTTTTGTCCTTTTAATAATGGGGTTTGTCCCTAACGCTCTGGCATACTAGGCTTCTCGAAGAATTTGAATAATCGGAAAATCCCCTTATACCGTTTGAACTAGACTGCCGATTTTTAATCCGTTAGCTGCATTAATATGTCGTAGACTAATATTATTTTTTATAATAAATCAAATAATTAAGTAGTTAAAAATTTTATTACCCCGGTATCATCCTGTCACAATCAGCAACATATCAGATACAGCTTGAAATAATGGGTTACTAAATAAGAAAAAGACGGGGATTTTTGAACAATTTCTGAACTAGGAATATCCTCAAAATTCAAAATTTGAGGTTCTCAGAGGTTCTATTTCTGTAAGAAAATCCTCCTTCAGGACTCGAGTTCTTCTTCACTGAGGCAAATCCCCTAAAAATGCTAATGGGTTATTCGCAGAGAATAAATCCTATAGAAAATTTAATATAGTGAAGCTTATAATCAGTTTTAGGTGGGTTATATTTATTTAAAAAACTACTAGAAATTGGCCTTGCATGTCCTCTTCACACAGGCAGAATGTGGAAAGTTAAAAAATAAGATAGAAAGCGATGTACTTCAATAAAAGAAAAAGAGCACAGAAAATACTGAAGCTGCTTGTCGTCGTCTTATCGCTGGGCGCCTCGATATGTTTTTCAGCCGACAAAACGGATATCAGGGTCGGCATTATTGATTCTTTTAATCCGGAGTTCGCGACGACCACACTCGAACCTACCTTACGATATCTCAACCAAAAATTACCCAACTATCACTTCGTTGCCGTTCCTTTGAATTCGGTAAACCCAGAAAAAGAATTAAAAAACAACCCGGTTGATTTTCTCATCAGTTCAGCAGGTACATTTCATGAACTAAGTATTTCTATAGGCATCGTTCATATTGCCACTCGTAAAACCATTCTCTCTGACGACCCTTCAGCTTCCGAGGGCGCAGCTTTCGTTACATTGGCTAAGAGAGCAGATCTCATTGAGCTCAAAGACCTGCAGGGTAAAGTCGCTGCCGCCTCTCAGCCGAATTCTTTCGACGGCTGGCTTGTCGGACAGCACGAACTCTTCAAAAACGGTCTGAACCCTGAGAAATTCTTCAAGCGGTCTGTTTTTACCCATTTTCAATTTCCTGATGCGTTAATGCTGCTCATTCAAGGAGAAGCAGATGTCGCGATCCTTTCAGCCTGTGTCTTGGAAGAACTCTCTCAAGAGGGGCTTATTGAGTCATCCGATTTCAAGGTTATTTCGCAAAAACCAAGGGATGTTTTGAAGTGTGCGCGGTCTACAGATCTTTATCCCGGAATCGTCTTTGCTGCTCGAGAGAATATTCCTCCGAAACTCATGTGGGAAGTGACTTCGTCTTTGATCAGCATGCCGCCGACCAACGACTATGAATGGACGATTGCAAGTCGGTTCTCTAAAGTGGATGAACTTTTCCGAGATCTGCAGCTCGGGCCTTACCAATATTTAAAAGATTGGAGTCCTGCCGGCATCTTTAAGCGCTTCAAGACAGAAATCTTACTGACCTGTGGCTTGCTTCTTCTTTTAATCCTTAACTCACTATACCTGAGACGAACAGTTGCGAGAAGAACGCTTCAAGTAAGACGAACACTGAATCGCCAAATAAAAATAGAGAAGGAATATCGGGACTCTCGAAACCGATTGGCACAAATGGAAAAATTCGGTGTCATCAATCAGATGTCGGGCATGCTCGCACACGAAGTCCAACAGCCTTTGATGGCAATTAACAATTATTTGGCCGGCTTGCGTGTGTATTTGAAGTCAAAGGGCTTCTCTGATGCCGTTACGGAACAAGCTATCGGTTCTTTAGAACATAACAGCGAACGTATCGGAAGCATTGTGACACGCGTCAGAGGATACGCAAAACAAAAGAAGGGCGAAATGAAAAGCTGTGACTTAACTGCCATTGCTTTAAGCGCACTTAATGTATTGAAGGCACTGAAGTTTGAGCACGTCGAGGTTACTTCTGACTTACCTTCAGAGGCTAGAGTAGTCGGCGATCCGCTGGAACTCGAACTGCTCATCATTAACTTACTTAAAAATGCCTGCAGCGCCGTGGAAAAACAACCCAAGCCGATAGTTGATTTAAAAATCGGAAGCCTCGACGACAGCCATTGGTGTTTGAGTGTCTCGGATAACGGGCCGACGCTTGATGACAAATCCTTCGCCAGACTTAAGACACTGGGAGACAGTGTCAAACCGGAAGGCATGGGCATCGGTCTTTCGATCGTCCGCGGTATTGCAGATAAACACGGAGCGGAACTGGAATTCATCAGACTGCCGAAAGGCGGAATCTGCAGCCGTGTGGTAATTGATAAGGAGGAATGTAAATGACAACCCCGCTGGTTCGTATTGTGGATGATGATGCGGATGCACGATCTTCTTCTTCGTTTTTTCTGAGCATGATGGGTCTGGAAATCAAAGAGTATGACAGCGCTTATCGCTTTTTGGAAGAAGACGACATGAATCGTCCCGGGTGCATCATTTTGGATGTCCGTATGCCGGATATGACCGGCATGGAGCTTCAGGTTAAACTGAATCAAAAGGACTGCCTCCTTCCGATTATATTTCTTTCCGGACACGGAGAATTAGACATGGCCGTCCACGCCTTAAAACGCGGCGCTTCTGATTTTCTTCAAAAATCGGCTAAACCCGAACGCTTGCTAGCCGCTGTCAAGAAAGCTGTCACGGCCAGTATGGAAGAATACGAATCCGGCAATGAGATAGAAACACTCCGAAAAATCTATGATTCTCTGACGCCCCGTGAAAAAGAGGTCGTTCTCGGAGTCGCCAAAGGGGAGCTCAATAAAGTCATAGGCTACAGCCTTGGTATCAGCGAGAGGACCGTAAAAATGCACCGAGCAAACCTCTGCAGCAAACTTAATGTCACCAGCGCTGTCGAGATGGCAACGTTTTTACGCAAAATCGGAGTTTTAAATGCTTAGAAGAAGCTTTGCAGCAGGTTTGAGTTTGTTCGCTGCTTTTCCACTTTCGGTTTTTGCGCAGTCAGATGCCGAAAAGAAATTCGATTTAATCATCATCGGTATCGGGGTAGCCGGTTTATCGACTGCAGTTTCTGCTGCACAAAGCGGCGTAAAAAATACTCTTCTTATCGATAAAGCGGCTTTCGTAGGAGGACATTCTGCACTTTCCGGGGGCTCAGTCAATGCAGTCGATCCGGAAGTTCAAATGAAGCAGGGCATCAAAGACAGCCCTGAGCTTTGGTTCAGACAAATCATGGAAGCGGGAGAATTCCAAAGCGATCCAATACTCGTTAATACCTTAGTAAATAATGCTCATTCAACTCTTCATTGGTTAAGAGAAATCGGCATCCCTTTCGATGACCAAGTCTTCGAAGCGTGGGGCGGAAAGTTCCAGCGGGCGCATTCTGCCGGTCAAAAACGAAACGGAATGACGTACGTTCGAATTATGAATCAAAAAGCTCGCTCCCTCGGTGTCAAGGTACGGCTGAGAACTGAAGCGGTTAGCCTTTTAGAAAATAACGGGCAAGTTATCGGAGTAAGAGTCAAAACCCGAGAGGGGAAATTAGAAGATCTTCAAGCAAAAGATATTGTGATTGCCACAGGAGGTTTCACGGCAAACGTTCCCATGCGTCTGAAATACGATGAGCGCTTAGATGCTTCATTGTTCACAACTGCGAATCCGACGGGCAGAGGCTTTGACGGATCCACTGGAGACGGAATTTTATTAGCAGAAAAAACCGGCGCACAGACGGTTGATATGGAGGCCATACAGCTTATTCCGCTCAGAGGCGGCAGACTGCTCAACTATGTGGGCGGAGATATTTTTGTCGACAGTTCAGGAAAGCGTTTCGTCGACGAAAGCAAAGGGGTTAAGGCTATCGGAGAAGCCTACCTGAATTTACCGGACAGAGTATTCTGGGTCATTACGGATTCTCAATCACAAAAGAGTTTGGATTTAGATGCCAAACTTCTCTCCGGTACAGTTCGAATGGCCGACTCCGTCGCCGAAATGGCCAAGAAAATGCATGTCAGCCCTAAAGTTCTTCAAGAAACCCTGGATCGGTATAACAAATTTGCAGAGCTGGGGGAAGATAAAGATTTTGGGAAGAAGATATTTACCCAGAAAATTGATAAACCGCCGTTTTATTTCGGACGAGAGCAGTTTGATATTCACTACAGCTGCGGCGGGTTAAAAATTAATAAAAAATGCCAAGTCATCGGAAAAGAAAGCAAACCGATTCCGAATCTTTATGCCGTCGGTGAAGTCACCGGAGGTATTCACGGAAGAGATCGTTTAGGCGGAGACTCTCTTATTTCCTGCTTTGTTTTTGGAAAGATCGCAGGAGAGGAAATTGCGAAGAAACAGAAGGATCTCAAATAATCTACATTCCTATTTAAAAGGATAAAGTTAATTACTCAAAACTTTCTCCTAGAAATATTGAAAGATAAAATTAAAACATTACTTATTACTAGAGCTCGATTAATATTCTCCAAAAATATTAACTCAATTTAAATAAGATTCTACTCCTCGAGAAATCCTCTCATTTATCTTTCTAATTCACTTTTTCTCCTGAAAATATTTGCCACTAGATTATTTTTTTTTACACAATATATGTCTCACTCCTTATTTAACAAAGGAGGAATGCCTTTTACCCTAGAGAATTTTTCAGTTATTTTCATCTCCGTTAATATTTTTATTTTTCATAGAAATTTGACCGGTATTTATTCTGGCACTGATTATCCTTTCTACAGCATTTGAGACTTTCGGATCGATATTTACTAGAACATCGTCCCATTATCTTCGTCCAATTCTACGGTCAGCAGCTCGGAAAATATCCAAAGTTCCCAATCATCTTTGAGTATAATGAATGATTGCCTGTCCGCATTGAGATAAACGTTAATCAAATCTGAAATGTCGCTTGCCGAACTTCTATAAACCAAATACATTTCTTTGTAGTTCAGCTTGGCGGAACAATCTTTTGGCCAGTCCCAAATAATTTCATCATTCAGCATCAGAAAATATCTCGGACACACGGAATCAACATGGCCAGGAATTCTGTAAATCGCACAATGAAACTGTAAACGTATATTCAGATCAAAAATTGTGTAAATTCTTCTCTGTAATTTAGACCATCGTCTTGGCATTCTCTACTTCTTATCCTTTGCCAATACGATATATCGACTTGCGTTAAAAAATGGCGTAACAAATTCAATACCATTAGTTTTTGTTATATAACATTTTTATTAATAAGACCAATAATCAAATAGAATTTGTATAAAATACCAGTATTTAATTTAAAATGTTATTTTATTAGGAAGTAATTAAATTAACAGATTCTGTTTTATTTAGATAAAAAAAAGAGGCCGATTAGGGCCTCAATTTCTCTTTTTTAACAATTACAGCGATTTAATACTTTCAAGAAGTTTATCTACGCTTTCTTTCGGAGTTGCCCAACTTGTGCAAAAACGAACTAAGAATTCCTCTTGTCCGACGTTACCTTCACATTCAAATGCATAATCTTTAGAAAGTTTGTCTTTTGCATCTCGAGGAAGGAATAAAAATTGCTGATTAGACGGAGAGTCCACTAAGAAACGATAGCCTTTATCTTTAAAAGCTTCTTTAATTCTCATTGCCTGATCAACGGCGTGTTTACCCATTTCTTCGTAAAGACCGTCTGTAAATAAGGCTTCAAACTGAACGCCGAGGAGGCGTCCTTTTGCGAGCATAGAGCAATTCTGCTTAATCATGCTCTGGAAATTGGCGTCTAAGCCGTTGCCTCTCGGAAATACAATCGCTTCCCCCATCAAAATACCGACCTTTGTTCCGCCAATATAGAAAACATCGGTCAGGCGATCGATATCTTCCAAAGTGACGTCGTTGCCCGGGCTTTGTAAGCCGTAGCCAAGACGAGCGCCATCAAGATAAAGCGGAATCACAAATTCCTGACAAACTTCAGAAAGAGCCTGAAGTTCCGATTTGGAATAGACAGTTCCTAATTCAGTGGGCGAGGAAATATAGACCATGCCGGGCTGGACCATGTGTTCATGTGTCGGATCAGCCCAATAGCTTTCAAGATAATTTCTGAGTGTTTCGGCAGAGAGTTTTCCGTCTTTGCCTTCCAGACCAATGACCTTATGTCCCGTCGCTTCAACGGCACCGGCTTCATGAACATTGATATGACCGCTCTTGCAGCAGACACAACCTTGATAAGGTCTCAAAAGCGAAGCTATGACCGTTACATTGGCAGGTGTTCCGCCTGTGACAAAGTAAACATTGGCCAAAGGATCTTCACAGGCTTCACGAATGAGTTCCTGAGCATGTGCGCAATGGGAATCTGCTCCGTAACCGGGAGATTGTTCAAAATTGGTCTTAACCAGAGCTTCTAAAACTTTAGGATGGGCGCCTTCGGCGTAGTCGCATTCAAATCGGATCATTTTTAGAGACGAAGAGGTTGAGGAATGCTTGAAATAATAGGACAAAAAACGGGGCCGAAGCCCCGCGGCGAATCAAAGCTTTTTATTCAGCCTGATCTTTTAAGAAGTTAATCAGAAGGGGAACCGGACGGCCGGTTGACCCTTTTTCTTTTCCGCTCTTATTAGCAACACCTGCGATGTCCAAGTGAGCCCACGGTGTATCACCGACAAATTCTTCCAAGAAGGCAGCGGCGGTGCAGGCACCGGCGCCGCGAGAGTCGCTGATATTGGCGAGATCGGCAAAGTTGCTCTTCAAAGCCTTGGTAAAGGAAATATCCAGAGGCATTCTCCAGACCGGATCCATAGCAGTGTCGCCGGCCATCATGAGGGACACAGCCAGTTCTTCATCGTTGGAGAACAAACCTGCTATGTCGTTGCCTAAAGCAACAACGCATGCGCCGGTCAAAGTGGCTGCGTCCACAACGCACTTCGGTTTGAACTTATCGATGGTATAGGCGAGAACATCGCAGAGAACCAAACGACCTTCGGCATCGGTATTCAAAACTTCAACGGTCTTGCCGGCATAGCTCTTGAGAATGTCTCCCGGTTTAGTTGCGGAACTTCCGGGCATATTTTCTGTAAAGCCGACGGCAGCAACGATGTTCACCGGCAGCTTCATGGCTGCAGCGGTTGCGATAGAAGCGATCATGGCAGCAGCGCCGCACATGTCGTATTTCATTTCGTCCATTCCCTTAGCGGGTTTCAAAGAAATGCCACCGGAGTCAAACGTCAGTCCTTTACCGACCAAAGCAACCGGAGTATCGTCCTTCTTGCCGCCGTGGTATTCAATGACCACCATACGAGGTTTCTGGTGAGAGCCTTTAGCTACACCGAGCAGGCATCCCATACCCAGTTTTTCCATGGCTTTTTCGTCGAAGACGGTAACGTCAAGACCCAGAGAACCGGCAAGTTTCATGCATTCTTCAGCCATAAACTTCGGTGTGCAGAGATTTGCCGGCATATCTCCGTACTGTTTAGCCATCTGAACACCGACACCGACGGATACGCCTTCGGCATAAGCTTTTTCAACGTCCTTGTTTTCATCAGGAACGTAGAGGTCAATGTTTTTAGGCTTCTTCCAGTTGATGTCAAACGTTTTGTAGTTCTTAGGGCGATCAAGGGCTGTGCAGGCAATAAAACCGGACTGTTCGGCGATCCATTCAGGAACTTCATCCGGCAGCCACTCAAGGGTGGTCAGGACGACTTCTTTGCCAAGGTAAGCATTGTCGATACCGAGTTTTAAAACACGCTGGAAGTCTCTGGCTTTGCATTTTCCTAAGCCGACGAACACAACACGTTCGGCCTTACATCCGGGGAAGTCGCGGAAAACCGCAACCTTGCCGACGCAAGGATGTATATCTCCGGCTTCAATCCAGCGAGAGACGACGCCTTCGGAAGCCTTATCGAGCGCTTCGGCAGTCGGAGTAAGACCGCCGGCAGGAATTCCGACAACCAGAGCTCCGCATTCGAGCTTTAAAACATCACCGCTAACCATTGAAAATTTCATATTTTTTGTTCCTTATGATTCGCAAACAATTTTTCCATTATAGGAAGAGTGGAGTGATGTGCTGAAATATTGAGAGCATTTCAGGGACCAAACTTAGAAGAAATTCGCCGGAACATCCTCAGCGAGGAAGTGCCGGCGATAGAAAAAAAGATAACGGTTTAGACTAGGCAGTTTTTGATTGCGAGGCCTTTGCCTTTTCTTTCAAGAACTTATTTTCCCGACGAACGAAGTAACTCGACATCAATCCGGAGAAAACAATAATCAGCATTCCGCAAATAACAGGGAAGGTCGCCGGTTCGAGGAAAAGGATTTCTCCCAAAATCGTTGAGAAAAGAATGACGGTGTACTGAAGAGAACTCGACAGAACCAGATTGCCTCTGGAGAAAGCTCTGGTCAGACAGAATTGACCGCCGGTTGCACAGATACAAAGTCCCAAAATGTATAAGGCGCCCTTAACGCTCCAGGGATGGAAGCCGCCGGTGAGGAATGTTCCGATGAGGCCGCAAATCGCACCGACCAGAACAAGGTAAAAAATAATTCGTGTTTCCGGCTCATGAAGCATGCCGAGTTTCTTAACAAACGTTGTGGCATTTGCAGTGAAAAAGCCCGCGGCTAAACCCACTACAGCGGCATAGTATTCATGCGGTCCGATGGTTGGTCCGAGCATGATCACGACGCCGATAAAACCGAAAAGCACCATCGCCATCAGCCCCCAGTTCACTCGAGCGTGATGGAGCAGGGAAGTCGTCAGAATGTAAGCCCCGACAAACAACGGCGACGTGTAATTCAATGTCATCGCCAGTCCGATATTCAGATGAGAGACGGAATAAATGCCGCAGATGATTGAAAGAGTGCCGCACATCGAGCGGATCAAATGCTGCCAAGGATGAGTTGTGGAAAGCGTAATTCCACTGAAACGCATAACGCCGTAAAAGAGGACAACGCCGAAAATTGATCTGAAAAAGAGAATTTCCCAGCTACCGATGCCTTCGAATCCGGAATATTTCACGAATACGGCATAAAAGGCATAAAACAATGCCGCAACCACCATCCAAAGAGACTGCACCGAACATCCTCCTAAAAAAAGACATCTTAACCGTCAAATCTTTTGCATAGAAAACTATGGATCACAATATTTTCAAGGAATCTGTTCGATCGATATTTTTATCAGGGTAAAAGGGCGAATTTTTTGACTAAACTTTCCTGAATATTTACTGCTCAGAAAAGCCATGAAAGAAGAACTCAAATCGCTTTTTGCCGAAATTGTCGGCCTCAATAACGTCATTGATGATCCGGCTCTTTTCGGACCTTACACGGATGATTTCACAGACCACTACGTCTCAAAGCCTTTGGCTGTCGTCCGCCCCTCTACCACCGAACAAGTTTCAAAGATCGTCAAACTTTGCGCTCAATACAACGTTCCCATCGTCAC
This sequence comes from Parasutterella excrementihominis YIT 11859, assembly GCF_000205025.1. GTDB lineage: Bacteria > Pseudomonadota > Gammaproteobacteria > Burkholderiales > Burkholderiaceae_F > Parasutterella > Parasutterella excrementihominis. The sequence goes on along the minus strand of NZ_GL883690.1, from coordinate 61,402 downwards.
CCAGGGCGGCAATACAAGTCTGACAGGCGCAGCGACAACTTATCGACCGGATGCTGAAATCGTCCTGTCCATGACAAAAATGAAAAACGTCATCGACGCGGACCCACTTTCAGACACATTAACCGTTCAAGCCGGAATGACATTGGCCGAAGTGCATGAAGCTGCAGAAAGTGTTAATCGTTTCTTCCCGCTGTCTTTTGCGGCAGAAGGCAACGCAACCATCGGCGGCTGCTGTGCCTGTAATGCCGGCGGAGTAGCCGTACTGCGTTACGGAACAACACGCGACTTGGTTCTCGGCGTTGAAGTCGTCCTTCCCGACGGCCGCATTTACAACGGTTTGAGACGTCTTCGTAAGGACAACACCGGATACGATTTCAAAGATTTATTCTTGGGCAGCGAAGGAACCATCGGCATTATTACTGCCGTCGTTCTGAAACTCTTCCCGGCGGCGAAAGAAAAGGAAACTGCTTTTTGCTGTCTGAACAGTATTCAGGACGCCGGAAAGCTTCTGAACCGATTCAAGATGAAAGCCGGCTCTTCTCTGACAGCTTTCGAGTTGATCAGCGATTTGCCGATCGAGCGAGTTAAAAAGTACCTGTCTGATATCGAAGTGCCTCCGCTCAGCGACTCTCCCTGGAAAGTATTGGTTGAACTTTCTCTGGAAAAGAAGCCTCAGGAAAGCATGATGGAACACATCTTGGAAGGTGCGTTTGAAGACGGAGAAATCACCGATGCCGCCATTGCCAGCTCTCTGCAGGATTCCCATACCTTCTGGCATGTTCGCGAATCAATCCCTCTGGCCGACAGAACGGCCGGCGGCAGTATCCATAGCGATGTCAGCCTCCCCATTTCTTTAATCCCTGAGTTCGTCGAAGAAACAAGCGCAATGCTTTTATCCGCTTATCCCTGGCTCGGGCTTTCTATCTATGGGCACTTGGGCGACGGAAACCTTCATTTCAATTTCGTCAGTCCCGAAGACCCGGGTGCAACCTACCGAAATGAAGAAGGAATTCGAGAAATTCTTTATAGTCAGGTTAATAAATTCGAGGGCTCGATTTCAGCCGAACACGGCATCGGAATGCTGAAACTTGACCATAATTACCAATTCAAGGATCCTTTGGAGATTGAAATGATGCGCAAGATCAAAAACGCTTTTGATCCGAAGGGCATCATGAATCCCGGGAAGCTCTTGAAAACGGAATAACCAACGAGGAAACTGTGGGTAAGAAATCAAAGAAAAAGGAAAAGAAGATGGCAGTCAAAGAAACTCGAAAACTCGCCAAAGAGGAACCTTCCGACATTGCATCCGAAGTTCTCGATGACGGTTACATCGATGTCATGGATGACAAAACCGTTGCTCTTTTCCCTTTGGGCGACATGATTATTCCCACAGGCATCGACTACAAACCCGGTGATCCTGAAGAAGATGCATTGGCGGTAACCGATGCGCTTCCTGAAATTGAAGATCTTTGCTTCTTAGAAGTTCCGAAGTTTTTTTCTTTAAAGGGCAGTGTGATCACACCGGCGATGATGCTTGAGCTTTCCCGAGCCGTCCAAAGGGTTTTGATTCGCCCGGAAGTCTCAGGCGTTGTCGTTACTCAGCCTGCGGACAATATTGAAGAAACAGCTTATTTCGTCAGCATTTCTTTATCGGATGTATTCCAGAATCAGAATTCCAAGCCGATCGTCTTTACGACCTGCATGAATCCCGAAGATCCGATGTTTGACGGGACCAAGAATCTTTTAGATTCCATTCGGGTTGCCTGTCACGACGTGAAGGGTGATATCCCAACGGTTGTCGTCTGCATGAACGGTGAGATCCATGCGGCGTCCCGCGCTCAGCTCACTCACACCAACAAGGCTTCTGCCTTGGCTTCTCCGGGCTGGGGCCCCGTCGGTTATGTCGACCGCGACAATGTTTATTTCCGCTGCGGTGCATTAGAGCTCGATACCGGTTTGAACTTCCCGATGCTCAAAAAGCTTACGGCCAAAGTTCCCGTTGTTAAAGCCATGTGCGGAGACGACGGTGCGCTTCTTGAAATGGTTCTTGAAAAAGAACCGGACGCCATCATCGTTGAAGGTTTCGGCCGCGGTAACCTTCCGGCCGGCATGATGCCTGCGATTAAAAAAGCGGTAAAGAAGGGCATTTTCGTTGTGATCTCGACGAGAGCTTCTTCCGGCCGTGTCTTAGACAGTACGGTTTTCCCGGGAAGCGTCGCGCAATGTCTTGAATCCGGCTGTTTGTTAGCCGGCGAAACGACTACCGCTAAAGCTAGACTTCTTTTGATGTACGTCCTTTCCCAGAAAGAAGCGATCCAACTAAAGAAAGAAGATCCTGAAAGATTCTTCGCCTACGTACAGGAATGTTTGGATCCGGTGCTCACCAATCGTCTCTTCGGTTAATGAGTCAAAAATTTGCTTCTATGGACGAGCTTTTCGAAGCGCTGAGCCATTCAGCGTTTCGAAGCAAGTTTCGTTTGTCTTACGCAGACAGAACTTATGCCGAGACTCGTAATGACGAGCTCTTGAAGAAACACGCCAAAGAAATTCTTCACGACAGAATCGGAAGCGCGAATCCGAAAAACGACGGCAAACAGACGCCGTACAAGGGACATCCGATCTTTACTGCGCAGCACGCGACCGGATGCTGCTGCCGCGGCTGTCTTTATAAGTGGCATGGGATCGACAAAGGCAGAGAACTAACGGAAGAAGAACTCAATACCCTGAGCGATGTGATCTTGGAGTGGATTCATCGAGACTTACAAAAACCGACTCCGAAGAAAAGAGTACGCAAAGGCGAGACTTTGGATCTTTTCGACCAAGATTAAGTTTCCTTTTTTGAAGGTTTTCAACACATTCCAGGAAGGCTTCTTTAGAAGCTTTCGGACTCAACCTAACTAAAAGTTATAACTAACCATCCATAAATAGTATTGGATTGAGAAGAAAAGAATTTTTATGATGGAGGCATATTGAAGGAGAAACTATGCCTCTTAACCGCCGTTCATTCCTCGGACTTTCAACAATTCTTTTGAGTTCTCCGCTTCCGGTATTTTCTTCGGAAAATAAACAAGCCAAGAGAATCTTGGTATACGGAGATTCGAATTCTTTCGGATGGGCCTGGAGCCCTGAAAAAGACATCTATCGTCTTCCAATCGATCAAATTTGGCCTCAGGTCATGGCTCAAAAACTTGGTCCTAACTATGAAGTCGAAGTTAATGCCTTGGGCGGCCGAACGGTAAAAAGAGATCAAAAGGACGGCAACGGAACCGGCAAGAGCCTTTCCGGTAAGTTGTTCAACGGGATGGTTTCACTTCCTGCGGTTCTTTCCGAAAACCTTCCTCTGGATATAGTCATTGTCATGCTCGGAACCAATGACGCGAATTCAAGATACAAGAACAATGCAAAAGCGATCGCCGATGACCTTGAAGAGATGATTCGTATGATTCAAGCAGGTGAATGGCAATCCAACACTAAATTTAAGACACCAAAAGTCTTAGTCATTGCACCCCCGCTCCAGCCTAACGAAACAGCTTACGGCGACGCTTTCAGCGGCGCAGAAAAAATCACCAAAGAGCTTCCGCCGCTTCTGCAGGAAAAATGCCGAATTCTTGGAGCCGAATACATAAACGCTCAAGACTTCGTGAAAGGCATTCCGGGACAGATTGACCGTGTTCACCTTTCCCCGGAACAACACAAAGTTTTAGGCGAGGCGGCAGCTGCAAAGGTCAAAGAAATCTTTGCGCATTAATTGTTGAAAGGATCCTAGGAGGCCTTAATGAAACTTCTGACCGCTGCCGCTGCAATTACGACTTGTTTACTTATGTCCGGAAATGTCATGGCTCAAAACATTCAGATCAAAGTGGATGGCAAAGCTTACGCCGGGGGATTAAATGGTAACGATGCCGCGAAAGACTTTGCTGCAAAGCTTCCGCTCAAACTTAAGTTTGAGGATTTCGGATCGACGGAACGGATTTCGTATTTACCGAAATCATTGAACCTAGGATCCGCGCCTAGAAGCTGCGATCCTCAAAAAGGCGATATTACCTATTACATCCCATGGGGAAACCTGGCGGTTTTTGTCAGAGACTTTCGTCCGTCTGACAACTTAGTCCCGCTCGGAAAACTTTCTCCGGAAGCGCTTAAAGCCATCCAAGAAAGCGGCTCCAAAGATGTTGAAATCAGTCTTGTTAAGTGAACGATATGGAAACAACAGGATTTTTGAGAAGAACGATTCTTTTAACAGCGGCAGCAATGCCGATGATAGGCAGTAAAGTGTTTGCAGCAACTCCGAATCAAGGTGCATCCACGGTCTATTTCTCTAAAGACATCAATGCGGAGAACTTTTTAGCAATTTATGACCGGCTTAGAAAAGACGCCAACCTTCCGGAAGACAGAAGACTCTCCGGCATCAAACTTCACGGCGATGATGTCGATACGAATCGAGGTATGTGGGAAGCATTGCTGAATCACATTCCGAACAGCAAGTTTGTTGAATGCAACTATGCCTCAATCTATCCGGCCGGAAGAGGCAATACGCAAGGAAATATTAGAGCGATAACGGCTCAAGGCGTCGACAAGAATCGCCTCGATATCTTGGATCGCAACAACGAATACACGGAAGTTCCGATCAAAGGCGGTAAAGAACTGAAATCTGTCTCTGCGCCGACGGCTCTATTGAAAGAGTATGGCTGCGTTGCAGTGACGGCTAATTTCCGAATTCCGAGTTTTGCGGGATTTTCGGGTGCGTGTAAAAACGTCGGCATCGGTTTAGCCAGCGGAGAGGGCAAGACTCAAGTTCATGGTCTGGGAGTCAGAAAAGATGCAGGATTCTTCCGAAGACTCGCCGATGCTTCAAAAGGCATTCACGATGCAATGGACAATCGACTGCTTTTTATTAACGTGGTCTCAAACATTCACGTTGATCCGCTGAAAGGTACTAAAGTCCGAACAGGCAATCTCGGCATCGTCGGATCTCTGGATTTGCTCGCTGCCGACCAAGCCGCGGCAGACTTAATTTACGGTCTGACTCCTGCTGAGTACAACGCTTATTCGCTCCAAGAAAAGATTGACAGAGGCTTCTTACAACTCGAGTACTTGGACGAAATCAAAGCCGGAAACCGCACCTACAAGCTCATAACACTCTAATTTTTATAGGAAAAAAAGATGAAAAAACTCCTCATTGCCACACTTCTTGGTTTAACTGCCGCTAGTGCACAAGTTCAGGCCAAAACACTTCTTGTCTATTACAGCTTCACCGGAAATATTGAAAAGGCCGCTGTCGCCGTTAAAGACCAAACCTCGACGGATGTGATTCAGATTCAGCCGGCGCAAAAAGGCTTGAACTACGCGGCCAACAATTATTCTCTCGGAAGTGATTTGGTGGACCAAATTCGAAGCAAGCCTAATGATCCTTCTTCTTATCCCGCCATTGATCCGGTGGACGTTGACTTTTCAAAATATGACACCGTTATCATCGGTACACCGCTTTGGTGGAGCAATATGGCCGCACCTATGCAGACATTCTTGTTCCATAACGGAAAGGCAATCGCCGGCAAGAAAATCGGTTTGATTGTCTCCAGCGCCAGCAGCGGAATTTCCGGTGTTGAAAGAGACGCCAGACGCCTTATCCCTGAAGGTAATTTCACAAAGAGCCTTTGGATTCGTTCCTCTCAGTTTTCATCCGCTCCGAAAGTGGTCGCGGAATGGCTGAAAGCCAACGGTCTGGCCTCTAAGTAATTTTTTCAATAAGAAAGGCGCCGAGGTGCCTTTCTTACTAAATATCAAGAAGATCTAATCGGCCAATTAATATTGGTCAAACATTCTCTGGATTTCTTTCGGATCCTGAGTCTTCGTCAAAGCAAGCTGCAGAAGCAGGCGAGCTTTCTGAGGATTGAGTGTGTCGGATTCTAAGAAACCGGCCTTCGTCCACATCGGCAGAGAAACCGTCGTTGCACCGTTCGGTACGCGGGCACTTCTTACAACCACAACACCTTTAGCCACAGCGTCTTTCAGACCTTCCATTGTCGGGTTGGCGATGGAGCCGTTGCCTGTACCAGCGTGAATGATGCCTTTAGCACCGGCTGCAACAGCAGCGTCGGCCATAATACGGTCGTCGTCAACATGAGAGTAGATGATGTCAACGCGAGGCAGAGTCTCGAGCTTGCTGACGTCAAATTCGCTGTTGGTTGTGTGACGCTTTGTAGACTGCTTGTAGAAACGAACTTTGTTTCCGCTCACATAACCCATGGCGCCGAGTTCCGGAGACTTGAAGGTAGCCGGATTGGTCGTATTTGTCTTGGTGACATCGCGGGCACCGTTGATTTCATCATTCATGACGATCATGACGCCTTTACCTTTTGCTTCAGGCGTAGAAGCAACGCGAACAGCTTCAAGAAGGTTCATAGGACCGTCGGCAGAAATGGCTGTGGCAGGGCGCATAGCGCCGACCAAAATCACAGGCTTGTCGCTCTTAGTAACAAGGTTCAGGAAGTAAGCGGTTTCTTCCAATGTATCGGTACCGTGGGTAATCACCACAGCGTCAACCTTCGGATCAGCCAGCAGTTCGTTAACGCGCTTGGCAAGTTTCAGCAAGGTCTTGGTATCCATATTGTTGGAAGAGATCTTGACGACCTGTTCACCGGAAACATTGGCATAGTCTTTCATTGCGGGAACCGCTTCGATCAAAGTCTGAATGCCTAAATCACCGGCTTTGTATCCGGTTGTCTGAGTGCTGGAAGCAGCAGTTCCGGCGATCGTTCCGCCTGTAGCCAAAATCTTAACGGAAGGAAGGTCAGCGGCAAAAGCTGTGGCGGTAGCCATCAGAGTTGCGGAAAGAAGGATTTTCTTGAACATTTTATTTATGCGTACAAAAAGTTAGCCTCAATCGCTAAATTGAGGAATTACCCACCTAAAAAGGCATTTTTAATCCCGGGCACCGAAGTACCCGGGGCAAATAATCAAAAATTATTTGTAGAGGTCGTTGACAACGTCACGAGCAAACTTGTCCTGAGCTTTGATCAGGTCACCGAGTTCCTTGTTGTCTTTGAAGTCAAGAGCCATACCGGCTTTCTTATGAGCTTCGATGACAGCAGGATCCTGCATTGTCTTCTTGAAGGCTTCAACGTAGTACTGGATAACTTCAGGCTTGGTTCCCTTCGGAGCAACTAAAGCACGAGCAGAGCCGTACCATTCGGGGTAGAGGCCTTTTTCGCCGAGTGTCGGAACATTCGGGAGTTCAGGATCACGTTTGGTGTTGAAAACAGCCAGAACACGGAGTTCTGGTTTGTCGCCCTTAACGAGCTTGGCAACGTCAGCAACCTTGGCGCAGGTGAAGTCAACTTCGCCCTGACGAAGAGCCAGCAGCTGGTCGGCTGTACCGCCGTAAGGAATGGCTTTGTACTTGAAGCCGGCGCTCTTGGCAAGCAGCTGAGCAGCTGTGTGGTTGGAAGCCTTGTTGCCGTTTGTGGAGGCTTTCAGGTTTCCTTTCTCTTTAGCGGCGGCAACGAGTTCTTCGATGGTCTTGTAGGGAGAATCGGCCTTAACAGCAACAACACCGGCTTCAGTCAGATGGTTGGCGATAGGAACGATGTCATTGATGGAGAAGGGTGCCCCCGACTGTGCAGCCAAAGTTGTGAATGTCGGCAGGTTGATGAAGCCGATAGTCTGGCCGTCGGGTTTGGACTGAACTAATTTTGTCCAGCCGATCTTGCCGTCAGCACCGGGAAGGTTCTGAATGATGATGGTTTTCGGAATGTACTTCTGGGCTTCGGTAGCAAGAAGACGAGCACCTGTGTCTGTGCCGGAACCGGCTTTGTAAGCAACGATAACGTTGACGTCACCGGTCGGTTCCCATGCCATAACTGTCATCGGCAGGGTCATAGCAACAGCAACAGCTGCAAGAACTTTTTTCATTTCGAATATCCTCCTAAGGATGGTGATTTTTTTACTTCTGAACCCAGGTCGCTTTTGCAGAATCATTAATTCGACAAATGGTGACTCCGAATCAGTAATGTGGATATTAACGCACGCTTACAAAATTTGGAATACAAATTAGTGAATCGCCCATAAAAAAGCCTCCGGCGAGGCGGAGGCGAGTGGTCAAAGCAACAGATTAATGGTGGGATCTGGCTTCAACATGTTTTTCCCAGCGAGCCATCAGCCACGGAGAGCAAGTGCCGAGGACGCACAAGAGGATGAGCATCCAGCAGAGCGGGGTGCTGAAAAGGATCGTAGGATCGCCGTCGGAGAGATACAGAGAACGGCGCAGGCCGTTTTCACCGATCGGACCCAGGATCAGACCCAGCACGATGGCGGCTGCGTTCAAATCAAACTTGCGAACGAAGTAGCCGATGATGCCGAAAATGAACATGATGATCACTTCCACAAAGTTGTTGTGGATAGCAAAAGAACCTACAACGCAAAGCAGGAAGATGGAAGGAATCAGGATAGAGTCGGAAAGACGGGAGACCTGAGCAAACATACGGCAGCCGATGAGACCGACACCCAGCATCGCAAACTGAACCAGCACGAAACCGGCAAAGAATGTGTAGGTCATCGAAGCGTAAGTGGAGAAGAGCTCCGGTCCCGGCTGCAGACCGTGAATGATCAAACCGCCCATCAACACAGCGGTCACGGATTCACCCGGAATACCGAGCGTTAATGTCGGAATGAGAGAACCACCGGTCACAGCGTTGTTCGCAGCTTCGGAACCGGCCACACCGTCAATAGAACCTTTGCCGAATTCTTCTTTATGTTTGGAGAACCGGCGTGCTTCGTTGTAACCCATGAAGCAGGCGATCGTTGCACCGGCGCCAGGCAGAATACCCAAGATGTTGCCGATGATCCAAGAACGCGTGATGGTCGGAGCCAGTCTCTTGATATCGGCGCGGCTCAGAAGAAGGCTGCCCGTGAATTTGGCTGCTTTCGCGCGTTTCTTAATCGCTTTTTCAGCCAGGATCAAAACCTGAGACATCGAGAACAATCCGATCAGCGCGCAGGTAACGTTGACACCGTTGTACAGCGTAGCGCTGCCCATCATGAAGCGTTCAACGCCTTCCATCGGGTCCATACCGATGGTCGAAATCAGGAGACCCAAGATGCCGGAGATGAAACCTTTTAGAAGCGATTTAGAGGAAACACCGGCGATCACGGTTAAACCGAAAATCGAAAGCCAGAAGTATTCAGGGCTCTTGAACTTCATCGCCAGTTCGGCAAGGAACGGGGAGAAGAAGTAAAGAGAAATACAGCTTAATAAGCCGCCGCAGAAAGAGGCAAAGCAGGCAACAGCGAGCGCCTTAGCGGCCATGCCTTTCTTTGTCAGTTCATAGCCTTCAATGGCCGTTGCCGCAGAAGCAGGGGTGCCTGGCGTATGAATCAAAATGGCGGAAATAGAACCGCCGAAGATGGCGCCGCAGTAGATACCGCCTAAGACGATCAAACCCGTAGCTTGATCCATACCGAAGGTCACCGGGAGCAGAAGGGCAACGCCCATTGCGGCAGACAAACCTGGGAGACAGCCGATCGTGATACCCAGCGCGGTTGCGCCGATCATAAGGATCAATGTAAGAGGATTCATTGCATGGATGAAACCCATGCCCATTAAGGAGAGTGTTTCTAACATGGTTTCTTCTCCTTATTCAAACCAAATCCCGAGGGGAAGAGGAACATGCAGGAACATCGAGAAAACCAGATAAGTCACAATCATGATGCAGGCGCAGCTGATAATTGCGGGTATCGGTTTTACTTTCAGAAAGAACTGGGCCAGCAGCAGATAAAGAACGCTGGAGATGTAATAGCCCAAATAGTTCACTAAGGCCATATAAATAATGCAGCCTGCCAAGACACCGAAAAATTGTCCGGGAAGGAATCCTGCGAACAATTTTCTGAAGTCATTCAGGACAACTCGATGGCGGTAGAAGGAATATAACTGTTTACCTAAGAAAAGCGTATTGCAGCAGTAAAGGGCAGTTAAAAGAATTAGAGGGTAGGATTGAGCAGCCGGCGGCAGCTGCAGCGTCATGACCAAAAACCAGGTCGCAACGCCATAGACTACCGCAATGACGCATAAGTCGGACTCTTTCATAATTGTGACTCTTGTTAATGAGGTTGTTCTATGGACTTGTCGTGATTAGAAGAGATGAGGTTTTTATTTCTCTGAAATAATTACTTACAAGGCCCATTCTGCCTGATTTTACATCAGCGCCTTCGGCTGACCAACGAATTTCAGAACGCTTACCTGTGAAAAGTTCGAAAAGAAACAATAATTCAAAACGTTAATCGATCACCTCATTGTGTAATTTCTTGTAGTTTTTCTGACTTTCTAATTATTCTTACCCAAGAGAGGAGAACGAACGTTTTTCGAAAACCTACAGGCAGCAGCCGGAATGAAGAGCTTAAGAGTGGGTAGACGCTGCTCCGTCAGGCCAGCAAAAAATCCTGTTTTCTGCCTTTACCGCAAAAATAGGCAAAATTTCCAGAAATACGAGACATAGCGGCCTTAGACATATCCCTAATATGTACACATCGATCATTTATTGATTTTTTTATTGATAGGTGCGAAGCATGAAAAAACTACTTTGTGCTGCTTTAGTGGGAGCTCTTATGACTACTTATTCAGCTGTCGCCGCGGATTTCTCTAAGAATCCTTACGGCCTGGTATACGACAATGCAATTACAGAAAATGTTGCTGGTAAAGTAAATATTCATCCTGTTTCCTATACAGTTGACGGCATCCGCGTTGCTGCCAACGTCTACACTCCTGCCGGCTACGATCCGAAGAAATCCTATCCCGCCATCGTCGTTGCTCACCCGAACGGCGGCGTTAAAGAACAGGTTGCCGGTCTCTTTGCAGAAAAACTCGCCGGAATGGGTTACATCACCGTTGCTGCTGATGCTCGTTATCAGGGTGCTAGCGGCGGTGAACCGAGACACACCGACAAACCTGCTAACCGTATCGAAGACATCAACGGCATGGTTGACTACATCAGAACTTATCCTGGTGTGAACGCAAATGAAATCGGTGCCTTAGGCATTTGCGGCGGTGGCGGATACACCCTCGGCGCCGCTCAGAAGGATCCTCGCATCAAGGCTGTTGCCACCATCTCTATGTTCAACAGCGGCCGCGTTCGTAGAAACGGCTTCCAAGACTCCCAGATGGACACGATCCAGCAGAGACTTGCTCAGGCTGCCGAAGCAAGAACCTTTGAAAAAGAAGGCGATGTTCGCTTAGTCGGCGCTATGAATCTGACAGATGAACAGGCCAAGAAGCTCCCGTTCGCACTTTACAGAGACGGCTTCTTCTATTATTTCCGTACTCATGCTCATCCCAATTCCACCTTCCTCTACACGCAGAGCAGCCTGATGGATCTGATGAACTGGGACGTCGATGACCATATGGCCATGATCCACCAGCCGCTTCTCATGATTGCCGGCGATGTTTCTGACACCCGCTACATGACTGATGACGCCATCAAGAAGGCAACCGGTACAAAAGATAAAGAAATTTATCTGGTTAAAGGCGCTCAGCACATTGAAACATACTGGGTTCCTAAGTACGTCAATGAAGAAGCTGCCAAACTTCAGGAATTCTTCGGCAAATATCTGAAGACGTAATCTGAAAGCATCTTCCTAGAGAGTTGAAAAGCGCAGGGCACTTGAATTGAGCTGCTGCGCTTTTTGTATCTCTGCTGTTTCTTGCAGAATTGTGGAAGAACTTTTCAAAAAACATTCAATTAGAGACGCCATTCAACCTAAGGCCCTCAATCTAAAGATCTAGGTTTACAGAGACGGATAGTTACGAATTTATTGGTCTTCTCATTGAGTTTGACCTATCAACAGCTTGCCTGTCACCACCTCAAGAGTTGATTTCCACCGGAGCAAATCAGACTCAACTGTGGGATTTTTGTAAACGTCAAAAATAGCAAAACTCGGTGCCAAAGGTTTGATACCCATATACTGAAACTGTTTGTGCAAAGGCATTAATACACCTTCAAGTCCACGAGCATCAAAGAATTGTCCTGGTTCGCACACGGCGTCCTCGGGAGCGTTCCATGTTGTACTTATCCAATAACGCTTTTTCGTAAGAAAACCGCCCGTACCGTAAAGCTTGTTTGGATCCTTTCGTGTCCGCCCATCTGTACCGCAGACACGCGGATCGGTAAGGACAATGTCTTGCCATTTCGTATACTGCCAAGGCGTGGACATGGCCCATATAGGTGTCTGAACCAGCAGCAAATCGGAACCGAGAACTTTTTCGACTTCTTTTTCCAGGTCCCATTTCTCATTGAGATCCGTAATGATGCTTTCTATCTTTCTGCGCTCGAATGCCTCTTTTGCCATGCGAGTCATTTCGGCATTAAGCCATCCGCCCGAGCCGTCCGGCCGCTTTACTCCAGCATTAATAACAAAAACTCTCATAGATTACTCTCCCGCTAAAGATAACCTTTCGAGATTATCCAAACCGTGTCGACAAAAAATCAAATACTTTACGTTCGGTCTTTTATGCTTTTTAAGCATATCCTGAAGAAAATACTTGAAAAATAGGATGCAGAGAATATTTCCCGGAGATGAAAAATCATTGAGTCATCGACAAAAGTTCCATGTTTTGCAAGAGAAAAATCTGATTTTTACTATCGCTTCAAAATTTCTATTCTTTGCTCTTCTGTCAAATGCCCCATTGAAAACTCGCAGCCGCAGTACCGCTGATTGTAGAAGCCGTTTTCTTTGAGCAAAATACCGCGTCGTTCCTGCAGACCGCCTTTTTTCCAGTTCACGTCCCAATAGGTGCTTTCAGGAATTAAAGATTTAGCGTGAGCTGCCGCTTCTCGAATTTGTTCGGCGCTCTTCCAGCGTGATCCGGCCAAGGTAGTTGTGTAGAGTTCAATCCCTTCGCGCTTCGCGCATTCAGCCGTCACGAGAAGGCGGTGCTTGAAGCAAGCGAGGCAGCGGCGTCCTCTTTCCGGTTCTTTTTCCAATCCGATGACGGCAAGTCTCCAAAGGTCGTGTCGGTAGTCGCCGTCAATAACCCGAATTCCTAATGATTGAGCGAATCGATCCAGTTCGTTTTTACGAATCAAATATTCTTTCACCGGATAAATATTCGGGTTATAGAAAAAGATCGTCGGACGCACGCCATTCTGCTGGAGCCACTCTAAGATGGCGGCAGAGCAGGGTGCGCAACAGGAATGCAATAGAACTTCTTTGGGGAGCGGTCCCAAAACCAGAGAACTCATGCTTATCAAAAGGAAAGACTAGAAACAAGACTAGCGCCGAAGTGGAAACCGGAAAGGAGAGACTTTTCGGTGCCGCTGTCGGCGCTGCTTTTCGCTTATTTATCCGCGAATATTCTTAGATAATCAATTAGGCTGTGGGACCGGATGTGGTCATTTCGGCAACTGCGCCGACCGGACCGGTTTCAGTCATTTCAGAGTCGTTTGCGGGAGCCTGCTGTGCAGCAGCTTCTGCTGCCTGCTGCTGAGCGATATCCTTATGAATCCACTGCAGAACTGTTGCGCGGTTAACTTTCGTTAACTGAGAAATAACGTTGTAGGACTTGCCTTCTTCCTTACGCAGACGAAGCACTTCGGCTTTCTGTTCAGGTGTGTAGGACTGCTGGCGAGCGCCATGTTCTGCACGGAAGGTCCCGATCAGGAAGCTGCGATGCCAGTCACGAGCTGTGTATACGGGAATATTGAGAGTTTTTGCACAATTTTTGTAGCTTCCGCCGGCCTGGAAAATCGCCAATGCTTTCTGACGAGTTTCGAAGGAGTGTCTGGGAAGAGATTTGCGGCGGGATGCGTACGGGGCCTTCGCAAAACGAGCCAGGCCTCTTGCTGTCTTGATTGTCTTTGGCATAACTAAATGCTCCGGTATGCTGATTATCAATGTGGTGGTTTGTAGTGCTCATCAAACTTGAATAACTATTTTATTATCCATGTTCTCTGAGCTATGAGTAATGATACCATTTAGGGTAAAAAAAGATTATTGTTGTTAATAACTAATTAAATAATATTTTTTTCAAGATAATCACCCTGACACGTTACCATTCCGTGCCTGACCTTAGTTTTTTTCCTATAAATCGTTCTACTATTCACTGACGATTCAATATAGGAGGAGCTCAATGTCGATACTCAAGCCCGGTTTGGAAGAACGGTACAAAAGGGTAAAACAATCACTTGCAGACGACGAAATGCGCTTCGGCAGAGAGCCGGGAAGCGTCTTTTTACTTCCGGTTTCAAAAACCTTCGGAATTAATGCTTTGGAGGAAGCAGTGAAGTGCGGCATGAGGGCCTTCGGGGAAAACTATGTTCAGGAAGGGTGCGAAAAAATCGAATACTTTAAAAAGCAGCATCCTGACTTGGAGATTACCTGGCACTTTATCGGGCATCTTCAGTCCAACAAAACCCGCCCTGTAGCTGAACATTTCGATTGGGTTCAGACGGTAGACCGCTTAAAAATCGCACAGCGGCTTTCTGAGCAAAGACCCGCAGATATGCCTCCCTTAAATGTGTTAATCGAAGTTCACATCTCTGACGAAGAGAGCAAAAGCGGCTGCCAGCCAGCCGACGTCCCGGCCCTGGCTCAAGCTATCACATTGCTTCCGAACTTAAAGCTTCGAGGCATCATGGCAATTCCGGCGCCCTCGGATACTGAAGAGGGCAAAAAGGCTCCTCTAAAAGAAATGTATGCCATCTTCCTGCATTTAAGAGATGAGCTGAATTTTGATATCGACACGCTCTCGATGGGCATGAGCTCGGATATGGCAGAAGCTGTGGAATGCGGGAGTACCATGGTAAGAGTCGGCTCGGCAATTTTCGGACCTCGTGACTACACCAAAAAGGAGTAAAAATGAATAGAAAAACAATCGCTTTCATCGGCGGCGGAAACATGGGAGAAGCCATCATTTCTAAGATGGTCTCAAGTGACTGGAAGGGCGATGATATTCACGTCATTGATCACAATGAAGAGAAATTGGAGCGTCTTTCTTCCGAATACGGTGTCCATGCTCATAAGGAACCCGGTTCGTGGCTTTCTGAGATCGATGCCGTTGTTCTTGCAGTCAAGCCGCGGCAGCTTGCTGAAGCCATCAAAGCCAGCAAAGAATGGATCGAAGACGCACTCGTAATTTCTATTGCGGCCGGCGTTCGAGTCAAAGACCTTGAGGCAATGATCGGTCACAACTGCATTTGCCGCACCATGCCGAATACTCCGATGAAAATCGGTCTCGGCGTCTGCGGACTTTATTCCACACCCGAAGCAGAACCCGACCATCGCTTTATTGTCAAAGTTTTTGCGGCCTGCGGCGATTTGATTTGGTGTACGAAAGAAGAAGAACTGGACGGAGTAACAGCCATCAGCGGTTCCGGCCCTGCTTATGTATTCAGATTTATTGAAGCGCTGACAGAAGCCGGACTTCGTTACGGATTCAATGACGTCCAAGCAAAGAGAATGGCCATTGCAACCGTTCTCGGGTCAGCCGAACTCGCCAAACGCAGCGGCGAGTCGCCGTCTGTCCTTCGTGAAAAGGTAACGAGCAAAGGCGGCACAACTTATGAAGCGCTCAAGGTCATGAATGACCGTCACTTTATGGAAATGATGCAGGATGCGATGGACGCCTGCAAGAAACGTGCCGTTGAACTCGGCGACGCTTTCCACGAAAGCGTAGAAGCAGCGGAGAAATAATTGATGCTGAGGCCTTCAAAGAAGGCCTCACTTTCTAAGCTTCCAAATACTTTTCTTTAGACTGATACCAGCGGGCAGCATGCTTTTCTGCCCGCGGATCTTTTTCTCGGATCCACTTATCCGCCATCGCCATGGCTTTCTCAACGAGGAAGCCGTCGGTTTCAAAATCAGCAAAACGAAGCAGGGCAGCTCCGCTCTGACGAGCGCCTAAAAACTCACCAGGCCCTCTCAACTCCAAGTCTCTTCTGGAAATTTCAAAGCCGTCTGTCGTGTCGTTGAATACCTGGAGACGTTCCTTGCCGATCTTTGAAAGCTGGTCTCCGAAAATCGCAAAGCAATAACTCTTGATCGATCCTCGGCCGACGCGTCCTCTGAGCTGATGGAGCTGGGCAAGCCCGAAGCGTTCTGCGTGTTCAATAACCATAATGGATGCGTTCGGAACGTCTACGCCCACTTCAATCACTGTTGTAGAAACTAAAAGCTTTGTTTCTCCCTTAACAAACCGATCCATGACAGCGTTTTTATCTTCCGGCGTCATCTTGCCGTGCAGAAGCTCAATCTTGAACTGAGGGAGGATTTGTTTAATCTCTTCACATGTTTCAGTGGCAGCGGTAAGGTCTACTTTTTCGCTTTCTTCGATCAGAGGGCAGACCCAATAGGCCTGCAGGCCGGCGGCTAAAGACTTGCCGATCCATTCGACCAAATCGCCTTTGCGGCTCATGGAAACTAATTTTGTTGAGATCTCTTGTCTTCCCGGAGGCAGTTCATCGATGACGGAGACGTCGATATCGGCTAGATAACTCATGGCCAAGGTTCGGGGAATAGGCGTGGCCGACAGCATGAGAAGATGCGGCATCATACCGTTTTGCTGTGCACGAATGGCTAATCTCTGATCCACGCCGAAACGGTGCTGCTCATCGACGATGGCGAGCCCCAAAGCCTTGAATTTAACGTCCGGCTGAATGATTGCATGAGTTCCGACCACCAGTTCGGCACCGTCTTCGATTGCCGCCAAGGCTTCACGCTTTTCTTTGGCCTTCTGTTTTCCGGAGAGCCAAACGACACGGACGCCGAAAGGTTCCAGCCAGGAAATAATCTTTTTAAAGTGCTGTTCAGCCAAAATTTCCGTCGGCGCCATAAGCGCCGCCTGGTAGCCTGCATCAATCGCCTGGCAGGCGGCAAGCGCCGCAACGACGGTTTTACCGCTTCCGACATCTCCCTGGACCAATCGGTTCATGGGGCGTTCGCTGCCGAGAGATTCGTAAATATCTTTCCAGACTCGAATCTGGGCCTTTGTCAGCTTAAAGGGCAGGGAATGGAAAAATTTTGCTGTCAAAGAGTTGTTGTCGCCTTTGCGCAGCGGCATCAACGGTCCTTTGTTCATATCCCGCATTTCACGAGATTTCTTCAGCGAAATCTGCTGAGCCAGAAGCTCATCGAATTTCAACCGCTGCCAAGCCGGATCCGTTCGATTCTGCAAAGGACCAATCGGAGCGCCGGCCTTAGGATGATGCAGAGAATTAATCGCTTCAGAAAGTCCCGGAAGGTGCAATTCATTACGCTCTTCTTCGGTCAAGAGGTCAGAAATATCCACGTCCATTAAGGCGCGGTCAATGCGTTTTCTCAGCCACAGCTGAGTCACACCTTCGCCGGCGGGATAAACAGGTGAAAGCGTTTTAGGAAGGTCGCTTTCGGATTTCGGAGCGCGAACCTTGGGATGAATCATTTCAAGACCGCCGCCGAAAGCGGCACGCGGGTTTCCGTAGAGTCGGACACGTTTCCCGACTTTCAGTAAATCACGAATAGAAGGGTAGTAGTGAATAAACCGAACCTTGAGCATGTCGGTTTCGTCATCGACCCAAGCTTCAAAATTTCCGAACCGATTGTCGCTGTTATTGGTGACAACACCTTCAACCTGGGCGTCGACGCCGACTTCAAGTTCTTCGATCGGCGTAATGGAGGTCTCATCTTCGTAACGAAGAGGCAAATGAAGGACAAAATCCCAATCGCTGACCAAACCCAATTTCTTAAGGCGTTCGGCCAGAGGCGCCAATTTTTGTCCGGGTTTTCGTTTCCAAGAAATTTCTGCCACTTTCCTAACAGCCTATATCTATATAGAAGAAGAGCTGCCTGTAAGGCAGCTCGAATCCTCTTTTTTCGTGAGTCGAATGCTTTACACAAGCATTCTATCAATTAAGTAATCAACGGTTAGCACGCATATTCATTGTCAGTGCGTAACGGTCGCCGGGATGATAAGACTCTGAAATTTCGAGGATGTTCCGCTTAATACCCATGTAGTGGCGGAGAATACGGAGGCAAGGTGAGCCGACCTGAGCATCCAGATACATTGCGGCTTCTGCAGGAAGGGGAACGGCGGAAATCTTCTGGACGACTTCAAGACACTTTTCTCCGTATTCTTTCTCGATCAGTGTGGAAAGAAGAACCAACGGATTTAACCGAGCCAAATCCGGCAGACGGGAGTAAGCGGCGTTCACATAAACCGCCGTCCAAACAACAGGCTTTCCGTTGTCTGTCGGATTGGTTCGGACATTAGAAAAACGCAGGAAGCGCAGATACCTCTCGCATTCCAGTCTCTTTGCCAGTGCGTGGTCAACAACACATTCCTGAGTTCCCTGGACAACTCTTTTGTGTGTAGAGGACAAACCGTCGATATCCGCAAATGAGGTGTAGGTATGGGCATAGGTTTCGTCAAATCCTACGGATACGACTTTAGAGCCTAGTCTTGGCCACCGTTTAATCAGGCCCAGGCGTGTGAGGTCTGCAAGTGCGAGTCGGACGGTATACCTACTAACGTTATATTTCTCACAGAGCTCCATCTCGGTTGGCAAATACGAATCGAGGGGATAATCACCGTTGGTGATACCACGAGTCAGATCATCTGCGAGCCTTACCCAGCGTGCGTTTTTCATATAAGGCCTTCTCAAATAAATTATCTTTTTATGACATTAATGTTACCCCTTTTTACCCCTATAACACAATAGGGATAATAGTTAGGAAAATCGAGTAAAAAGAATCACGTATGCCCGTGCATCTACTTAGTAATTTTAAAAATTTACCAAAATGGGAAATCTGACAAATGATAGGCATACCACTTAGAGAATTAGGTTGAAAAATCCCTATTCTGGGGAAGGAGGAAGAGAATCTCATTTCAGTCTATAAGTTTTTATATTTACCCCTGTAATAACACAGTAGTTTTTCTATGTAAAAAAAGAGTTTATATGAGGAATCTCCACTAAAAACCTCTTGCCAAACAGGGCGGTTTTCGTTTTATTAATTCGATGTGGCTATTTTATCGAGAGGGGTTATTTTAGTAAGCAAAAATGACAATTTTTTCGACTCTGACAAAACACCAAAAACTCAAGTAGTAATCAATAGGCAGACGAAATCTCGGAAAATCCTGGGCCCCTTGGGATGAATCGCGGTATTTAGAAGAAATTTCACCTCAGTGTCTGCGATTGAAGGAATAATTTTGTTACTCCTCGAGAAATTCTGCAAAAATGACGGCACAAATAGGAGACAACGATAATGGTTTACCGACTTGTGTGTTCTTTAGTCTATGGAATATGCATCGCTTCAAGCGGCTATGCAGCTGCGCAATCCTCCGAAATCGTAAAAGAGGAACCGGCTGTCCAGACAGAGGAAAAAACAGAGGCAGCAAATCCGGCGCCAACCCAAAAAGCAAGCGCCGAAAAAGAAGTTAAACCTGCTGAAACAGTTTTAGAACCAAGAGAGTCAGAGGAACAACTTCTTGCTCGACAAAAGAAGATCAAAGAGTTAATCGAACAAGCTGAAGTGCAGCTGTACGGGGAAGGCGTTCCTGTTGATCTCTCCAAAGCCGCCGTTCTTTATGGGCAGGCAGCCGATCTCGGAAGTCCGAAAGCCATGATGCGATTGTCGGCTCTTTATAGAAAAGGTACCGGTGTCGAACTATCTCAGGAAAAAGCTTTTGAGCTCATTCAAAAAGCCGCTTCACTTGACTATGCTCCAGCACAAGCCGCTCTAGGTATTTCCTATCTTGAGGGCAGAGGCGTCGAAAAAGACGAGAACTTGGGCTATGACTGGATTCGCAAAGCCGCTGAAAACGGCCATGCGCTCTCCAGAGTGATGACCGGTGAACGTCTGCTTTCTCAAGCAGATAACGAGCAGTCCAAGCAAACAGGGCAGGAATATATTGATTCCATCCTTCAAAACGCTTCTCCTCAAGAACTTTATACGATTAGTTATTCCTTCGGACACGGCTTACGGCTGACAAAGAATCCTGAAAAGGCCAGATATTGGGCAAAAGCCGCCGCGGACAAGGGAAGTGTTAACGGTACATACTATCTAGGCGAACTGTATTGGAATGCCAAAGAAGTGCCGGAAGCGCTTAAATGTTTTGAAAAAGCAGCCGAGATGGGCTTGACGGCTGCTGAACTCCAAACAGGAAGAATTTATCTTTACGGCGCTGAGGGTGTTGCCAAGAATCCTGCAAAAGCCGTTTACTGGATGAAAAAGGCCGCTCCCATCGCTTCTAATGAAGATTTACTGACTTTAGTCGGATTAGAGTTATCCGGACCTCGTGCGGTTAAAAACCATGAAGACGCCCAAAAGTATCTTGATATGTACATCGCTCGGGCTAAGCCGGAAGAGCTGGAAGAAAACGCTGAGAAATACTGGAACGGTGTCGGCGTACGCAAAAACTTCGATATCGGCGGGGCCTTGGCTCTAGCAGCCGTGCAGAAAGGCAATAAAGCGAATGTCTGCAGCTATGCCATGAAGTTAGCCACTCCGAATTGGTTCGGAGGCGATCCTGTCATCGCTTATGCAATTTTGAACGATTGCGTACTTCAAAAAGGTGCCTCGGAAGAAGAGGTCAAAGCCTTTGAAGCTTTGGAAAAGAGAATGAGCGCTGAAGACCTCAGAAAGGCCCAGAATTTAAATGGTGAGGACGCTATTGAGGCCATCAAAATTCGTCGAGTCTATTTAACAAGCAAGTAACTTCTTTTACGATAATTTTCGGCCGATCTTCGCGAATTGCGACGATCGTTTTTTTTTCATGCTCGCCATTAGGCTTTTAATGGCTCGAGTAGACAAAAAAGCCAGAAAAGCTTTTGGAGATACAGAAGAAAAACAAGTAAGCAAGCTTAAATAAGCGATGCTCTTAGGAAATTCTGAAATGGAAGTTGATGGTGGAGATAATGGGGATCGAACCCACGACCTCTGCATTGCGAACGCAGCGCTCTCCCAGCTGAGCTATATCCCCACCGGCGTGAAAACTCACAGGCAGAATGATGCACTAAATTACAAATAATTTCAACTTCAGCAAAAAAATATTTTTATCTACGGAGATAAAAAGTTCGAAAAGGCGTTCGGAGAATCTGTCATCTCTGATGGTTTTATTTGGAATATGGTCCATATTGGTGGCAATGAAAAGGATAATAAACGAACGCGGCGGAAACCTTGGCGACTCAATGCACGAAGAAATCGCCGCTGTTTACAAAGGCTCAAACGATGAGGAAACCTTCACGGCAGCATTCATGTTTATGGAGTACTACCTCGACTTTTTGTTCAAAGGTTGTCGTAGTCGTAGCTTTCAGCTCGAAGACAGTGCCGAGGAATGGATTCTTCGTGATCTAGACATAGAAAACAGATGGGCTGAACCGTTGCCTTCCATCTTCGACTAACATTTAGGCTTGCTGTTCTATTGAAAAAAGGCGAGCTCAAATGATTCAGGATTATTTTTCTCTTGATAAGAAGGGCGATGACTATCTTCTTCTTCGTATCATCAACAAAGTTGACTTTGAAGAGGAGGTCGTCTGGGCTCGCGATTTCTCTTTATCTGATCGAAGTGACATTTCTAAGCCCGTCGAGCATTTAATGAGTTATCTGAAAGGCGGCTTCGATTCTCTTTCTGAATGGAACGGAGATATGGAAGGATTCCATTCATCTATTCAGCATTTCGGATTTGAAAATCTTCTGAGGACCGACAATCTCATTCCCGCATTCATTTTGAGGAAGGATGCAAAAACACCAGAAATCAATCAGTTGATTTTCAATGAATTGGAGAAAGAAAGAGAAACCTTGGGAGGTAAGGAGCTTGAGACGAAGGTCGGCCTCCTTCATGAGGCACTTTCTTCCATCGGCGCAAAGTCATACCAACCCAACGACCCTGAAGCCACCGTTCCGGTCCCTTTAAGTTTGATTTTTAATAAAGATTGGAACGCTGTCGGCGCGCTATTGGAAAACTATTCCTAACCGACAGCGTTGTTAGAGACGATTAGATAGGCTCAGGAATGGCGCGCTGCAGCTTCAGCAGTGTCTTTCTGATCATCGTAGACGGGGCCCAGTCTTCTTTTGCTTTTCTTAGACCCGGAATACCGAGGTCTTCTTCGCGATTAATCTGTGTAAAGCGTTCAGGCAAAGTCTTGCACAAAGCGCTGGCTAAAGCAGGGTAGGCACCGGTAACAGTGCGATCAGCCTTTTCAATATGAACGGAGAAAATGTTTTCACCGACGTCGGAGCCATAGGTGAAGCCGTACATATTGTCTCCGTCCATTAAAGCGCCGCCAATCAAGCGGAACTCTTCAAAATGATCAAAGGCAAGCTCGATTGCGTCTCTTTCAGCTTCAAGACTCTTCGTCATTTCGCCGTAGTTGGCATACCAGTTCTTCAGAAAAACCGTTGCTTTTTCAATCAGCTCAGGCGTGAAAGATACAAATTGAGCGTTCGGGTAGGCCTTATAAAATCTCTTATTGAAATTGCGTTTCCCGTGAAGTTCTCTGCCTTCCAGGTTTTCGATCTTGTCACGTTCATAGACATAATCCCACCAGGAATTTGAAGACACGGTAATGAAGTTGCGATATCGCATCAGTTCGGAAATTCTTTCCGTCATATACGTAAAGCGCCCGAATAAAATCACCGGCTCTTTGCAGCACTGACATTCAGAAGCAATGTCTTCGATGATAGCTAAAGCGTTTTCGCTGCGAAGCGGAATGACATAAGCCGGCGGAATATCCGGATAAGGGGCCCAGTTCAATACTAATTCGCCCTGAGAAATTCCCCATTTGATGTTGTATTCCTTAGCGCGTCCGATGACGGATGCGATAGAAAGATTGCAGTCTCCGTTCTGAAGTTTCGGCAGTTGTTCTTGTAGAAGCGGTAATTCGTTAAGCGTGACGGGTTTTAGTTCGATCGGCATGTCGTGGTTCGATTTTATGATTTCAGTGGAGAATATACTATTCGGATCAGAGGCGATTATAGTTTCTCGTTCCGTAACGAGCACGGGACATTTTCAAACACAGGCGGGCCCATGGATTTCTCTCAAGTGGACGGCATCTTGCACATTCATTTGGATAATTTTTTTATCCTCGGCATTGCATGCCTCTGCTATTTCCTCGGCCGATGGATCAAATCCGAAATCAAACTTTTACAGGACCTCTCGATTCCCGTTCCGTTTATCGGCGGATTGCCGGCAGCGATTATTTTTGCATGTCTAAAAATTTCCAAGACTGCTGTCATTGTCTTAAATCCTGATCTCAATGCCCTGATTTTTCAGTTCTTTCTAACCATGATGGCTTTGATGGGAAGCTGGAAGCTCATCAAAACAGGTTTTGTTATTTCAATCATGTTTTGGTCTCTGGCGATGGTACTCGGTGTACTTCAGGCGCTCATCGGACTGACCGCAGCTCAGGCTTTAGGGCTGCATCAGCACCTCGGACTCCTTATGGGAACCCTCTCCATGATGGGAGGAACTGAGACGCTCACCAATTTCATCCCGGCAGTTGAGCATCTGGATAAATTCTCAGGCGCCGCTCAAGCCGCAATGGGTGTAGCGACACTGGGAATGGTTTGCTCCATGATGGTTAGTGCCCCGATGGGCGAGTACCTCATCAAGAAATACTCACTCAAGAACCCTAGCCGCAGTGAATTCGACAATGCCCGACTCATTCGATCTATCGAACGAAGCAATAAACCTTTTTATCAAACGCATACTGTTGAGTGCATCAAGATCATTGCCATCTGCTTTGTCTGCATGGCTTTCAGCCACCTCATCAAACAGAAATTTTTAGCGGATGTCTTAATTCCCGACTATACGGTCTGTATGGTTTGCGCTCTGATTGCCAGAAATTTTGCAGACACGACGGGCTGGTTCAGTGTGGACGGATTAGCGCTGAGGACTTTGACGAAGATTTTTTTGATTCTTTTCATTTTGGTTTCGACATGCGCGCTGCAGTTGGACTTAATTTTTGATCTTTCGGCACCGATCATCGCTGTATTTTTCCTCGAGCTCATCGTTAATTTTTTATTTGCACGTTTTATCTATTTCAATCTTTTGGGGAAAGACTTCCGAGGGATGCTCATTGCTGTCGGAGGATTGGCTTTCTCTATGGGGATGGCCGCCAACGGACTCAGCAACATGCAGAGCCTTTGTGAAAAGTACGGCCCTAACACCGACGGCTTCCTGGTCGTCTGTGTCGTGGGCTTGATTCTCTTGGCGATCTCCAATACGCTGTTAATTAAATTTTTACTCACTATTTTCTAGATTGAAGAGGTAACGCAATGGCTGATGAAATCGTTCTCCATGTCACAGAAGCAAATTACGAAGATACTGTCGTGAAATGCGACAAGCCGGTTCTCTTAGCAATCGGCGCTCCTTGGTGCATTGACTGTAAACGAATCGAACCGATGTTCATGGAATATGCACAGAAGTACCATGACAAAATTCAGTTTGCTCATTGCGATTTCGATACTGAAGCAGGGCTCAACACTAAGTTCCGCGTCCGCCATATCCCGACCTTGCTTTTAATTCGCAAGGGCGAAATCCTGGATACATTGGTTGAACCGAAAAAAGTTGAAGCCTTCGACGAGTTTGTCCAGAAGGCCTTGAAAGAAATCTAATTTCTAAATTACGACTCAACCGCGGCTGACGTCCGCGGTTTTTTCTTAATTTTCACTAGCCGAAGCTTCCACTAACGTATTGACGCGTTTTTACTTTTGTGGCGTTAGAAAAGATTTGTTTTGTCGGACCGTGCTCAATTAACTCGCCCATGTAAAAGAAGGCGGTGTTGTCCGAAATTCGCATCGCTTGCTGCATGTTATGGGTCACGATGATGATGCAAAGATCCTTCTTGAGTTCTTCCATGCCTTGTTCGAGTTTTTCTGTCGCAATAGGATCCAACGCGCTGGCAGGTTCATCCATAAGCAGCACTTCCGGCTCTACTGCCAAAGCCCTTGCAATACACAATCGTTGCTGCTGACCGCCGGAAAGGGAAAGGGCAGAGTCTTTGAGGCGATCCTTGACTTCGTCCCATAAAGCCGCTCTTCGAAGACTTTCTTCAGCCTTATCCATTAAAAGCGATTTGTTCCTAACGCCAGATACTTTCAGACCATAGACGACATTTTCAAAAATACTTTTGGCAAAAGGCGTCGGCCTCTGGAAAACCATGCCGATCCTGCGCCTTAACTCAACGACATCACAGTGCTGATGGTTGATTTCTTCATCTCCGAATTTGATGGAGCCTTCAAGACGCGCACCTTCAATTAAATCGTTCATGCGATTCAATGTTCTCAGAAAAGTACTTTTCCCGCAGCCTGAGGGTCCGATTAAGGCCGTGATTTCTTTTTTGTTGAAAGAGAGAGAAATATTTTTTAATACTTGTTTTGAACCGTAAAAGAAATTCAAATTAGAAGCGATCAATTTCGTAAATTCATTATTTACTTGCATATTTACTTTTTCAACATTCCTGATTCATTTTCAAATTCGCGAAAATTGTATTTGGCCTTTATGACAGTTGAATGTCAGGAATATGTCAATTTGATGACAACTTACTCGTTGATTTATTGTCATAAAACTTTCACGGAAATGTAATTTTCTTGTCATTTTTTACTTCTAGTATTCGCCGTGTTCCTTGAGGAAAAAATCTTTCTTGGAACGCAAAATTTGTTAATAAAACATAGGAGAATTTATGAGAAAAAATTATTTAATTTCCTTACTTGCTTTATCTGCCATGACTGTTTCCGCTTCTTCCATGGCAAAAGAAAATGTGACGGTTTCCGGTTCAACAACCGTTTTGCCGGTCATGCAAAAAATCTCTGAGCATCTCATGCAAAAAGATCCTTCTGTTGTCATCGAACTTTCCGGAGGCGGTTCCGGCAGCGGCATTAAAGCCCTGAACGAGAAACTCACACAAATTGCCATGAGCTCGAGAAAAATCAAAGGCAAGGAGGTTAAGGCAGCTGAAGAAAAGGGCGTTAAACCTTTCGAAATCCCAGTCGCCGTTGATGCGATCGTACCAATCGTGAATCCTAAAAATACTTTGAATGGTCTTTCATTGGATGATCTCAGAAAAATTTATAAAGGCGAAATCAAAAACTGGAAAGAGGTAGGCGGTCCCGATGCTCCGATTGTTCTTGTTTCCAGAGATTCTTCCTCTGGGACCTTTGAATCTTGGGAATCGCTAGTGATGAAGAATCAGCGCGTCAGTCCGAGGGCACTTCTTCAGAATTCCAACGGAACGGTTGTTCAAACCGTCTCTAAGAACCCAAATGCCATCGGATATGTCGGCCTCGGTTACGTAGCTCCGATCATCAAGGCTGTAGAAATCAACGGAATTAAAGCAACGCCTTTGACTGCTAAAGAAGGCAAATGGCCGCTCTCACGAGATCTATATCTCTATACGAACCGACAGCCCCAAGGCGCTGTTAAAAAAGTAACCGACTTCTGTTTATCTGAAGAAGGCCGAGGTCTCATCAAAGAAGCCGGTTTCGTTCCGCCCGCAAAACAATAATTTCTTATCTATTCCGACAGAAAGCTTGAAGATCGAAGTAAGCTTTCCAACCATTTCCATCCTTTTTGCTGTGACCGGCATTGAATAGCCGGAGCCGCATAAGTGATTGAAATCTCGGAGTCTTCTAGTGAAGCGAACCATCAAGGATTTCATTTTTGAAAAATCTCTTCTTTTCTTAGCTCTCCTAACACTTGCCGGCCTCGCCGGAATCGTCTGGTTCTTATTTAAAGAGGGCATGCCCGTCCTCGATACGATATCGCTCAAACATTTTCTAACCGGTCACGACTGGTATCCGACGGAAGATCCTCCGTCATTCGGTATATTTCCTTTAATCATCGGATCGGTTTCGGTAACGCTGCTTGCTGCCGTGTTGGCCATTCCTCTGGGAATCCTCTGCGCCATTTTCTTGTCTGAAATTGCCTCGTCACGGCTGCGTTCAATCTTTAAACCTTTTATTGAGCTGTTGGCAGCCATGCCTTCCGTAGTTATCGGCTTTGTCGGGATGACAGTGCTTGCACCTTTTCTTCAGGATTACTTCGGAGCCCCTACGGGACTGAATATATTGAACGCGGCCATCCTGCTGGCTCTCATGGCGGTTCCGACGATCTGCACCATTTCTGAAGACGCTCTTCGCTCTGTTCCGAGAAGTCTCAAAGAATCTTCTTTAGCACTCGGCGCCACACATTGGGAAACGCTAACAACTGTCACGATCCCGGCAGCTTTTTCCGGAATTGCAACCGGAGTGATGCTGGGTTTAAGCCGCGTCATCGGCGAGACCATGGTCGTACTTATGGTTGCAGGCGGTGCGGCACTCATCCCGGAAAGCCTTTTTGATCCGGTCAGGCCCATGCCGGCTTCCATCGTTGCTGAGATGGCTGAATCTCCTTTCGGGAGCAGCCATTACCACGCCTTGTTCGCCATTGGCATCGTATTGTTTTTCTTTACCTTCCTCTGCAATCTGGCTGCCTTCTTGGTTTCGCAAAAATACAAACTGAAAGCCTCTAGTTAATTCGGGAACTTCAATGAATCTATCAATAACTCTAAGAAACCGCAGAACATACAAAGAGTATGCGGGTCTTTTTATGATTAAGTCCGGCGCCTGGATTATGGTCGCATTATTTCTTTCTTCACTCGGCTACATTGCTTATCACGGAGCCGGAACACTTTCTCCCTCTTTCCTGTCAACGTTTCCTGAAAAAATGATGGAAGAGGGCGGCATCCTGCCTTGCATCATCGGCACTGCGATTCTGTCCATCGGTGCCATGGCCGTTGCGCTGCCCCTGGGAATCGCTTGCGCTGTCTGGCTCAATGAATATGCAAAAGAAGGTCCACTTAAAAAACTTATCACTTTGGCCGTTGCTAATCTTGCCGGTGTCCCTTCCATTGTCTTCGGATTATTCGGCTTAGCCTTCTTTGTCACCGTCTGCGGCTTAGGAGTCAGCGCCATTGCCGGAATATTGACGTTGGCTGTTCTTACGCTTCCGATCGTTATCAATACCGTTCGTGAAACACTTTCTCAAATACCGAACAGCTG
The DNA here is from genome assembly GCF_000205025.1 of Parasutterella excrementihominis YIT 11859. Lineage (GTDB taxonomy): Bacteria > Pseudomonadota > Gammaproteobacteria > Burkholderiales > Burkholderiaceae_F > Parasutterella > Parasutterella excrementihominis. The sequence goes on along the minus strand of NZ_GL883690.1, from coordinate 33,403 downwards.
GAGAGAATCCTCCCTTGCCTTAGGAGCGAGCAAAACCCAGACCGTTTTACGGACGGTACTTCCGGCTGCGCTTCCGGGAATTTTGACCGGCGCCATCTTGGGATTGGCCAGAGCAGCCGGAGAAACGAGCGCCATCATGTTTACAGCAGCCGTCGTCTCGACGACTAATTTGCCGAATTCTCCGTTCGCCGCCGTCATGTCACTGCCATACCATATCTACGTGTTAGCAACGACAGGCATGAATCCGGATAAAGCGGTACCGATTCAGTGTGCAACGGCTTTGGTTCTTCTCATGACCGTATTCGCTTTGAATCTGATGGCTTTCTATATCCGACAAAAATCCTCGAAGCGACCGGCGTAACAAGTTCTTAGAGTCGGTTACAATGGCTTTTTCCAACCGAAGCGGGCGTCCGTCAAAGGACGACCCGCTTCAATTTCTTCAATGGCAGCAAGAAAGTCTTCTTCGGTTTTACTTTTAAAGATGTTTTTAAAAGCCTTCGGATTTTCTTCAAAAAGATTAGCCTGGAAGAACCAAAACTCTTTCATACGCATCATTGCATTCCGGCGGTTCTGGAAGGCTTCCGTGTAAGCATCGAAAAGGGCGGTTGTGAAATTTTTAATCTCTTCAAGGCTGGCTGCAGGGCCGCCTTTGTATTTACGGAAGAGTGCGGGATCTGCCATCAGCGCACGACCGACCATAAGCATCTTCGGATCACGGAAAGTCTTAGAGAAATCTATCATGTCGGCCGTCGTAATCATGTCGCCGTTTACACCCAGCGGAAATGGAATCTCATCAAGATGCTCAAGGAGCGCCTCTTTTCTGACCTCTCCTTTGTATTGATCTGTCTTCAAACGCATATGGACAATCAAAAGAGAAAGGGGATACTTCTTATATAAGTTGAGGATGTCTCCGAACTCTTCCGTATTCGCCCATCCCAATCTTGTCTTAATGGAAATAGGAATGTCGATGCCGGCGCTGAAAATTTCATCCAGAAAACGTTCCAATGCGTAGAGATCTCTTAAAAAGCCGGAACCTTTTCCTTTGGCCACGACCGTACCGGAAGGGCAGCCGAGATTTAAATTGACTTCCTTATAACCCAAATCCTGAAGAGCTTTGGCGGCCCAGATGAAATCGGCGGAACGGTTGCTCAAAAGCTGTGGAACCACCGGAATACCGGCATTTACTTCAGGTGAAAGTTCCTTCAGATGTCGATCCGTGAACTTCGGTTCGACAGTGGGCGTGATGAAAGGAATGTAATAAAGGTCAGTCCCGCCGAAATACTGATGGTGCAAACGACGGAACACTGCCGTCGTTAATCCTTCCATCGGAGCTGCTGCTAATAACTGACCATTCATTTCTCTTCTTACCTCATTTGAAGGCGTAATTTTAGTGGAGCTGAAGAAAAAATCCTTCTAAAACAAAGTGTATTGCGTGTGAAAGTTTTTCTAAACGCTTGATAGTCCTGACACGGGACTTCCATGTTTCATTTATCAAAGAAAAAATTAGATTAAATTTACATTTAGTTTCATTTATTAAGAACATATCTATTTTATTTTTATATGGACAATATTATTATGTGCATATTGAAATTCAATTGATTGTCAGGAGAAAGAACATGACGATTACATTAAAGAAGAACAGTGTTGATGTCCGTGTCGAACTTCGCCGCAATGACAGCGACTTCATCGGTGATGACCGCGCTTACTACACTTACTTTTTCAGCAAAGCCGGCTGCTTCGGCTCTGCCAAAGTGACGGAAAAAGAGGTTTATCCGATCGACTGCGAATCTTTCACAACGAAAGAAAGAGAAAACTTCAAGGACGCCTTGGCTTCTCTGCAGCCGGACATTCTCAAGCTTGCTTCTTTCCTCAACAAAGAAAATGAGAACAAGGGCGACTTGGAAAGCACCCTAGATCTTCAGTGGGCTCTGGCTAAAAGAGGCCGTCCGAGCTTAGACGACAAACCTCTGATTCGCACAACGATCATGCTAACAGAAGAAGATAAGGAAAAGCTTAAAGTCTTGGGCGGTTCTTCCTGGATTCGCAACCAGATCAGAATGGCCAGAATCGGCGAGATCCAATAAAAAAGCGACCCGAAGATCGCTTGTAATACCAGGGGCTGGCAGAAATGCCGGCCTCAAGTTTTATTACTTAGCAGCCTGAGCAACTTGTGCAGCCTGCTGACTGGCAATACGGCCGAGAGAAGAGTAGATTGCACCGGCAATGACATCAAGCTCTGTGGAGTCAGTCTTAACGATTTCGTCTTTCAGATCGGTGAAGACCTTCTGAGACAAGACCGGATTTTCCTGTTGTTTAAGAATATCGACGTTCTTAATTTTGCCGTCTTCAAAAACAACTTTGATTTCACCGTCTTTACCGATACCGGAACCTTCTTGAGTAATGGTAGCTGCGGCCGCTGTGGCGGAGAGGAATAACGCAGCAAGAATAGCCGCGCTGAGCTTAACGATTCTCATAGATTCTCCTAGAGAAAGTAAATGAAAACAACAGGATAATCTTGCAAAAGCAGACAAAATTGTTTCGTTTTAGACGCAAATTCTTGGTCCATGTACTTAAGTGTTTCAACGGATCACGACTAATAACCCATTCAGAGCGCTTTGCTTACTAACTGCTTGAATCACTGCTGAAGGAGCGGCTTCTGCTTGGTGCGCAGTTTTTTCTCGAAAAATATATTGTTTCCTATCTGTATAATTCCTGTGGAACGCAACGCAAGATTCATAGAAACAGCCCCACAATATATTATGGATGAAATTCTTGGGAAACTTGCCGTAATTCTTGGCATAGACGAGTAAAGTCTTCATTACCCTCTGTGCTCCTGTTCCTGACGCAGAGCCGGAAAAGGAACATGATTACGAAGACGAAGAAAAAACCGATACCTAAAAAGAGGCCGACTTTAGTTCAGAGACCGGCCTCTGCTAGGTAATACTGCAATATTTCAGAAAGACGACTGTTGTTATTGATTTTGGCTAGTTGGCTTAGCCTCTCCAGCGAAGCATTCTTAATCCGTTCGCCACAACAATGAGACAGGTACCGGTATCCGCAAATACCGCCATCCACATGGTTCCGATGCCGGCAAGCGTCAGAACAAAGAAGATAAGCTTGATCGAAAGAGCAATCACAATGTTTTCAACCAGCAGCCGGAAAGTCTTCTTCGAGAGTTTGATGAATTCAGGCAGCTTGCGGAGGTCATCATCCATCAGGGCGACGTCAGCAGTTTCAATCGCAGTATCGGTACCGGCAGCGCCCATGGCAAAACCGATGTCGGCACGAGCAAGAGCAGGAGCGTCATTGATGCCGTCCCCGACCATACCGATCACTTCACGCTTAGCAATGCTGTCCACTAAAGACTGCTTATCTTCAGGAAGGAGATTGCCTTTCGCTCTATCCACGCCGACTTTCTCGGCGATCTGGCGGGCTGCCTTTTCATTATCGCCGGTAAGCATAATGGTCTTAACGCCCAGACCTTTCAGCTGACCGATAACTTCAGGCGCATTTTCCTTGATGCTGTCGGCAACGCCGAAATAAGCCAGAACTTTCTTAGCAGAAGCAAAGATCAAAGGCGTGTAGCCGTGATCCGCCAGTTCAGACACTTTGGCGCGAACGGCTGGACCGTTCAGATAAAACTTATCAAGGCCCTTGATGTTGCCGAGATAGTATTCGGTTCCGTCGATTTCACCGATAACACCCTGACCGGGAGCAGCATAGAAGCCATGGACTTCTTTTTGTGCAGTCGGTTTCTGCTGAGCAGAATAATCGGAGACGGCTTTACTAACCGGATGGTCATTACGAACAGCCAAATCAGTTGCGAGATCAAGGATTTCCTCATCGGTCAGACCGGCACCGGCATTTTCGAACGTGATGACAGCAGGTTTGCCTTTCGTCAAAGTACCGGTTTTATCAAAGGCAATACTCTGCAGGCTTCTGCCTTTTTCTAGATAGACACCGCCCTTAATCAAAATTCCGCGGCGAGCAGCGGTTGCCAAACCTGAGACGATCGTTACCGGAGTAGAAATCACCAGAGCGCAAGGGCAGGCAATCACCAGAAGTGTCAGGCCTTTATAAAGCCAGTCCAGCCAATCTCCGCCCACGAACAGAGGAGGAATCACCGCAGTCAGAACAGCAATAAGAAATACTGTCGGCGTATAGACCTTAGCGAAACTGTCCACAAAACGCTGTGTCGGAGCGCGGGAGCTTTGAGCCGATTCAATCGCGGAAATGATTCGAGCGGGCATCGAATTATCAATGTCGGACTCTGCACGATAAGTAATCGTTCCGTTCTTATTAATAGTGCCTGCGAAGACTTTGTCTTCCGGTTTCTTTTCAACCGGCATGGACTCGCCGGTAATCAGAGACTGGTCAATCGAAGTCTGACCGGAAAGCACGACACCGTCCACGGGCAGGCGTTCTCCCGGAACCACACGTACGACCTCGCCGATTTTGATGTCTTTGGCAGGAACTTCAACAAACGTTCCGTCTCTCTCTACTCGGGCTGTTTGAGGGGCCAGAGAGAGAAGGCTGCGAATCGCGCCGCGAGCGCGGTCCAAAGAAAGCTGTTCAATCGCTTCCGAGAGTTCAAACAGAACCATGACCATTGCAGCTTCAGGCCAAGATCCGATCAAAACAGCGCCGGTAACCGCAACTGCCATCAAGGCATTCATGTTGAAATTCAGGTTTCGGACCGCGATGAATCCTTTCTTGTAAGTGCCCAAGCCGACTAACGCAATGGCAGCGACTGCAAGCGCAATGGAAAGCCATTCGGGCATGCTGAGGTACTCACAGGCTTCGGAACCCGCTGCAATCACAATACCGAGAATGTATTTCCACCAGGCAATCTTGGTCGGTTTGAATTCGGAGAGTTTCGGCTTTTCATGGGCCTCAAGAACTTCCGGGGTGTAATCGAGAGATTTGATTGCAGCAACAATCTCCGGAAGCATTCCTTTCGGGTAAGAAACCGTAAGAACCCGATTCATTAAATTGAACTGCAGGCCGCTCACGCCTTTCATGCCGTTAAGTTTTTTGCGAATCAGACCTTCCTCAGTCGGGCAGTCCATCTGTTGGATTCGAATCTGAGTCGTCTCTTTGCCTTCGTTGGTGCGCATCTTAAGTTTCAGATTATTCGCGTCAAAAGCCTGCTTGATCGCCGGAAGAGCCTCCGGTGTATGAATAATCTTCAAGCCGTCCGGATTTAAACCGACGTCCTTAACACCTGCAATCGCACCGAGGGTAGAGAAGAGCAGACGGTATTGAGAAGGATCAACGCCGGAAACATCCCAATCGGTGTCCATGCTGTTTTCGACATGTTCATGATCATGACCGCAACAGCAGCTATCATGGTCATGATGATGTCCTTCTTCATGAGTGTGACCATGTTCACAGCAGTGGTCATGGCCTTCCTCACCGTGGTCATGACAGCACATTTCATGCTTTTCTTCATGATCGTGAGCGCAGCAGCAGTGGTGTTCTTCATCGTGATCCTCATGCTTGCAGCCGCAATGTTCCGCGCCATGATGATGACCACAGCCGCAAGATTTTTCAGCGTGGTCAGCTTCATGATGATAGCAGCATCCGTGTTCATGTTCATGAGGAGTTGACTTTTCACTCGCTTGAGAAACAGCCTTTTTTTTTCCATCTGAAGGGAAAGCCGTTTTGTTGTCAGTGTTTGTTAACGACATGATTTTTCATACTCGTTTTGTTAATATACCGACATTAAAAACCCTGAAGTAACTTCAAGGTCAAGCGATTTTTTATAGGTGTTTATGCGGATAAGTGAATTAGCAAAGAAAGCAGGCTGTACAGTGGAATCCATTCGTTTCTACGAAAACCACGATCTCATTCCCTGTCCTCCCAGAACGGAGTCGAATTATCGTGTTTACGGCCCTGCCCATCTTTCCCGTTTGCTCTTTATTCGACACTGCCGATCTTTGGATCTCTCTTTAAATGAGATTAAGACGCTGGCAGATGTGATTGAAAACAGCGAGAAGGGCGAGCTCATTCGGGCACACACCATCGTGGAGGAACATCTGAAAGCGATCGATCAAAAGATCGAGGATTTGAATCATCTTCGCGATCAGCTAAACAGCCTCCATAGCCGCTGCCATGGCGAAGACCATGATCACGGCCGCTGCGGATTAATTGAAGAACTCACAAAATAATAAGAACCAAAGAAATACGTATGGATCAATATAAAGAAGGCCAATTCCGCATGGATTTTGAAAACACCGGAAGAGCCAACCGCAAACGAAGAATCTTCCTCGATACCGAAACCACCGGTATGAGTCAGGCTACGGATCGAATTGTCGAAGTCTGCGCGATTGAAGTCGATGATGACTTCAATGAGATCGATAGCTTTCATGCATTTATTAACCCTCAGAGAAAAGTGCCATGGTTTGTCACGCGCATTCATGGATTAAACAATGAGTTTTTGGATGACAAACCGATTTTTTCCGATATCGGAAGAGACCTTCTTCTCTTTTTAGAAGGGAGTGAACTCTGGGCGCATAACATGTCGTTTGATGCCGGAATGCTTAATGCCGAATTTGCACGTAATCGTTTGCCGACATTAGAAAAAGTGGATTGCCGACTGAACTGCACACTGCAGCTTGCCAGAAGCACATTCCCGGGACAAAAGAATTCTTTGGACGCCTTGTTGGACAGGTTTGCTATCGATCGCTCGGAGAGAAGACTGCACGGAGCAATGATAGACACTCGTTTATTGGTAAAGGTATACCAAAATTTAGTAAGCTACCGAACCAAAACTAGCTAGTTTTACAAAATAAATTAGCATTTGTTCGAATAATTGTCTAATATGTAGATTGCCTGATTTGAAAACAGGACACTACATTATGAAAGAATCTCCTACCACAGTAACAAAAAAACAGGGTTGGGGCGGCAAACGGGCTGGTTCGGGCAGGAAGCCCGGTCCGTACGCAGGCACTTCCAAAGTTACCACGATCGTTTTGACGGCAGCTCTGATAGAAAAATTGCATAAGCTCGGAGGTTCTTCCTGGGTCAGAGAACAAATTATCAAGAGCAAGGATGATCTGCTTCCTGCAGAAAAACCAGAATCCCTTGCTTCTCTGACATCCATCGGCTCTTATTTCAATTCCACAGAAGAGGATCCGCTGTCCGCATGTTTGGTCCGAAATCCTGAAGAAACCGTCTTCTGCATTGCCGAGGACGATACAATGAAGGATTCCGGCATCGACTTCGGCGATCTTTTGATCGTGGACCGTTCTGCGGATCCGCAAAACGGTTCCATGGTTGTGGTGCATACTGCTGACGGTTATTCCATCAGAAAGTTTTTACCCGCTTCCGAAGTTCCACAGGGTGAACCGAATCTATTCGTTAGCCCTGACAGCAATTGGCGGCTGCTCGGTGTCATCGTTTATGTGGTTAAAAATATTCAAGGCGCAGTCGACGCTCTTGCCATTAAGGAAGCGGCTGCCGTCTGATTTTTGAAGTTATGGCAACAGAAGAAGATCTGCCCGTTGTTTTGCCTCCGACTTATACGAGGCAAAAAGTTTATCGCTGGCCTTCAGGCGAAACCGTCGATGATGCGATCGCCGACGAAGTTCCGATTTCCATTACTTATAACGGCATCTCTCATGTCGTCATGATGGCTTCTCCCGAACTGCTGGAAGAATTTGCCGTCGGCTTTTCCTTGTCAGAGAGAATTATTCCCGACATTTCCCATATTTATGACATCCAGGTCAAAGAAGGGTGCGGCAACGGTTTAGTTGTCGAAATGGAAATTTCTCCGCGCTGCTTCTTCAAACTCAAAGAGCACAGACGTTCCATGGTCGGCCGCACAGGCTGCGGAATCTGCGGAGTAGAAAGTCTGAAGGATGTTGAGTTAAAACCTGAACCACTGGAACACACCTATCAGTTTGACATGAACTTCTACCAACCTGCAATGAAGTACTTCGAGCAAGTACAAAAAGTCGGGCAGGTTACCGGAAGCACTCATGCGATGCTGGCTTTCACTCCGGACGGTGAGTTTTTAGGCGGAACCGAAGATGTGGGTCGTCACGTTGCTCTGGACAAACTTATCGGAATGAGAGCGATGAAAAAATGGGGACCGACAGTGGTTTTTCTGAGTTCCCGGGCTTCCTACGAAATGGTGCAAAAAGCGGCAGTGACCGGAATCGAAATTCTTTTTGCGATTTCCGCACCGACGAATCGAGCACTCCGTTTAGCAAAAAAATGCGATCTGACGTTGTGCGCATTCTGCCGAGACAATCGAGCAAATATCTACAACGCTCCGGAAAGACTGCTGAATCTCTAAAAATTTAAGCCGCGCATCGCGCGGCTTTTTCAATTAATTATTCTGCTTTGGACAGATCTCGAAGAAGCGTCGGATCATCGTGATGCACCAGCAGCATCGGCAGCTTGGTCTGCGAGGCTACCGACATCGTCACGGATCCTAACATCATGATTCTTAAAGAACTTCCGCCATGTGTACCCATCACCATTAAGCTTAGGTTATGTTCCTGAGCATACATAGAAATTTGTGCAGCCGGATCTCCGGTAAGCAGGGCTTCAACTACTTCATGGCCCTTTTCCTGCATATAGTTTTCAAAAGGTTTTGCAATTTTGAAGAAAGGTTCTCTTTGTTCTTTTTCAAATTCTTCGGAAGAAAGAGCAGGGGCACCGAACGCACTGACTTCCGGAATTAATAGTCCGTTCTGAGGAGACGCCACGTTAATTAAATGAAAGCGGGCGTCTTTGGCAAACAACGGAAGGCGGCGTTTAATAAAAGTTAAAACTGCCGGAGAGTATTCCGAACCGTCCAAGCAGACGCCGACTTCGGTACGACCGGGTTTCTGATAGAACTTGTGACGGACGACCAGAAGCGGAATCGAGGTGCTCGCCAAAACGGAAGAAGTTTTTGACCCCAACAAAATTCCTTTCACCGGTGTGTGGCCGTGAGAACCCATGACAATTAAGGTCGCAGGAATTTCTTGAGCATACTCAACAATTCGGTTTGTCGCCTTTCCGTAGGCGACTTTCATTTTGACTTTATAACCCGCGGCTTCCAACGCCTTCTTTGCAGGTTTCAAAATTTTCTTTGCGGCTTCATCCAGAATCTCTTCTGAATTTGGAATCTTGGAAGCGAATTCGGAGGGAAGTTTTTTCTGAACGTTCAACAGATAGACGGTATCTGTTTTCGCTCTGAGCGAAGAGTGTTCGCAAATATATTCAACCGCTCTGTCACTATAAATACTACCGTCGATCGGTAAAAGAACCTTCATAACATCCCTCCATGGGTTATTTAGTTAATTTCGATTTTAGTTTTGTTTTGTGACCGTCTTATGACGGTCACTTTTGAACTTAAGAAGCCGCGCGATTCAAGGCAATGGTCAGAAGGCAGGCCGCTCCGGTCGCAATTGCTTTATCGTTGAAATCAAACTCGGGATTGTGAACGGAAGCATTATGCGTTTCATCCTGAACACCGAGTCTGAACAAACATCCCGGTTTGGCTTGGAGCATGAAGGAAAAATCTTCACCGCCCGCACGACGAATCATCAGTTTGACTTTATCGAGGCCGAGCGCTTCTTCGAGAAGAGCTTTTGCTTTTTCAACATGTTCGGGAGAGTTGAACATAGCGGGATAAAGTTTGGTGTATTCCAGCTTTCCTTTCATGTCATTGGAAAGCGCAGTGCCGTCAACGATCTGCTGCATTCTTTGAATGATGATGTCTTGAACTTCTTTTTCAAAAGAACGGGTCGTCCCGACAATCGTTGCAGTCTTTTGAACAACACTGGATCCTTTTTCATTTCCGCAGCTGATGCATCCGGCCGAAACAACTGCGGTCTGATTCGGATCGACACTTCGAGAAACAATAGTCTGAAGAGAAAGAACGCATTCGCATGCAGCAACCAAAGGATCTCTTGTCAAATGAGGACGGGATCCGTGACCGCCGACGCCCGTAAATGTAATTTTGAAAATGTCTGCATTGGCCGTTGCAAAACCTGGAATAAATCCGACGCATCCAACGGGAAGCATCGGTTCGGCATGAAGTGCATAAAATTCATCGATTCCGAATTTCTGAACTAAACCGTCTTCAATCATGTAACGTCCGCCGGCGAAACCTTCTTCTCCCGGTTGGAAGATAGCAACTAATCTTCCTGCGAAATCTCTGTGCTGATTAATATAGTGAACCGCTGCGAGCAGGGTGCCGACATGACCGTCATGTCCGCAGGCGTGCATCGCCATCGGAACTTTACTGCTCCATTCGACGCCGGTTTTTTCTTCCAAAGGAAGTGCATCAGAATCTGCACGAAGTCCGATCGTTTTTCCGGGACGGCTGCCTTCGATGACGGCGACCACACCTGTAACGTTTGCGCCTCCGACAAAAGTCGAAATTTCTTTAATTCCGAAAGACTTTAAAGCATTAACGATTTTTTCCTGTGTTTTAGGAAGATAAAGACCGATTTCCGGTTCTTCATGAATGCAGTGGCGGAACTGAGCGCCGAGTTTGGCACTTTCTTCCAGTTGAGAGGGTTTGATGATGATGGGCATGAAAACTTCTCCTTAGTTTTGATTTGTAACTATTTTAATCGGGAATAGTCCTTGTCTCCCAAGAGAAGTACAAGAAGTTTTGCTGACAAACTAAATTTTTCGTTATTTTTTAGTGAGTTCTTTTGCGAAATCTTTCCATCTCCAACGGGGTACAGGGTTTCTATTTAGAGAACAAACTGTTACTTTTCTTACATGTAGTTATCTGTACTCATCACTTGAGAGTTAATTTTTATTATTATGCAAATAGGTCGAATTCAATCGGCCGGTAAAAAGTAAATAATTAAACATCCCAAAAAACAAAATATTCGAGGGGCTTTACCCTCTTTTTGGAGGAGAGGAATGGATACTAAAGCATATTTGTATCGACAAGAAGCGATGAAAAGATGGATTCTTCTTTTCATTGTTTCACTGTTTTCCCTTTTTGTTCTCGGCACATATGCCATCGCCGCTGAAAGATATTACGACGAAAGCGGCAGATACATGGGCAGAATGGATGATTCCGGAAGAATGTACGATAAAAGCGGAAGATATCAAGGCCGAGTTTCTGAAGACGGACGTTTTTATGACAACAGCGGACGCTATCAGGGAAGACAAAGTTCCGACGGCCGCTACTACGACAACAGCGGCAGATATCAAGGCCGGATTCAAAACAACGACTAAAATTTCAGCAAAATTGAGGCCCTTCGGGGCCTTATTTTTTTACCTTCAAATCCTATAATCACACGAATGATTTCAATTTATAGGCCAATTTTATGTTATTAAGCAAGCTAATAATTTGACTGTAACATTTGCTTGTCACTTATTGATTTTTAATGGTTTTTCCTGAGTGCAGAGTTCATTTTTTTAATCTAATGTCGCAAAATATTTTTTAAGAAGATTCCCAATCATGGAAATGGACGTCAGAGCGCTCAACGCACTCATTCCTGTTTTTGACTTTGTGGGTATTGTCGCTTTCGCACTTTCCGGAGTGTTCGAAGGCATCAAGAGAAGAATTGACCCGGTCGGTGTTTTTATCGTCGCTTTTTCGACGGCGTTCGGAGGAGGTATGCTCCGTGACATTTTGATTGACCGACGTCCGTTTTACTGGATCGATCACGAAGCTTACGTTGTTGCTACTTTCATCATCTGTATGGCAGCGCCGTTCATTTATAAATTTTTCCAGAAAACCAAACATGCTCATGACTGGTACATCTTTGCGGATGGCATCGGTCTCGGAATTTTCTGTATCTCCGGAACTTCGCTTTCCCTCGCAGCCGGGGTGCCCTGGCTGTCTTCCGTCATCATCGGATGTATCACCGGTGTGTTCGGCGGTTTGATGAGAGACTGCTTCTTAAATCAGATGCCGGCAGTGGTTGCCGACCGCCAGCCTTATGCGGTTGTTGGTTTTATCGGATGCTGGTTCTACATCATGCTGCTGGAACTCAAAGTTCCGGTCGACGCTGCACTTTGGGCCGGTTTCATTTTCATTACCGCTCTCCGTATGGCTTGCGTGTCGTTTAAGTGGAAGATTTCTTACTTCCTCAAAGAAGACCAAGAAAAAACCGCTCAAGATAAATAATCTTTCCGGCCTGCATCAGCAGGCCATTTTTTCGAACTCAAAAAAATCCCCCGGTGTTTTTGACATCGGAGGATTTTTGTTAATCAGGAAGGAAGATTATTCCTGGATGAAGTGAGCGTGTTTCGGATCCCACATTGCATCCTTAACGGCTTTCTTCAAATCGGCAGGTTTCTCGATTTCGGCAAGATTCTTGTCGAAAATGTAACCAGCAACCGCAGCGCCGATTTCTGCAGAAATTTCACGAACTTCGGAAAGTGCAGGGTACAGGCTGCCGCGTTCCAGATCTTCAGGTTTGACCATGTCGGCCAGAACTTTAGCTGCAACGAGGAAGACTTCGTTCGGGATCAGTTTGGCACGGGAGAAAATAGCGCCGAGACCGATTCCAGGGAAGACATAGTGATTGTTGCCCTGACGAGGAACAAAAGTTTTTCCTTTGTATTCAACAGGTTTGAACGGAGAACCGCAGGCGAAGAGGCAGCGTCCGTCAGTGTAGGTGTAAGCTTCTTCGGCTGTGCATTCTGCCTTGGAAGTGGGGTTGGAAAGGGCAAAAATGATAGGACGTTCGTTGATCTTAGCCATTTCTTCCAAGCATTCTTTTGTGAATGCGCCGCCTTGGGCGGAAACACCGATGATGGCAGTCGGCTTGATTTCGCGGATAGCTTCGAGGAAAGTTTCAGCCGGAGCGTCTTCGGCAGCAAACGGCATCTTGGCCGGAGTCAGCGGAGCAGTACGTTTCTTGGTAACCAGTCCTTTAGAGTCAAAGAGTTTGATGCGGGCAAGTGCTTCTTCTCTGGTCAAACCTTCTTCAACCATTGCGTCGGCAATCAAGTGAGCAATACCGGTTGCAGCAGAACCTGCGCCCAAGAACAAGACTTTCTGATCCTTAAGCTGCTGCTTGAGGGCACGCATAGCAGAGAACATACCGGTCACAACAACCGAAGCCGTTCCTTGAATGTCGTCATTGAAGCAGGGGACTTTGTCTTTGTACTGATCGAGCAGGTCATAAGCATGGCTGTTGTGGAAATCTTCGAACTGGATCACAACATTGGGCCAGCGTTCTCTGACGGCATCCACAAATTCAGCAATCAGTGCATCGTATTCCGGTCCGGTAATACGTTTTTGGCGAAGACCCATGTAAAGCGGGTCGTTCAGAAGTTCTTCGTTATTGGTGCCGACGTCGATACAGACCGGTAGTGTCTTCTGGGGGTTAACACCTGCACAGGCAGTGTAAAGAGCGAGCTTGCCGACAGGAATACCCATACCGTTGACGCCCAAGTCGCCTAAACCGAGAATGCGCTGACCGTCCGTGACGACAATGATGTCGACATCTTTGTGCGGAACGTTGGCGACCAACTGACGAACACGGCCTTTGTCTTCACTGGAAACATAAAGACCGCGGGCATAACGGAAAATGTGGCTGTACTGCAGACAGGCCTGTCCGACCGTCGGTGTGTAAACAATCGGAAGGAACTGGTCGATATAACGAACCAGCAGTTCAAAGTACAGACATTCGTCGGAGTTATGTGCTCCTTCAAGAACGATGTACTTGTTGATAGGTTTTTCGTACGTGTCGATGATGCCTTTAAGGCGAGTTACTTGTTCGTCGAAAGTAGACACTCTCGGAGGGAGAAGACCTCTTAAACCCAGCTCATCGCGTTCTTTCTCTGTGAAAGCACTGCTTTTATTGAACCAGGGATTTCTCAAAAGGTTAACACCCCTCAATGTTGTGTCTTTAATATCCGTCATTTGTCATCCTTTATTCTGCACTTCATTGTGCGCTTGTGAATAACCGCATTATCCATGAACACCTTCGTGCTTGCACGAAGTTTCAAAAAAAGAAGTCAGACTTCCTTTCCAACATTCGACAAGATTGCCTTACATGCAGAGTTATCGAATACCGAGCTTCCAAAAACACTCGGACGAGATAAAAGAAACATTTCTTTTTTCTCGCGTTCTCTAGGTCACTGTTTAAAACACGCCTCTTAACGTACTTATTTCTACCGGGCTCGGTCCTTAGAGACACCAAAGAATTTTATCACGCGGACCCGAGCCTCTATACGTTCTAAGGTTCATAGTCGTCTTCCGCGAAACACAACATTTCGTATTCCGCTGAAAACCAACCGCTTGAAATTCGGTTCTGCGCCTAAAGCGCAGAACCGAAGAAAAAGTTTAGATCGTGACGCCGTAAAGGCTCTTGAAGATTTCTCTCAAAGTTTTATCCAAAATCTTCGTGTATTCGCCTCTGAGCTGATCGGCGTCCGCCGCTTTTTCTTTCAACGCCTTGAAATCAATGTTCTGGGCCTTAATGATATCTTCGGCTAGTTTCTTCCAGAAAGCCGGAGATTCGCTGTCTTCCCATTGACCTCTGCCTCGGCCGAAGTGCGCAACGGCCAAATAAAGAAGAACGGTATCCAGAAGGAATCCTTCCATCGAGGCAGGAGACCAAGTGATGATGTTTTCTTTGTGGCCTTTTTGAACGTTATAAGCGGCAGCTGCTCCTGCACCGCCCAAAGCTCCGACAATTGCACCGCCTAAAGCACCGAGTCCCAGAGTCGCACCGCCGGTGGCAATATCGGCGGCGATACCGCTGACCGCTCCGCCAGCAACCGCGCCGAGAAGAGAGGCAGCTTTCGGATCGATCGTTGCCTGAGTTTCCCAATCACTGCGCATACGACGCAAGATTTCTGCCTTAGTTCCGCTGCCTTCCAGACCATTAATATTAATGAGGCGCTGAGTCAGTGTGCAGAGCCAATCCGCAGCCCGGGTGGACAAGGCGACTTGAGCATCTTCCATCGCTCCGTGAAGGTCTTTCTTGATAAAGCCTAACGAACGGCCGATCGAACGAAGTCGGTCAATCAAAGACTGGCTCGCTAAAACTTCCTTGTCGTTGGCGACTTTAACCATGTAAGCGGCCATAGCTTCCAAGGAAGAAGCATAAAGCGCCTGTTTCTGACGAATCCACGTCGCATGCAAAGAAGCGAACGTCGGCTTGTCGGCGTCAGACAAGCAGGACTCAATTTCTTTCCAAAGCTCGTATTCCTGGACCCAGCAGCGAGCGAAGGCGTCCATGGGCATGACGGCTTTGACGAAAGAATAGGGCTTTAAATAATCTCCCCAAAGTTCGACTTCTGCTTTTTCTTCTTCCGGCGGACGAGCTTCGCCCATTTGGTTCAGCAGAACGATCACCGGTTTATTCACCCAGGCCAGAATATCCATTTCGGCCTTAACGTAGGGTACGGCTTCCGGAGATTCACTGGCGTTCACTAAATATAGGATCACCAGAGATTTATCGCGGACATGTTTAATAGCTTGTTGGTTCAGCCAGAGAGATTTGTCCGTCAATCGATCCCAGATTTCACTTGTGAACCAGCCAATCGGATTGCTGCGGGCTTTAAGGCGTTCGGCCAAACGAACGCTGTCGCCGAAACCTGGTGTATCCCAAAGAATAAGTTCGGAATCGTCCGGAGCTCTTAATAAAACATAATCTTCCGGTTCGATGGTGACGTGAGAACGGTCACCGACTTCTCCGATATCTCTGCCCAATAAAGTACGGGCTAGAGTGGTCTTTCCGACATTGGTGTGGCTGACTAAAGAAAGATTAATTTTTTGAGGATCTTTATTCATTTTTTATGACTTATCCTTATCAAGCTTGTTCGAACTGCGCGGCTGCGTCCTTCGAATCTGCATCGGTCAGATTCACAAAGGCAAAACTGACGCCGTACGGTGTGAGGAAGTTCGACCAATTCTTTTTACGCTCTGCAATTCGTTGGGGCGTATTGGCAAAACGGGCTAAGAAGCCTGAGGTATCAACAACGATACGTAAGAGGGCTTTCGAAGCCTGGGCCTTTTCCTTGAGCTCAGCAATAAAACGGCCTTGGACTTCGGTCTCCGGTGTAGAGGTCATTGCAAAAACGGCCACGACTTCCGTTTGCTCACCGGCAGGAATCTCCGGAAGCTTGGTGTCTTCATGCTGAGCGGCAGAGAAGATACAGCGGGAATTTTCCGGATGCAGCTCGGAAGCAAATTTCTGAATTCCGTCCTTTACCTTTTCCGTTAAAGGATAAGAAAACGGAATAATTTGAATCAACATAGTTTGTCCTCTCCATTGACGGAGAATATTAGAGTAATAAACCGACTCAAGATCAACCGGGAAGTGATTCTCGATATATTGGGTCTTTGCTAAAGCATAAAGCCCTAAGAGGATTCGAGGCACCACAACGACCAAGGAAATAATGTAAAAAAGCTGGAGCAGCCAGGGTGCGGCATTTTGTCCGTGACCGGATCCGAAATTCATCGACTCAATGACCTGCGGCGTCAGCTGATTAAATAGATCTGAATTCACCGGAATCATTCCGTAAAACAGGTTGATAAAGGTCAGCACTGCAGAGGGCTTATCGGAAAGCCAAGTGCTTTCCCATCCGACGGTATATTCCGTGCCCCAGCCGTGGATACCGATAGAGGCAATGAGTCCCAAGCCGAAAAGGGCGGCAGAAAAGTGAAGAATTTCTGCAATGCGGCCGCGCAGCAGCGGCATCTCCGCTTCTGTCCATTTAGAGTAAAAAGTAATTAGCGCCTGCTGGCCGTGACTTCCGCGAGTCTGAAGTTTTAAAAGCGCTCCGGCAAAAAAGCGGCGAATGAGGCCGACCGGAGATTTTCCGCGGTTAAACAAAACGGCAATTGCAATCCAGCAGTAAACGATGAGATTCCATGCAATAACACCTAAAAGAGGAGGCGAAAGCAGGTTGATTCGATTATTCGTGACAGAAAATTCGTTAGTCAAAACGCCGCCGACAAAGGCCAAAACTGCAAAAACAGAACCGATCAATAGATAGGGAATGCCTTGAGGCTTCTTCAAAGAAACGGCACTTTTCGATCTGAGTAAATCCAGAACACCTTCTGCACGGGTCAGAAGAAGTTTTTTAAAGTCAGCCTGTTCCCCGACTTCGCGTGCGCAGCGAGCCGTAACTTCCTTGAGCTCTGAAATGGTGATCTTCCGGCGCTTTACCGCTTCCTCTTCCAGAACTTTCGTCCAAGTCAGCAGGCGCGCCTGTTCCTCCGTAAACGGCGAGGAAAGATCGGTCCGACTGCCAAAATTAAAAAATGCCATTACTTTCTTGTCTTCTTCAACAAATTACATTATCCAACAGGACGGCTCCTGCGTGCGAATCAGGTCACGATTTTAGGTCTCGGCAGCTAGAGAGATTAAAATTTCAGAAACAAAGAATAAGGACAAATAATGCAGGAAATATTAATTAACAATGCCGTCCACGAGACGCGAGTAGCAGTCTTAGAAGACGGCGTCTTACAGGAGCTCCGCATTGAAAGAAATGCGGATGTCTCTTTAATCGGCAATATATATTTAGGCGTGGTCGGAAAAGTGCTTCCCGGCATGCAGTCCGCCTTCGTTGAAATCGGACTCCCGAGAGCCGCGTTTCTGCATGTCAGTGATATGCGCCAAGCCCACCAGGAAAACGGCGGAACGCTTCCGATCGAGCGGCTTCTTCACGACGGCCAAGTGGTTCTCGTCCAGGTCGCCAAAGATCCGATCGGTACAAAAGGCGCTCGACTCACCACCGAAATCAGTTTAGCCGGTCGGCTGTTGGTTTACCTTCCTTACACTTCTCACATCGGCGTCAGCCAAAAAATCGAAGATGAGGCCGAACGTGAACGTTTAAAGGAAGCCGTTGCCAAGTTAACGGAAGAACAGGGCATTCCGAAGGGCGGTTTTATCGTTCGTACCAGCGGTGAAGATGCCAAGCCGGAAGACTTCGTCAACGACATGAAGTATCTGGAAAAACTTTGGCTCGACATTGAAGCTAAAACGCATATCGCCGGCGCGCCCTGCCTGCTTTACTCAGATGTCTCTATCTCGCAGCGAGTGCTGAGAGATATCGTGACGGAGCAGACTGGAAAAATCATCGTTGATAATCCGGAAGTCTTTGAAGAACTTCAGAGATTCGGAAAAAAATTCGTACCTGAAGCCGTTGAACTGCTTGAGTTATATAACAGCGAGCGTCCGCTTTTTGATCAATACAATCTCGAAAAAGAAATCGAAGCTTCGCTCAGCCGCCGTGTCGATTTGAAATCCGGCGGTTATCTGATTATTGATCAGACTGAAGCCATGACGACTATTGACGTCAACACGGGCGCTTTTGTAGGCAGAAGAGATTTCTCGGACACGATTTACAAAACGAACCTGGAAGCTTCTCAGGCCATCGCTCGTCAGCTCCGCTTACGCAACTTAGGCGGAATCATCATAGTCGACTTTATCGACATGGACTCCAAAGAACATGAGCAGGGCGTTTTAACCGAACTAAGAAAGGCCGTTGCAAGAGACCGCAATCGCATTTCGATTTCTGAATTCACTTCTTTAGGCCTTGTTCAGATCACACGCAAACGTACACGAGAATCCTTGGCGCACACGCTTTGCGAAACCTGCCCGACTTGCGGCGGCAGAGGAGAAATCAAGACGGCGCGCACAGTTTGCTATGAAATTCTTCGTGAAGTCGTGCGCGAATACCATCAGTTTAAAGATGCTAAAGAATTTCGAATTCTGGCTTCTCAATCCGTCATCGACCTCTTCTTAGACGAAGAAAGCGAGGCTCTGGCCCTCGTCGGTGATTCCATCCAAAAACCGATCACTTTGTCGGTCGAGACGGAATACAACCAAGAACAATACGACGTGCTGGTGCTCTAATGGCTAAATCTTACGAAATGTATGTCTTTGATTGGGACGGAACATTAATGGATACAACCCGCCTCATCATGCAGGGATACCAGCATGCCTCGAAAGCATTGGGTTATCCAGTACCTTCGGACGAGCTGGTACTTTCAACTATCGGACTTAATCGTTCTGATTCCATTGCTCTTTGCTGCTGCGACTGTCCGAAAGGCCGCTATTCCGAATTCATCCAAGCCTACATGGACTGGTACGCTAAAAAGGAAGCTCAGCTGGAATTGGTTCCGGGCTTCAGACAACTGCTGGAGAACATGCACAAAGACGGCAAGCGTCTGGCCATCGCGACCGGAAAGAGCCGAGAAGGGATGAAACGAGTTTTTAACGCCACCGGGATTGAGCATTTATTTGAATGTGTCCAAACCGCCGACACGAATTTCTCTAAGCCGAATCCCGGAATGCTTTTAGCCATTGCGGATGAATCCGGACTTGAGACCAAAGACATAGTGATGGTCGGCGACGCAGTATTAGATATGCAGATGGCAACGAATGCAGGATCGGACTCGGTAGCAGTAAGTTACGGCGCAAGTCCGAAAGAGCGATTACTGGAAACCGCCTCACTAGGTGTGGCAGATAACGTTCCTCAGCTGGCAGCGATTCTCGGGCTGGAAAAGTATCTTTCTTAACAAACGACTCTAAATGGGGCAGATATTGTCTGCTTATTCGTGATTTCCCTTATAGTCTAACCATCGACAGGTCGGAAGTGACTCCGGTCCAATAACTTAAAAGGTGATCGAAATGGGAAAAGCTGAATGGAGCGTAACAGTATCGGATGAACTTAATGATGCCGTAATGGCCTATCTCGCTAAGAGCGGACAGGGCGTTGAAGGCTTGTCCAACTTGGTTGAAAACGCCGTTGGTAAGTTCGTTAAAGATCCGCGCGCTCTGGATAAAGAAAGTGACGTTACTGAAGGCGAAATCAGTGACATGATCAATGCCGCTGTTCAGCGCACTAAGGAAAAATATTCCAGCCTGACCGAAGGCGAAATTCGTGAAATCATTGCCGACGCCGTTCAGAAGACTAAAGAAAAGTATTCCGGTATCACAGCCGGCCAGTTCAATGACATGATGAACTGCGGGTTGGATGCTTTGAAGAAGAAATTAGATAAGTAATTGAAATTGAGGTACCGGCACCGAGATTAGGTGCCGGGTTGACCGAGGCCCGTTCAGATGGAATGGGATAAGGTGCGACTTCCTTGGCAAAACTTGTCAGACCGAAAGGTCGGCAGGTTTTTCTTTTTTGTGCTTTCGGAGCTCTTAGATAGAATCCGAAAGCTACGAACTTGAGTGAAATGTGCGGAAAAATCAGAGCTGTTCGACTTTAATGCCGGCTTTCTTTAAGAACTGAATCCCTGCATCATCACGATAGTTCTCGTGATAATAAACTTCGTTAATTCCGCACTTCTGTATTAATAGAGAGCAGTGAATACAAGGGGAGTGCGTAATAAAAATTTTGGCGCCATTGGAGCTGTATCCGTTCTGTGCAAGTTTTGCGATGGCGTTTAGCTCGGCATGCTGAACCTCGGGACGAGTGACGAGTTTCCCGTCAACTTCATATTCGCAGCAGTTGTCGTATCCGGTCGGCATTCCGTTCCAGCCGAAAGAAATAATTGAATGGTTTTTGACAATGATGCAGCCTACTTTTAAGCGCTTGGCATAACTTCTCTGCGCAGCAATCTGCGCAATCGTCATATACATTTCATTGTCTTTTTTGATATCCATCTTATTTTCCTGCCGGAAACATAACTTTCAAGATTTTAGTTTTATACCTCATTTTCGCAAAAATCAGCAAACTACGGTCGGTTCGGGAGATTGAAGGTTTTACAAGGTTGGCAGTGTGCTAATCTTTACACATTGTAACGAGAGGTTTTCTTATGCGTATCATATTGGCGCTTATCTGCTTTATCGCAATGTTTATGCACGCTTTCTTCGGCTATTACCTTTACGTCCGAGGCGAGAGCGTCTTTGAACCGGACAACATGATTGTTGCGGTTCAAAAGAAAGTTGCTGTCAACACCAACAAGCTTTCTATTTTCCAGAAAAAGAGTGATCACATCGATGATCCCGTTGTAAAAGAACAAGCCAAAAACGCTGCCTTTTACGAAAAACCTGATGACGGCCTTGTCAAAACAGAAGAAAGAACCGAACAAGAGAGCGCTAAGACTGAGCTGAATGTCTCGCCAAATTCTTCTTCCTTATCTTCGGCCACTGAACCGACAGTTCCTGCAGTGACCACTGCGGCTCCCTCTCCGGTTCCGACTGAAAGTAAGCTGGCTGACGAACCGAAAGCCAAAGAAGAAACGCATTACCTTCCTTTCAGCACCGGTTGGTCTGGATTCCTCCAGGTTGAAAATGCTCTGATTACCGTCATTCTTTTCCTGCTCGGTTTCTCGATTTGCTGCGTCAAAGGAAGAGGGCCTGCATCCCGCTGGGTGTTCGGTTTCAACCTGATTTTCTGGTCGGCTTTAGGCGGATCGATCTACTTCTTCCTGCCTGCCAACACGCCTCTTGTCATTTTCAACATTAAATTCGCTTTCCCGCAGTGGTACCTTGTGATTTCCATGTGCAGTTTGGCGGCCCTTTTAAGCCTGCTTCTTTTCTTCAATGCTTTCCGCAAACCGATTGATGCCGCTGCAAGGCCCGTTAAGAAGGAACCGGAAAAAGCTCCGAAAGCTGAACCTGCTGCTCAAGCTGAAGCTCCGAAACCCAGCCGTTTCGGTTTCGGCGCCAAGAAAGAAGAGAAAGTAGAACCTGCCGCTACCATCATTCCGGTGCCTCCCGAACAAACACACGGTCCGGAAAAACGACCCGAATAAGACCAAGTATCTCATCCCGCTCCGGCGGGATTTTTTAGGCCCAATTTGAAGGGGATAACCATCTGACTTGCGCTTAAGTGAATAGAATGCCAGCAATAGACTGGTGATTCTTAATTTGCTAATTAACAATGATCCATCCCTCTGTGACAGACACGGCAGATGTCAATGAATTCGGTGCCGTGCGTATCCCCGAAGAAATTCTTCGTAAACTCGGTGCCGGCGTAGGCGATTTAATTTCTTTTGTGAAAGACGGCGACAGTATTCGTCTCGTTGTTAAAAAACAAAATTCAATTCAAAAAGACCAGCCCAAAGCAGCCACAGGCTTAACAAAACCATTGCGAATTCCTACAATGCAGTTTGCAACTGATTAACGGAGTATAAGAATGTGTCATTTGACAGGAAAGAGCGAGCCTGTGGCTCCTAGCGAAGACGAATGCAAAGCTGTTGTCGGCGAACCCGCTCCTGATTTTGAATTAGAAAGCGACTTAGGCGGAAAGGCTAGACTTTCCGATCTTCGAGGCAAAAAAGTCGTTCTTTATTTTTACCCGAAGGACAATACCTCCGGCTGCACCATGCAGGCCGTGAACTTCCAGGCCGCTTTAGATAAATTTGAAAAAGCCGGATATGTGGTCATCGGAGTATCTAGAGACAGCATAAAGAGCCACACCAATTTCAGAAACAAACAGGGGCTCAAATTCCCGCTGCTGAGCGACGCTGACTCTGAAGTTTCCAAACTCTACGGGGTTCTTAAGTTGAAATCGATGTACGGCAGAAAGTACCTCGGCATTGTCCGCAGCACTTTTGTGATCGATGAAAACGGTATTTTGACAGCTGAATTCAGAGACGTAAAAGCCAAAACCAGCGTTGCCGATTTAGAGAAAGCTCTCGGAATTTCTTAATAGAAAGAACAAGTTAAGCTGTAAAAGCGTCCTTAAGAGGGCACTTTTATTTTATTAGTAGCCGAGGAATCCTCCGGATAAAAGTGAAGGGATGTAGTGAAATAAACCCTCGAAGATACTTTCTATGGCCCAAAAAAATTCATCCAAACCGCCTCTTATCTTGGCAAACTCAGCCGTGAGATTAAACGTACTGGCAAACCAATAAAGCGCGGTTTCAAAAAAATCGTGAAATTGTGCCCAAAAGCTAGGAAACATCTTCGTCTTCGTTGGATATTAGTTGTCCATAAGCATAACAAAATGCCGCGATTAGTTAGCCGGCTAAAACCTATTTTAGCCACGAAAAAGCCGGGCTTTCGCCCGGCTTTACCTTGCCAATCTCTTACTTTTTATTTATTAAAGTTGTTCTTTAACAACTGTGTCCTGATCCATCAGTTCTGTGCCGAGAACACCTTCGGACTTAGAAACCACTAGCGCGGTTAAGCTGTCGCCGAGGACGTTGACAGATGTACGGATCATATCAAGGATACGGTCGATACCGGCAATCAGAGCAACGGCTTCAAGAGGAATACCGACTTCTGTAAAGACCAGAGTTGTCATAATCAGGCCGGCACCTGGAACACCGGCTGTACCGACGGCAGCCAGAACGCCCATCAAAACGATCTGGAACTGCTGAGCCAGAGTAAGGTCAATACCGAAAACTTCGGCAGCGAACACAGCGGTTACGCCCATGTAGATGGAGGTACCGTTCATGTTGATGGTGTTGCCCAGAGGAATTGCGAAAGAAGCAATAGCTTTAGAGGCACCCATCTTGCGGGAAGCTTCAAGGTTGACAGCCAAGGCTGCGGCAGAAGAGCAAGTTGTGAAAGCGATAAGCCAGGGTTCGAAAGCGCCTTTGAGGTAATCGGAAATCTTCATGCCGATAAGTTTGATGATCGGCAGATAGGTAATGCAGACGAAGATAAGCGTTGCGATGAAAGCGGTAAGAATGAGCTTGCCCAGCGGAAGCAGAACAGCCAACCCATGACGTGTAACCGTGTAAGCGATCAAGCCAAACACACCGATCGGAGCGTAAAGCATGACATAGTTGGTCATCCGAATCATGACGTCGCCGACTTTCTGGAAGAAGTCTGTCACCATGCGTACGGAATCGCCCATAAGCGAGAGGCAGAAACCGAAGAAGATGGAGAAGAAGATAACCTGAAGCATGTTGCCTTTGGCAAAAGCTTCGATCGGGTTAATCGGGACGATCTCAAGAAGGACCTTAGAAAGGGGAGGCGCAGCAGCTGCTTTAGCCTTCAGACCTTCGACGGAAATCGTTAAACCGGTACCCGGTTCCATGAAGTTAGCAACGATCAGACCGATCGTAACTGCAATAGCCGTCGTAATTGCGAAGAAGAGAATTGTTTTAACAGCGATCTTGCCGATTTTGCTGGCATCACCCAAGCCGGCTGAGCCTGCAATCAAAGTCGCAACAACCAACGGTACTACGACCATGCGGATCAAACGAATGAACAGCTGGCCAAGCGGCTGCAGGTAGGTGGCACCGAATTCGGAAGATACCATCGTACCTACGATCACGCCTAGGACCAAGCCATACATCATCTGCATGGGCAGTCCTATCCAAAAGTTTTTCTTAGTTGACATAGAATCTTTACCTCCAAAGGATTGGCATTGTGGGCGACAAGAGAGAATCCCCCATAACCCTGACTCTGATCATAGGCTAAAACCCGACGGAAATAAATAGTTACAGACAAAAAATTTTGCGTTTCTACTAATAAGTTATGAATAACGGTGGTAGAAAAGAATAAGTAGAGGTATCTAAAATTTCAAAACATGAAAAAACGAGTTCAGACAGTGCCAAATCGTTCAAACAATAATTAAAAAACAGACTAAAAACCTCCAAATTCAACTCAACATAATAATAGTTATGTTGAATAAAATATTTTTGTAGTTTTTATTCAATTAGTTAAGTTACAATTTCGCAGATTTTCTGTAGCCCTTTTCTTAATTTCACTTTGATCTGTCTTAGCCAAGTGGCTCGGAGAATAAAATTTTGTTGTTCGATGACTTTGAAAAGGATTTCAGCAAAAAATGATTTATCTTTCCGTGATGATCGGCGGCGGTCTTGGCTCTTTACTGCGCTTTCTGATTAGTTCCTTCGGCTTTCTTCCGTTCGCCACCGTTTTTATCAATATCGTCGGCAGCTTTATTCTCAGCTTTTTAACATTCTTCTTTTTGGATCGCCCTGAGGTTCCGCCGGACCTTCGTTTCGGGCTAACCGCCGGTTTCTGCGGCGGCTTTACGACTTTCAGTACTTTTTCCGTTGAAGTCTATGCCATGGTTTTAGACAATCACATCGGACAAGCAGCCTTCTATGTTTTGGCCAGTTTTTTAGGCGGCCTCCTCGCCGTTGCTTTAGGTGCATTTTTGGCGAAGAATTGCTGACGCGTTTTCGGGCAACCTCTCAGACAAACGTTCACTAAAAATGACTTTGAGGCTTTAAAACGCGTCTCATTTTCATTCGTTTTTAGCGGGAAAGCCTGATATTCAGGCTCTCCGACCTTTTTTCGCTGTATTTTTTTAGTTATTTCGAGCCTTTTGTTTTCAAAGACCTCAAGATTTTCTTTATATTTTTCTTAGAGTTATCTAATTTTTCAGGATTTGTTCTGCTGCTGAGCGTTTCTTTGTTTTTTCTGCCCAAGAAATAAGCGATTCTTTCTGCGTTTGCACCTGAGGGATGAGGGAGTTCCGGCAAAAGACGATTCTCGAACTGCGTGCCTTTCACGACCTTTTCTAAATAATGCTGAACTTTTGGTCCTAACGGAAGCAGCACTGCGTTGGGTGCTTTGCTCAACTCTTCTAATGTCAGCGTTGACGCAAATTCAAATAATTCAGTGCCCTGCTTAATTTCTGCGTTGAAATTCGACTCCTTGCCGTTTTTGACCGCAAAGGTCGGATAACGAATACACGATGTCAGATTCACTAACTCCTGCTTATTTGAAAATAACTGCGCTGTAGTTTCAACATCCAGAAACTCTGCAATTCCGGCCTCGTCCATTAATTCAACGAGATTCTTGCGCATCGGCCCACTGAAGCTTCCCACCGCTTTGCATCGCCTCAGAACCTCATCGTCGGACAAGCCTTGATGAATTAATCGAGCTGCTTCAACCAGCATGTTATTCATCTGGATCTCACCCGGCGTAATGCCGACAATGAATAAACGAGCTTCTGGATTTACATAATCAAACGGCGCGTAATAGATCCTTTCTTCTCCGGAATCTTCCAAGAGAAGATTCTTCCTGTCTTTCACATCTCTAAAGGAAACAATAACAGAGCGGTATTTTTCAAACAAACTATGGTTTTTCATGGACAGAGACACTAAAAGGATCCGGAAACAGCCTTTTGCCGCTCCCGGATCAGTTGTATATTTAACTTTTAGGTTTATTTTTTGATTTTGACGATATCGTAGCCTGCCAGCTGTTTCTTACCGACCTTCGTCCAGAGATATAGTTCAGTATCGACATCTGGAACTGTGAAAGCCACCGCTGTCTTGATCGGGAAGGTAAAGACCGCATCTTTCAGACCATCTTTATTCACATCCATAAACTCAACCTTGAGAGGTTTCGGCATTTTGCGGTTAACCTCCAAATCAGCATTAGAGAACGGAGATCCGAAACGTGTTGCTTCCTTATCAACCCTTGTCATGTGTACTTGAGGAGTAGAAAGCGCTGTGACTGTAAATGTACCGTCAGAACTTTGACTCAGCTCCTTGCTGTTGATGATAATCGGAAGATGATGAAGCTCGTGAAGTTCTTGTTCCGTGGCGTGAAGCACATTGTGGAAAGAATAATTATTAAATTCGTGCAGGAAAGCTTTAGCTTTGCCCGGATCTACCCGATAAAGCATTCTAGCTTCCTTATCAGCCTTCTGAACTTCAGCCGCTGCCTGTTTTTCAAAAGCCCTCTTATTCTTGGCAAAAATCGGATAATCCTGATGCTGCCAATCTAAGAAATTCTGCATGGTCAAGAACGTATAGAGTGGACGATCTGCGCGATAAGACAATTGCTCCGGCGTTGCGTGAAACTGAGCCGTAGTTGCAGTCTTGGGATCCATGAAATTCTGCCCGATCGCAGTTCCGGCAAGCGGATACTGCGGATAAGAAAACTGCTGAGATGGTCTCCCGTTGGTTCTCCAAGCGAGTGTAAATAGAGGATTCGGACGCAGAACATAAACGACACTGTCATAAGTACCGATATTACAAATGTCGTTCATCCCTTGGTGATACCAGCCGGAGTCCCTGACTTCATGTTTGCTGTGTCCGCTGATCATTTGACGAACTTGTTCCGCTGAAACTTTATTCTTCAGTTTCATAGACATCGGGAAAGCATGCTCATCTTTAAAGTCCTTGCCTGTAAGGTAATTGAGAAGGACGCGAACACGCTCTTTGGTCCAATCTGCTGAGGTTCTTTCGTCAAGTTGATAGGCTTTTCTCAGATTAAAGTCAGAGAAATTCTTCGGATCTTTTGGTTTATAAGTACCCTTCTTTATAGCGTTCTCAATTAAATCCGGAGAAGCAATTACATTTGCAGTGTCTTTCAGATCAATATTCGTAATGTTGATTGCATTGGCCAGGAAGGCAATTTCGTCATCCTGAACTTTACGAGCGACGTATCGGCTGCCGCGCAAAAGCACGAGCTGCCAAGCTTCATTAGCGTCTGCAATGGTATATGTCCGACCTTCTTGAAAATAGCCATACTTCTTTACGAGATCGATAGCCAGGTTCACTCCATCTCTTGCCGAAACTGCTCTTTCAGCAATTAAACGGCGAATCCCGTAACCGATGCCGCCTTCGTTGATCTTTTCGCCTTTTTCAATGGTCTGGTTGCAGTTGTTGGAGACAACTACAACACCTTTCTCATTCACGAAGCCATCGGAGAATGAATAGCCGGTAGGCGCCAAAGTCTGCGACCACCAAAATCCCAGTGTCTTTTTGACTTGAGGAATTTTGGCGGCAGCGGGCTCAAATTCGATGAGCTCTCCGTCTTCATGCATTGCCGGATCGACCCAATACTGACTGGTGATAATGCGCATTTCATTGTCTTCATTATGACCAACAAGAATTTCACCAGTTGAAGAAACTTTCTTTCCGACAATTACAGTAAAGCATGCATTAGAGGGGAGTGCAAAAGCGGCAAGTGAGATGCCAACGAGTGCGGAT
The DNA here is from genome assembly GCF_000205025.1 of Parasutterella excrementihominis YIT 11859. Classification (GTDB taxonomy): domain Bacteria; phylum Pseudomonadota; class Gammaproteobacteria; order Burkholderiales; family Burkholderiaceae_F; genus Parasutterella; species Parasutterella excrementihominis. Next base: position 5,637 of record NZ_GL883690.1, on the reverse strand, counting down.
AGAGCGGTTAGTCTTAAATTCATACCGATCTCCTTGAAGATAATTTTGGTGATTTTTTATGTTTCTATATTCGCACGGAATACCCTGTTTGAATAAGTATAGCGAGAAATAAGCCTTAACTTAATCAGGGTTTCCGATAGGGTAATAAGAGAATAGAAAGAGTTTTATTTACACCATTCGTCTCAAAAGTTCTCTTAGCCGCACAATGAACAAAGCAAAAGACGAAGGCTTTATTACTTCCTTCGTCTTATGTTGTTAAAGCTCACCTATGAAACAAAATGTTAGAAAACGAACTTCGCTCCAATAGTTGCCGACAATTCTCGATAGTCGTGAGAGCCAAATCTTGAACCCACGTTGCCCCATAAGTGGAGGTTCTTTCCGACTTTTCTTTCGCCGCCGAATTTCAATTCAGCCAAGTTGGAAGCACCCGCCTGAGTAAATCCGTCTTGGTTCATCGTCACCCCAAACTTGCGAGTGTTATGAATCCAATTCACGTCAGTGTAGAGCTGAAAACTTCCGACTCCTTGATCAGAACCGGGCACTCTGCCCTGGATATAGAATCGAGTACCTATTCGGCTTTGAATGTTGCCGTGACCGTTAAACCGAACGTGAGTTCCGTTTTTCTCTGTCCTATTCGGGGTGGTTACGCCCATCCAGATCACTTGAGCCTGAGGCTGGACATACCAGTCGCCATAGTTATTAGAGCCAAGTTTTTGTGTATAACCGGCTTCCAGCGATCCGGTTAAACCTCTAGATCTATATTTTTCTTTCGGATTGTCATTGCCATTCACGGAGCTCTTAAACCAGCTGTAATTGAACCAGGCATCGACATAAGCACCCTGTTGATTAATTTCATCCTCAAACCAAGTTGCATACATTCCCAGTCCATAACCGTCAGTTTTACCAATGGAACGCTGACCATTCACCACCGAATGAGAAATCGCTCTGGAGTGGGCATAACCGGCCATCAATCCTAAGTGCAACGCTTGTTGGTTTTCAGCATCCGTCCATGCTGCTATATCTCCTCCGATCTGGGAAATATATCGGTTAGAGCGAGTTTTGGTATTTCCCGAGGAATCTTGCCAAGAGTTATATCGACCTGCTTGTCTTAACCACAGACTTGTAGATTTTTTCTCTCCTGTGAAGAAGTCCGTATATTCAGTCTTACCGCCTCTGTCCAGCTGTCGCGTTACAAAGGATGTTTGTACGGTTTCTTCATTTGCAATATAAGAACCTATCTCCGGACGAACCTGATCGTCTTCAGTTTTCAGGTACCAATGATTTGAATTCGCACCTTCTCCGCGTACTAAACGATATTCAAATGCGCCGGCGACTATTCGCCCTTCCTGGATAAAAGTACCGTCTGACTGTCCATCGACATGAATAAGTTCAATGCCTTTCGATGTCCTTCCGCCCATTGCCCCCATATTTGTGACAACCACTCTGGATGTCCCTGACGTACTTCCTCTGACAATGAGTTTATCCACTGGGGAAGAATCACCTTCTAAATATCCCTTAAAATTAACTAAGCCGTTGTTACCGATATAATTTCCTTCCACTAAAAAAACGGAAGGCTCACTGTCCTGTGTACCGATATTCAATGTTCCGGCATGAACTAAGTCTCCTTTTAAGACAGCAAATCCGCTTAAAGTTCCATTCTGGCCGATTACAACAGAACTGCTATTGCTAGTCACGACAGAATTCGGCGTGCCCAGGTGCAACTCCCCTTCGTTGATTTCTGTTTTTCCGTTCCAAAGTGTGTCATTGATAATCGAGAGTGTTCCATGCCCTTCCTTACGCACGGAGCCGCTTCCGGTAATATCGTTCGATAATGTCCAGTCGTCCGAATTGTTGATGATTAGATAACCGTTATTCGAAGCGGCCGCTTTACCCAGATTCGAGGCGTTGGACACAGTAAGTTCAGACTGAGGGTCGATTTGAATATCGCCTTCGAAGCCGCTGTTATCCGCCGTGAGGGCTAAATCACTGCTGAACAGGTTCAATCGCCCCATTCCTGACAACTGATTTTGAATAGGACCGTCATTGACACCATTCAAATTTAATTCACCATCAAGCTCAATCGTCCCGTCTCCCAGACCAGAAGAAGACTTCATGTTAACTTTGGCTTCCGTAAACAGAACATTATTCGTATGAAGATTTGGGTTTGAGGCTTCAATATCCAGAGTTCCGCTTTCCACTGTCAATGTCCCGCTTCCCGTTAAGGTATCTGCAGACACGATCTGACCGCCTTCGCGAATGGTTAATTGAGAAGGCTTTTGATCAAGACGGTCATCGGATTCCTTCGGTTCACCGAAATGAACTTTTGCATTCTCTCCGGCGTTCAGGCGCCCGACAGTCTGAGAGGTATTTGCCAGATCCAGAGTAGCGTTTGCTTCCAAAAGAACTTCCGAGGTACTTCCCAATGCCGAATCAGCTAATAATTTCAGTGTACTATCAGGGTCAACAAATGTTTTCCCCGTATAGTCGTTATTGGGGTTCGACAAAGAGATATAGTCATTAGGCGCGTCAATTCGTAGATCACCGTCTCCGGTTACTTTTGCCCTTAGATCCTTTCCCCCTGAGGCGGTTGATTCCGATGGAAGTAACGTCAGAGCATTATCATCTTTTCCCAGCAGCTGAACCTCATTTAACCCATAGGTTAAATAGAGACCGTTGGAGTCTTTGGACGAGTCGAGTGTCGACAGCTGAAAACCATAGAATCCTTTCGCAACTTCAGTCCTGAGACTTCCTTGTAAGATCGAAACTGTTTTAACAGAGGTTGAAAGGCTTCCTCCCTCATCCGGTGAAAGAGCCGACTGACCGTTTACGAATAATTCAATTCCTCCGGCATAGCCATTAACCACACTTTTATTTTCATCCTTCAATTGAATCAATGGAATCCTCGGAGCTTTCTCAATGTAATCATCGTGCTCCATAATTGCATTATTCGATTCTGTATCAGGAATTTCAGGAAGTGTAATTTGATCGCCCATCTTTACCTTAACAGTCCCAGTTGAACTTACATCTAGACCACTTAGGACGTCGCCATCAATTAAAATCTGGGCCGACGATTCGGTATCGCTGAATTGAATTTCTTTTTCAAAATCAATCGATCCGCCGGAAATCATTAAACTTTCAAGCGTTGCTGGATCACTAGTTCCGTCGGTCTTTAATTCCGCACCGCCTTTGACAACCAAACCTAACGAACCTAAGTTATCTTCATGATTTAAAACGTAAAAAAGATTGCCACCGTTCTTACCGTCCAAAACCATAGTACCTATAAAGTCTTGGTTGTTCTTAAGGTTGTTATCGAACTTAAATTCTTGATTGATGCCTTTTGCGTTTGGATCTGAATAAATCCATAACGCTCCGTGACCAGTTAAGGAATTGTCATAAGTAAAACCATCGTCGGAAACAAAAATTTCAATATTTCCCCAATTCAACTCGGTCTTTCCGCTGCCCCAAAGTTCCTGGCTGGTGTGAGCCCCTTTATCCGAGCTTAATTTGCCTAAAACAAGCCAATCGCCCGTATAGCTGTTATTTTGGACAGAATTATTAGAAACCGTCGCATATCCGTGAACTACTGTGGTTCCATTGCCGGAGAGGAAATTGTCGATATAGGAATACTCTTCGTCAAACAAAAGATCCAACTTTCCGCTATTTTCTATTTTCGCTTCACCGAGGGCGCTGTTCTTAAAAACAGCAATATCAGAATCAGCACCAACTTCAATTGTTCCGTTAAAGTCCGAATTTTTTCCTGTAAGGGCAAAGGAACTGTTCTCTGCGTTCAGCTTACCTGAACCGATAAGAGTATTGGCAAACTCATCGTAGGTGAGATAAGTCTCATAATGAAGCGGATTTCCGCCGTCAGATGGTTTCTCAATGTTTTTCAACGTCAGTGTACCGTTGTCCTGTACTTCGTTGTCACCGAGTCCCAAGACAGAATTGATTTCTACCGCTGCATCCGGTTTGATTGAAGTTGATGCATGGAAATCAGCATTAGCACCTGAAATCTCTAACGTTCCTCTTTGAACAATTAAATTCCCCGATCCTTTTAATCCACCGGCTGAGACGGTTCCTCCCTCTTTGACCGTCAATTGAGACGAGTCTGCCATATCAACCTGTGCATCTGTGGCAACTGTTAATTTTCCAATTTCTTGGGAATGATCGTTAAGATTCAAAATAGCTCTTTCTGCTAAATTGACCTCCTTAGTTGCACCTAAAGCAGAATCAGCTCCAAGTTTTAACGTACTGTCGGACGTTACAAAAGTTCCGCCGGTATAGGTGTTCTCCGGATTAGACAAGGAAACGGTCTCTCCGACTGCAGAAATTTTAAGATCGCCGCTACCAACGACTTTGGCACTGAGGTCATTGGCTAAGGAGTTTTCTGGAAGTCGGGGGGTCGCATACAAAATAAGCGCTGAATCCCCCTGACCTAATAATTCAACTTGAGTCAGACCGTAGTTGAGATAAAGACCGCTCGCCTCTTCTTCCGATCCGCTTGTCGTCAGTTTCCAGTCATAGCCGGCGTTGGCAACATGAACTCCGTTTTGAATAACTTTCGAGGTCAATGCGTTAGAGAGAACTTTCCCGTTTTGATCTACCAAAGATAAACCTCCGCCGGATCCGATAATTTCTGCCCCTTTCGCGTTCACCAACATCATTGAGGTTTTTTGCAAACCGTCATCTTGCTCCATAAGCGGCAGTGTTTCCAACTTGCTTTCTGTCGTGGGTACAGCGTTTATAAATCCGGCTGAAGTATCAATTCGAACAGTTCCTTCACCGTCAGCGTTCAATTTCTTTGTAACTCGGATCGTCTTATTCGAAGTCGGACTGCCGGTTTGAATGTCACCGATATTGAGTTCTCCTCCCGCAATATCAAGCTTACCCAACGTGAAAGTTCCCTTAGAGGAATCATCCCTGCCGACAGAGAGAACTGAGTTGTCGCTAACGCGGATTCCTGATGTCGATAACTCATCGCTATCAAGGATATAAACGACCTTCTTATTTTTTTCTCCCGCTAACTCCACCATGCCGGTAAACTCCGAAGTCGTACCTTGTTGGATCTTGAAAGTAGGGGCATATAAATCTGTACCATTCTCGGAACCAGAAAAATTCACTAAAAGCGTCCCCGATCCGGATAAGGTATTGTCAAAGACAAATAAAGAACCGTTCGAGTTATTGGTCACAACCACCGATCCCTGAGGCTCAATGTTGACATTTCCCGTTCCCCATTGAGAGGAAGTAGTGAAGGACCCATCGACCGTTTTCAATTTACCTAAAACATCCCACTCACCGTGATAATCGGAAATGTCGGAACTTTTAACCGAAACCTCACCCGCAACCCGAATAACTCCGTCCCCGGAGATTTTGTTTTCAATCGGACCAGCATCGGATTGAAACTGAAGATAAAGACCTTTCGTGGTATTACCTGCTTCGGTGTTAACTTCGATATTACTTTGGCCGGCCCCGGTAGGAGCGGCAAGAATTAAAGTACCGTCAGTTACCACAGTTTTGCCTGTATAGGTACTCTCAGCACTTCTTAAGACGTTGTAGCCGCCGAGATTCTCAATATGTCCATGCCCCGTAATTTTGGGAACAAACACAATCTCTGGAACCCCTGCAGTTGTCAAGCAC
>NZ_GL883689.1 GCF_000205025.1 Parasutterella excrementihominis YIT 11859 | reverse complement strand
TTGCGTTTTTCAGTGATCTAGCCGGAGTCCAGCTCCGGCAGTCTCATTAAATTTCAATATCCGTACCCAATAGCGGTTCGGTCTCCGGTTCTTCAGGAACCTCTTCCGGAGTTTCAGGACCGGCTCCGGGAACTCTGACATCCAACGCTTCAAAGTATTTAATCTTTTTACCGGCAACTTCGTCGAAGTAGTAGCCATGGTTAAAGCGGGTTTGCATGACGTTGTTCAGAACCTGAAGGATCTTAGAATCGCTCTCGTAGACCAGGTTTAGTTTTCCCGCTTTTTTGTTTTCTCTCATATAGCTGCGGATTCTTGAACGGACCATCAGAGACAAGCCCGTCGCAATGAACTGCACGAAGGTTTTCCCTTGAAGGGCCTTGTTGTCGGAGCATCTGATCCTATTGCAGCCGAGTCGATCCTTAAGCGTTGCAAAGGCGTCCTCTACGCGCCAGCGGTCTGCGTAAGCGGTCCACGCTTTGACCGGATCTTTCTCAGAGTCCGTAACTAAAACTCTGAAGCCCTTGTACTTCAAGTATTCGTCAACCCGGCGGTTAATAATAATCAAGCCTTTTTCTTTATCGTTTCGGAAGAACTTTTCTTTCAGCTCTTCTTCTTGTTCGGTAAGGGCTTCCTCTTCGAGGAGTTTCTTTTTAATCGTGAGGAGCGATTCCGTGAGCTTATTGGCTGCTTCCTGATAGATAACCGGATCGTAGAACATGTGGTAATACAGCTCTGCGGATGCGGTGTTCGAAGCCGGTTTTCCATCTACCGGCCGCGGGTCATATTTCCAATTCACCTTGGCCGTGGCAATGTTCTTTCTGATGTAGGGGTCGCCGCTGTTGAGGTCTGCAAACTCTTTCCTGTGTTCATCGATAAGCTCTCTTGCCAGACAGCCTTTAGTCCCCAGACGGACATTAAAGATGAACTCAACTTTATTGATCAGACAGTCGTTGATGTTTTTTACGCTGTTATAGCCTTTGTCAGCAACCAGAACCACATTCTTCATGTTTAAGAGCGCTTGATCGGCAATCGTATGACGAATGGTGCTGACATCAGGAACATTCCCGTCATAAAAGCGATAAAAAATCGGAAGTCCGGACTTCTGGTCTACCAAGAAGAGAACATTTAGCTGCGGCAGCGCATCATCGTCTTTGTTCTTTCCGTATTCAATGTGGGTCAGGTTGGTGGAATAAGAAGATATTGAGGTGGAATCCAAGGCAAGGATGATCTTATTGTCTTCGTCTTCTTGAAGATAACTGCGCATCAGCGAGAAATAACGCTGCACGTCTCTAAGTTCTATTCTTTGAAAGAGGCGTGTTACTGCCGAAGGACTTAGCGCACGCGGGTAAGGCAGTCTCGTCGTCTCGGCAAAACTTTCATAAAAGCTGACGTTGTTGTTCTGGTTAAGAATTAGAAAGTAGGCCAGAGAAAGAATCTTTTTATAGTCCTTATGCCTCGGAAAGCACTCCTTTAAGAATTCTCCGACGGGAGAGTCGGCAACGATTTGGTCTAAAGCCCAAGTAGCACCGGCGTGAAGCTTCTTTATATTACGAGCTTGCTCGAGGGTAATACCTTCCTCTGAGATCGGTGTAAAGACATAATCTTTACCCTTTCTCTCAACCTGATAGTTACGAAATTCAGGATGTTCCTGAAGGAAAGCTTCATCAAAACGAATTTTTCCTTCCTTCTGGCCGCCAAGGATTGTTCCGATCTTTTTGGATTCACCTCTCTTACTTCGTTTGAGTTCTCTGTCCCAGATGTTTTTATAGGTGTAGACGTAATAAACGGAACCGGCTTTATTGATCAGAATCGGAGGAAGCTTCGGATTCGGCATTAATAGATCTCCATAAACAATGATCTAGTATAACATAAAAAATCCTCAATTTCAACATTAACTTTTTGTTTAATTGAGGATTTTTAAAATAATGAAGATCTAGAAGCGCAAAATTTCAG
>NZ_GL883688.1 GCF_000205025.1 Parasutterella excrementihominis YIT 11859 | reverse complement strand
TAAAAGAATCACAATTCGACGAACTATAGAATAAATTTCAAAGACTGATCCTGCTTTCAGAAAATCCTAAAAATCCAATAGTTATGGCAATTTTTCTAACGAAAAATTGCCATTATTTTTGATTAATTGCTTGATTATATAGTTTAATTTTAGTATAATATAAGACTATATTAAAATGATTTAAAGGCAAAAAATGGCTGTTCCTGAAGAAGTCAAAAAAGTTCCGCGTCCGGTTAACACTACTGTCTATGACGCCGGCAGAGACGGACCGAAGCGATTCTTTGTTCGGGAACGGATTGGGTGTAAGTACATCAAAGGCCATAATCCGCAGCCCGTTTACGGGAAGGTTATTGGCTATATCTACGAAGGGAAGTTCATTCCTAAGGGGCTGGAATTGAGAACTGATAAGCCCGACAGTCTTTCCTTTGGCAGCGCTGCCTTTGCTTATTCTGTCTGCCAAAGCCTTAAGCAGGAACTCTTCGAGAGCTTCGAAATCAAAACTGCTCTTACCTTACTGACAATCGCTCTTTTGAGAGTTCTTAAACCCCGGGTTCCCAACAGCCGACTAAATTCTCTTTACGAACGCAGCTGGATATCGATGTTCATTCCCGGAATACAGCTGTCCGGTAATACGGTCTCAAAACTGCTCAACAATCTTGGGAAAGACGCCGAGAAAAGGAGACATTTTTTTGCACGACGCCTCAGTAACGTAAGCGGCTTTGAGCACATCGCGATTGACGGGACTCTCAAACAGGACAGCAGTATTGTCAACGATCTTTCCGGCTTCTCCTATAAGTCCCGTCTGAAAGGATGCCGCGATATCAGCGTGATCTATGCCTACGATATTGAAAGGATGGAGCCGCTCTGCGCTCAAGTCTTTCCCGGCCATTGCATCGATGCAAGCGCTTATCGGGAATTCATTCGCGAAAATAAAATCGAAAAGGGAATCATTGTTGCTGACAAGGGCTTTCCGTCTTCAAAGTTGGCCGATGAACTTAAGCAGCATCCGGGACTCCACTTCCTAACTCCGGTCCGACGCAACGATGTAAATATCGAAAAGCTGGAACTTCTCAAATTTGACGGAGTTCTGGCCGGCACGAAACAACAAGTTCTTTATGCCAAACGCAAAAGCGTTTCCGGAAGATTCTTTTACTCATTTAAAGACACCGGTTTAGAGAGCTCCGAGCAGAAAGACTACTTGAATCACAGGCTCAGACATAACGACTTTAATAATGAAAATTATCTGGGAAAGAAAGAAAAGTTCGGTCTCATTGTCTTTGAATCAGACCAAGATCTATCTCCAAAGAGCGCCTACCTTTGCTATCAGGACCGATGGCTGTTGGAACTCATGTTTAAAAAATACAAATCTAATGAGCAGCTTGTAGATTCCAGAGTGCAGAGTGACTTCTCTGTTTGGGGCTCGGAGTTTGTCAATTTCTTAGCAACAGTCATTACTGCAAAGATGGTGAAAAAGGCCGATGAGAAGAAGTTATTGGACAAGTTCACTTATGGTGAACTCCTCGATGAACTTGAGCACATTTGGAGAAAAACTGCTGCTAAAGGGCCGGTTCAATCTTCTGATCCTTATTGGGTGCATCCCTTCAAAGACGGAATGCAAATCCTAGAAGAGCTGGGATTATCCGAACCTATTGCAACCCTGGATGGGGAACCTAAGCCTAAAGGCAGGCCTAAAAAGAAACCTGTCTTTGTCGGTCCTAAGAGACCTAGAGGAAGGCCGAAAAAGACAGAAACCGACTAGCATATAGTACAAATAATTGAGAAACCTTTA
>NZ_GL883687.1 GCF_000205025.1 Parasutterella excrementihominis YIT 11859 | reverse complement strand
TAGAGAATGCTCATGCCGAGCACACCAAAAAGACCGCCGAAGCGGTCCGTGAAAAAAGTCGAAATTAATCGTTTACTTTCTGTCTTAGCACGCTTTCGCTGTACAGACGGGCCATTTCGGGAAGTGGCAGCGGCTTGATCTTGGAAGCCTGACCTTCGCAGCCGAAAGCAATGTAGCGAGACTTGCACATTTCGACAGAAGCGGCGCGAGCGGCCTTCAGGTAAGCACGCGGGTCGAATGCTTCGGGATTTTCAACGAAATACTTGCGGATGGCTGCTGTCATAGCCAGACGAATGTCGGTGTCGATATTGACCTTGCGGACGCCGTACTTGATGGCTTCAACGATTTCTTCAACAGGAACGCCGTAGGTCGTACGGAACTGACCGCCGTATTTACGGATTTCTTCGAGATATTCCTGAGGAACGGAAGAAGAACCGTGCATCACGAGGTGTGTATTCGGGATACGAGCATGAATCTCTTTCACGCGCTGAATCGAGAGGATGTCTCCTGTCGGCTTGCGAGTGAATTTGTAGGCACCGTGGCTGGTGCCGATGGCGATCGCCAAAGCGTCAACCTGAGTTTCTTCGACGAACTGAGCAGCTTGATCCGGGTCGGTCAGAAGCTGATCACGTGTCATTTCAGCGTCGGTACCGTGGCCGTCTTCTTTGTCGCCCTTCATGGTTTCCAAAGAGCCGAGGCAGCCGAGTTCGCCTTCTACGGAAACGCCGACCCTATGAGCCATGTTGACGACTTCTTTGGTGACGTTGACGTTGTAGTCGAACGTAGAGATCGTCTTGCCGTCGCTCATCAGAGAGCCGTCCATCATCACAGAAGAGAATCCGAGGTTGATGGCGCCTTGGCAAACAGCCGGACTCTGGCCGTGGTCCTGATGCATACAGACCGGAATATGCGGATAGGATTCAATAGCAGCCTTAATCAGGTGCTCAAGGAAAACTTCACCGGCATACTTACGAGCGCCGGCAGAAGCCTGCATGATGACGGGCGCGTTTACTTCGTCCGCAGCCTGCATGATGGCCTGAACCTGTTCAAGATTATTAACGTTGAAAGCCGGAATACCGTAGTTATTTTCTGCTGCGTGATCAAGGAGTTGACGCAACGACACGAGAGCCATGTTTTGATCTCCGAATATTAATCCAAAGGGATTCTTGACCGAATCCGTAATCTGTTAATTCTAACCAAATACGATCGGCCCCTTCAATAACAAAACCGAGCTGTAGCAATATTTTGCGTTTCACATCTCGTTAGTCTGAAAGCTCTTCCATCACTTTCAAGCAAGACAGCAATTCATCGCGAGTATGCACTCCGAATTTTTTGTAAAGATTCAGCCGATGGCCCTGAACGGTACGTTCTGAGAGACCCAGACGGTCACCAATTTGTTTGCTTGTCAGCTCCTGGACCAAAAGACGAACAATGCCCTTTTCTCGTTCGCTCATCTCATGAAAAATGGCAGCAATTTCCTGCGGACTTTGCCCACTGTTTTTTACATTCCAGCGGTTCCAGCAATTCTCGAGAACAGCATCAAGTTTTTCAGCCTCAATCGGCTTTTCTAAGAAATCAAAAGCACCGCGCTTTAATGTCCTCACAGCGGTTTCTACATCTGCATACCCCGTGATAATGACAACGGGAAGCTGAACACCGTCGGAGAATAGTTTTTGCTGCAGCGCCAGTCCCGACATGCCGGGCATACGAATATCCAGCAAAATGCATCCGGGTAGGAGCATGTTGTCTTTCTCAAGAAATTCTTCGGCAGAAAGGTAATCCACGGAACTCCACCCGAGGCATTTCAAAAGAAACGTCAGGCCTGTCCTGACACCGACATCGTCGTCGACGATGCGAATGAGAAATCTCTTTTTAATACCCGGATGGATGGTCATAGTTTTCTCTTCAGCCGTACCGTTACTTTCAAGCCGCCTTGATCACGCGGAGCATATTGGATGGCGCCGTTCATCGCCTCCAGTATGGATCTGACGACAACCAGACCTAAGCCCAATCCTTCGGACTTTTCGCTCTTAAAGGTTTGCGTACCGAGCTTCGCGACATCTTCCGCAGAGAGTTTCCTGCCGCTGTTTTCTACCGTCAGAATTGCCGAGTCTTCATCCGTCTTCAATACGACCCAAACCTCAGGACATTCCACTTTTTGGCTCTCTTCCATTGCATTTTTCAGAAGATTCCAGAAAAGAATTTCCGTCTCCACAGGATCGCCTTCAACATCAACGTCAGGCGCGCACCTAACATCTACGACGGTGTTGTTAAATTTCACCTTCAGCGTTTGCGTGATTTCTTGAACGATGCTTGTTAAATCCACTCGGGCTTCTCTTGTCACGGTCTTTTTAGAGTAGTCGCGTACTTTGTTGACGATCTGAGAAGCGCGTTTTAGTTCGTGCTCCATCTGTCCGAGGCTAAAGTCAAGCATTTCTTCGTCCGGAACTCTCTTTTGTTTACGCAGTGCCTTCAGCCCGTCTACAAAATATTTGCATGCCGCCAAAGGCTGATTCATCTCATGCGCGAACATCGAGGAAAGCTGACCCACAAGGTTGATCTTTTGCTGGGCCTCTATTTTTTCTGCAAGCTCTCTGGATTTTTCCAAAGTTCTTCTTCTGCTCTCTTCAGCCGTCAAGAGTCTTGTGGTCGCACGATCAACGAGCTTCTGGGCGCGCCAACTATGGACTACAAGTCCTACGATTCCGAGAATGACAATAAGAAACGCCGGCCAAAACTCAGTCAGCACCCGTTTTACCGACCACTCTCGAAGATATTGATAAGGTCCAACTTTAAGCGATCTGTACAGATCGTCTACCGGTTTAAAGTCGGTCGCAATCGACCATGCCTGCCCGTCTTTCTCCGGCTTCATAGACAACAACGCGAGTGTCATCTCTCTAGCCAATTCAGGATCTACTTTGTACGTGGCTGCGAACGTGTTGTTCGGATAGGCCCGCGTGGAATGCAGACATTTGATTGGGCCCGGTTTTGCACCGATGACCTTGAGTTTATCCATCACCGAGATGTTCTGAAGTTCGTATTCTTCCAGCCAACACGCTCTGACAAAACCCACGTCGCCTGAGCCTGCAATGATGTCGTTGATAATTGCAGAGGCTTTTTCTCCAGCAAAAATAACTTTTTTGAAGAATTTTTCGTGGTTAAAACCGCGGTTCTCAAGTTCTGCCATACCCGTTCGATAGCCGTGAAAAGCCGTCTTGTAGTTGGCCACCAGGACTTTACCTTTCATGTCTTCAAACTTACTAATATCTTTTCGGTCCCGGCGCGTAAAAAAGACGCCTGCAGTCCCGAAGTTTGGCTTAGTTTTGGCCGCAGTCACAATCGTGGCTAGGTCTCGGGCCCCGAATGGTTGCATCCGATAAAAGAATCCGGAGCTTGCAAAAAAGAAGTCGATCTTGCCCTGCTCTACAGCTTTCTCCAGTTCAGGTGACTGATAAACCTTAGCAACGACTTTTCGAGGGGCAAAAAATGCTTGGAGATGTTTGAGCGTCGGACCGAAGTCCATGTCAGTGCTCAGAGGCGGGGAAAAATGAATAAGTCCGATCGTTATCGGCGGCTCTGCATTTGCGGCCGCCGATACGGAAATGAAGATTGAAAAAACAAAGGCAAATAACGATCGGAACATGCTGTTGATTTAGTTTTTGTCACCGTGGCAAGAGGAGCACTTCTTCAATTGATAATTATGGTGACAGGCGTAACAAGGTTCAAGAGATGCACTGGTATCCTTGTATCCCGGTTTCGGGGGTATCGAATGCTGAGCATGACAGTCAATGCATTCCGTTGCTGCTTTTTCCGGACCTCCGGCATGTGGAATCCATACGTGAGGATTTACGGGACCGCTATCAGACTGAGCCTGAACATTTTTCTTAATCAATTCGTCAAATGTCGGTCCGTGACAGGCCAGGCATTGCTCTTTTTTCATTGCTTCGGGTGCATTCTGAGCAAATACGGCACCGGCTAGAAAAAAAGAAAGCAAAGCGGGCAAGATAACTTTTATTGTCTTCATTTTTTATCAGCCGACGGTTTCCCGCCGGCTTCTTTCTGTTGTCAGTTAGTTGGCTGCTGCATGTTCGCCGGCCCAGCGTCCCGGCATGATGGCACGAGGCATACCATTGCCGACGTACAGACCTCCGGCTGTTTCACCTGCGGCATATAAACCCTTGATCGGTTTCATATCTTGACCAAGAACTTGAGCGTTGTCGTTAATGGCCAGGCCACCCGTGAGATTGTGGACACAGAGGACTAAGCGTACCGCGTGGAAAGGACCCTGTTCGATCTTCTTAGTCAAGCTTTCAGCGGGTTTATCAAAGTCATCGTCTTTCTTGACGTCTACGAAGCCGTTATAACGAGCCACCGTCTGCTCTAAGTTCGGCTGATTTGTTAACTTAGCCAATTCGGCAATCGTCGGAGCTGTAAAGGCGTAACCCTCTTCACAACTAGGAGCCTTCGTGTCCCAATGGTATTTCTTAGCGGTTGCGTCATCGAACACCGTCCACAGGAACTGCTCAGGCTGTGCAAGCGCTGCGTCGTAGAAGGTGTAGCCGCCCAAGTTAGCCTTGTCGAGTTCCTTCACAAAGCGGTCGCCGGATTTATTCGTAAAGATCACTTCAGCCCAGCGCGGACCGGAAATTCCGAGGCCCGGAGCACCGTACTTGCTGCCTTTCGGGAAGCCATAGTGTGCAGTACCGAATTTGCGGCGAAGATGAGGTGTATCTTCACAGCGGTCGCCGACATACATTCCGCCTGCTCTCATACCTGCAAGAATTGCACTGCCGTCCGGGGCAACGAACGGGTAACCCGTGGAAATCATGTTTTCCGTGAAGCGAGGATCGGTCAGGCGTCTGAGTTCGGGATTTGCTTTCCAACTACCGCCGGCAAGGACTACGCCCTTGTTGGCCTTAACATTCATAATCGAACCGTCGGGCTTTTGTACCTTAGCTCCGACGACGGCACCTTGGTCGTTTACATAGACGTCTACGACTTTGTGTTCCAAGAAAATCTGACCGCCTTTACCTGTGAAATATTCGTAGTAAGGCATCATGATGCCTCGTCCGGTCATGAATCCGCCTGTCGGCTGCGGTTTGCGTCCGCCTTCTCCGGAGTCTTTCCACCAAATGTGATGGTAAGACTCGTGATGCTGAGAGTCGTACTTACCGGGCCGTGTAAATGTCGGAAGGAATTTAACGCCGTGTTCTTCCAACCAAACCTGAGTTCCAGGGCACCATTCAGAATACTTCTTGACGAGTTCCGGTGTGTTCTTTCGATATTCGTGATGTGCCGGATTTGTCAGCTTTTTGTAGAGCTTCTCGGGTGAGTCCTCTACGCCGTGCTCTTTCTGTGTTCTTGTTCCGCCGCCTAACGCGATAATGCCGCCGTTAATGATGGCGCAGCCGCCGTAGTTCTTGCCTTTTTCCATCACGAGGACCTTGGCGCCTTTATCAAGAGCTGAAATAGCGGCGGACATACCCGCAATACCGGATCCTGCGACTAAGACATCGGTTTCTGCATCCCATTTTGCGGGAAGTTGGGTTGTAGCGACATCGGCTGCCGATGCGCCTTTAGAAATGAATGCACCTGCAGCGGCTGCAGTGGAAGCTGCTAAAAAGGAACGACGTGTTGTCATGTTTTTTCTCCTTGAGTTGTTTTTGAACTTCAAGGAAATTGTCGTTCCGGCACCTACTCGAGTAACTTGATATCAATCAAGAAAAGTTAAGATTCATCTAAGGAGAATCACTAACCTAGCCTTGATTTGTGACCGAAACCTTTCAGAATTCCGTTGCCGATGGCACAAGCCAGCTTGCGCTGGAAGGCTCTTGTACGAAGTTTCTTTTCTTCTTCGGGATGAGACAGGAAGGCGGTCTCCACAAGCACCGACGGAATATCCGGCGCCTTTAAGACCGCGAAGTTTGCCTGTTCGACCTTTCCACGGTGCAGCTGATTGATTCTGGAGAGCTCATTCAGAATTCGGGCTCCATAAACCATACTGTCCGAAACCTGAGATGTCATAGACATATCCATCAGGATGCGGGCAATCTGCTTGTCTTTATTGCTCAAGTTAACACCGCCGATCAAGTCGGCATCGTTTTGCTTGCGGGCGAGCCAGCGGTTTGCCGTAGAAACCTGACCTCTGGTATTCAGGACGTAAAGGGACGATCCTCTTGCGGTCGGCTTGACCCAAGCGTCAGCGTGAATTGAAACAAAGAAGTCTGCTTTTGCCGCACGCGCCTTCTGAACTCTTCGTTGAAGCGGAACGAAATAGTCTCCGTCTCTGGTGAGGAGCGCTTTAACGCCTTCAATCTCGTTGAGTTCCTGGCGCAGGATACGGGCGACAGCCAGCACCACGTCTTTTTCTCTTGTTCGATGTCTTCTTCCGATAGCGCCCGGATCCTCTCCGCCGTGTCCCGGGTCAATCATGATGACCAAGGTTCTGACTCTAGGGGAGCGGGCTGGTTTCGTCTTCGAAGGCTTTGTCTGGGCCAGCTGAGTTTCCGGTTTCTTTTGAGCCGGCTTCTTCTGCGCAGGCTTTGAAGATCCTTTCGGTTCTTCATCCGGGCGCATCGGAGCAAGCGAGCCGTCGGCAATGCCGGCCAAAATCTGACCCAGCTGATCGACTTCTCCCGAATCCGCCCTGTTCTCCTCCATTCGCTTCTGACCCTCGGCCACTTGCGCCAACAAGCTCTTGATCGCGTCAGGCTCGGATTCTTCCTTTTGAATGATGGCCATCAAAGGATCTTTTTGAGTTGCCGGGTAGATGTCAAAAACCAAGCGATATCGGTATTGTCCGGCCGGTTTCAGAGAAAAAACCTGAGGATCAACATCCGTCTTGAAATCAATCGAGATACGAACCACGTTCGGTCTGTTCTGACCGACTCGAATTCTGGAAATGTAAGGGTCGTTAGGCTTAACTTTTTGAATGATCTGTTTGAGCTTATCGGTCAGAAGCAAACCGTCAATATCTACGGCCAATCTAACCGGATCAGAATTACGCAAAACAAAGTATTTGAACTTCATGGGCGCATCATGCTCGATCGTGATGCGGGTGTATTCCTCCGCAGGCCAGACGCGAACGTCGACTACTTGAGCTCCGTACGCCGGAGACCAGGGAACAAAAGAGAGCAAAAGAGCGCCGCCCGCTCCTTCCAGAAACGACCTGCGAGTGTTCATTATTTTTTAAGGACTTCTAAAACTTGATTGCCGAGAGCAGAATCTGCGGAAATATCACAGACGCGGCCGTCTCCCTCATTCTTAAGCGTAATGGTCAGATCCGGCTGAGGAACAAAAGGCTCTGCCTTGGATGTCCACTCGGACGCCACGACTCTGCCGGGTCCGTAGTTCTCACGGAAACCGGCTTCCTCAAACTCAACGGGGTCTTCAAAACGGTAGAAGTCAAAATGATTGACCGTAAAGCCGTCGACTTTATAGGTCTCCAATAAAGAGAAGGTAGGACTTTTTACTCGGCCCTCGAATCCGAGGGCGCGCAGTGCGGAACGCATCAGGTAGGTTTTACCAGCGCCTAAATCTCCGACTAACTTGATATTGAGTCCTTTTTCCAGGATTTCGGATTTAACGGAGTCCAAGGCTCGAGCCAGCCGAGCGCCCAGTTCTGACGTTGCTTCTTCGTCAGCGAGATGAAACTCTAAGGAATGTGCGTCTGTGTTCATTCATTTCTCGATAAGTCTTCTAAAGATACCACAGCATCGAGGATTTTGAATCAGGCAAGATAGCCATCTCAGGTCAACTTTGCTTAAGTCCAATTTTGTCCGAGAAATCCTCAAAAATCATGAAGACTTCTGTCTCTCATTACTCCAAAAAAGAAATTTGATTTCCTCAGTATCATTCGAATCTGAAGCGGAAGCGTTAAGAAGGAAGATGAAGAACAACTCGATCACGATTAAGCAGCAAGAAGCTCATGATCTGCCGGCGATATACCGATTGATTGAGGAGGCTTTTGCCTCTGTGCAAGAAAGCAATCATCGAGAACAATTCTTAGTCACACGACTGCTTTCTTCTCCGGGTTTCATTCCTGAGTTATCTTTAACTGCGTGGATACAAAACGAACTCGTCGGCTACATTTTGCTGACTGAGATTGAAATTCTGTCAGATTCGACTTCCATGCCATCTTTGAGTCTGGCTCCACTGGCTGTTCGTCCGAAGTTTCAGAAGCAAGGCATCGGTGCCGCTCTGATAAAAGAAGCTCATAAACGCGCTTGTCAGCTGAATTACGAAACCATACTGGTGTTGGGACACAAAGATTACTATCCGAGGTTCGGCTACAAAAAGGCTGAAAATTTCGGCATTACTTTTCCTTTTGAGGTTCAGCCTGAGTTCTGTATGGTAAAGGAGTTAACGCCGGGCGCAGCCTCACGAGCTGCGGGACAAGTTAAGTATCCGAAAGCTTTTTTTGAATACTAAAACTTCAGACATTCAGTCGTTTTTTCATCGTTAATTTTTTCAAAAATTCTGACGTGTCTTGATTAATGGCGACTTTAGGAGAGCAGGTCCAGATCCCGATTCCCGACCTTCTTTTGGCCACCCTCCCTCCGCCAAAGAATTGCACAAAAAAATCTTTTTCTATATAATCGCATCTCCTGTGTGCCGGTATAGCTCAGTTGGTAGAGCAGCGCATTCGTAATGCGAAGGTCGGAGGTTCGACTCCTCTTACCGGCACCACAGAGAAAATGCCTAGGTGGTGAAATGGTAGACACAGGGGACTCAAAATCCCCCGCCTAATAAGCGTGAGAGTTCGAATCTCTCCCTAGGCACCAAAGATTCCGCGAAACCGAGCTCAAACTGCTCGGTTTTTCATCTTAAAAATCAACAAATTAGATCAGATATCGGCATCCAGTTCGTCTTTCCAGCTCGCAACGCTTTTCAACGAAAGCCGGTAAATCAGTTCTAGTCTTTAATAAATTCCTTGTTTTCACTTAAGCGAAAACTGCTCCTTCCTCCAGCCTCTGAGGCTGTTCTAAAATGACTGCCATCAAATAAACAATCTCTGGGAGCAATCGTGAATCTCAAAACCGTTCAAACCCCGGCCCTTCTCCTTGACCTAGACAAGTTCACTCGGAACTGCAATTGGATGAAGGAAAAAGCAGAACGTCTGAATGTAGCGCTCCGTCCTCACCTCAAAACCGGTAAATGCATTGAGTTTGCAAGAACTCAAATGACTTCCCCATCGGGACCTGCAACCGTTTCAACTTTATTGGAAGCGGAGTATTTCTTTAATCTCGGCGTGATCGATCTCATTTATGCCGTCGGCATCTCGCCGGGAAAATTCGAACGCGCCGTGAACTTAAGAGAAGCAGGCTGCGACTTGAAAGTTATCCTTGACAATAAAGAGGCCGCAGAACAATTCAGCGCTTATTGCGAAGAAAGAAAGATCCCTTGCCCTGTCCTGATTGAAATCGACGTCGACGGACACAGATCCGGCGTTAAGCCCGACTCTGACGATCTGATCGAGATTGCAAAAATTCTTCAAGGCAAAGCTTATTTTGCAGGCGTTCTTACGCACGCAGGCGATTCCTATAAATGTGTAGGACAGGCCGCTTGCCTCAAGGCTCAGGAAAACGAAAGAGATTCTCTTGTCCATTGTGCCAATCGCCTCCGTAAAGCCGGATTTGAACCGAAGATTATCTCTGCAGGTTCCACACCCACAGCCGTCTTTGCTGAATCTTGGGAAGGCGTTACTGAAGTCCGTTGCGGCGTTTACTGCCTCTTTGACCTCGTGATGGCAGGACTGAAAGTTTGTACGATTGATCAAATCGCTTTGTCGCTGCTAGTTGAAGTTACAGGACATCAAAAAGAAAAAGGCTGGGTCATCACCGACGGCGGCTGGATGGCTCTTTCCCGCGACCGAGGCACCGCTGCCCAGGCTGTCGATCAGGGATACGGTTTGGTTTGCGACATCGACGGCAACCCGATTGATGATCTTATCGTCGCTTCCGCTAACCAAGAACACGGAATCATTACGCACCGTGACGGCCGCTTAGTTGATCCGAAAGATTTCCCGATCGGAACTCGTCTCAGAATTCTTCCGAATCATGCTTGCGCCATGGCGGCTCAGCATCCTCAGTACTTCGTTGTCCGCAAAGGCAAGATTGTAGATATTTGGAACCGCATCTACGGCTGGCAGCCGAAAGGAGTTTCATTATGAGAGAGGTCATTCTCTCCTCTTTGCCGCCTCCCAACGGCCATTATTCGCATGCCGTTATCTTTAACGGCGCCGCTTATGTTTCCGGCGTTCTCCCGATGCGCGTGAAACCGGGCGCCAGCGTCAAGGAACAATTTGACGCCGTATTCGACGTCATTGAAGCAATCCTTAAAGAATGCGAAAGTTCTTTAGATAAAGTTGTGAACTGCCGCATTTACATTGCCGATCTTAATGATTGGCCCGAAATCAATCGTCTTTACAGCGAGCGATTCAAATCTGCTCGACCGGCTCGAGTCGTTGTTCCTGTCAAAGAGCTGCATTTCGGCTACCGACTTGAAGTGGAATTAATGGCTGCTGTCTGATAATTTCACTAAAGCTTCGGCCTGCTCTGAATCTTCTTTCCCGATTTAGAGCAGGCCTTTTATTTTTTATCGTGAGTTTGCATAAAGTAAATCCCAATCATCAAGAAAATACTATGCAGCTTAATAAACATATCGCAGCGCTTTGCATCGGAACCTTTTGTCTCGGCGTCGCTGAACTCGGAATCGTACCGGTTTTAACGGCAATCGCTAATGATTTCCACGTCACGATCCCTCAAGCCGGCCTTTACATCTCTGCTTATGCAGCAGGCGTCTGCGCAGGTATCGTCGGTCTCTTAGCATTCGGGCGCAACGCCAATCTCAAAACCACACTTCTAATTGCAGCCTGTCTGATCTTTTGCGGAAATTTAGGTGCTTCTCTTGCTCAGAACGACATCATGATGCTGGCGGCTCGCTTTGTGTCGGGCTCTCCTCATGGAATTTTCTTTGCTTTAAGTGCTGTCGTATGTGAACGCCTGGCCGATCCGGGCAAAGCCTCCCGTGACGTTACTTTAATGGTCTTAGGTCAAACCTCTGCCAACTTAGTCGGCGTCCCGCTCGGTTCTTTAATCGGTTTTGCTTTGAGCTGGAGATTGATATTCGGGTTTATTGCTGTCTTAGCATTACTTTTAATCTTAGCTTTAACTCGCTGGCTTCCCTCAATGCCTGTTGTTAAGAAGCCCCTCAGCAACGAGCTTTCAACGCTCAAAAGCTGGCATCCCTGGTTCATTCTTTCCGGAGTTGCTATCGGAAGCGCGGGCTTCTATGCCTACTACTCCTACGTTGACCCGATCATGGCAACGGTTGCTCACATGCCGGCTGCGTCCATGACCTTGATCATGTTCTTAGCAGGAGCTGCCATGTTTATCGGAAACATCGTTTCGGCTCCGCTGACAAAATATTATTCAGATGTTGCATTGGTCTGCGTCGGCCAAACGCTGATTGCCATCGCCGTCTTAGGCGCTCTCTTCTACTCCGACGTTGCTTGGATTGCACTAACTTCCATGGCGCTTGCCGCTTTCGGCTATTTCTTCATTGCCGGCCCAATGCAAGCACTGATTATTGCCGGAGCGGGAGACGCTAAGGTAATTCTTGCGGCCTTAGGGCAGATCGCCTACAACGGCGCTAATGCGATCGGTGCTTTCCTTGGCGGCGAAGCAATCAGGCATTACGGATTTGCAAATTTCAGCGCCCTTCCAGGAAGCGTTCTGAGCTTTATTTCCGCCATTGTCTTTATCAGCTTATTGCTTCGATATCCACGCCACTAAGCAAAAAATCCGGCTGTCGCCAGATTTTTTGTCGAGGAAAACAGTTGAAATTAGAAGCGATAGGTGACGGCAGCGCCGGCCATCCATGCATTCATCTTTTCAAACTTGCCAACCTTCACGTTGCTTTCAGCGCTTGCGTAAAGGTCTCTGTGTCCGATCCCGCGAATATGACCATAAGCCATATCAATCTGCCATTTAGGAGTAGGTTTCCAAGACAAGCCGCAAGTCAGCCACAAGCGTTTGGTGTCAGGAATCAAAGCCGTTCTGAGTTGTTGATGCTTAATCGGGTCCGTCTCCAGTGCAATACCGCCGCGAATCGTCCACTGATCAGTAATATCTAAGTCAGCGCCAAGAGAGAACAACCAGGCCGCCTTCCAATTGTTTTCGATGTTGACATTTCCTAATTTATGTTGGATTACTCCCATCGCGTAAGGCACCATCGGCTTTAACTTATCAGGGAGGCCTTGAACTAGGCCTGCAGACTCAGAAGATGGTTGGAGATTATTCAAGTTATCCATGCTGAAGCGCATGTTTTCAAATTTTTTCCAGTTTGCCCAGCGAGCTAAACCGGAGAGTCTCAACCTCTGAATTGGTTTCCAAGTGGCAGAAATATAAACGGTTTCTGGTGTCTGAAGACGACCTTTACCATCCCCCTCACCATTCATTAATGCATTGCCACGAATGTAGTAATCGCCGCGTGCAGTCACATGGGCAGAGGAACGGTAGGACACTCCGAAACGCAAATCTTCTGTCGGGCTCACCATCAATCCAAGGTTGTATGTAAACATCCAATCAGAGCCCTTGTACTCAAACTCTCCGCCCAATGGGACACCTACATTCCCAAGCTGATACCCCTTCGTGATTCCGCTCTTGATCTTGGAATGCGTCCAAAGAGCAGAAACACCACCGCCAATGCTTACGTACTCGTTTACTTTCCAAGCGATGCTCGGATTGATGTCAACTGTTGTCACAGAACCGCTGATTCCGCGTTCTCTTTGAGCCCAATCGTTGTTGTAACGAATGCGCATTCCATAAGGAGAAGTAATCGCTAAACCCAACCATAAAGAGTCGTTCACCTGATAGGAAAGATATGCGGCAGGAATACTGGCCGGCTTATCACGACCGTTTTCTGTTGCACCGTTCAACCCTTTGTAATCAATATCCAAGGAAACATACGTGCCTGCCACAGTCGTCTGAAGACCATGCAAAAGGGTCATGCCGGCAGGGTTGAAGTGAATCGCAGAAACGTCATCACCGATGATACCGGCGCCGGCGTGAGCACGACCCATACCTGCCACGCTTTGTTCGGTCAGCTGGAAGCCGGCGGCAGAAGCGGTTGATGCGCACATGATGGCAGAAGAACAAAGGGCTGCTGCAATAGTCAGCTTCCCAAAGACTGAGTTCTTAGTTGTCATAACGATATTTAATAAAACTAAATAAAAGCAAAAAGGAGAATGGCGTCATTTTGAAGAGGAACCATACATAAAAACGAGTGATTTTTTAGGTGGTTTCCCTAGGAAATCAATCTCTTCGAAAGGAAACTTTCTGTTTTAAGAACTCTTCCGCTTGATTTTGAGACCTCCCTGTAATCTCAGAAAATCAAGCCCAGAATAAGAAATAACGCAGTTTTTTGATTAATTTTTAAACTCTTTTTACCTAAATAAAGGTACAATTCCTCCCGAAGACACGTCGCCGTCTATCTCTACGAAAGTTTTTATTAACGTTTCGATTTCCCGTTCGTCTTTCCTTTTTATTTAATCGAAAGCCGTTTTCCTAATGCTTATGGATAGAAAACTTCCCAATGACGGCAATACTTAAGAAACGCTGTTTATGGAACAAAAAAGAACACGTCGAACTTTTGATCCTTCATTTAAACATCATGCAGCTCTGCGAGTTGTAGAAGGCAAAGAAAAGGCGGCTGCCGTAGCTGCTGACTTAGGCATCAATATTGTTAGCCTATACAATTGGGTAAAAGATTACGAAAAGACAAAAGCAACGGCGATCGCAAACGCTCAGTCCCAGGCTACACAAGCAGCTGAGACGGCTCCGACAACACAAACCCCTGTAGAAACTTCCTCTCCTATTGAATCTCCGGCCGCTGAAGCCCCTAGAAGACCGAAACTCCAATTAAAGAAACGTCCGCCTGAAACCGCAGAAGCTGCTGCTCCGTCACCTGTCACTCCTGCACTGGCCTCTCCGACACCAGCACCGGCGCCGACTTTCAATAACGAGCCGCGAGTCTTTAGTCCGACGCCCGAACCTGCCGTTCAGGAAACCCGTCCGGCTCCGGAAGTCAAAGATCCCGCGTTTGAAACGCCCGTTTCTCATTCCGAATTTTCTTCAAACAACAGCCGACGCGAAAACTTCCAGCAACGCGACAAAGGAAACCGCAGAAACTCTCTCTTCCAAAGAACGATGCGCGGCCGAAATGCAAGTAAGAATGAAAAGGCCCTGCACGACTCGTTTATTCAGAGCGCCGTAGACAACGCGGTTGTTTCTGCTCAGGCCCAAAAAGCGCAGGAAAACAGACCTCAGCCACCCAAACACAACCCGAATATTTATCAGGTTCCCGTCTACGACACGGAAACTGAACTTCGGATGGATACGGCCTCTGAAGGCCAAGAACATGAAGAACCCAAATGGCCGATTCCATCCGCTTCTCAAGGTCGTTCTTGGAAAGTAATGCATGCTTTGGATCAGCGTCCGAATTACAAGGAAGAAAGCGCTAAGTTCGGCTATGTTGATGAGTTCGATCTGCCTGCAGAAAACCTTCCTGAAGTTTGGGCAATCCTCGATCTGATGCAGAAAAATGCAGACAAGCATGCTTTCGAGGAAATGGTTCATTCCAAAGATTTGAATGTTCCGCCCGAAGTTCTCGCCGATCCGCGCACCATGGTTGTTTCCGGACCGAATGTCCCGAACAAGCCCTGGCTTCGCAAACCCCGTTTAAATCCGATCGCCGAGGATTTCTTCCAAACAACTCCGGATTATTCCAAGAGCGTTTACGAAACCTACGGCGGCATCACGCTTCGCCTCGCTAAGAACAGCACCGGTTCTCCGATTCTCCTCGTTGAGCCCTCTCCGAACGGCGGCAAAGACGTCACAATCGACTTCTCCAAATTTGACCGCTTCGTAGACGACTTCTACGGCAACTTTGTGCGCGACTGCAAGACCGTCATGATGAAACAGAACCCTAAGGAATATCCGAGCTTAAATGCGTTCATCCGCATTCCTGACGAACCCATGTGGAATCCGAAGCTTTGGGCAGGCGTTCGTACTTTCAATTGGAGAGACGGAGAATCTCTCTCTGAAGCCTGGATCCGTTACGCATACGATCAAAGAAGAAACAGCCGTCATCAGAAATATTTCTATCGCACGGACCGCGAATAATTCTTCTTGAATCTTCAACAAAAATCCCGCTGCTGCAGCGGGATTTTTGTTGTCTATTGGATCGGCGTTTTCTTTACCGAAATAATGCCGGCCTTCTCTCGCCAGGCTTCGATCCATCCGGTGAGCAAAACTGTATCGGCAACTTCTACTGTTAATTTAAACGTGCCGTCTCTTCTCTCTTCCAGCTTCTGCATCCGATTAAACGGTGTCTCTCTGAGAATCAAAGCGGTTTGACGGTTTTTAAATACCATCTCCAGCAATACCTTTTGTGCATTGCCGTAATTGAACGGACTTCTGTCGACGTACTGTTGCAAGTCGAAACCCTTCGGCTCTTCTGCAATGAAGGTGGTCAGCTCAACCTTTTTAATACGGTGCAGAGCAAGGTTTCTAATCTGCGTCGTGTCTTCATAACAGCAGACTAAATACAGCCGGACATCTTGCTGCACGAGGCCCAGCGGAGATACACGCAGCTGAACCTCTTCTTCGTTCTCGCTTTTGAAATAAACAATATCGAGTTTGACCTGCTTAAATAAGCCCTCAGAAACTTTATTAAATATCAAGGGACGAATCATCGGCGGACAAAGCGGCAGACTTCCGCTCACGAAGCGAACCTTGCTGAGCCAACGTTTTTCGGGTGACGATCCCGAAGCCGTATGCATATAGTTCTCCGCCGCATCAAAAAGATAGGACAGCGAATTTGTGAGGTCCGGCGGCATCTGATAGCGCAAGTGCTCTCGAGCAAGCAAAAGCAGGAGCGCGCCGTCAGCACCAAGCCCTACGCGATCCAAGTCATTGGAATTTAATAGACGCCGATAGCCGAAAGGTTTGGACTTATCGTCGCACTGTACGCCCATATCGCTTTCAGACAGAGCCTTCAAGTAGCGCTGAAGTGTTCTGCGGCTCAATTCGTAACCTGCCGCCGTGAGCTGCTGGTGCAGATCCGTCGTGGAAATTTTTCGGTTCAGAGGGATTCTCTTCAGAACCTCTAGGAGCATCTTTGCTTCCTGAAGCGATGAAGTGTCTCGAGTCATGTCTCTCTACTCCAAAAAAGCTCCCGAGTATCGAACCGCGGGAGCTTTGTGGTTAACGCATCAGAAGATTATTTCTTCATGAGATTTAATTTCTTCGCAATCTCTTCCTGGCTGTCGTACACCGTCTCATCCTTCTTAGGCTGCAACTTGGTGTAAGAACCGTCGGAGTTCATAACCCAGGCGTGAATGTTGTCCTTCAGCTGAGGAATCACGATCTGATTCATGACGTTATTGCGCAGATTTTCCTGCAGGAGCGGCGTCAGCACTTCGATACGACCGTTCAGGTTACGCGTCATCAAGTCGGCACTGCCGAAGTACATCTCTTCATCCCCGTTATTGTGGAAATAGTAGATGCGGGCATGCTCCAAGAGACGTCCGACAATCGAGCGAACCGTGATCGTATCGGAAACGCCGGGCAAACCGGGACGCAGACTGCAGATACCGCGAACGATACATTCGATCTTCACACCGGCGCGGCTGGCTTCATAAAGAACCTTGACCATTTCATAGTCAACCAGCTGGTTGCACTTGATGATGATATGGCCGTTGCCGTGCTTCTTGTGCTGTTCGATTTCGCGGCGGATCAGCTTGGTAATGCCGGGGCGCAAGGTGTGCGGAGAAACCAGCAGCTTGCGATAGTGGTTGACTACGCCGTAGCCGGTCATCACATTAAACAGATCCTGGACGTCATCGTTGATATCCTTATTGGCCGTGAAGAGCCCCAAGTCGGTATAGATCTTGGCCGAAGCAGCGTTGTAGTTACCGGAACCGATGTGCGTGTAGCGCTCAAGTTTGCCTTTTTCTCGGCGAACAACGAAGCAGAGCTTGGCATGAATTTTGAGGCCGGCAAAACCGTACACAACGTTCACACCGTTGCGTTCCATTTCTTCAGCCCAGTTAATGTTCTGCTCTTCGTCGAACCGAGCCTTCAGCTCAACGACGGCGGTCACCTGTTTGCCGCGGCGACGAGCTTCAAGAAGAGCCTTAGCAACAGGAGAATCGCTGCCGCAGCGGTAAAGCGTCTGCTTAATAGCGACAACGTTCGGATCCAAAGCTGCCTGCTTCAAGAATTCCAACACGCAGTTAAACGAGTCATACGGGTGGTAGACAAGGATGTCGCGCTTGCGGATCTCGTCAAAGCAATTGCGGCCCTGTTCGAAAGCCTTCGGTGTCTTCGGATGATCGGACGGATACTTCAGAGACGGGCGGTCAATCTTCATCATGCGGCCGAATTCGGAGAAGGCCAGAGGAACACGACAGCGGTAGAACTGGTTCGGATGAAGATCTAAGTGTTCATACAGGAAGTCCTGTAGACGCTGCGGCATGCCCTTTTCAATCTCGACACGGACGATTGAACCGAAACGACGCTGTTCGACATAGTCACGAACGGCAGAGAGCAGATCGTCAGCTTCGTCTTCTTCGATCTCACCGTCCGTATTACGAGTAATACGGAAAAGACCCTGAGACTTAACCTTATATCCCGGGAAGAGCGTATTCAAACGGTTGCCGATCAAATCTTCAGTCAGAACAATCACACCTTCAGTGGTGGCGTAGGACAGATCCGGTGTAACGGTGTTGTCTTTATTGGAAACGAACAGGAAACGAGGAACGTTATTCGGGCACTTCAAACGAGCAAAACGGTTCTTAACCGAAATACCGCTTTCAATTGCTTCGAGCTCCATCACGAAATTCAGGCTGGTGTTGGAGATCATCGGGAACGGACGACCTTTGTCCACCGCCTGAGGCGTCAGAACCGGGAAAATATCTTCGTCGAAATAGCGGTTCATTTCCTTCTTCTGTGCTGCGTTCAGCGCAGAGTACTTAGAGAAACGAATGCCTTTATTCTCGAGCTCGGGTTTGAGCGTATCAATCCAGAGGTTTTCAGCTTCTTCGAGAATCTCGGTAACTTTACGACGGATTTCGGAAAGCTGACGAGCGGGCGGCATCTTATCCGGACCGGTCGGTTCGGCTCCGCTTCTGGCCTGTCTCTGAACGTTCATCACGCGAACCATGAAGAATTCGTCGAGATTGTTGTAGAAGATGGACAAGAAGAGAACACGGTTGAGCAGCGGGATCTCGGGATCCATTGCTGTTTCAAGGACTTTACGGTCGAACTCAATCCAACTGATGTCGCGGTTAATGTACAGAGAAGGATCGTCTAAAGAAACCTCCTTCAGAGAAGTCTCTTTTGCTGCAGCGGCAGGGGCAGCCGCTTTAACTGCGGTGCGGCGTACAGCCGGTCTGCGGATCGTCGGAGCCTTAACGGTGCGAGGTTTTGCCGGTGCTTTAGCAGCGGGTTTTGCTTCTGCCGGAGCAGCCGCCTTGGTCGGTTCTGCTGCAGCAGGTTTTGCGGTTGATGTTGCGTTCGTTGTCTTGTTGTCGTCAGCCATGGAATCGTTCCTGATTATGTGATTTTCTGTGAAGAACTTTTAATTTCCTCAAACGGTTAATTTTGGTTTGGAGGTCAATTTTTGTCAATTCTCGTTTCTTGGGATACGGGGCTCAACACCGGCTTTTTTCAGCCTCTTTTCCCACAGATAAAGTACGCCAAGACCGAGTGCGACCCACCCTGCCGCCATCAGCGTGTCCCAAATCCTCCAA
Source organism: Parasutterella excrementihominis YIT 11859 (assembly GCF_000205025.1). Classification (GTDB taxonomy): domain Bacteria; phylum Pseudomonadota; class Gammaproteobacteria; order Burkholderiales; family Burkholderiaceae_F; genus Parasutterella; species Parasutterella excrementihominis. The sequence goes on along the minus strand of NZ_GL883687.1, from coordinate 157,822 downwards.
ATAAGGATGGAATAGTCTCCTCCGTATGCACGCATCAGCCAGTCCAATACAAAAAGGATGTAGCAAGTGATAAAGAAAGTCATGCAGGTGTAGTTCCCGCCGACAAATACCGGAATACCCGCGGAAGACGCCACGATCAGCGCACCGAGCACAAACTTATCGTCAATATACGGAAAGATAAGGATGACTAAGAAGTAAGCGAGCAGTGTTCCGAGAATTCTTTGGACCACTCGTTTATAGCCCGCAGCCACGTTGGAATTTAATAAATAAAGCGCCGTGATTCCGACCCATCCAGGTTCGGAAAAATCAAATAGGAATGAACAGCCCAAAGCACATATCAAGGTAGCAGTGGAAATGAGCGCATACGCATAAGAGTTGCGGTTGCCGCCTTCCACGAGCTTGAGCTGTGCCATCGGGCGGAGCGAGAGCTTCTCGTAGCGCCAAACGAAGTGATCGAGCACGATTGCCGCCATCGCAAGGCTGAAACCGATGAAGTAGCCGACGAAGGCCATCAAGTCCGGTGTGAAATCGAATATCGAAATCAGAAGAAAAACCAGAACATATTTTCCCCATAGCCACCAGAATTTCTCGGCAAAGGTCATCAGGCTTTGACCGAAACACACCAGTCCGATGACGAGCCATTTGCCGTACTCCATACTCTTGAGCACGACACCGAGAAGTGCAGCGCACATAACGCCGATGAAGGTAATGGCAACACCGCCGAGACGCGAAATCAAGTCGCTTTCGGTATCACTCAGCAGAGCCATAAAAGCCCCCAAGGCGGCAAAACCGCCTAATTGGGGGCTATGGAAAAGACCAGACAACAGGAGCGCTGCCGAAATCGTGATCACAAACCTGAATGCTGCGGTCAACCGCGATTTCGTTCCGATCTCTTGACGGAGCCCGGCGCCTGTCATTAAAAATCTCCGCAAAAAGGCCGTTTACAACGGACCCTTCTGCTTTCTAAAGTATTAACCTCCGGTAACCGGCGGGAAGAAGGCCACTTCGTCGCCGTCCTTCAAGACTGTCGATTCTTTGGCCATTTCTTGGTTCACGGCAAAGCGCAGACGAGGCATTTCTTCAAAAGCAGCCTTAAGCGCTGCGTCGTTCTCAGACAGATAGTTAATCAGATCTTCCACGGTTTTTACATCTTCAGGCACTTCAACCGTATCTTCGCCTTTCAGCAGACGTTCTTTCAAAGAAGCAAAATAAAGAACTTTAACTTTCATTGTTTATCTTCCCTGTGAGCAGCACGGACATTCATCATCGCGTCTGTATTTCATTTGACACCATGTCATCGTGCGGGCATCCACCATTAACAGACGACCTGTTAAAGGCTCGCCGAACTTCCCGATAATTTTAAGAGCCTCGGCGGCCTGCATACACCCAAGCATGCCCACTAGGGGTGCAAAAACGCCTTTGGTGGAAGCCTTCTCGTCTTTGCCTTCATGGTTCGGAAAAAGACAGGCATAACAAGCCGACTCAGGATCTCTAAAGTCGAAGACCGTGATTTGACCGTCGAAAGCCACGACTCCGGCCGTAACGAGCGGTTTTTTGAAACGTCGGCAAACGTCATTGAAGATGTAGCGAGACTCGGTATTGTCGGTACAGTCCAAAGCGACATCGCATTCGGAAACAAGCTTCTCCAATTCTTCGAGAGTCGGTCTGTGATCTACCGGAACGATTTCAACCTCGGGGTTTATGGCTTCCAGAGAGACTTTTGCGCTTTCGGCTTTATTCATACCTAAGCGCTCCACATTGTGAATGACCTGGCGCTGCAGATTGGTTAAATCCACCGTATCGGAATCCACAATCGTGATTTTTTTTACACCTGAGGAAGCCAGATACAGAGAGGCTGGTGACCCTAGTCCGCCGGCGCCGATGATTAGCACACGGCCTTGCGAGATTCTTTTTTGGCCTTCGACTCCGACCTCTTTCAAGAGTTCGTGACGAGAGTATCGGTTTTCTTGCACGATGCTCATCCTTTCAAAACAAAAATTCGTTCTCAAGATTCTAAGTATCCGAGAGCAAATTTAGTTAGTCCCTGTGCTCAAATTTATTCGTCCACGATAGATCAGAAGTTTTCAGGAACTATAACCACAACATCGGAGGCGAACATGAATATTCGAACACTCGGCGTCATTTGCGGCGTTTTGTCCGGTTTCTTTTGGGGAACTATGGACATCGCTGCTCAATACCTATTGCACACGGTCCGCATGGCGCCCGCGCAATTCATTTCTTTAACGATGGTCGTTACGACGGTTGCGCTTTTCGGTATTTCTCTTGCCACAAGACCGAAAGAAACCTTTCTTGCAGCAGCTGACAAACAAAACGTCTTTCAGTTCTTCCTATTTGGCGTTTTGGTCCTTCTCACGCAGGTCAGCTTCTATGTTTGTGTGAAGTACTCCAACGCAGAAACGGCAGCAGTTATCGCCGCTACGCGGCCTTTCTGTATCATGGGGCTCCTGCTGTTTGCGGCCGTGATGCCGACTGCTTCGCAGATCTTTTGCTGTGCTTTAGCGCTTATCGGCGTTTGTCTGATGATGACCAAAGGAAACTTCTCGACGCTGTCCTTCGGATGGCTGACGCTTTTGGTCGGCTTCGGCGCGCCGCTCTTTAGTGCCGCCTACACGATCCAGAGCCGCACTATTGTTCGGAAGGTCGGACCGCTCATCGCCATGACTTGGGCCATGCTGTTCACCACGATTCTCTGCAACCTCTACTATCCGTTTTGGAAAGTCAGCCTTGAATGGAGCTTTCTGACTATCTTGAGCGTGCTATGGGTTGCGATCATGGGCCATATCGTTGCTTACACGCTTTACATCGTGAGCGCCTCCAAGATTCTTCCGACCATCACCGGTGTGCTTGAAACCGTTGAACCGTTAACGGCCATCGTGCTCTCATACTTTTTCTTCTCGCAAAAGATGAATGGTTTCATGCTCGCAGGTGCGGCGATGGTCCTTATCGCTGTCGTTCTTCTCGGCTTCAGCAGGCCTAAAGACAAAGCCAATTGAGGACTCAGGCAAACCCATGCTCCGATTTCTATAATCTGCAAACGCTTTAATTGATTTTTCTTTTTGCCAAATGCAGACACTAAGCCAGTTCTTTTCTCAGATTCCGGTTCTGTACAAAACAGCTGCCTTGCTTCTTCTCTCAAACTGTTTCATGACTTTTGCGTGGTACGCACATCTTAAAAATCTCGGAAATTCTCCGCTGTGGGTTGCGATTATTTCCAGCTGGCTTATCGCTTTCTTCGAATACTGCATCATGGTTCCGGCTAACCGCATCGGCTTCTCCGGCCTTTCCTTAGGCCAGCTCAAAATCCTTCAGGAAGTCATCTCATTGAGCATTTTTGTTCCGTTTGCCTTCCTGTACATGAAGCAGCCTCTGAAACTGGACTATCTGTGGGCTTCTTTGTGCATGCTCGGCGCCGCCTACTTCATGTTCCGCGACAAGCTTTAATCCACTGCCGGCAACACAACCGATTCCAACGGGATACTGAAATACCGATACCAAAACATCCAGCTGTCGACCGTGTGCTTCTTGAAATTCTCAACAATGAGATCCGCCATTTCAGAAACTAACGGCGAATGATCCGAATCTCTTCTACAGACGCATATCTCCCAAGGACGGCGGTGCCAGCCGGGAAGCACCGGAACAATATCGCCTCGCATCAGCTCATCAGCGACAAAAGAAGGTACCAAATCTACCGATATGCCTTCTCCTGCAATCAAGTGAGTGCGGCAGGAATAAGCGTCCTCAAAATGCACTTTTTCATCGGATTCAATCTCAAAGACAGCGTCTCGATTTTCTAAGCGCCGACTAAAAGAGCGATTGGAAGAGTTTCTCAACAGAAGGGTATGGTTTCGAAGTTCTTGGACGCTCTGAGGAGTTCCATTCCGGCGAAGGTAGCTGCGAGACGCCATGAGAAACGTAACGTTGTGTCCCGCTGGGATCCATGCGATGCCTTCTTTTGTAGGCCGATATCCGAAGTAAGCCACATCCGCCGCGCCGTTTAATAAACCATCCTCCCCGGCATCAATCAGCACTTCAACCCGCAGCCCCGAATGCTTGCGTTCGAAATTTGAAAACGCATTCAAGTAAGCACTGCGATCGATATTCGCCGGCAAGCTCACTTTCAAAATCCGCTTCGGCTTAATCGTGTCTTGGTGCTTGATGGACTCGGCGGTTTTCAGCAGACGCTGATATTGGCGCGCTATGCGGTCGGCTTCGGAAAACAGTTCCAGCGATTTCGTGACGATCTGCGCCGGTTTTCTTTTTCGATCGAGGATCTCGACTCCCAATTCTTTCTCTAACGAAGAGACCAAACGAGATGCCGCAGGAAGGTCCATATCTAAACGTTCTGCGGCTTGAGCCAGGCTTTTCGTTCTGCCTAATTCCGAGAGGAGGTTCCAGGTTTCGATTTTGAGGGAAGGTCGCATCGGTGTAACTTGTGAAATTCACAACTTAATCGGTACGCTCGCCATTATCCGCTTATTCTCAAGTCTTGAACGAGGACTTGGTTATGCAGAAGAAAACCGAAGGAATTTGTTTTGCGATCAGTGCAGGCATTTGCTGGGGTTCAATGAGTGTCGCAGCACAAGTGCTGATGGAAGATTCCGGCTTTGCCGTCGGCGATTTAGTCGCAGGGCGCCTTCTGGGTGCCGGGGCGCTCCTGCTGATGTTCGAACACTTCTTTATGCGCCGCTCGCTTCTGAAGTATTTCTCCCAACCCGGCGTAGCAAAAGACATCCTTCTTTATGGCGTGCTCGTACTGCTCACGCAGCTGACGTTTTTCCTGGCGATTCAGTGCAGCAATGCAGGCACCGCCGCCATCCTCGCGGCCACTATTCCGGTATTTACGACGATCTGGGACATTTTTGTAAAGCATCGCGCACCTCAGATTCGTGAAATGGCGTGCACGGCGCTGGCAATCATAGCGGTTGTATTGATTACCACCAAAGGAGATTTTGACTCCGTTTCACTCTCTCTAACGGGCGTCCTTTGGGGTCTTGCTTCCTCGGTTGCCGGCGCCGCCAGCAACATCCAGCCGAATGCCGTTCTTAAGAAAATCCCCGTTACCATTGTGGTCGGCGGCGGCATGACGGTCGGCGGCATTGTGATGAGTATCTTCTTTCCGCCGTGGGCAATTGAAGAAGCCAATTGGACGACGCTGTCGGCGCTTTTCTACGCCTATATCGTTGTTGTCGGAACTTTGGTTTCTTTCCTGCTCTATGTATCGAGCCTCAAGATGATCTTAGCGACCTCGGCCAGCCTCTTGAGCTGCTTTGAGCCGATCACGGCTGTTGTCCTCTCCGTCGCTCTGCTCGGTGCTCCGCTCACTCCCGCTGAAGGTGTCGGAGGCGTGCTGGTGTTTGCAGCGGTTTGGCTTCTCGCTTCACGTAAGGAAGCTCAGGCGTAAAAATAGCTCGGAATCATTTCGAGAGCGAGCTATTTGGAAAATTACGGATGAACTATTTCTGTTCTTCTGAGGCCGGAAGAACGCGCTTCAAGAAAGTACGAGTTCTTTCTTCCTTCGGATGCAGAAGAACATCTTCCGGCTTGCCTTGTTCGACGATCACGCCGCCGTCCATAAAGATCACGCGATCGGCCACTTCACGGGCAAAGCCCATTTCGTGCGTAACCACAACCATCGTCATACCGGATTTCGCCAGATCGGTCATCACCTTCAGCACTTCGCCCACGAGTTCCGGGTCAAGCGCAGATGTCGGTTCGTCAAACAGCAGAGCCTTCGGCCCCATTGCCAAGCCTCGAGCAATCGCAACACGCTGCTGCTGACCGCCGGAAAGGCTTGCGGGATAAGCGTTGGCTTTTTCAGCCAAACCGACGCGCTTGAGCATTTCCATGGCCTTCTTCTCGGCCTCGGCTTTGTTGACGCCGGAGACGAGTTTCGGTGCCAAGGCAACGTTCTCAAGAACGGTCTTGTGCGGCCAGAGATTAAAGCGCTGGAACACCATTCCGAGATGTTCACGAACTTTATTGATATCGGTCTTCGGAGAAGTGATGTCAACATCATTTACATAAATCTTGCCGCTGGTGGTTTCTTCCAATGCATTGATGCAGCGAAGCATTGTGGACTTGCCGGAGCCGGACGGTCCTAACACCACGACTTTTTCTCCGGGCATCACTTCGAGGTCAATACCGCGAAGGACTTGGTTATCTCCGAAATACTTGTGCAGATTTTCGATACGGATAACCGGTTTCTGTTCGGTCTTGTTGTCGCTCATCTGTTGTCGTCTCCTTTACCCAAGCGTTGTTCCATCTTCTTCACGAGGTAAGCCAGACCCAAAGTCATGACCCAGTACATCAAAGAAATCGTGATGTACGGTTCCCAGTAGCGGGCTGTTGCACCGGCAACGGTACGTGCGGCGTAAGCCAGTTCAGCCAAACCGATGGCAGAAACCAGAGAAGAGTCTTTCAAAATGGCAATCGCGTTGTTGCCCAACGGCGGAAGCATACGGCGGAAAGCCTGCGGCAGGATGATGTGGAACATGGCCTGCCAGTAAGTCATACCGACGGAGCGGGCAGCTTCCATCTGCCCTTTATCCAAAGACTGGATACCGGCACGGAAAACCTCGGAAAGGTAAGCACCGGCATTCAATGTAATGGCTACGATGCCGGCGAGCATCGCACCGTATGTGGAACGAATCTCACGGGCAAGGTCACCGGAAATTAAAAGGCCTTCGGTCGGATGAATAAAGAACGGAAGGATCGCGAACTGCATCAGCAGAATCTGAACGAAAAGAGGCGTTCCACGGAAGAAGCTCACGTAAACCGTCACCGGCCAGCGAACACAATATTTAAGAATCTGCTTCCAAGGGGAATGTCTTGCATCAGCCAGTCGGGCCATGCCTAAAGCCATACCCAAAATCACACCCAAGGTGACACAGATCACCGTAATTTGGATGGTCATCTTGGCGCCTTCTAAGAAGAGAGGCCAATATTCTGTAATTACTTCGTACCGAAATCCGCCCACGTTCGCTCCTTGGTATTAAAAAATTCCCGAGATTTTATTTAAAAATTACCCGACCATGTAGATCGGGCAATTTCATTGGTTAGTTCCTGTTACTGAGGAAGTTTCGGTGCATCAGTACCGAACCATTTGCGATAAATCTTGTTGTATTCACCGCTGGCGATCACTTTTTCGAGACCGGCGTTGATCTTATCGATCAGCTTCTGGTTACCTTTCTTAACAGCAATGCCGAAGTACTGTTCTTCGAAAGCAGGGTCACGAGTCATGTTGAAGTGCTTGTCGGGGTTGTTGCGGGCATAGAAAGCCAAAACACCGATATCACCGATTGCGGCGACCACACCGCCCTGATTTAGTTCTTCGAGAGCAAGCGGAGTGTTGTCAAAACGACGAATTCTTGTAGAAGCTTTGCCGAATGCCTTAGAGGCAGCAACGTCACCGGCAGAACCGCTCACAACAGCCACACTGCCTTTAGAGAGATCGGAAAGCTTGTTGATCTTGACGGACTTGTCGGTCAGGATCAGCTGATGAGCCAGGAAGTAGGGTTTGGAGAAATCAACAACCTGCTTGCGTTTGTCGGTAATCGTGATACCGGACATGATGATGTCGCGGTCGCCTTTATCGACAGTGGCGAAGATGCCTTCCCACGGTGTGTTGATGAACTTAACGTCAAAACCTTCAGCCTTGGCGATAGCACGCATCAAATCAACGTCGAAGCCGACGAGCTCTTTCTGCGGTGTTTCATATTCGAAAGGACGATAAGTCGCGCCTGTTCCAACGACATACTCTTCAGCATTAATTCCGGCGGAAGCAGTCAATGCGATTGCAGCGCACGCTGTCCAAAGCAGCTTTTTCATCAACATTTAATAGACTCCAATAGAAGAATTCGTCACCGCGTACACGTCGCGGCCATTCTGATCATCATGCCACAGTCGAACCCACATTGGGCGGCTTTTAAGCAGGAATCCTGTGAACCCCTAGGTAAATCCATTAGTTAACAATCAATTTCGTCTGTGAATTGTGAAATCAGGTTGTCTTCGGCTTTTGAAAGTTTAATTGCAGCCTGTGTTCGAAGCTCGATATTCCGAAGGCGTCATTTCGTGACGTTTTTTAAATGCAGTTGAGAAGTGCGCGGGCGTTTTAAAGCCAACAGAATATGAAATTTGCTTTATGGAGAGTTTATTTTCTTTCAATAAGTTTTCGGCCAGATCTAGACGTCTGGTCATTAGCCATTTAGCGGGAGACAACTCTGTGATTTTTAAAAAATCCCGCTTAAAAGTTGCTAGACTTCGGCCCGAGTAAGAGGCAAACTCACTTAAAGAAAGATTTTCTGTAAAGTGATCCTCCATGAACTCCTTTAAATCTACATTCCAATCTCGATAAAAATCAAAAAGCGTCGGGAAAAAGCGAATATTGGTCTGAAGCAAATCAAGAATTAATTCCTCTACCTTTAATTCTGTCATCTTCTGGCCAGGGTCTTGGCCTTCTTCAACGAACAGAATGATGGAAGACAATAATCCTTGCAGGCACAGTGTCCTGTTCAATCTCATGAAGCAATTGGACAACCCGGTAAAATCTTGCGAGAACTCATTATTCTTCAAATGTCTCTGAAAATAGTCTTCTAGTATGTTTTGAGGAAGACGGATATTGAGGCCTTCGTAATTTTTCCCAGCAAAAGAAGCTTTAACAAGCCTAACACTGCAGTCCTTCTTTAAAAAAACACAAGACCCAGCCGGAATTTCCTCTGTCCTTCCCTTATCTGAAATCAAAAGTTTTCCCTGCCGAACAAATACCACACAGTGATCGGTAACCCGATGCTCCATGTGCCACTGGCTCGGCACTGAGCAGGAGAAAATTAAGTTAGAAAAATTAGAAGTAATGTAATTACTCATGAGCAGAGAGCTTCTTAAATATCAAAGGCATTGCCTGTTCATCAAGGGGTGTCATATCCACTAAATCTAATTTTTTGACCATGGATAATGTAGAGGTTTTGTATTTTAAAAAATGGGGCGTTTGCAGATGAGCCTTATATGCCTCCTCATTCTTATAAATTTCCACAATTCGGATTTGTTCCGGGTTTCGCTTCTCTACCATCGGAAAAATCGCGATCACACCCGGCTCTTTCGACACGGACTCTGCTCCGACGGTTCTTGCCTGCTTGAGGTATTCCTCTAGCTGGGACCGATCTACTTGAATTTCAGCAATTCGCACAATCATCTGTTCCTCCTTAGGAAGGTCCTTAGCAATTGCAGCCGAACCCGCGAGAATGGTGAACAAAACAAATACAAAACGCAACAACCAATTACTCATATGCTCTCCTTAGCTTAGATTAAAACCAAATTGATAGGCCAGCTTCGGATATTCCGTTTTCTGGATATCAGTTTTTGTCGGATATCCCCTTGCTTCAATTCTGCCGATATCCTTCCATCCGAGATATCTGCTTAAGGAGTCAAAGTGGGCATTAATAGAATCAAAACTCCATTCAAACTTACCGCCGCAAACTGCAATAAGCCCCATCTTTTTGGGCATCTTCATGAAGTCAGTCCTCCGTGAGGTAAATCGCTCCAAAAGTGCTTTCAAAGACGAATGAATCGCGTAGTAATAGATCGGAGTTACAAAAATTACGACGTCAGCCTGCTCTATAAGGTGCAATATTGCAGGAACATCATCACGGATAAGACATTGGCCTGAGTTTTTGAGACAGAAAAAACAGCCTCGGCAAGCATTAATATCCTCAAAAGACGTATTAACATGACGGACTTCATGGCCTGCTTCCTTAGCACCCTTTACGAAATTAGTCGCCAGCAAATTAGTAGTCCCGTCTTTATGAGGACTTCCGGAAAGAACGAGAATTCTCAACTTTCCCGGGGAAATTACTTTAGAAAATTCTTGCGGCAAAGATTCTCTTTGGAAGAGAGGCGGTGTACTCGCGGCCGCGATCGAAACCCCGTTTACCGCCAGCGTGCTGCCGAGCGTACTCAACAACATTTTTCTCCTATTCATAGATCTCTCCTTCTTAGATCTAGAGATGATTTTTCTGCCAAAAAGTCTAAGGTGAGGATCTCGATGGAGAGATTATTTGAAGATTCGAAGGCTTTTCTCTACGGCTCAAAAGCTTTCTTAAGGGAGCCGGAACAATTATGCTGAAGCGCTCTCAGCTTTGATTTCGCTCAGCCTCTCAAAGGAAGGCTGAGCGAATTTACTCCCAATCAGAGTTTTGAAGGGAGCCGTGTCCCGGACGTTAAAAAACTTCGACGTTATCGATCAAACGTGTGGTGCCGATTTTTGCTGCCGCTAAAACAACTAACGGCGTTTTATTGATCAAGTCGTCTTTGGTGGGCGCAAGAAGGTCGCTTCTCCGAACAACAGCAACATAGTCAGGGATCCAGCCATGGCCGTCGAGCATCTTCATTGCTCTTTCTTCCAACACTTCCGGATCAGCCGTTTCTGCTTCAAGCGCGTCTTTGACGCCTTTAACCGTCTTGTAAAGCAGTGTGGCGTCTTGCAGTTCTTGTGCGCTCAAGTAACGGTTGCGGGAAGACAGAGCAAGACCCGTTTCTTGATTGCGCTGCAGTTCTGCAGGAATAATGCGAATCGGCATGCCGAACTGACGAACCATCTCTTTGATGATCGTCAGCTGCTGATAGTCTTTTTTACCGAAAACGGCAACATCGGGACGCACGATGCAGAAGAGCTTCATGACGACCGTGCAGACGCCTTCAAAAAATCCCGGACGATAGAACCCTTCAAGAATGTCGGCGAGTTTAGGGTCTGGCTTAACTCGGAAAGTCTGGGGCTGCGGATACATGTCTTTTTCGCTCGGCGCGAAGACATAATCAACGACACCCTGTTCTTCGAGCTTTTTGCAGTCCTCTTCCAGCGTTCTGGGGTACTGATCAAAGTCCTCATTGGGTCCGAACTGCAGACGATTAACAAAAATCGACGCTACCACCGTGTCGCCGTACTTGCCGGCTTCCTGCATCAGGTGCAGATGACCTTCATGAAGATTGCCCATGGTCGGAACCAGAGCGATGTTCTTCTTCCCCTTGAGCTCTTCCTGAAGAGCTTCGATTGTATGAACAACTTTCATTTTTTCTCAAAAAATCAGAAGGAGTGCTCGGGCGCCGGAAATTTGCGGTTTTTAACAGCTTTCACGTAATTGGCCACGGCTTCTTTAATGCTTGCGGCTCCTTCCATAAAGTTTTTAGTAAATCTCGGTTTACGGCCGGGAAAGATTCCCAGCAGATCCTGTAATACTAAAACCTGACCGGAGCAATTTAGCCCTCCGCCGATACCAATTGTCGGAATGCTTAAAGCTTCTGTCACACGTTTGGCAACATCTGCGGGCACCATTTCCAGCACGATCATGGATGCACCGGCCTCCTGCAGAGCCAAGGTGTCGGCTAAAAGTTTCTCTTCTCCGGACTTAGTCTTGCCCTGAACAAAGTAGCCGCCGATAGCATTCACAGACTGAGGCGTAAATCCGACGTGTCCGCAAACGGGAATGCCCATGGCCGTTAAGCGGCGAGCCAAAGGACAAACCTCGACACCGCCTTCGAATTTAACCATATGGGCGCCGGCCTGCATAAGTTTGACGGCATTGGCTACCGCCTCGTCTTCATTGACGAGGTAGCTGCCGAAATTCATATCTGCTAAAACCAGTCCGTATTTATTGCCGCGGGCCACGCAGGCGGTGTGATAAACCATATCATCAATGGTCACGGGAAGCGTTGTCTCATGGCCCTGCATCACCATACCGAGAGAGTCTCCGATGAGTTTGATGTCTACACCGGCTTCATCTTCGACGGAAGAGAAAGTTGCGTCATAGCAGGTAAGCATCACAATCGGCTCCCCTGCTTCGTACATTTTCTTGATGGTGCTGAGTCTAACAGGCTTGCGTTCCGTTTTCTGATCCATTGCATTCTCCTAAATTGCCGAACCACTCCTCGGCAGATTTAAATCGGTTAATTCGCTGGTCAGCTGTTGCAGCCAAGAAGACATGAACCTGACCTTTTCCAGCAATATTAAACTGCGGCGCTATCTCTGCAAGAGGAACTAACACGAAGGCCCGCTCCGTCATGCGCGGATGAGGAAGGAGAACAAATGGATCGTCGGAGCGCTGCTCTCCGACGGTAAGAAGGTCTAAATCAATCGTCCGGGGCGCATTGTGGACGCCTGCCGGACGTACACGTCCCAGGTCGGATTCAATTGCTAGCAGTTGTGCCAGCAATGCGCGGGGAGATAATTCCGTCTTTATCTCAAGGACTGCATTGGTGTAATCGGGACCGCTCGAATCAATAGGCTCCGTTTTATAAAGAGAAGAGACTTGAACAAAGCGAACGCCCGGAATATCGGCAATTCGAAGCACTGCCTCCTTCAGAGTGGATTCGGGCTCGCCGAGATTTGCGCCGAGCCCGATAAATGCCTGCTGCAGCATGACCTACTTATCCGCCTTTTCTTTGTCAGAAGCAGCCTTCTGCGCCTTAGGAAACTTGCTTCTGTCGAAACGTTTCTTGCGTCTTCTGCGGCGTTTTTTCTTTTCTTTTTCCTCTCCGTCGGCTTCATCTTCATCCGACTTACCTTCAGCTGCTCTTTCCTGGCGCAGACGTTCGCGCTCTTTGCGGTCCTGCTGCTCGGCTTCTTTGCTCATTTCCAGACGTTCTTCGTCGGTTGCGCCTTCGTAGGCCGTCCACCAGTCTGCAAGCTCATGAGAGGCGTCGCCGCTGGAAGCGCGAAGCAAAAGGAAGTCGTAAGCAGCACGGAAACGCGGGTGCTGGAGAAGCTTCATCGCGGCGCGGCGGCTTCTGACTAAAAATCTCGGCTGAAGTTTCCAGATAATGGCCATGTCGCTGACGTAGCGCGACTGCAAGCCGTCCCAGCGATAGCTGTCGGCCACTTTCTTGGCGGCCTCTTCATAAATCTGTCCGGGCGTTTTACCGGTGGATTTGGCAACCTCTTCCTTCATTTCATGCCACAGGAGCACGGCGAAGAGGAAGCTCGTCGAAATCGATTTACCTAAAGCGACACGAGCGTCACAGCGTTCCAACCCCTTGCGAACAAAAGGTAGACCGAAGGTGCGCTTCAAAACATCAAAGAGCGGAATCGGAATGTTGATGTCATAGCGATTCATGAGTTCCATACAGGCAACGGCAGAACCGCTCAGCACCATCTTGGAGAATTCATCCGCCAGACGGGCGCTCGGAACGGAAAGCAGCAGCGTCTGCATGTAGTGCATCGGAGCGGCGGTTTTCTCGTCGATCGTAAAACCGAGTTTGGCAGCAATTCGTATCGCACGAAGGATGCGAACCGGATCTTCGCGGTAGCGAGTGGCCGGATCGCCGATCATGCGGATTTTTCTCTCGCGGATATCGTCTAATCCGTGGTGATAATCGTAAAGGTCGCCGCTGATCGGGTCGAAATACATCGCATTGACGGTAAAGTCTCTGCGGGCGGCATCTTCATACTGCTCGCCGAAAACGTTGTCGTTGGTAATGACGCCGTCCTCGTCTTTTGTCACGCCTTGCTTAGCAAAGCCGCGGAAAGTCGCCACTTCAATCGTCTCGGCGCCCTTGTTGACATGAACAAGGCGGAATCGTCTTCCGATAATGATGGCGCGCCTTGTGACTTTTTTGACTTCTTCCGGGGTCGCATCGGTGGCGACATCAAAGTCTTTCGGTTTGGCTCCGATCAGCAAATCTCGTACGGCGCCGCCGACAATAAAAGCTTTATATCCGGCGTCCTGAAGCTTTTGGCAGACGGATATTGCAAAAGGGCTCACGGCCAAGAGGTCAATTCCGTTTTCTTCTCTCGGAACAATATGAGCTTTCTTCCGAATTTTTGTCGGCACATTCGCTTTGAAGCCCTCTTCTTCTTTAACCAACTCTCGTACTCCGTACGGACAGAAGCTTTTAGAACAGCTTATGTTCGCTGAATAATTCCAGAATTTCCCAATGTCTCTCCTGAGCCGTACTTCTTAACCGGTCATCGGGATTCGTTGCTACTGCCTTTCCTCCGTGACGGGCCACATGATCAAGCAGCGGAAAATCATTCATAGAATCGGAAAAGAACGCCGATTCTTTCAGATCCGCTGCCGAGCCGCCGCACTTTTGTATAAAACGCTCGGCGTTGACAACCTTCTGCGTTGCAAAGTTTTCACTGATCCAGCGGCCTGTAAACTCTCCGTCGGGCTTTTCCTCCGGCTCGGCGCAGATCAGATCGCGGATACCGAAAAGCTCGGCAATCGGTTCCACCGCGTAACGGTATGAGGCAGTAATCATCACAACTCTAGCACCGGCCTCACGGTATTTTTTGACGAGATCCACTGCGATGGGCAGTACGTGCGGCATGATGTCCTGCTTTAGATACTGAACTCGGAGTTCATCGAGTTCGCGGCGCGGGAAACGCGCCAGCAGCTTCATTTCAAAATCTTCGAATTTATTGATATCGAGGCAGCCGTTTTTATAGTCGACGTCGTATTGAATTCGTTCGGCGCGAAGCTGTTTTTCATCTTTGCCGACGTGGGAAAGCAAGGTTTCGGCCCACAGGATTGAGCTGTCGACGGGAATCAAGGTGCCGTCTAAATCAAAAAACGCGTATTTCACCGATCTTCCTTTGTATCTTGATTGCGTTCGAACCATTCTTTGATCAAGGGGATGGTCACGGCTCTCTTGGCTGACATGGCATAACGGTCCAAGCTGTGAAGCAGATTACTCATCGTGTGCATGTCGCGCGGAAAATTATTCTCGATCCAGTTCAGAACTTCCGGCGCCACTTTCAGGCCGGTCTGAGACGCCGCCTCCAAAATAACCTGGCGCTTTTGTTCGTCAGACAGCGGAGATAGCTCAAAAACAACGCCCCAGCTGAAGCGGCTGGTAAGGTCTTTACGGAAGCCCTGACGTTCAAAATCTTTCGGGCTGCGGTCTGCAGTCACGACAAGATGGGTTCCGGGATGCTCGCGCACGGTGTTGTAAAGAACAAACAGCTCCTGCTGTTGTTCCGGCGTCAGATCTTGAACATTGTCTACGGCGTAGATTGTGCGGTTTTCGTCGAAAGCAGGAACGCCCTCGCTTTGTTTGCCCAAAGCGCGTACGAGGTGTGTTTTGCCGACACCTTCATATCCCCAAAGGTAAGTAAACTGCGGTCCGCGTCCTTCCTTCAGCTCGGAAATCACGGCCACAGCTTCGCTGTTCGACCCCACAATAAAATTAGAGAGAGTCGGCTGTTTTTCAGGGAAAAAATCCAAAGGAAGCTGGCCCCTTATTTGTTCCTTCTTGTCTTTCTCGGATTCAACCAAATCGTTAACCTGCATCAGTCTGTTTGTTTACTTTTCGGATTCTAAAGGTTTCTCGATAAGACTGAGATCATTCTGCTTGCTACTCAAAACGAAACAGGTATGCCCCGTCGCCTTTTCCTCGGGTTTATCCTAGGCCGTACTTGATCGGAGGAATTTCCATGACAATGACATTTAATGAATCACGATGGCCTAAAGAAAACGCAATCAAGGTAGTGAAAGGCAACGGTGTGAGTAAGCTCGCTGTTTTCATGGATCCGATGTGTGTTTACTGCAAACGGCTCAGCCGCGAAACGCTCGCCAATTTAATGAACGTCACCATCTACTGCTACATTTGGCCGTTCTTAAGCGAAGAATCCAAAGAAATCGCCGGGTGCATCTACTCCAGCGCCGACAAGGCTGACGCCTTGGTTCGCTGGATGAAATACGATCAGATGCCCACCGGAATGCCGAATGAATATTCGGAAGAGATGATTGAACAAAACATTGCGCTGGCCGATTATCTCGGACTGCAGGGGACGCCTGCAATCTTCTTATCCGACGGCCGCGGCCCGTTCGGCGCAATGAGTGCCAAAGCTCTTGCGCACAAGATCATTTCCGCTGAACATTACTAAACCATCCTTTTTAGCTTCAAAGAGCCGGCTTACTGCCGGCTTTTCGTTTGCGCGCTGTTACACAGTCTTTGAGAAAACGTCTTGTTAGCTGTTATCCTCATGCGCGGAATTGAAATGCCGTTCAGCGGCTTTTTCTCCTCTAGAATTGAGCAATTCCCAATCTTCAATCTCAAAGCTGTTAAAGATGACAAAACCTCTTTCCTATGCAGACTCCGGCGTTTCTATTGATGCCGGCGACGAGTTAGTTGAACGCATTAAACCCTTTGCCAAAAAGACCCTGATTCCCGGGGTACTCGGTTCCATCGGCGGCTTCGGTGCCTTGTTTGAAATTTCTAAAGATTACAAGGAACCTGTTCTCGTTACGGGAACGGACGGCGTGGGTACCAAACTCAAACTCGCTTTCCTGCTGAATCGTCACGACACCGTCGGCCAGGACTTGGTCGGCATGAGCGTCAATGACATCCTGGTTCAGGGTGCTAAGTCTTTATTCTTCCTTGACTACTTCGCCTGCGGTCATCTTGATGTCGACGTTGCCGAACGCGTTGTCAAAGGCGTCGCACACGGCTGCGAACTGGCCGGCTGCGCATTGATCGGCGGCGAAACGGCCGAAATGCCGGGCATGTATCCGGCCGGTGAATACGACCTTGCCGGCTTTGCCGTCGGTATTGTCGAAAAGAGCCAAATTATTGACGGCAGCCGCATCAAACCGGGCGACGTCGTTCTCGGACTGGCTTCGAGCGGTCCCCACTCCAACGGCTTTTCTTTAATCCGCAAAGTTGTTGAAGTTTCCGGCAAACCCTGGACAACCAAGCTTTCCGACGGAAAGACTCTGGCAGACGCCGTTATGGAACCGACACGCATCTACGTCAAGCCGGTTCTTGAAGCCATGAAGAGCGTGACCATTAAAGGCATGGCCCACATCACCGGCGGCGGACTGCTTGAGAATATTCCCCGCGTTCTGCCCGAAGGCACTCAGTGCGTGATCAAGGCAGGTTCCTGGAAGCGTCCGGCCGTTTTTGACTGGCTCCAGGAGGAAGGTCATATTGAAGACCACGAAATGTACCGTGTCTTCAATAACGGCATCGGCATGGCCGTCATCGTTGCCGCTGAAGATGCTGAAAAAGCTCAGAAAGCTTTGAAAGCTGCCGGTGAAACCGTCTATCGCATCGGTGTCATTGAAGCGCTGCCGGCCGGCGAAGCCCTCTGCGTTGTGCGCTAAGCATTAGTATTCTCGCTAATTGAGCCTCCTTCGGGAGGCTCAATTGTTTTTAATTTCATTACACTGAAAAGAAACAGAAACCGGTTTCAAGGATAAACATGAGCAAACCCATTACAGAGTCCATCTTGAGCAATGAGACCCGCGTTTTTCTCATGTGCTGTGATTTTCGAAGCTTCTCTGCCGTTGCCCACGCTCTCGGCATCACTCAATCGGCTGTTTCGAAGATCATTCGGAAGTTTGAGGATTCCATCGGCTTTGAATTGTTCATCCGCAACTCCCGGCCGCTGACACTCACCCCAGAAGCCCATCTGCTGCACCGACAGCTTCGGGGTCTCAAAGGCGAGATGACACGCTCTTTGTCCTCGCTGCAAAGCAAGAACTACATTAAGCCGATCCTGCGTATCGGGATCTTGGAAAGTCTTCATTTAAATCTGGGCGTGGCGATCCTCAAAAATCTTCTGCCCAACCTGTCTCAGGTCGTCATGCTGACGGCCAGCGCCAATGTCCTGATACAAAGACTGATTGAGCGAAAGCTCGATCTCATTATCACGAACGACGTTTCCACCGAGCCGTCGCATGTTTTCAGAAGGCTGCTGTTTCATGAACCTTCTGTGCTAATCCTTCCCAAATCTTTTGAAAAAGACCCTAATCAAAACTGGACTTGGCAGCGCCTTGCCGTCTGCGGACTGCCGCTCATTCGCTACTGGAACGAAAGCGGCGCCGGAGAAATCAATGAGATGTTCATGAAAACACACGGCCTCAGGTTTCCGGACAAAATCTCCGTCGACACCAATTCACTTCTAGTGACGCTCGTCTCCCAGGGCATCGGCTGGGGATTTTCTCGGCCGACTACCGTCCTGGAAAACATTCACATGCATCCTCATTTCATCGTCCGAGAAATGCAAAAACCCAGTTTTAGCCGAGAAGTGTATTTAATCGGCCGGGAACAGGAATTTGTCGTGGAATCCGAGATCATTACCGACATTGCTAAGCAATTCGTTCAAGAAAACATTATTCCCGAAAGTCTCAAATTCGCACCTTGGGTCAAAGAAGGTTTTACGGTCGGATAGGGCAATTATCCTTTAATTTCATACAAATAAAAGACAATTACAAATCATAAAGTATTCCAACGCGGCATAGATCTTATTCTTCGGTTTCCGAAGCCTGATCCTAAAATATTGGTATAGCCTCAAACCACAAAGAGGTTTCCAACCAAAATTCCCATAAAAAGGAGAAAACTATGCCAATCACAGGCTGGATTGCCATCCTCGTCCTGATCGTCATGTGCTACATGCTGATCAAACAGTACGAAACCCGTATGGTGCTGTTCGGAGGCGGTTTCATTCTCTGCTGTATTTCCCTCGCCCCAATGGCCGGCTTAAACGCCTTTGCCAAAACCATGACCAACGGTGCTTTGATCACGGCCATCTGCTCGGCTACCGGATTTGCCTATTGCGTTACCTATACAGAGTGCGACCGTTCCTTAGTGCATTATCTGACGCGTCCGATCCGCAACGTCGGCATCCTGATGATTCCGATCACCTCGCTGCTTACCTTTGCGATCAACATCGCTATTCCCTCAGCTGCCGGTGTGGGCGCCGTTGTCGGTACGACCTTGATTCCTCTGCTGCTTAGAGCAGGCTTCAAACCGGCCGCCGCTGCAGCAGCCGTTCTGATGGGCACCACCGGTTCTCTGCTTTCTCCGGGCTTGTCTCACAACGCCTATGTTTCCGACATGGCTCATATGTCCATCATGGACCTGATCAGCTATCACGGCATCTATTCCCTGATGATCGGTGTGGTCGGCGCCGTCGGCCTGTGCATTGTCTGCTGGGTTTTGGGCGACAACAAAGGCGAAAAAATGGCGGAAGCCAACCCTGCCGCCGATGCAGAAACGTCCTCCTTTAAGCCGAGCCCCATCAAGGCTTTCGTTCCGCTGATCCCGATCATCCTCATGCTCGTATTCACGTTCTGGATTCCCTCGGTCAAGATGGGCGTTGCACCGGCCATGCTGATCGGTACGATTGTCTGCCTGATCGTTGCTATGTGCGACCCGCAGCAGTTCTCCAAGCAGTTCTTCAAAGGTATGGGCGACTCCTACGGCAGCATCATGGGCATCATCATTGCCGCCGGCGTGCTGGCTGCGGGCTTAACCGCTTCCGGGTTAATTAAAGGCCTCATCGCTTTGATGGTTCAGTCCAAGGAAATTGCACAGTGGGGCGGCTCGATCGGACCATTCGTCCTCTCCGTTCTGATGGGCAGCGGCGACGCAGGCGCCATGGCCTTCAACAGTGCCGTCACTCCGCATGCTCAGGAATTCGGTATGCAGATCCACAGCCTCGGCTCTCTGGCTTTCTTAGCAGGCGCTGCCGGCCGCACGGCTTCCCCGATTGCCGGCATCACCATTCTTGTTGCCGGCTTGGCTAAGGCCAATCCTTTTGACGTTGCAAAGAGAACCTTCCTTCCGATGGTTGTTGCAGTTATTCTTCTTGCCATCTTTATGAGGTAAGAAGCTCTCCCCGGCGCGGGAAGGGCTTCCTTTCCGCGCTCTATTTTTCGGACATACGAGACCGCTATGAAAAAAACGAAAATCGCCGTCATCGGAACCGGAGGCACCATCGTCAGCAGCGGTGCAAATGCAACGCAAATGACGGGCTACAGCATCACGGATGCCGACATTCATACAATTATGACGGCTCTGCCTGAGCTTAATGACATCGCTGAAATCGCTACTTTCTCTGTTTTCAATATCGGTTCGAGCAACATCAAGCTCTCCAACTGGCTGGAGCTCGTGTGTCTGATCAACAAACTTTCCAAGGAAAACTTTGACGGTTTTGTCGTAACACACGGCACCGACACGATGGAAGAAACCGCATTCTTTGCGAATCTGACATTAAAGACTGAGAAACCTGTTGTCTTTACCGGCTCCATGAAACCGGCTACAGCGGTTTCCGCCGACGGTCCTTTAAACCTTCTAAATGCCGTCCGTTTGGCGGGTTCTCCTAAAGCGGCCGGTAAAGGCGTTCTCGTTTCGCTTAACGGCACGATTCATGGAGCACGTGACGTCGTCAAAACCAACACCGTTGCCGTAGAAACCTTCAAGTCTCCGAACAGCGGCCCGCTCGGATACATCATCGGGGATCAGATTGATTTCCTGACCGAATCCGTCAAGCCGCATACACTGCGGTCCTGCTTCGAAGTCGGAGAAACAGACACCGCTGACGAATATCCGAGAGTCTGTGCACTTCTTTGCTGCGCCGACCAAAACCCGGACTTGCTCGAGGCGGCCGTTGACAAGGGCTTCCACGGTATTGTTTTGAGCTGCACGGGCAACGGTTCGGTTCCTTTGGTTTTCGAACCCGTGCTTCAGAAAGCTCATGATGTTGTGTGCGTCCGTTCCAGTCGTACCGGAAGCGGCCCTGTAACGGAGGGGATGACGCGCTGGCAAGTCAACGGTATGATTCCCTCAGGAACCTTAAATCCTCAAAAAGCAAGAATCCTGCTTCAGTTAAGCCTAAAGAAGTTCGGGCTTGACCTAGAAAAAATTAAAGAGATCTTCAAAACATATTGATCTTTCTTGGATCAATTAATCCTAAGGAGAAAACATGTACGACTTACTTCTCAAGAATGCTTGGGTCGTCGATCCGCTGAATTCTGTTAACGGCGTTGCCGATGTCGCCATCCAGGACAGCAAAATTGCCAAAGTCCAGCGCGACATCACGGAAGAAGCTAAAGAAGTCATCGACTTTACCGGCAAAACTCTTCAGCCCGGCATTATTGACAGCCACGTTCACCTCGGCGAAATGTGGGGCTCTCCCTTCGGCCCGAGAATGCTGGCAATGAACGGTGTCACGACTTGCCTGGATATGGCCGGTCCTCTGGAGAACATTCTTGACAACGTTCCTAAATACGGCGTCGGCATTAACATGGCGATCCTCCAGTTCGCCTCTCCTCCCTTCACCTTCAAGGATGCCAACCCTTCCCAGCAGGAAATGATCGACTTGATCGACAAATCCCTGGAAGAAGGCGCGCTCGGTGTCAAACTCCTCGGCGGCCACTATCCGCTTGAACCCGAAGTCTCTTCTCTGCTCATCCGCACCGCCTTGGAACGCAGAGCTTACGTTGCCTGGCATGCAGGAACGACTAAGAACGGCTCCAACATCAACGGCATGATTGAAGCCGTGAAGATGGCTGACGGCTATCCGATGCATTTAGCCCACATCAACGCCTACTGCCGCGGCGCCATCAAAGACGCTATGGAAGAAACGGCCATTGCGATCGATTTGCTCAAAGCCAATCCCAACATCTTCTGCGAAAGCTATGTCTCTCCGAAGAACGGTACACGTCTGACATGCGACAAGGACGGCAAGATTCAGTCCAAGGTGACGGGGAACTGCCTTAGAGCTTTCGGCTTTACCGAAGACAAAGACGGTGTGAGAGCTGCGTTGTTAGCCGGCAAGGCCTTCGTAGTTTACGATGCCGGCGGTTATTCTGATCTGATGACCGGTGAAGAAGCCCTTCGCCGCTGGGAAGCTGCTGACACGAACGTCGGCGGAAGCTTCAACATCAATCCTCCGCTGCCTCGTATCGCCTTGGCTCAGGCCAAACGCGATGACGGCTCCTTCGTCGTTGACGCAATTTCCACCGACGGCGGATGCATCCCCCGCAACGTCATCCTTTCTCAAGGACTGTCTCTCGTAAAACTGGACATCTTGAGTCTCAGCGAATTTGCACAGAAGACCTCTTTGAACCCGGCCCGTATGCTCCGTTTGGCAAACAAGGGTCACCTCTCCGTCGGCGCAGACGCAGATATCACTGTTTACGACTACGCTACTCAGATGCCTGTGGCTTCCTTCATCGAAGGCCGCAAAGTTCTCTTCAACGGAGAATTGGTTTCTAAGGGCGCAACCGTCATCTGTACCGAACACGGCAAAGACGCCATTGAAAAACGCGGCATGAAGGCAATTGTGGTTGATCCCGGCAAGCAGATCGAACGCATCACAGCCCTCTAAAACTTCTTGCCTGTAATACCGACCGAGCGGGGCGCCGAAAGGAGTCCGCTCTTTTTCTTTGTTGTCCGGACGGGTGCTGTTAACTGAGAGCTTCTTAATTACCAAAGAATTTTCCGTGATTTATCTATTGTCGTTTCCCCACCTTCCCACAATTGCAACTTTCTGAAACAATCAAAGGTTAAGGGTGAACTAAGGCACCCTGCTTTTTATCGAACAACCTCAAAGGAAAGATATGACCGATCCGCGTCCCGTCTGCACAGAAAAAACTCAAGACATCATCAAGACTCTGCGCTCCAATGTCCAGGTCGAGGCTGCCCTCGAACTGGCCGTCAAACAGCAGGAAAAGCGCATTGCCGACCAAATCATTCTGACCGAAACTCCGGCTCCTCCCTTCCATGAAGAAGAAAGAGCCAAGGTTCTCCTCGGTATGTTCAAACAGTACGGTTTGACCGATGTCAAACAGGACGCCATCGGCAATGTTATCGGCCGCAGAAAAGGCACCGGCAACGGTCCCACACTCGTCGTCGGCGCTCACATCGACACCGTGTTCCCGGCCGGTACTGACTGCAAAGTTCACAGAGACGGCGACGTCTACAGCGCTCCCGGCATCTCCGATGACGCTGCCGGCTTGGCCTCCATGCTGCAGGTTATCCGCTGCCTGAACGAAAACAACATTGAAACCGTCGGCGACATCGTCTTCGTCGGAACATTGGGTGAAGAAGGCAACGGCGACTTACGCGGCTGCAAAGCGCTCTTCAAAGAAAAGAATGACTATGACGGCATGATCGCCATCGACTCCGCCAATGTTCACCGCATTCTGCGCGGTGCTGTCGGCTGCAAGCGCTTCCGCATTATTTTCGAAGGCCCCGGCGGACACAGCCTCCACAAATTCGGCATTGTCGGTTCTGCTATTCACGGCCTGTCCCGCGCCATCGTCCGTGTTGACGAACTCAAGGTTCCGACCGATCCGAAATGCACTTTCAACTTCGGTGTGATCAAAGGCGGTACCAGCGTAAACGCCATTGCTGCACGCGCTGAAGCCGAACTTGATATCCGAAGCTTCAATCAGCCTGCACTCGAAGCTTTCGTTAAGACCGTTCTTGAAACTATCGAAGCCGCCTGCGACGAAGAAAACATGCGCTGGGGCCTCGAAGGCGACGGCATGGTCTCTTTGAAGATCGAACAAATCGGAGACCGTCCTGCCGGCATGAACGCTGATGACGCTTCCGTCATTCAGGCTGCTTACGGCTCTCTCTTGTCTTTAGGCATTTCTCTGGACAAGTACACTCTGGCCGCAACCGACCAGAACGTGCCTTTGTTCTACGGTCTGCCTGCTACAACGCTCGGCGCCGGCGGCACGGAAGAAAACAACCACGCTTTATCCGAGCGTTGGAACGCCAAAGACGCTTTCCAAGGACCTCAGGTCGCCTTTCTCACAGCCCTCACTCTGGTCGGCATGAAGGGTGTTTCTGAACCGATCCTTGAGAAGGTGCAGCATTAATTTGTTATAACATTTCGAAGCTGAATCCAATTCAGCTCTTGACCGAAGCCGGGTCCGCCCGGCTTTTGTTTTGTCCCTATAACGCAAAAAACCGAGAAAATCGAGTTTTTTTCGGGATTTTTATTTGCAAAACTAAAAAAAAACTAATTTTTGTATCGTGAACTTGATTTAATTTGCGGTACCTTATTTTTTAGAAATAACTTTAAAGCCTTCGGAGTTTGGCCAAATGGAATCATTTATTAATACCGTCAACGGAATTGTCTGGTCACCGGCATTGGTTTACCTTTGCCTCGGCGCCGGTCTTTTCCTTTCTCTGCGCGGCGGTTTCTTACAGCTCAGACACCTTAAACATATGTGGCAGCTGCTCTTTCAGCCGAAAGACAACGTCACCGGTGTTTCCTCTTTTCAAGCCTTGTCTATGACTCTTGCAGGTCGTGTCGGTACCGGCAACATCGCCGGTGTGGCAACTGCAATTACTTTCGGCGGTCCCGGCGCCATCTTCTGGATGTGGATGGTTGCATTCCTCGGCGCCTCTTCTGCTTTCGTCGAATCCACACTCGGCCAGGTCTATAAAGAAAAAATCAACGGCGAATACCGCGGCGGCCCTGCTTTCTACATTGAACGCGGCTTGGGTGTCAAATGGTTCGCCTGGCTCTTTGCCATCGTCACCATCTTCTCCTGCGGTCTTTTCCTTCCCGGTGTGCAGGCAAACGCCATTGCCACCTCTATGGAAAACGCCTTCGGCATCGCTCCAGCAATTTCCGCCGGCTTCATCGCTGCTCTGCTCTCCTTCATTGTGTTCGGCGGCTTAAAGAGAATCGCAGCCTTCACGACGCTCGTCGTCCCGTTCATGGCCCAAGCCTATGTGATCTTCTCTTTGGTGATCGTGTTCATGCACGTTGATCTGCTGGACGACGTCCTCGTCCTCATCGTCAAGAGCGCCTTCGGTGTTGACGCCGCTTTCGGCGCCATCATCGGTCTGGCTGTCTCCTGGGGTGTCAAACGCGGCATCTACTCTAACGAAGCAGGCCAAGGTACCGGTCCTCACGCTTCTTCCGCAGCTTCTGTCAGCCATCCGGCAAAACAAGGTTTGGTTCAGGCCTTCTCCGTCTACGTTGACACGCTGCTCGTTTGCTCTGCCACCGCTTTCATGATCCTCATCACCGGAAGCTATAACGTTGTCGGTCCTGACAATGCCCCGATGTTCATTGGTCTGAAAGATGTCGCTACAGGTCCTGCTTACACCCAGGCCGCTGTTGAAGGCTTAATGCCAGGATTCGGACAGGCATTCGTTGCCATCGCTCTGTTCTTCTTTGCCTTCACGACGATCCTTTCTTATTACTACATTTCAGAAACCAACGTTTCCTACATCAATAGAAAACTGCATCGTCCGTTCTTATTCTTTATCCTCAAGCTGTTTGTCATGGGCTCCTGCATCTTCGGCGCTGTTAAAACAGCCGACCTAGCATGGGCTGTGGGCGACATCGGCGTCGGTCTGATGGCTTGGCTCAACATCATCGCCATTTTGCTGCTGAACAAGAAAGCCTTCCTCTGCTTGCGCGACTACGAAAAGCAGCTTGCTATCGGCCTTGACCCGGTTTTCCATCCGGAAAAACTCGGCATCAAGAACGCCAACTACTGGGTCGGTGAACGTGCTGAAGAAATTCGCGACAAGGAACGCGCAAAACTCAACAGCGGCTCTCGACAAGACTTGGAAGGCAATGTTTTGAACGTGGCATCAGGTAATTAGCTCATTTGAGTGTTTGCTCTAAAAGCGTCGGTCATCCGGCGCTTTTTTCATATCAAACGAATTACAATAAGAAATAAATTGTTACAAACAATATCAAGGATGTTCATCGTGCTAAGAAGAAAATTTTTTGCATTCACTTCAGCCGTTGCCGCCTGTGCAGCCTTTTTCTGCCTTCCTGCAGCTGCGGCTGATTTCACCTGCCCCTACTTCTCTTTACCGCTGACCGGAGACTGGGCTCAGCAGAGAATGCAGCCGGGCTCGGTTCCTCCGAATACTTTCGCGACACTTTTTGCCAGCCGCAAGGCCGGTGAAGGCGTGCTCATTACCGTCATTCCTTCGGATAAAGCTCCAAAAGAAGCTGCTCAGATCATGGCAAATAACTACAAGCAGCAGGGAATGAGAGTGATCGGCAATCCGGTTCAGATTCCTGGGCAGAATGCTTATCGTTTCGCTTACGTCAGCGCCAATAACAAGATGCATGCCATTGTGTTCATCTCAGGCAACGGCAAACATCTCGCAAATGTTTCCGTCCTCGGCAGGCACGGAACAGGCGGCTTAGCCTTACTGAAAGGACTTTCTTCTAAAGAAGACAAGCTCTTCCCGAAGTTCTAAGAACTCAAAAATTATTGCTGCAAGCCGGACAAAATTTGTTCGGCTTCTTTTTTAAGCACGGCTAAAGAGGCAACCTTTTCATCAGGATTGAGCAGCAGTGTGCCCTGCATGGAGCGCATCCATGTCATTTGACGCTTTGCAAGCTGTCGGGTTGCAGCGATTCCGGCTTCTTTGAACGCATCAAACGTCGTCAAACCAGACAGATAATTCCACGCCTGGCGATACCCGACGGAACGCATGCTCGGAAGATCCGCATGCATGCCGGGCATTGCCATCAGCTTTTTCACTTCGTCTAAAAAGCCGTTTTTAATCATCAGCTCAAATCGTTCTGCGATCCTTGCGTGAAGCGCCGCTCGATCCGGAGGAAGCAATGCATAAGAGCTAAGTTTCAGGAGCGGCTCTCCTTTCTGAGCCGTAAGTTCCGAAATCGGTTTGCCCGTCATCTCAAAAACTTCCAGCGCTCTTGTAATGCGCTGAGTATCCGCCGGCGCCAGTCGATCCGCGGTCTTAGGATCGACCGACCTCAATCTTTCATAAAGTGCGGGGAGGCCTTTTTCATTCAGCTCTGCGCCGATCTTTTCACGCACCGCCGGATCGGTTGCCGGCAGCGGAGAAAGGCCTTCTCGGACGGCTTTTGCGTAAAGCATGGTTCCTCCTACAATCAGAGGCACTTTTCCGCGATTTCGTATTTCTGCAACAAGTCGTACGCAGTCCTGTGCAAAATCTGCAGCAGAGTAACTCTCCGTCGGTTCGATAATGTCGATGAGATGATGCGGAACTGCGGCCATTTCTTCTTTTGTCGGTTTGGCTGTACCGATGTCCATATGTCGATAGACCAAGGCGGAATCAATTGAAATAATCTCACTGGGAATTTCCTCGGCTAAGCGAAGCGCCAGTGCCGTCTTTCCGCTAGCGGTCGGCCCCAGCAGCAAAATGGCTTGTGAATCCGACATCATCACTTACCTCTCATGAAGAAACTGTCTAATTCTTTAGCACTCAGCTGAACCCAGGTCGGACGACCGTGATTGCACTCGTCCGCACGATCCGTCTGCTCCATTTGCCGCAAGATCGCGTCCATTTCCTCGATCGTCAGGATGCGGTTTACACGAACAGCTGCATGACAAGCCATTCTTGAAAGCACTTCGTTGCGCTTTTCCGTCATTGCCGTGCTCTTTCCGTACTGGCGGAAGTCATCGAGCACCTCGCGCACGATGGTCGGACCTGCCTGAGAAATTTGATTGATCATCAGCTGCGGAACACTCCGCAAGCTCAGCTGATTTGGCCCGACAGCACTCAATTCCAGTCCAAGCTGCTCTAGCTCTTCACGGGCATCTTCAAATGTCGCCATCTGCTCAGGAGTTACGGTAAAGACCAAAGGAATGAGCATCTCCTGCATCGGCATCTTGCGCTCATCAAAACTCTTTTTGAGACGCTCGTAAAGGATACGTTCATGCGCAGCATGCATATCAACTAAAACCATGCCGGCTGAGTTTTCAGCGATGATAAACGTTCCGCAAACTTGTCCGACAGCACGTCCGAGGGGCTGAGGTCTCTTCGGCGCTTCTGCCGCTGGTTTCGGAGTGGCATGGTTTGCAGAGAGAGTCGCCGGATCTACTTTCATCGCCGCAATGGTTGTCGGGAAGGAGTTCTGAAAACTCTTTGGATGCGGAGATGAAAAATCCAAATATGCTTCCGTATTCGTCCTTGAAGGTTTAGGCTGGGCCGGCCTGAATGAGGACGGATTAACAGTCGGAGCCACCGGCGCTTCTGCAGGCGCCTGAGCAGAGGCATCACGAGGCGAAGACGGCAGCGCCGTGTCCATAATTTCTCCGCTTGAAGGATCCACAATCGTCGTCCTGGCTAAGGCGTCCTCAACTGCATGGAAGATGAACTGATGGACCGCCTGAGAATCTCTCATGCGCACTTCGCTCTTGGTCGGGTGTACGTTCACGTCCACCTTGTGCGGATCCATCTGGAGAAACAGGCAGTAGCTGGGTTGGCTCGACCCGTGAAGAACGTCTTGGTAAGCCATCCGAACGCCATGCGACAAAACCTTATCTCGAACAAATCGGCCGTTGACATAGAAATACTGACAATCCGCGCGGCTTCTCGCGGCAGTCGGAAGACACACCCAGCCGTAAAGACGCAGCGCCGGCGCCTTAATATCCAATGCTCTGTGAGCGTCTCTAAAATCTCGAGGCATCAGGCGCGTCAAACGTTCTTCAATGGAAGAGGCAGGAAGATTGATAATCGGTTTTCCGTTTGCGACAAACAAAAAGGCAACTTCCGGATAAGCCAGCGCAATACGTTCAATCACCGTTTGGCAATGAGCAGCTTCCGTGCCTTCGCTCTTCAAAAACTTGCGGCGTGCCGGAGTCTTGTAAAAGAGGTCCGCCACTTCAATGCGTGTGCCCTTATTTCCGGAGGCAGCGGATATCTCTCCGTCGGCAATGCTGAACGCATCTTCACCGGCAACTCTGGAAATCACTTTCATGTCGGAGACGCTCGCGATCGAGGCAAGAGCTTCGCCGCGGAACCCAAGCGAGCTCACACTTTCCAGTTCATCCAGGTTGGAAACCTTGCTCGTTGCATGGCGCTTTACAGCCAAAGCAAGCTGATCTTTGGGAATACCGCAGCCGTTATCTGAAACGACAATGCGCTTAATACCGCCGCCCTCAATTCGAACTTCAACAGAGTCAGCTCCGGCGTCAATGGCGTTTTCTACCAGCTCCTTAACAACGGACGCGGGTCGCTCAACCACTTCACCGGCTGCAATCTGACTAATCAGCTGATCCGAGAGTTCCTGAATTTTTCGTTCAGGACGCCTTGTTTCCAGTGTTGTTTCTTCCATGTAATTCGTCTCTTCACGAAGAGTGCATGTCCCCTTACCTTATCGCAGTCAGATGAAGCCTGCAAGGACAAGTTTCTCTACTCTTCGGACTACTTTGAGCATCAACAATATATTTAGCCTAAAGCCTTTTCTACAATCGAATGCGGCAATCAAGGATAACAAGGATAACAATGAACTTTTTTAGCGCATTCTTAGAAATGTTCCGCAACAGCGACCAATTCATAGCACACATGTCTGCGGAGTACGGCATCTATGTGTATTTATTTCTCTTTACGGTCTACTTTTTGGAAACCGGAATTGTGATTTGTGCCCTCCTGCCGGGTGACTCGCTTATCTTTGTCTCGGGTGCCGCAAGCGCAGCCGGCATCCTCAACCCGCTCGGAGCTTTCTTGGCTATAGCGCTCGGTGCTTGTTTCGGAAATACCGTTGCATACGGAATCGGTTACTTTCTCGGCAGCAAGATATACGACGGCTCCATTAAATGGATTGACCAACAGCAAATGGCAAAAACGCAGGCATTTTTTGCCAAACATGGGAAACTTACTATCGTCTTAGCTCGTTTCGTTCCGATTATTCGTTCCTTTGCTCCGCTAGTGGCCGGTGCAGCAAAAATGAGCCGACTTAATTTTGAAGTCAGCGGTACGGTCGGAGCCGTTCTTTGGGCAGGAATTATCCTTGCCGCCGGTCACCTTTTTGGGAATATTCCCTTCATTAAGAACAACCTTTCTCTCATTCTTGTCGGCGGAATCGTTCTTGGGTTGGCTCCTTTTGTTATCGGTTACATTGTCAAAAAGTGGAGACAACATCCGGATGAGAAATAGTTAGGAAATACACGGTATCCAACTTGCCTTTTCACATGTCTTTTTCAGCAATTCAGCTACAATTTCGGTCCATTGACTATACAAAAAGAAAATGGACTTCTTAACACTTACCTTAGAGCTGTTCCGCAATGCGGATCACTTCATCATGTACATTGCACAGACCTACGGATGGTGGGTCTACCTTGTGCTGTTCATGATTTTCTACAGTGAAACCGGGATTGTCATTTGCGCCTTCCTCCCGGGTGACTCTCTCCTTTTTATCGCCGGCGCCGCTGCCGCAGCAGGTGCTTTGAATCCTTGGCTCCTCATCGTCATTATTTCTCTGGGCGCGATCCTAGGAAATACAACGAATTTTTACATAGGCAATTGGCTTGGCAATAAGATCTATGACGGCTCAATCAGCTGGATTGATCAAGATGCTTTAAAGAAAACTCACGACTTCTACGAGAAGCACGGCGGAAAAACTATTGTCCTGGCCCGTTTTGTACCGATTGTTCGTTCATTTGCCCCATTAGTCGCAGGTGCCGCTAAAATGAACCCCCTCCGTTTTGAACTCTACAGCGGAGGAGGGGCCATTGTTTGGGTCGGCGGCATTGTCTTGGCTGGTTACTTATTCGGCAATATCCCTTTCATCAAAAACAATCTTTCTTTAATTTTGGTTGTTGGTATCCTTGCTGCCTTAGTTCCCTTTTCCTGCGCACTTCTTATCCAATTATGGAGAAAGTACATAATGAAACAGCGTTAGTTTGCTAAAACCAAAACCTTTCTTCGAAAGCCGCTCATTTCTATGGCGGCTTTTGTTTTGCCCCATTGTTATTAAAGAGCTTTTAAGAACATTCCCTATCTATTAAAAAATAGAGGTTATCGACAAACAATTAGTGGGATTATTCAGTAAGGATTTTGAGATTAGGGATCTCCTTAGGCGGGTAATTTTTTTGCTTTATTTCTGATATAAGAGAGGAGGTTTTCTTCGCCAAAGCTTTCTATACCTCAAGCTTAACCGTTAATTTTATCAACCCGAATACATCCAAGTAAAGATATTTATTTTTTACCTAGCAGGGGTTTCTATAATTTCTTTTATAAAAAAACGCTGACTCATCACTTGGTAAAGACGCGGTTAAAGCTCAGAATCTTACAAATGGGAGCATGATACTGCTGAACTTAGGGGGATTTTCGGACAAATAAAAATTATCCCCGTGCCAATAGGGGTGATAAAAATTATAAATAGCCCCGTATTTTCCCTTTGGTAATTTCGCTGATATAGCCGGGGGAAAAATGTTTCTAGACTGAATGAGTACTTCTATCGAGGCTCTTTTAGGCCCATTCAATCTTATATAACCACTTCTGCGAAGTTTTCAGTTTTTCGCAATTTAGTTCGAGATGACCTGACCAGCCCCGTTTGGTACGAATATAGATAACTAAGGGGAATTTAGATGACAAATCCACTACCGTATCTTGAGCAGCGAAAGCTGGTTAAGCGATGGTCAGGTCCCATCGCTCCTATCGCCAACCTCATCTTTACTCTGATTCTATTTGCCATTACCTGGTGGATCTTCCAAGATCCGCGCGGTGTAATGCGCTTCTACACTCCGTATGTCGGGTATAACTATTGCCGTTGGTGGTTAATTATCCTGATTTGGATGGCCTACATTTTTGATTTTTGGCCTTTCAAGCGGAAATGGCTGGAAACAGCGCATCCGCTCCAAAAAGGTCTCGTGCTGGCCCTAATATCAGTTGCCATCATGATTATGATGATTCACGGGTTTTTCCAGTCCGTTCTCGGCAACACTGCCTTTGCCTATTTCAACCCTCAACAGCTCCTTAAGCTCAAAGGTTTGACAGAGTTCTACGCAACCGAGTATGCAGCTCAGGCCTGCATGATGTTCGCCGTGATCGCTTCCTGGATCTCTCCGGCATGGGTCGTCGCTCTTGAAGGCCGTCCGTGGGAAAATTTAGCGCAGCCGGCAAAAGGTTTCTCTATTTGGCTTGGCACTTTCTGCCTGAGTTTCGTCATTTACTTTATGACGATGCACAACCATATGGGCATCCTTTACTATCCGTGGCAGTACTTCACTTCCATTGCTCCTCCGTATTGGGAAGAATTCGCACAGACCGTATCCGCCAACTTCCATGTAGCTTGGATTATGTGCTGTACCGTTGTGGTGTGGTTCATGGAAGGCATCTGGGAACGCTACCCGTTCACGATGATTAAGACTCCGTGGCTCCGCAGACTGGCTGTTTTCTTCGGCATTATTGTTATTTCCTGGGCTCTGTGCTTCTTCTTCTGGTACATGCAGGAATTAACATGGGGCGAAGCAATTCGCGGTCACAGACGCGACGCTGCTCCTGACTGGCGCTGGCTGCATGTCGGCGAAACCGCCATCTTCTTCCTCGTTCCGGCGCTCTTCCTGCAGTTCTACTGCGGCAATTGGCCCCGTAAGTTCAGCACTCCGGTTAACGTCTTAATCAGATCCACCATCGTTCTTCTGGGCGGCGTTGCGATCTACTGCTTGTATTACAAGTACGGTCATTTCTTCCTCGGAACTCAGAAGGGATTCTCTCATCCGCAGCAGTTCCCGATGATCCCGATGATTTGGTTAATCGACATTTGGCTGATTAACTGGTGGTTCATGGACGGATGGCCAGGCTGGAAACTGACGATGCGTACAGCCGAAGAAGTCGAAGCTGCAGAAAAAGAAGTTGAAGAACGAGCTGTTTGGCGCACAGACATGATACCGGGCTTGGTATGCGGAATCGCAGTCGGTATCGCCTTCTACTTCGCCGTCGTCTGGGTTCTCCCGATCTGCAGCAAACTGTTCACATTAGTCGATTAAAAGAAAGGAATAATTATGAAACGACGTAATTTCGTACAAGGTTTAGCACTTGGTGCCGGTGTTGGTACTCTCGGTGCAATGGGTGCCTATTCTTACTCACCCGCCCGCACGGCCTTTCTTCCTGACATTAAACGCGGAACAGCTGACATCGGCTTGTGCAAATCCGTCAAGATCACCAACATTTCCGAAACAAGCTGGTTTGACAACAGCATCTTTATGCAGGACGTCACGGCTTCCGGCGGTTTGTTGGTTGACCAGTACACCTATAACTGGGCGCCCTTCGGCAACGGTAAAGGCCCCGGCAAAGGAACTTATGAAGACGGTATGAAAAATATCGGACCGTACCTTCCTAAAAATCTGGAAAAAGCTTGGGAAATCACTCGTGAACTGAGTGAGCATGCCGACAACGCAGGCGGCTACTCCTGCCTCGTTGAAATCGAAGCTCTGGACGGCAAGAAAACGAAGTACTTGTTTGACTGCGGCTGGAACTACATGTGGATGGATCAATGCTTCAAGCGCGAAGGCATCGACAAAATGCTCGCCAACGGTGAGATAGCTGCCTTTATCTCCACGCATGAGCACATGGACCACTATTTCGGCTTCCCTGTCGTCGCCAAATACGGCCCCAACGTCACTGTCTACCGTCCATCCACTTTCTACCCTGCAGGTAAGGACTATATGGTGCGCTCCGGCCATGTCGGCAAGGTAATTGACGTCACGAAAGGACTCCATAAAATCCAGGAAGGTGTGGCACTGTACCAGTTCGAATGCCCGATTATTTTCAAGGTCTACGGAGAGATGTCTCTGTACTGCAACGTTAAAGACGTAGGTTTGGTTTCCATTACGGGCTGCTGCCATCAAGGCATCATCCTGTTTGCGGACACGGCTTACAAAGAAATCGCTTACGAAAACGATAAGTTCTACGGTCTTTACGGCGGCCTTCATATCTCCCCGTTTGACGACTGGGATCCGAAGTATGACGACTTGGTCATAGGCCTTAAGAAATGGGATCTTCAGAAGGTGGGCTGCAACCACTGCACAGGCTTAATCACAGCACAAAAATTCGTGGATGCAGGTTATCCGGTGGTACAGGGTACAGCTCGGTTCCGTTCGAAGACAACCAACTACTTAGGCAACGGTGATACGTTACTGTTCCCAAGTTAATTTAACCGCTATCGGCCCCGGGAAGCGGGGCCGGAAAGATTTTCCACCATGTTGCTCGATTGTTTAATTCCCCGAAGCCTTTCTCCTGAAACCGAAAACGAAGGCGTCACTCTTCTTCACAACCTCCTCATGCAGCTCCACTTAGACCGTAAGGTTGCACGAGGATTAGGGTGGAGGGGTTTTCTCCCTTCAAATAAGGGAAATTTCTCTTGGTCCACAAGACTGGCTAACAGCGACTTGGTATATGGAATCGTCTTCATGGGAGAAGAGCATGATGATCAGGCGATTGCCTCCTCGTTTGATCTCTACGCTTTTCCCGTGGGAGACGAATTAAAGACCCAAATGCCCGAGAGCATGCAGGGGTTATACAAAAAAGATAATCACATTCAAAAGATCAGGACTCTATCCGAACATTTCCAGGAACTGCAGGATTTTAAGATCGGTTCGATGGGACTCGTGTTTCGGTTAGATAAAAAAGGTCTTAATCTTTCGTTCCATACTCACAAAAGAGACGCCCGCTTTATCGGACGAGAGATGCGGCCGGCACGTGCCCTTATGCCGCTTTTTTCCGCCCTGATTCAATCATTTAAAACGTCTTTAAACACCACTCCGGCTCTTGGAGTACTGAAATCCGGCAATCTGCCCAGTGTAAATGACTTCTTTATAGAAGCAGAGTTCGGCTTGCCGGTCTTTGAAGACGATGAAGAAATGGACGCCGTTTATAAACTCTCTGCACCTCCTCTTTCATATATCCCGGATGAAGTTGACCTTAGTGACAAACCTCTCATTCACGTTCTTTGCGGTTTTTTAGGATCAGGAAAAACCACTTTTCTGCAAAATTGGCTCAATTTCCTTCACACACGAGAACGTTTTACCGGTGTCCTTCAGAACGAATTTGGTGAAATCGATTTAGACACGGCACTCATCGGAGATGAAACTTGTGTTGAGGCTCTCAACGATGGCTGCATTTGCTGTTCGCTCGCCGACAGCCTTCGTCCGGGGATTTTGCGGTTAATTCAGAACACTCCGGCCGATCAACTGATCTTGGAAACGACCGGTTTAGCAAATCCCGATAACGTGGTTCATTCTCTGGAAGAACTAAATGATATTTGCAAGATCGGTCTAGTCGTCTCTGTGGCCGATGCACCCAACCTTACCGAACATCCGGAATATCTCAATGAAAAACTAAGATTGGCCCAACTTACACGAGCAGACGTCATTGTCGTCAGTAAAGCGGATCTCGTCTGCGACGAAAGCATCGAGCGGCTCACGCAGTCACTACACGATCTTAATTCCAAAGCATTGATCATTCTTTCTGCCAACGGCGATGCAAACTTTGCCGTCCTTGATCACTTCTTCAACCACTGGATAGACAAAAAGTACGGTATGTTTACCTCTCGAAAACACACGCCGGGAGCAGACACGATGCTGCTGAACAACGCCGGGTTTTCCATGCGAGGCAATACCAGTCTATTCGAAACTTGTGCCGTCAAATTTTCTGAACCGCTTGAATTGGAACGAATTGAACCAATCATTCGAAACTCAGGAAAAAAGGTGCTTCGCGCCAAGGGAATTGTCGATATTGTCGGAAAAGGCTGCTGCGAGGTTCAATATACAGATGGAATGCTGAGCATCTCGCAGGCTCGTGATGACTTGCAAGCCTGCGATCGATGGCTGACAATCATTGGAAAAGGCCTCAGACCACAAACGGGCTCAACAACTATAAGGAAGTCAAGATGTCTCTGATTATCGCCGGCGGATGGGTAATGGTACCCTTACTATTGATCTCCATTATTGTCCTTGCTTTGATTATTGATCGGTCTTTAAGTTACATCTGGAATCCGCTTCCGGATGCGGATCAACAAAAGAATATTCTTGAAAAAATTCAAAAAGGCGAATTTGCAGCAGCTGAAACATATTTCTCCGAAACACCTTGGCTCAAAAATTATGCTTCCGCGCTCGGTTCCAGTGAGAAGATGCCTTTTTACGAAGGCGTATTAGCTGAAAATATCTCGTCCTTAGCCGCTATGATGGATAAACGCCTGCCTCTTTTAGCTACGCTGGGTAGGATTTCCCCCTTGCTCGGGTTGTTGGGAACGATCATCGGAATGATTCAGACTTTCGCAGTCATAGCACAATCTCGCAGCGGCATCGATATGGAACTATTAGCCGAAGGAATATGGCAGGCATTAATTACGACCGCAACCGGTCTAATCATCGCCATTCCTGCCGTTTTTTGCTACAGGATTTTCCTTTCGATCGAGAGTAACCGATTGGATTATTTAAACCGCGTGGCCAACAAGGCAGTTCTTTATAAACAGTCTCAGAATAACGCGGCCTAACCCATAGGAAGTCTAGTAACCCGGAGGGAGAGAATTATGATCAACATAAGAGCACGCGGGGAGCGAGAAGACTCTTCTGACCTGACTTCTCTCATTGACGTCGTCTTTATTCTTCTGATCTTCTTTATCCTAGCAGCTAGTTTTGCCGTCCATTCTATTGATTTTGACCTCCCTCCGGCAAAAACATCGAAAGCCTTGGCTGGCCATGTGGTTGAAATTCGCCTAAACAAAGACGGATCATTCCTCTGCGACGGCATCCCAACCAAAAAAGAAGAACTCGATGAACGTTTGGCTTCAGTAATTATCCAATTCAAGGCCAGACCGGGTCAGATTGTGTTGATGGCAGATCCTCAGGCGCCTGCCGGAGAGATGATTTATTTGGTCGATGCTGTTCGTCAACACGGAGGCGAGAAGCTTCATGTCGCTACCTCTCCGAGGGTCGAAAAATGAGCGAACTTTCCAATGACACACTCAAAATCGGCATCTCGCTAGCGATCTTGTGCCATTGTTTTGGTTTGATGTTTTTAACCGCACCTGCGCCGTCCGAAGAAGATTTTCCAATGACCGTCATCGTAAAACTGGACAGTGCACAAGCAGCTGTCTCAGAACAAGGACAATCTCTTGGGATGGAATCTGTTTCGGAAAATAGCCTCACTGAAAAAAAAGTCGCCGATAAAAAACGAGAGATTTACCTACAATACCTTGAAGATGTTTCGCTTTGCATTCACGCGCGGAGGTTCCTAGAGCCAAATTCTCACGGTCTGATCGGTATTGCTCTTTACAAAATCCGTGTCACTGCCGACGGAATTTTCACAGCAGCCGATCTTTACAAAAGTTCAGGAAATAAGCAATTAGATCGGGCAGGTCTGACAGCTGTCAGAGCATGCAGCGGCTTTGTTAAGCGTCCTCCTTCAACCGGCGTACAGCCAATGAATATCTACCAGGAGGTGAGATATCAGTATCGACTTCGATGAAACAATAAACAGGCCGTTTATTCAAGATATTTTGACTTTTCAGATCGTTAAATACGAATAGTTCAGACCTTTCGGATTTACGAGTCTGAAAAGTCTAAATTTTCTCCTCAACTCCTCTGGAAAGCAAAGAAATTTCCCGGTCAATAAAACAAAAACCTGCCGATTTGAGGTCGACAGGTTTCGTTATTTCAGAAAAGACTATTACTTAGTTCTTTCCTGAAGGGCTGCGATAGCAGGCAATGTCTTGCCTTCAAGGAATTCAAGGAAGGCACCGCCGCCTGTAGAGATATAAGAAACTTTATCTGCCACCTTAAAGGCTTTCGCCGCAGCAATCGTATCGCCGCCGCCGACAATCGTGAAAGCACCGTTAGCAGTAGCTTCGGCAACTTTTTCTGCGAGGTCGCGGGTACCTTCTTTGAAGTTGTCCATTTCGAAAACGCCGACCGGACCGTTCCAAATGATCGTCTTGGCGTCTTTCAGGTATTCAGCAAGCATTTTGCTGGTCTTCGGACCGATATCGAGAATCATTTCGTCTGCTTCGATATCGTCAAGATCACAGATTCTGAAGCCGGCGTCATATCCAATATGGTGGGCCACAACAACGTCAACCGGAAGAGGAAGATGACCACCTTTCTCTTTCATGATCTTCATGACTTCTTTGCATTCGCCGACAAGGGCAGGCTCAGCCAAAGAAGTACCGATGTGATGACCTTCAGCCAAAAGGAACGTGTTGGCAATACCGCCGCCGACAATCAAGGTATCAACCAGCGGAGCCAGATGCTTCAAAATGGTGAGCTTCGTGGAAACCTTGGAACCGCCGACGATAGCAACCAGCGGACGTTTGGCTTCGGCAACAGCCTTTGTCAGAGCCTTGATTTCTTTGGCAAGCAGAGGACCAGCGCAGGCGACTTCGGCTTCGCGGGCCAGACCGTCAGTGGTGGCCTGAGCGCGGTGAGCGGTTCCGAAAGCGTCGTTAACGTAGACATCGCAAAGCTTTGCCATCTTCTTAACGAGTTCGGGATCGTTTTTCTTCTCGCCGACATTGCCTCGGCAGTTTTCAAGAATCACGACTTCACCCGGCTTTACGTCAACGCCGTTGAGCCAGTCTTTTTCAAAACGGATCGGCATGCCGAGCATCTTGCCGAACGTTTCGGCAACTTTAGCCAGACTGTCCTGTTCTGTGAGTTCGCCTTCCTTAGGACGACCCAGGTGAGAGCAGACCATCACGCCGGCGCCGCCCTTCAGAGCCATCTTCACGGCAGGCATGGATTCTTTCAAGCGATGGTCATCAGTAACGTTGCCTTCTGCATCGCGGGGAACATTCATGTCGGCACGAATAAAAACACGCTTTCCTTCAAGCGCGCCTTCATTGACTAATTCTTCAAGTGTTTTGACTTTCATGGATCTTCTTTCCTGTTAAACCAAACCCCGACAATGCGGGGTTTGATCAAGTGATTTTAAGAATTACTTCGCGTTGTACATCGCAACAGCGGTGTCGAGCATTCTGCAGGAGAAGCCCCACTCGTTGTCATACCAAGCAACAGCTTTCACCAGCGTACCGTCGATGACCTTAGTCAGAGTGGCATCGAAAATGGAGGAGAAGGAAGTGTGGTTGAAGTCGGAAGAAACCAGCGGCAGTTCGTTGTAGCCGAGAATGCCTTTAAGTTCGGGACTTTCGGAGGCTTCCAGAATGATCTTGTTGACTTCTTCAACGGTTGTCGGACGCTTAGCGTTGAAGGTAAGGTCGGCAACGGAAACGTTCAGAGTCGGAACGCGCATGGCGTAACCGTCAAGCTTGCCCTTCAGTTCGGGGATCACGACACCGACGGCCTTGGCAGCACCGGTCTTCGTCGGGATGATGTTGTCGGCAGCGGCACGGGCGCGGCGCAGATCTTTGTGCTTAACGTCGGTCAGAACCTGGTCATTTGTGAAGGCGTGGATAGTAGTCATCATGCCGTCAACAATGCCGAGTTTATCCATCAAAGGCTTAACGAACGGGCACATGCAGTTGGTGGTGCAGGAAGCGTTGGAAACGACAACGTCGCTTGCCTTGAGAACGTCCTGGTTCACACCGTAGACAACAGTAGCGTCAACGTCTTTGCCCGGAGCGGAGATCAAAACTTTCTTAGCACCGGCTTCGATGTGCTGCATGGCGCCTTCTTTATCGCGGAATGCACCCGTGCATTCGAGAACGATATCGACGTCCAGATCTTTCCAAGGAAGCTTCTTCGGATCACGCTCGGAGCACATGAAAATGCGGTCTCCGTTCACGACCAGATGACCGTCGTCCCAGTAAACGTCGCCGTTGAACTTGCCGTGCGTTGTGTCGAACTTGGTCAGATGAACGGTGGCTTCGGGTTTAGCAGTATCGTTAATGGCAACGATCTTAACGTCCGGCCATTTCTTTTCTTCATAGAAAGCGCGGAGGACGTTGCGACCGATGCGGCCGTAACCGGTAATAGCAACTCGAATAGTCATGTTTATTTTCCTTGAGAAAGAACGTGCTGAACAGTTTCAACAACGTTATCGACGGTGAAACCAAAAAGTTTAAAGAGTTCGGAAGCAGGAGCAGATTCGCCGAAACGATCCAGACCGATAACGGTACCGGCGCCGCGGATGTACTTCCACCAACCGTCCGTTCTGCCGGCCTCGATGGCGACAACGGGTCTGCCTTCGCCTAAGACGAAGTCGCGGTATTCCTTGTCCTGACGATCAAAGACTGTCGTGGAGGGCATGGAGACGAGACGTGTCTGGATGTTCATTGCCAAAAGCTGTTTGCGAGCCTCGGCAGCCAGTGCAACTTCGCTGCCGGTAGCCACCAAAGTCACTTCAACGGAAGATGGACCGTTCGGGGCTTCGAGCATGATGTAGCCGCCCTTTTCCATGTCATCGACATTGATCTCATCGCGTTCAACGAACGGAAGGTTCTGACGGCTGAAAATCAGGGAGGATGGACCGTCCTGCCGGGAAATTGCGCAGGCCCAGGCGGTAAGCGTTTCGCAGGCATCAGCAGGACGCCAGACATCCATGTTCGGGATGATGCGCAGGCTTTCTGTCTGTTCGATCGGCTGATGTGTCGGGCCGTCTTCGCCGACGCCGATAGAGTCGTGTGTAAAGACGAAGATAGAGCGCAGTTTCATCAGCGCAGCCATTCTCAGAGCATTGCGGCCGTAGTCTGCGAACGTAAGGAATGTAGCGCCGTAGGGGATGAATCCGCCGTACAAAGCGATACCGTTCATGATGGCACACATACCGAACTCGCGAACACCGTAGTTGATGTGGCGTCCGAGATAGGTATCCGGTCTCATGGCCTGAACACCTTCCCAGTTAGTCAGGTTGGAGCTTGTCAGGTCTGCAGAGCCGCCGAGCAGTTCAGGCAGATGCGGTGCGTAAGCATTCAAGGCCATCTGACTGGCTTTACGGGTTGCGACTGTCTTAGCTTCGCCGGCTGCGTTAACGATAGCCTCAAGGATGACGTCATCCCAGTTTTCGGGAAGCTGGCCCTTCATGCGGCGTTCTAATTCAGCTGCTTTAGCCGGGAAAGCTTCGGCATAACGGCGATATTTTTCAAGCCATGCCTCTTCCATTTCGGCACCGGCCTTACGTGCATCGAATGCGTCGTAAATTTCCTGAGGAATTTCAAACGGTGCGTATTCCCAGCCCAGAGCCTTCTTGGCTTCGGCAAGCTCTTCGTCTCCGAGCGGAGAACCGTGAGCTTTGCTTGTGCCGGCGCGGTTGGGAGAACCGAAACCGATCACCGTCTTGCAGTCGATGAGTGTCGGCTTGTCAGATTTCTTAGCCTCTTCAATGGCTTCGGAAACTGCTTCGATATCGTGGCCGTCGATCGGGCCGATGACGTTCCAGTTATAGGATTCGAAACGTTCGCGAACGTTTTCGCCGAACCAGTTTTCGATCTTGCCGTCGATGGAAATACCGTTGTCATCGTACAGAGCGATGAGTTTGTTGAGTTTCCAAACACCGGCCAAAGAGCAGACTTCGTGAGAAATGCCTTCCATCAAGCAGCCGTCACCTAAGAATGCATAGGTGTAGTTATTGATGATGTCATAGCCCTCTTCGTTGAATTCGGCTGCCAGCATTTTTTCAGCCAAAGCCATACCGACAGCATTGGCAATTCCCTGTCCGAGCGGACCGGTGGATGTTTCAACGCCGGGAGTCACTCCGATTTCGGGGTGTCCCGGCGTCTTGCTGTGAAGTTGGCGGAAATTCTTCAGATCATCAATGGTGAGGTCGTAGCCCGCCAGATGCAGCAGTGCATACTGGAGCATGGAACCGTGGCCGTTGGAAAGAAGGAAACGGTCGCGGCCGAGCCATTTAGGATCAGAAGGATTGTGACGAAGGTGTTTAGTCCAAAGGGCGACAGCGATATCTGCCATACCCATCGGCATTCCGGGGTGACCGGAATTTGCTTTTTGGACTGCATCCATAGCCAGAGCGCGAACTGCGTTGGCCATTGTCTTA
This sequence comes from Parasutterella excrementihominis YIT 11859, assembly GCF_000205025.1. Taxonomy (GTDB): domain Bacteria; phylum Pseudomonadota; class Gammaproteobacteria; order Burkholderiales; family Burkholderiaceae_F; genus Parasutterella; species Parasutterella excrementihominis. Next base: position 116,368 of record NZ_GL883687.1, on the reverse strand, counting down.
CTGGAGACGGAAGAGGACATAGTCAATATGATCTAAATAAGAAAAATCCCGAGTTTCGGGCTTGAGAATACCTGTAATTCTACCAACTCTGAACCCTTATCGAAATCAGCCGTTTAGCCGAAAAACCCTCCTTATTTTCCTTAATAATCCGACAATTGCTTTATCATTTTGTTTTTCTCTGAAAGCACTTTTAACAAAACATGCCCCGCTTTTACTATTTTTTTGAATCCGCTGACACCGAAGCACCTCTTGTTCTGCCGCCGGAGGCCGTCCATCACGCAATGCGGGTTCTGCGCATGAGACAAGGTGACGCAGTCGAAGTGTTCAACGGAAAAGGCTGTGCTGTTAAAGGAACGATTCGTTTTGCAACGGATTTCGCAGAAGTGATTCCACAGGAAGTCATCATGCAGCCGAGAGGACTTAAGCTTGTTCTCATGCAGGCGTTGGTTGCCAACGAGAAAATGGATTGGATTATTGAAAAGGCTTGCGAGCTCGGTTATGCGGAGATCGCTGTTTTTCCGTCCGAGCGCGGCGAAGTGCGCTTGACCTGCGAAAAAGCAGTGAAGCGAGTTGAGCGTTGGAACAAAATTGCCGTCTCTGCGTGTCAACAATGCGGAGAAAACTATCTTCCGAATATTCGGTTCTGCAGCAGTTTGAAAGATGCCGCAGCTCACGCCGAAGGCTTGAAATTCGTCCTGAGCCCGATCGGAAAGACTTACGATTCTCCTGACACTCCGACAGCGGTCACATTCGCCGTGGGGCCTGAAGGCGGCTTATCTCCGAAAGAAATTAATACCCTAATAGAAAGCGGATTTTACAGCTGCAAACTCGGCAACAGAGTCCTAAGAACAGAAACGGCAGCTCTTGCTGCCGCTTCGTTTGCTCAAACTTTGTGGGGTGACTTTCGCTAAGCCGCCATGCGATTAGGCTGATCCGTTCCCGTCAGCGGAGCCGGAGGTCTGAGTCGTCTTGTACCCTTCAGTAATCGCACGGGCCAAATTGGCACCGTAAGTTGCAAAAACCGGACCATCTCTGTAGTTTTCAGGGAATTTGCTCGGTGCACGAGCCTGAATCTTTGCCGCTTCCACCTGACCGCTGGCAGCCAGACGAAGATGGTTTCTCATAGAGAGAACCTTGCGGCTGTACCCGCCGTCGTGAGAATGCTTAGCAGCACCGACGTAGTACTTCAATGCGCCCTTCAGAGAGCCGGTCTTATTCAGATATTCTTTAAGAATCTGGGTACCGACTTCAATTCCGGCTTCCACTTCATGAACGGCTTTAAGACCGCCGAACTCTTTGAAGCGTTTGGCATGCACTTTGGCGTGAACCTGCATCAGACCTTTCGCACCGACAGAGCTGCCGGCCTTCGGGTCAAAAGAGGATTCAGTCGCAATAACTGCCAAAATCAACAAAGGATCAACATCGTGATTTTTGCCAGAAATAAATGCTTGTTCAACAATTTCAGAAGCATCTTCGCGGTCAACGCGGTAATGCTCGGAAATAAAACGAGCGGCATTGGTTTCCATTCGATCAATGACCTGCTCCTCGGTTTCAAACGGCTTGGTCAAATCCTCGCGTTCGAAATTGGAGTAGCTCAAAGATTTAACCTTCAACGGAGGCTCGGTCTGAGGACCTTTAGAATCAGCGGCTACCTTCGGAGAGGAAACTGCTAATGCACTTTGTGAGCCAAGAGAACCTAGACCCAATAAAACAACCAGGGCCAGCGTCAGGGACGCGGCAACCTTTTTGCCCTTGAAAACAGGTTCTTCCTTACAAGCGCGTAGGACGGAAAAAGCGCCTCTATGTGTTTGTTTTTTAAACTGCTGGTTTTTAGTCATCCCGTAATGGTGCCTTTGACAGAATCGTTTGTCCATCGTTTACTAGGTGTTAATACGTGACTGACTGTTAAAAACTTCTTGCCAGTGCAAAAATGATTATGCACCCATTAAGTACTTAAATATGCGACAAATTTTCAAAACCCACCCCTGGGTTCCGCCTAAAGAATTACCCGAGACCCAGGAATTATTCCGCAAATACGGGGTTCCCGGCTCTATTCGGCCGGGTCATCTGCTCAAGGGCAAAGGTGAGCCGTCAAAGCTCTACCTCATCACAAGAGGAGCCGCTGCTTACTATGTTGCAGATCGTTACAAAAGTCATCCGAGTGTTTTAAGCTTATTGATCCCCGGATGTTCAGCGTGCGACTTATCCGTCATCACCGGAGATCGGGTCAATGTTACTACCCGAGCCATTGGGCCTTGTGAGGTGCTCATCATGCAGCCGCATGTTCTAACCGATTTAATGAAAAACAACAGCGAATTTGCCGCCAAGGAGGCCGCGCACGTCACCCGGAAACAAGAGTGTTCTCTGGAAGCAATGGTCGCCAACTTCACACTGGAACCAGCCGAACGTCTAAGGCGTTTCCTTAAAGTTCTGCTGATCAACTATGAAGTTCCGATCTCGGATACCGTGTGGAATCGAATTCCGCTGGATTTGACCAACGAACAATACGGAGCTGTGGTCAACCTGACTCGTGTTTCAGTCAGCCGAATCTTCTCCGACTGGATCAGCAAGGACCTCTTATATAAGAGCGGCCGCAACGTCTACGTTAAAGCCAAACTGTTTGAGAATATCTACGACTGGTGGACCGATTAGTCCGGGCCTACCGTTTCTTCTGCCTTAGATATCGAAAAGAGGAACGCGAACAGCACCATCAGGACCATGGCGATCACGGCACAGGCGCGCACAGCGACGACAGCCGTGAACTGCTCGGAGGCAAAACCTAAGATCAGCTGCCCGACGGGCACGAGTCCGAGCATGACCGCCAAATACATCGCCGAGAAACGCCCGCGGTAGATATCCGGCGCCTTGCACTGCACAAGATTATTTGCCGCCGCAAGCGCAAAGGTCAGTGAGCCTCCGGCTACCAGAGCACAGAGCCACTGTGAAGTCACAGTCTCCAGAGCAGGAAGAACCGCAAAAGCAATACACGTGACCCAACCGCCTGTCCAAACCGTCGTCACATGATGAATAATGCGGCGGTTTCTCTGCATCAAAACAGCAGCAGCCACCGCGCCGAAACCTAAACCTGAGGACATAGAACCGAAGCTCATCAATTCGCTGCCTTTCAGAGAAATCGCAGGCAGCAGAGCTACGGCAGGCATCACTAAGATAGAAAGGCACGCCACCTGCGGCAATACTTCTCGGAGAATAGGATAAGTCATGAAAAGCTGACGAGAAGTCACGCCCACACTCTCTTCTCTCTGCTCACTCGTAGTGCGGTTCGGTATTTTGACAACTGCCATCACGGCGATCATCGGGATGAAGCAGATCGCATTCATCGCGAAACACCAGGTAGCAGAAAAACTTTCAATAATGAAAACCGCCACCATCGGTGCAATCGATCGCGCCACATTCATCACTAAAGACTGCCGAGCCACAGCTTGAGAAACCGTCTCACCGGTCTCTACCAGCATCGAGTGCATAGACGGACCGTCAATAGAAGTCACAATGCCGAAAATCAATGCCAGCACAGCTAAGTTGTACGGATTGAGGTAGCCGAAAAAAGACAGGAACGCTGTAAGTGCCGCGATGACACAGCCAATTGTCTGTGTAATTAAAAGAATATGGTGGCGATGGAAACGATCCGCCATGGAACCCGCTACCGGCGCCAAAGGCAAAGAAGGCAGCGCAGATAGTAGAGCAATAGCGCTCAGCCAGAGCGGGGAATGCGTTTGAGTCCACACAACCCACGACAACGCCATACCGTGAACAAATCGTCCGAGCGTGGAAAAGCTGTAAGCTCCCCAAAAATATCGTCTCGCGGCTATCAGTGGTGTCATGGTGTCCTCTTGTTATTACGAGGTCATTGTAATTTGCCATTCGAATGAAGTGTGAATAGTCAGGCTCCGAAGCGAGCTCGTCTTCCGCGGCGAAGTCGATGTGTTGAAGAACTTGAGGTTTAAAAGTAAAGTAGTCTGACTCATCGAACTCGTTTGAAAAGCCGGAACAACACACTTAAGATGCCCGCAGAAAAAGTCGAAATCCTCACAGATAACGGCACGACAGTGAAAGCAATCGCTCCGGTCATCATCTCTGCCAGCCGTTCAACGGACATCCCGGCTTACTTTCCGAAGTGGTTCGCAACACGATTCAACGGCGGCCGAGGCTACGTGAAGTGGTTCAATCCGTTCAACCAGAAACCGGTCTTTGTTTCTTTTGAAAAAACCAAAGTCATCGTTTTTTGGACCAAGAATCCGAAGCCTTTGATTCCGTATCTTCCGCAACTTGATGCCGCCGGTGTTCATTACTATTTTCATTTCACTCTGAATGACTATCAGCAGGAAAATCTTGAGCCGAACGTACCGTCACTAGAAAGCAGGATTCAAACCTTCAAGGAGCTCGCTTCCTTACTCGGTCCGGAAAGAATCGTCTGGCGTTTTGATCCAGTGCTATTTACTAAAACGCTCACGCCAAGAGAGCTCGCAACGAGGATTTTCAAGATCAGCAAAAAACTCAAAGGCTGTACTAACCGACTGGTGTTTAGTTTCATCGACATCAAGGTCTACAAAAAGGTTCAGAGAAATCTACTCAAGTACTCTGAGCACTTTGCCTCTCAATACGATTCAACCTCTATCTGTGAGGCTGAACCGTCAGCAGAACAAATCGAAGAGTTCGCCGGATACCTTTCGAAGATTCGCGCTTACTGGAAAGAGCGCGGATGGAACTTGGAGATCTGCGCTTGCGCAGAAAAATTCGATCTGTCTCACCACGGAATACTTCCGAGCAAGTGCATCGATGCTGAACTGATGCTCAAAGTTTTCGGCGAAAATCCCGAGCTCACAGACTATCTCACAAAGGCTCCGGCCAGAACTCCGTTTGAGCTTGATCACTTAGATCTGTTCAACGCAAATCGGGTTGAAATGAAAAAGATCGTCACGATCAAAAAAGATCCGGGACAGCGAGAAGAATGCGGGTGCGTTAAAAGCAAGGACATCGGAATGTACAACACGTGTCTCCACGGCTGTGTCTACTGCTATGCAAATACGTCTCCGGAATCAACTCTCAAAAATTTTGAACGGAGAAAGAACCATCCTTTGGCCGAAAGTATCTTCATTCCAGATTTTCCCGAAGCCTAAGTGCAGAAAAGCCGCCCGAAGGCGGCTTTCTTACTAGTCCTTAGTACTGACTAAGGATTATTTTTTGCCAAGGTTGTGATCTTTAACGGCGCTTTCAGCAGCGATACGGCCGGAGTTAACTGCGAAACCAATTGTGGAGCCTGCCATTAGCAAGTCATAAGAGTCACCGTACATACCGCCGACATCGGAACCGGCTGCGTAGAGGTTCGGGATAGCCTTGTCTTTATCTGTGACAACCTGCAGACGGTCGTTAACCTTAATACCGCCCAGAGTTCCCAGAGAGGACGCTACACTCTTGATGGCGTAGTATGGGCCCTGTTTGACCGGGAAGATGTACTGCGGATCCTTAGCAAACAGAGCGTCATGGCGCTGTTCGGCAGCCTTGTTGTATTGTTCAACACTGGCTTTCAGGACGGCAGGATCCATACCTGTCTTTTTGGCGAGTTCGTCAAGCGTATTAGCTTTAACAGCCCAGCCTGCCTGTTCTGCTGCCGGCCATTCTTTTTCGAAGTTAGTCAGTTTTGCTCCGATCGGAACCATAACGCCGACACCTTGGACAATACCGTCGTGCTTCATAGAGTCAAGGTTCTTGTTGTCATAGACAACCCACATCTGACCGCCGATTCTTTCAAGAGCATTACCGGCAGCGGGCCAGTCGCCCATAATGGTTTCGTCGCAGAAACGTTCGCCGTTCGGAGTCAGCCAAAGATGAGGCTGTTTGGCAGTAGCAGAAACATGGTTCGTTGTGGAAACTGCACGGGGGCCCGGACGATAGGACTGCTGAACTTCTAAGCCTTCTTTACCGCCGCCGGCAGACCAAGCCATCTGGATACCGACACCGTTCTTACCGGTCTGGGCAATACCGTCAGTGTTCGGGAAGCGTGTGTACTTCTTCATCATTTCGGGATTGTCAGCAAAACCGCCGGTAGCGATAATCACGGCTTTAGCGTGGATGTTGAGCGTATTGCCGTCTTTATCTTTAGCAACAACGCCGGCAACTTTGCCGTCTTTGCCGAAAATCAGTTTTTCAGCAGGAGTGTTCAGGAGAACCTGCATGCCGTATTCGTCTTTGCCCTTCTTCTGAAGGGCGTTAATCCAGCCAGCGCCGCGGCCCTGATAAATATGCCATGTGTAGAGGCCGCCCGGATAGTTGGTGGTCAGTTTTTCGAACTTAACTCCGTGTTTCTGCATCCATTCGACTGTATCGGCAGATTTATCGACGAAGGCACGAACCAGACGGGCATTGCTGCGCCAGTGACCATAGTTCATGATCTTCTTGAAAGCTTCGTCTTTGGTAAGAGGAATGTAGTAGTCGCGCTGCATCTTGGAACCTACAGCGAAAATACCTTCGGAGAAGTTACCCGTTCCACCGACCATGCCTTTCTTTTCAAGGCCGATGACTTTAGCGCCCTGTTCGGCTGCGGCGAATGCGGCGGCGGTACCGGCGGCACCCTGACCGACCACGACGACGTCTGTTGTGATGTCTTTTTCAGCTGCATAAGGAAGAGAAGAGAATGCAGCAAGCACTGCAACAGCAATCAGCTTTTTCATGTTTGTTTTCTCCGTGTTTTGAGTGTAGTGCCGCTATTTGCGGCGGTGTGTTTTTTGTTATCAAGTCCGTCTGAATCGTGGTTTAAGGCGGTCTTGTTAAGTGTTATTGTGCGGTAATTACACCTCGGCTGTCAGTATCATCCGATACACAAAAAATTCCTGAAATGTATCTCGTGATACATTTTCAGGAGTATTCCTAAGTTAAGTCAGCTGATTATTTTCGATTTTCGTACTTGTCGTCCGCTATACAGTTCGACTGAAGTCTGCGGCCATATGTCGTCTTCCATTCATCGAACTTCGTTCCGCGGGGAAGAATCTCGAAATCATCGGTTGGCTGAGTCACCCTCTCTGCATGAATTTGTTCGGGTGATAACGCCGAATAAAACACACGGATTTCCGGCTGTCCGTTAACGGACCATTTCTCAAAGGTCAGATAACCGCCCGGCGTATTTTCGTTCTGATCTCTTCCGGGAAGTTTCCAGTTCAAATCAAAAATTTCGCCGAGGTTAGCCAAGTTCGTGTCATGCCCGATAAGATAGGTGTATTTAGGACCGTGATCGAGGCTCTCAATAATCTTGTTCGCTAAAGCCGAACCTTTGTAACGAGCAACTTCCATGTCTCGATTAAGCGCAGAAAATACAGCAACGCGTATCGGCATGAGATGCAGAATTCCGTTCCAATCCAATTGGTCCCAAGCGACCTTCTTTTCAGGATTTTGGCCCCACTCCAAAGCAAAGATCTCGGTAATGCTCGAGCAATCGTACGGTGCTCCCTTAAAGCCAACTTTATATTTACTGACCTTTGCGCGCATCGGCCCGGTAAACTCATGTCCCGTTAGTTTCGAGATCTCAGCCATTTGAGCCGCAAACTTTTCGTTGATCCCGACAACTTTTTGAGTGAGTTTTTCTTCGAGCTCTTTGGGATAGTCAATTCGACAGACTTTCGCCTTCAGCGGAGAAAAAATCGCTGAATGTTCGGAACTCGTGACCTTAACTTTATAACCACAGGTCGGATAGAGGCCCTCATTTAAAGCCTCGGCTGTTTTGCGTGTTCGTTCATCAACGTCTGCAATGATTTGAACGTCTTCCGGCTTCGGGCAGACCCCGTAGGTAAAAGGAGCGCGACTGCGATTGAGTTTCCACGTGGCTTTGACAAGATAAAAACCGCGAGATGTGAGCAATCCAGGAGCAACGGGCCAAGCCGACCACTTCTTATCCGACCAACCGTGCAGTTTTTCTGCAGATTGAGTCGGAGAACGCACACCGTGGCGTGAGACTACAACGACATTGAGAAGCTCTTCTGTATGGGGAATCGCTTGCAAAACGTCGGAGGGAGTTTCTGCATGCGCATTGGATAAAAGAACCGCAGCAGAAAGTAGACATAAAGAACCGCAGATTTTTGCTTTCATTCGGATTCTCAAAGTTGAGTCTTGATTATCCGAATATATAGGTTGCCAGGCCGAGGAAGATTAAGAAACCGCCTGAATCGGTAATAAATGTCAGGAGTACCGATCCGCCCATGGCCGGATCTCGGCCGAGTTTCTTAAGCGTAATCGGAACGAGGATAGCCACAATCGCGCCCATGAGCATATTCAGCATCATGGCCAAGAACATGGTAAAGCCGAGCTTCATGCCGTCCGGAGAGTCGTAGTAGAGCCCCCAGGTAAAGAGACCGGCAATAATGCCCCAAATAAAACCATTGACCAAAGCCACCAAGACTTCTTTTTTGACCACGTCGCTTTGGTTGGCTTCGGTAATCTGACCGGTAGCAAGGGAACGGACCAGCAGTGTCAGTGTCTGGTTGCCGGAGTTGCCAGCAATACCCGCGACAATCGGCATTAAGGCTGCCAATGCAACAACCTTTTCAATCGTTCCGTCGAATGCGGAAATTACGCGGGAAGCAAAGAAGGCCGTAAAGAGGTTCACACCGAGCCAGACCCAGCGGGCTTTCGCAGATGACCAAACCGAATCGAAAATATCCTGATCGTCATCCAAACCGACCGCACCGTAAGCCTCTTCATCGCTTTCTTCACGGATCACGTCCACCACTTCGTTCACGGTAAGACGTCCGACCAAACGTCCTGCCTCGTCAACAACCGGTGCGCTCACCAAGTCGTAACGTTCGAAGGCCTGTGCTGCGTCACTGACATCTTCCAGCGGAGACAGTCGTAAAACCTCCGTGAGCATGACGTCTTTAACGGCATCCTCCGGATAATGCGTCAGAATACGGTCAACAGGCAGCGTACCCATGAGACGTTCTTCTCGGTCAATCACAAATACCTGGTCGGTATGGTCGGGGAGTTTCTTTAAGCGGCGAAGATAACGAAGCACGATATCGAGCGTGACTTCCTGACGGATCGATACGATTTCGAAGTCCATACGGGCACCGACCGTATCTTCCGGATAGCTCATGGCCGCGCGCAGCTGAGCTCTTTCTTCGTGCGACAGACCTTCCTGAACTTCGGCCACAACGTCCGGCGGCAAGTCTTCGACTAAGTCGGCGATTTCGTCGGTGTCCAAGCTTTCGACAGCGTCCACCAACTCATCGCGGTTCATGGCGTCAATCAAGGTTTCTCGAACACCTTCATTGACTTCAACCAAAATTTCGCCGTCGCGTCCGGAGCGCACGCAGTCCCAAACGATGAGACGTTCATCGAGCGGAAGGGCTTCCAGAATGTAGGCGATATCGGCAGGGTGCAGTTCCGACAGAGTATCGCGAAGCTCTTTTTTGATCTCTTCGCCGACCTTTAGATCTTTGCGGTCAGCCGCATCTTCCCCTTCGTCAAGCAGCTGCTGCACAAGCGCCAGCCCCCGGGCTGCTGCCTCAGGGTCTCTTACTGCGACGTCATAATCAGGGTCGTGAAGCTGAGAAGAAGGATTGTTTGCGCTCAAGGTTTCACCTGTCGGGTTGCGCCCTTATTTTGCGCTTTTATCCAGAGTTTCGCGAAGTTTTGCGTAAACGTCTTGGGTACCCGGACGATGGCCCATCCAAATTTCGTAGGAATCGGCCGCCTGTTCAACCAGCATCCCGAGACCGTCGGAAGCGTGTCTTGCGCCGCCCTGTTTAGCCAGTTCCATGAACGGTGTGGGCTTAGCGGCGTAGACCAAGTCGTAGGCGAGTTCGCATCCGTCAAATGCGAACGGAGAAACCAAAGGAGCTTTATTCTGCAGGCTTGTCGGCGTGGCATTCACAATCAGGTCATAAGACTCGGAACCGGTCTCATCATAAAGGATGCTCTGAATCCCAAACTCGTCGCAGAGTTCCTGAGCACGAGCAACAGAACGGTTAGCCACGGTCACAGACTTGGGCATGCGTTCCATCAGGGCCGGGAGAATACCGCGAACACCACCGCCGGCGCCGAGGATAAGAATCTTTTTGTGTTCTACAAAGAACTTCAGACGCTCTTCCAAATCACGAATGAAACCCGTGCCGTCTGTGTTTTCACCGAGAATCTTGTTGTTTTGGAAAGTAAGCGTATTCACGGCACGTGACTGGCGAGCCTGAGAAGAACACTTTGTAGAACAGCGGAAAGCGTCTAACTTGAAAGGAATCGTGACATTGAGTCCGTGATAGCCCTCGTCGATCATTTCGCCGATGGCGCTCTCAAATTCGCCGAGCGGGATTTCAACTTTATCGTAGGAAATCTCGTCGCCGAACTGCTTGGCAAACATTAAATGGATTTCCGGAGAGAGACTATGTCCGATGGGATTACCCATAACTCCTAATTTGGTAACCTGCTTCATATTGATGAATCCTTTCAAGATTTCTTTTCTAAATCTTACCTCATGTCTTTACGGGATAGAAGAGAGGTTTTCTATCCATCACGGCAGCCCTTCGTTCCCAGGCTCAACCCCTTCAATCTGAGGCTCTTCCGGAGGCACAGCTTCCGGCGTCCCGACTTCAACTTCGATCTCTTCCTCTTCTAAATCTTCCTCATGGCTTTCGTTCAGCACTTTAATAAGACTGCATTCCATGACTAAAGACAGATAGTCGAGATTCAAAACCTTCATCAGGACGCTCTGACCGCGCGGAAGCTCAGGCAATCCGGGGACGCGCTGAGCCATCGGCAGGCCTTCAATCCTTACGAGGTCGCCCTTAACCACCGTAGCTTTGAGTTCGTTAATGCCTTCCTGTTCAATCCACCGCATCGACCAGTAGCGATCCATACGGGACTGGAAGTCGTTGAAAGCCGAGTAGTTGGAATCAAAAGTAGAAATGATCGAGAAGAGCTCGGAGTCATTATTGCGATACGGGGCTTTTTCGCCTTTAAGGGTCGCAATAATCTGACGCTGGTTGACCATGTCAACGTAACGGCGTAGCGGAGAAGTCGACCAAGCGTAATAAGGAACACCGATACCGTCATGCGGCCCCGGAACGCTTTTCATCTTGACGCGCCCCATTCGCTGGGAACGATAGATACCGGCCACATCTCTTTCTTCCAGCCATCCGCCCCAGGTCGAGTTCGCAAAAATCATCATTTCGGCCACGAGCAGATCCAGCGGATCTCCTCTTCGGCGTCCCTTCAATTCGATTTCCGCATTCTCGTCTTCGCCCTTCAGGCTGAAGTACCAGTCAATGCGTCCGACGGGTTCGGGTCTGCCGCGAACTTCTTCGCGATCTTTCAGAAGTTTCTTGGCGAACTTCCAAAGCCAAATGAGCTCGGGGCCATAAGGAACAGGAAGGTTGCCCTCTTGAATAGCTTCTTCCGTCACCTTATCGGCGATCAGGTCATAACGCAGATTCTTTTCGATTTTGATGCGTTCGAGGCGAGTATCAGTGGAGAGAACGGCAAGCGTTTCGTTATCGACAACGGCGTAAAGAGAAACGACAGGACAGATCAGTCCTTCGTCTAAAGAGAAGGCTGCTACCCAATCTTTCGGCAGCATCGTGGTCTTAAGTCCCGGTGCATAGACGGTCGACATTCTTTCCCGAGCGACCAAGTCGATGTCCGACCCAGGTTCAATGCCCAGGCCCGGTGCGGAAATATGAATACCAACGCGCGTTTTTCCGTCTTCCAACGGCGTTACCGACAAGGCATCATCAATTTCCGTGGTTTCCGAGTCGTCAATAGAGAATGCAACGGCATCTGATAAGGGAAGCTCGTCATGTGCTTCGCGATGAGGCTTGGAGAGGTTTTCGGGAAAATTCTTTCCTTTCGGAAAGTTAATCATGAAGAAGCTTTCGACGTGCCAGCGCCAAGCATTCGGAATCGCACCGACATCGAGCAGCAAACGCAGCGGCATACAGCTGAGTTTGTCGCTCGCTTCATTCAGAGCTTTCCACTCAATGGAGTTCTTATCGGGACGAACCAAAAGCTCAATAGCCTTATTGGCAATTTCGGCTGGGGCCTTATGTTCTTCGATGAGCATCTGAACATAAGCGTCCTTCTGCTCTTCCAGCTTTTTCTTTCGTTCAATCGCGGCAAGAGCCAGCTTCAGTGTCTCGGCCGGTGCCTTACGGTATTTGCCGCGGCCTTTTCGATAGAAATAAACTGGATTGGAATGCAGACGAAGAATCGTCGCCGCCTGCTGAATTGGGGTAACGCTGTCTCCGAAATACTCTGCCGCGATGGTTTTGAAATCGAACTCGTCATCCGGTGCAAATTCCCAGAGGATTTCCAGATCGATTTCTTCAGACTCCTGCTGGGCTCGAGCTAAAAATTCAGCCGGTGACGGACTGTTGTACGTCACGAAGATGTGAGAGCGCTTAACTTTTATTCTTTTTCCTGTCGGTAGTTCAACTTGGCAGGCCGAATCGGTGCCGGACATTTCTGTTCCGACTTTGAATGCTCCGTCTTCTTCAAAAAATAAATTCATTGCGTCCTTTCGTATTGACGTTATGACTGACTGGTATTACCTGTTCTCGGTAGAGTTTAAGCCTATCGTTTAAGGCTCAAACAAGAATTCTTAGGCGCCTATGGCCGGTTACCCGCCTTGGGAACAGGCGCCGCGATGATTTCTTCGCTAAAACGGCTATTCAGCAATAAAACTCATGATCTCTTCGACATGAGGCGCAAAGTCCGTAATTCTATGATCTCCGTCAGGAATCTTCACAATCTTTGTATCTTTTAGAAAATCCAAAGTTTGCTGCGGATCTAAGACTTCGTCCTTCAAGCTGATGAGCGAAAGATAATCCTGAGGCTTCTTCAAATCCTTTACCAGCATCTTCTCTAGCTGGACCATGAATTCGGGGCAAACATACATTTCACGGTCAAGTCCGCTCACTTTGTGCCAGCCCGGCTGGAAATCAACCTGTCCCCAGTTGCCTAACGCAGGATTGAGCAACACGGCCTTTTCCACCGGAAGATGCTCTTTTGCCCACGCCGCATAAAAGCCTCCGAGTGAAGAGCCGATCACATCGACCGGACCGCCTTTGAGATCTTCTTTAATTAGTTTGGACAGAAACTCAGCGACCTCGTCCGGCGACATATAGAGTTCAGGTGCAATGAACGGCTTACCGATCTTTTCATGCGCTTCTTTGAGAAGCTTGGGCTTCGCAGAGTTTGGGTGGGACAAGAAACCGTGAAGATAAAGGGTAGGACGCATGCGTTTAGGCTCCGAACTTAGATTTCAATCCGTCCAGCAGTTTTTTGTGGACGCCGCCGAAGCCGCCGTTGCTCATCACTAAAATTGTATCGCCCTGCTCTGCCTGGCTCACGACATCTTCCACGAGGGCTTCCAGATCTTTGAACTCTTCAGCCTTTTCACCGAGCGGTGCCAAGGCAGCTGCCGTATCCCACTGAACAGCCGGTCCCTGATAACAGAACACTTTATCGGCTTGAACCAAACTTCCCGGGAGCTGAGCTTTCATCGTGCCGAGCTTCATAGTATTGGAGCGCGGCTCAAGAACTGCGAGCAGACGGCCTGTCTGATATTTACTGCGAACGGCTTTGATTGTTTCTTCAATCGCCGTCGGATGATGAGCAAAATCGTCGATCACTTTGGTGCCCGCAACCTCTCCTTTGACTTCCATACGGCGCTTGACGCCTTCAAAGCGAGATAACGCGTCAACTGCTCTTTCCGCGCTGACGCCTGCATTCACAGCAGCTGCAACTGCAGCCGAAGCATTCAGCAGATTGTGTTCGCCCGGGAGAGACAGCTCAAAGCGTCCGACTTCTTTGCCGCCGGCAAACAATCGAGCGCCTTCATGCTCGACCAAACGCCAGTCGCAGACCGGAGACGTTCCGAAACTTTCAGCCGGTGTCCACAAGCCCATCTTCAATACTCGATGAAGCGCTTCGGAGGCTTCGTTGAAAATAACTTTTCCATGGGACGGGATCGTGCGCACCAAATGATGGAACTGGCGCTCAATCGCTTCCAAATTCGGGAAAATATCGGCGTGATCGTATTCAAGGTTGTTCAGAATGACCGTGCGGGGACGATAGTGCACAAACTTGCTACGCTTATCGAAGAAAGCCGTGTCATATTCATCGGCTTCGATCACGAAGTATTCCGATTCGGTCAAACGGGCCGAGTGTCCGAAATTCTGAGGAACACCGCCGATCAGAAAACTGGGATTCAATCCGCAGTCTTCCAAAATCCAGGCCAGCATTGAAGTCGTTGTGGTTTTACCGTGGGTACCGGCAACTGCCAGCACGTGGCGCCCGTTCAAAATGTTCTCTTGCAGCCACTGCGGGCCGGACGTGTAAGGCAAACCGCGGTTAAGAATTTCTTCAAGCAAAGGATTGCCGCGGCTGATCGCATTGCCGATGATATATAAGTCAGCACCGGCGTCGAGTTGTTCCGGATCGTAGTCTTCGATTAAATGGATTCCGGCTTGCTTGAGCTGATCGGACATCGGAGGATAGACTCCGGCGTCGCAGCCGCTGACCTCAATACCAAGACTTTTTGCAAGCTGGGCAATGCCGCCCATAAATGTGCCGCAAATACCGAGAATATGAATGTGCACGTTAAAATCCTCGCTAAATTGATGTGTGGCATTGTGCCACGACTGATCGGAAGATTCCTGCCGACTCTTAATTAATATGAGAAACAAAGACACCCGCGGATTGGCGGCAGAGGCAGCCGCAATCATTGCCGAAGGCGTACCTGACTGGAGTGAGGCCAGACGCAAACTCGCCGAAGAATACGAAATCACTTCCGGCGCCCAGCTGCCGGACGACGACGCGATCGAATCGGCGCTCAGGGAGCACTATGCGATTTTCGACCCGAACGGCCACGCCGAACGTCTTCTGGAACTTAGAAAGGCGGCTTTAATCGTCATGAGAGAAGTGAGTGATTGCAAACCGCTTCTGATCCGTGGCGTCTTGAACGGCTGCGCGGACAAGTATTCGGATATCTATATCGCGGTTGAATGCGACGACGCGAAATCTCTCGAAATCGTTCTAATCGACCGAGAAATTGAAATCGAAGTCTTTCCGAACGAACGGCCCGGAAAGAACGAACCCGTCGAAGAGATCGTTTTTGAGGCTCCGGTCATCAGAGGCGGCTATTTTGATCGCCAACACTTAACGGTTTGGGTTCGTTTGAAAGTTTTTGAGGATCATGCAAAGATTAAAAATCTGATAAAGAAAAATCCAGATCCTTGGCAAATCGAGGAAGAAACCGCAAAAACCGCCAATATCGAACAACTCGAAAGACTGATTTCGCTCACAGAACCGGAGTAAGTATTTACCCTTAAATAGAGCTTATCTTCTTTTAATTTCGTGCAATTTCCGAACGGTTTTTCGGCGTAAATTGTAAGAAAACAGAAACAAGTTAGGCTAACTTATTGAAGATTTAGGCGCAAATAGCGTCTATACTAGGCGGAAAACCAATTTAGCCGCGATTTAGCCCGCGGCTTCGCCTATGAAAAAACTACTTTTGATAAATGGTCCAAACCTCAACCTTTTGGGAACCAGAGAGCCGGACAAATACGGTACGACAACGCTTGCCGAGATCGAAACCGATTTAAGAGCCTTCGTTGAATCCACCGGAGGAACACTTACAACCTACCAGAGTAATCACGAAGGTGATTTAGTCGATAGGATTCAGCAGGCAGCAAAAGAAGGTATCGAAGCAGTCATTATCAACCCCGGCGCTTACACACATACCAGCATCGCGATTCGCGATGCCTTTTTGTCTGTACAGATCCCGTTTATCGAAGTTCATTTATCCAACATTTTTAAGCGTGAGGAATTCAGACACCATTCTTACCTATCTGACATTGCCGAAGGCTGCATCATCGGCCTCGGAGTCCACGGCTACTTCTCAGCCGCCGCCTATTTCCTTACCGCAAAATAATTTTCCCTAATTTATATATAGAAAGGCATTTCTATGGACTTGAGAAAACTTAAAACATTGATCGATTTAGTTCAGGCTTCCGGCATCGCCGAAATCGAAATCAATGAAGAAGGCGACCACGTCAGAATCGTGAACCGCCCTGCCCAAGCCGCTCAAGCCGCACCGGCGATTATCGAGATCCCGCAGGCAACTCCGGCCCCGGCCGCTCCTGCACCCTCCGCAGCCCCTGCTGCTCCTTCTGCCGCTCCGGCCTCTAACTCCCCGAGCGGTACTCAGGTAACAAGCCCGATGGTCGGTACTTTCTATAGAGCTCCGAGCCCCGGCGCCGATCCTTTCGTAGAAGTCGGCACCCAGGTTAAGAAAGGCGACACGCTGTGCATCATTGAAGCCATGAAGCTTCTCAATGAAATTGAAGCCGAAGTCAGCGGCACAGTGAAAGAAATTCTTGTGGATAACGGTTCTCCGGTCGAATTCGGCCAGCCGCTTTTCGTCATCGAATAATCAGTGAGCCCCTATGTTCGGTAAGATTTTGATTGCCAACCGCGGAGAAATCGCACTTCGCATTCAGCGCGCCTGTAAGGAAATGGGCATTAAAACGGTGGTTGCCCACTCGCTTGCAGATACGGATGCCAAGTACGTTCGCCTCGCCGACGAGTCCGTTTGTATCGGACCTGCCCCTGTTCATCAAAGCTATTTGAACATGCCGGCTCTTATCAGTGCTGCGGAAGTCACTGATGCCGAAGCGATCCATCCCGGCTACGGTTTCCTTTCTGAAAACGCCGATTTCGCTGAACGCGTGGAGTCCAGCGGTTTCGTCTTTATCGGCCCGCGTCCCGAAACGATCCGCCTGATGGGCGATAAGGTATCTGCCAAACAAGCCATGATCGACGCGGGCGTGCCCTGCGTCCCCGGTTCCGGCGGCGCCCTGCCTGATGACCCTTCGGAAATCATCAAGATTGCCCGCTCTGTCGGCTACCCAGTCATCATTAAAGCCTCGGGTGGCGGCGGCGGACGCGGTATGAAAGTCGTTCATACCGAAGCTGCATTGATTAACGCCGTCAACACCACCAAGCAGGAAGCAAAAGCCGCTTTCGGCAACGACACGGTTTATCTGGAAAAATTCCTTGAAAACCCACGTCACATTGAGATTCAGGTTCTCGCCGACAACTTCCGCAATGCGATTTGGCTCGGTGAACGCGACTGTTCCATGCAGCGCCGCAACCAGAAAGTCATCGAAGAGTCTCCGGCCATCGGCATTCCCCGCCGCGCGATTGAAAAGATCGGAGAGCGCTGTGCCGAAGGCTGCCGCAAGATCGGCTACCGCGGCGCAGGCACGTTTGAGTTCCTCTACGAAAACGGTGAGTTCTACTTCATTGAAATGAACACCCGTATTCAGGTGGAACACCCGGTCACAGAGTTCGTCACCGGTGTTGATCTGGTTCAGGAACAGATTCGCATTGCCGCAGGCGAAAAACTTCGTTATCGTCAGCGCGACATTCAGATCAAGGGTCACGCGATTGAGTGCCGTATCAACGCTGAAGATCCGTATCGCTTCATCCCCAGCCCCGGCCGCATCACAACACTGCATCAGCCCGGCGGCCCCGGTGTTCGTGTCGACTCTCACGTCTACCCCGGTTACTTCATTCCTCCTCATTACGACTCCATGATCGGCAAGCTCATCACTTACGGTGACACCCGTGACCAGGCTATCGCCAGAATGCGCACGGCACTTTCCGAAACCGTTATTGAAGGCATCTCGACCAACATTCCGCTGCACCGAGAAATGATGATCGATCAGAAGTTCCTTCAGGGCGGCGTGAGCATTCACTATCTGGAAGAGAAGCTGGCACACCGCGAATCTGTGAAGAAATAAGGCTGTTACTCATGTTATTCGAATACTCTCTGCTGACGGACAAAAAGGAAGTCGAGCCTTTGACCGACTTCTTAATGGATAAGGGCGCCTACTCGGTTTCTATCGAGGACGCGGACGCCGAAACCGAACGTGAAAAACCGATTTTCGGAGAACCGGGAATCGAGATTGATGATTTCGCTTGGGACAGCTCCCGTCTTAAAGTCCTCTGCGGAGACGACTTCGACATGGAAGGCGCATTAGAAGCTGCGCTCAAAGAACAAGGTCTTAAAAAACCAGTTCTCGAGGGCAGAACGGAAGTTCCGGACAATGACTGGGTTCGCATCACGCAGGCCCAGTTCACACCGACTCAGATTGCCGGCGATCTTTGGATCGTTCCGTCCTGGCATGAACCGCCCAATCCCGACGCCATCAATATCCGTCTGGATCCGGGCGTTGCTTTCGGTACCGGAACACATCCGACCACACGTCTGTGTCTGGAGTGGCTGCATGACCATAATTTGGAAGGAAAATCCGTTCTGGATTACGGCTGCGGATCCGGAATTTTGGCTGTTGCTGCCAAGAAACTCGGGGCTTCCAAAGTGCTCGGTACGGACATTGATCCTCAGGCCATCGAGGCCGCCGACTATAATGCAGAAGTGAACCGGGCAGACGCCAGCTTCTATCTGCCGAAGGATATGCCGGACGAAAAATTCGATGTCGTTGTGGCAAACATCCTCAGCAATCCGCTTCGACTCTTAGCGCCGGCACTTTTGGCGCGCGTGAAAAAAGGCGGTTATCTCGTTCTTTCCGGCATTTTGGAAAGACAGGCAGAAGAATTGATCGAGGTTTATGGCTCTTATCGTCCTGACTCTCCCCTTTCTGTTTGGAAGTCTATGGACGGCTGGATTTGTTTGGCCGGTCAGATTCACTAATTAGAAAAGAGGCGGCTATGGAACCTAAATTCGAGGGAGATTCGAATCACTACAACTTCCCGTCCGAACCTTCACTGGGCGGAAATCAGAAGCAGAGAGATATTCCGAAAATCGTCCCTGCTGACCTGAAAAAACTTCCCGAAGACTTTAAGCTTCCGACCGCTTCTGTTCGTCCGGGCGAACCCGCTCCGGCGGCTCAGCCTCCTCAGGAACGTCCGAAAGATCCGAAGGCATTGATGGCTTCGCTCTCAAAGGATATTTCTGAACTTTCCGCACCTTTGAAAAAAGAAGAAACTCCTAAAGAAACGAAGTCTGAGACGAAACCTGCTCCTGACCCTATTGAGAAGTTCGGCGTCAAAGGCAGTGACGGCGTTATCCTTCCGCCCGAAGATGACCTCGGAGATCCGACGGATCCGTCCCGCACTCCGGGAATCGTTCGCTCCATCATGCTTTTTATCTGCCTGTGCTTTGTGATTCTTGCCGCATGGCAGGTAACGCTGTTCCTGCAACCCGAAATCCTGAAAAAAGAGCCTCTGAATACACTTTCTCAGCAAAGCTGTGATTATCTCTACTGCCCGCCTCTGAGAACTCCGGTCGTCTTGTCCAACCAAGTCAATGCCATTTCTCCGGGACAGTGGGAGTTAAAGCTTCAGATCCAGAATCAGGATATGCGGAGTCAGAAGCTGCCCGTTATTCAGCTCACTCTTGAAGGCGCAGGCAACTCCAGAATACAAAAAATCTTTGAACCTGCCGAATACAAGACAGATCCGAAGGTTGATCTCATTACCGGCGGCGGTACCGCCAATATCACTATTCCGTTTAGTTTCGATGATGGCAGACCGACTTCTTACAAAGTGAAGGTCTTGGAAGACTAAACAGAAAGCAGCGCAACACTTTTGATGAGGAGCCAAATTTGGCTCCCTTCTTTTATGTCTAATTCGCTGAGCGCTTTGCGTGTTAATTTACCGACGATGATCTTTCCCGAGCAGTTTGCTCGTATCAGGGCACCCGAGGAATCCTTCTGCACCGAAATCTCTTCGACAACACCTTCGAAAGCATTCTGAACCGACAGACCGCTTGGCTGCTCTTTTGCAAATACCACCTCTCTGGCTAATATTCGCAACGACGCCGGACTTCCGATCGGCTGGCCGTTATCTCCGATATGCAGAGCGATGTTGCCGCAGTCAACAGTCATCAGTAACCATTCTTTGTCCTTGGAGACAATTTTGCCTTTTAGGAGAACACCTGTATCCTCACCGATTTTGATCGGCAAATCGATATTGGCAAGAACATCAGTCAAAGCTCCGGAAGTTTTGATCCTGCCGTCTTCCATCACGATGAGATTGTCGGCAAGATGCAGTACTTCTTCCGCAGAGTGCGTGACATAAAGCATCGGAATTTTGAGGTTGGTCTTGAGCTTCTCAAGCCAAGGCATAATCTCGGACTTCCTTTTGAAATCCAGCGCCGCCAGCGGCTCGTCAAAAAGCATGATTTTGGGCTCTGTTGCGACAGCACGCGCAATTGCCACACGCTGGCGCTCACCGCCCGAGAGCTGAGCAGGCTTTCGCCCGAGAAGGCCGCGAATGCCCAATAAATCAATCGCTTCTTCCATACGGGAGCGGGCATCCGTCGATTTGCTGCGCTTAACCGCAAATTCGATATTTTGCTTCGCAGTCAGATGAGGAAAAAGCGACGCCTCTTGAAACACATAGCCTAAAGGCCGCTCCCAAGTCGGTAGAAAAAGTTTTTGTTCGTCGTTTTGCCAATAAACGCCGTCGACCTTAACAAAACCCTTTGCCCGCTCCAATCCTGCAATACAGCGAAGAACCGTTGTTTTTCCGGAGCCGGACGCTCCGAAAAGAACTGTAATTCCGAAATTCGGGAACTCAAATGAACATTCCAGCCTGAAACCGTCTTCCCGAGGAAGCAGCAGAGAAGCGGAACTTAAAGAATCAGACATACAGATTAGAAGTCGAGAAAATTAAGGCATAACGCGCTCGTTGTGGCGATTCAAAAGCGTTAAGCCGAGCAAAACGAAGAAACTAAAGACCACCATGCCGCCGGCCAGCCAATGCGCTTTGCCGTACTCCATTGCCTCAACATAACTGTAAATTTCCGTCGAAACAACTTGTGTTTTACCGGGAACGTTGCCGCCGATCATCAAAACGACGCCGAACTCTCCGATGGTATGCGCAAATGTTAGAAGCGCTGCTGTCACAAAGCCGGGCTTAGCAAGCGGGAGAACGACGTTAAAAAAGGCGTCAAGCGGTTTGGCTCCCAAGGTAGCGGCAACCTCCAAAGGACGCTTGCCGATAGATTCAAAAGCCGCCTGTAGTGGCTGGACGGCAAACGGCATCGAATAAACAATACTTCCGATCACAAGACCGGGGAAAGTAAATGTCAGCAAGCCGATGCCCAAAGCCTCAGTGAGCTTGCCTAAAGGACCCGACGGTCCCATGGCAACGAGGAGATAGAAACCGAGCACGCTCGGCGGAAGAACCAATGGCAGCGTAACAATCGAACTGATCGGCGCTCTCCATTTTGATTTGGTGTGCGACAGCCACCATGCCAGCGGTGTTGCCACCAGCAGCAGGAAAACAGTCGTAATCAAAGCAAGCTCTAAGGTTAGCTTGATAGGGAGCAGTTCTTCCGCAGTAAACATGTCGGTCCTAATTCTTAGTTACTTGGTACTGTAGCCGTAGGAATCAATCACTTTCTGAACCTTCGGGCTTGTTGCCATAAATTTCATGAAGTCTGCCACGGCTTTGTTGTCTTTGCCAGGGTTCAGAATAACGGAATCCTGACGGATGGGCTTATAGCAGTCAGCCGGGATGATCCAGCCGGAGCCGGAAGTAAACTTGCCGTTTTTATAAACCTGAGACAACGCGACAAAACCTACTTGTGCATTTGCTGTCTTAGCGTACTGGAAAGTCTTTCCGATGTTGTCACCGGTGACGAATTTAGGTTCGACTTTCTTAAGATTGCCCCATTTTTCCATGGTCTGATAGGCGGCTTCACCGTAAGGCGCTAACTTCGGATTGGCAACCGCGATTTTCTTAACGGCGTCGGAGAGGATGAAGTTGGGATCTTGTTTGATGAAATTATCTGCTGAGCTCCAGAGAACCAGCTTTCCGAAGGCGTAGGGTTTAGCGTCGATACCGAGACCTTCGTCGACAATCTTCTTAGGTGTCTTTGCATCCGCGGCAAACAAAACCTGATACGGAGCACCATTTTTAATCTGAGCGTAGAAGGCACCGGTTGCACCGAAAGAGGCCAGAATCTTATTACCGCTTTCCTTTTCGTAAATAGCGGAGATTTCTTTTATTGGAGCCGTAAAGTTAGCTGCAACAGCAACGTTGATTTCTGCAGCCGAAACACCGGAAGCAGAAAAGGTTAAGAGTGTTGCAAGAGCGATCATTGTTTTCTTCATAACATCCTCATTGGCTATAATGTAAGCAAATATGGAACTTCTATGTCGTTATTCTAATCTTGAATATCGATAAAATAACAACATTCGTTTAAGTAAGGAATAAAGATGGCCTTAAATATTTCCGACGCCCTTTCACAGAATGTGGTGGATAAAAGAATAGATGTCCTCCAGCGCATCAAACAATACGGAAGTATTTCTGAAGCGGCCCGAAGCGCCGGCATTAGCTACAAAGCCGCATGGCAGGCAATCGAAACGCTTTCCGCTCTTGCCGGGGAACCGTTGGTCGAAAAAACCGTCGGCGGGAACTCAGGCGGAGGCGCTCGCATCACAGAAGCGGGCGAAGCCGTGCTGGAAGCTTCTGCCGCTTTGAATAAGGTAAGAAATCAAATCCTGACAGATATCCAAGGCGGTGAATCTCCGAAACTAGCCGCTTTGGCCTCGGTGGCTCTGCGTATGAGCATCCGCAACATTATTCCCTGCGTGATTGAAGACATTCACGGCGGAATGTCCATGTGCAAGGTCAAGATGAAAGTCTGCGAGGGCCAGTACCTCCGCTCCAGCGTTACGCTCGAAAGCCGTCAGTTGCTCGACCTCAAAGAAGGCAAAAGTGTCTTAGCCCTCTTCAAAGCTTCGGCCGCTACCGTCTCTAAAGAAAAACCGGACGACAGCAGCCGCTGCTTCCTCTTCGGACAAGTCTCCCGGCTACCTCAAAAAGAGAAAGGCGGAGAAGTAACCTTAAGGCTGCCTAACGGCTTAAATGTGGTCGGCTTCATTCGCGGAAATCACGGCTTGCAAATCGGATCTGAAGCTTATATTCAGATTCCTGAACAAAGTGTTGTCATAGCCTTATTAGGCTGATAGCCTAATTTGGTGGAAAGAATAACCCCTTGAATTTCCTGGACAAAAAACAACAGGAAAGTGTTTTTCTAAAGGTAAACCCTTAGGAGTATTTACCTAATCATAAGGTAGGTAGAAAAGCATTTTTCGTTTTCTTAAGATAATATTATGAATGTGAGAGCGGCGCTACACCGTCTCTACTTGATTCTTAAGTCCAATAACATGCTTTCTAATTTCACCCTGGAAAGCGAAAAAAGGGAGTACAAAATGTCTCAAACCGGAAAATGGGGTACTTTTTGGATCCTCGTGATAGGCATCGTCGTCGGCATTCTGTGTACGGCAGGTCTCGTCGGTGTTGTTCAGTGGGCCGGTACCGATAAATTCTGCACAGGCTGGTGCCACTCTATGGACGGCGTTACCTATGCATGGAAACAAGGCCAGCACGCCAGAACCCCGTCAGGTTACACAGCCGGATGCTCCGACTGCCACCTCTTAAATGAAACAAATCGTCCGTTAACACCTGTTGCTTATGTTGAACTCCTGTTCGCAAAAGCAAAAGCCGGTTCTATTTCCGGTTTCGGCGAACTCCGCGGCACACTCAACACACCGCAGATGTGGCTGGAAAAACGTCCTGAACTTTCTAAGGCTGTAAACGACTGGATGGTCTCTTACAATTTCCGCAACTGCCGCGGTTGCCACAACTTAGCCGATATGT
The DNA here is from genome assembly GCF_000205025.1 of Parasutterella excrementihominis YIT 11859. Lineage (GTDB taxonomy): Bacteria > Pseudomonadota > Gammaproteobacteria > Burkholderiales > Burkholderiaceae_F > Parasutterella > Parasutterella excrementihominis. The sequence goes on along the minus strand of NZ_GL883687.1, from coordinate 92,674 downwards.
ACAACGCTAAGAACCCGATGGTTGCTAAGATGCACGCCGGCTTCATCGACAAACCGACAAACTGCATAATGTGCCATAAGACCGCCGGTCACAACTACAAGATGGCTGACGAAATCATTAAGGCTACAGGCAAATGGCCTGATCCGGCCAAAGCTTGGGAACAGGCTGACGCCGCTGCTAAGAAATAATTCTTAGAACAAACGGAGCTCGAAAGTGAGCTCCGTTTTTTGTGCCCATAAAAAACGCCGAGAATCGCGGCGTTTTGTTTTAGCTACCAAAAGACTTAGTCTTTCTTTGAACGATTGGCAAAGAAGTTAGCCTTCTGAATGTTTTCAGTAGCCAGCGTGAAGATCTGGTTGGTCAGGTCTTCAGCCAGGGCTTCGCATTCGGCCAGAAGCTCAAGGTTGGTCTTCTGCAGGAGAGCAGTGGCAGCTTTCTTGTCGGACTTGATGAGTTCGACGTACTGCTTTTCCATCTGTTCCTGCTTAGCCGTCATGGCGCGTTCCTGATCGCCGAAGGCTTTCTTCACGATCGGAGCATAAGTCGGATAGTCGGTCATGACGAGCGTCTGAAGTTTACGGAACTTCCAGTAAACAGAGGCACTGTCAGCCTGGCAAGTACCGATACCGTAGTGGCCCGGAACCTGTTCGAGGCCCTGATAGAAAGGCATGAAGCAGGAAAGATCAGCCATACCGAAAGCGATGTAGATCACATCACCGATAGCTCTCGGCAGCCAGGGACGAACCTGCATAACGTGTGCTTCGTAAGTACGGAAGACACTGACGGGACGCCAGGGTTCATTGCCGTTAAGGCCGTGAGAGTACGGATCGTGCTCGCTGGCGTCGAAGTGGTCACGCATCACGCGCTTGGCGTCTTCGAGGGAGAGTTTGCGTTCGGGCTTCATAAATACGCCGAATTCGCGGCCGTCTTCGACGGGCTGAATCACAGACGGATTGAAGAGCTTCTGGATCTGCCAAACGCGCGGATCGTTGTAAACACGGTCACGGTCGTCGTTGCGTGTGTAAGCAGCGGCGAAATCGAACGGACCTTTCTGCGGATCATAGAAGCCGTGTCTGATGGCAAAGTCGATCAGGTCGGGGCTGCCTTTGAACTCGGAAGCGTTCGGATCGTAAAGACGCAGACGGCCCTGATTGCCGGAACCGAAGTAAACGTCTTCCGGAATTCTCTGAGCCATCCACTGATGACCGGTTCCGGTTTCCAGATACCAGATTTCGTTGTCGTCAACAAATGCAACGCCGAAACCTTCGCCTGCGCCGTGTGTTTCAATTATCTTGCCTAAGAGCTCAACACCTTCTGCCGCGGTATGGCAGCGAGGAAGAATGATATCGATGATGTCGTCTTCAGTGATACCGGTTTCTTTGTTGTACGGATCGATGGCCAATGCGTCGTCACGGGCGAAAATGGACTCCGTGCCGGTCACGCCGAGGCCGGCTTCGTTAAAGCCGACGGCGCCGTGAAGTTTTGTCTGCCAGTTGGGAACCGAGGTGTAACGCATAGCGTGCACAGGCTGCGGATAGCTGAAATCGGTTGCGCCGTTGTGATCCTTGGTGCGATACATCGCGCCTTCAGGATAGTAGCAAGCAGGATGAATGATGAACAACTGAGCCTTGAGCGCAGAGCTATCGGCACTTCTTGCAACTAAGAAAGAACCGTCAACCGTAGCTTTGTCGCCGACGATAAAAGTAGTGCACATATGCAACTCCTTGGTTAAAAAGTGAACCCATTCTAATTGCTATCGCTCAGAGAGGCTTAAAAACAGTTTTTGCCGAGCGCAAAAATATGTGAAGAATTAAGACAATGCGTCAAACATCAGCGCCTTTTTCCTTGTAAAAATAGGTACCGCGCTAAAATGGTCGAATTCAAAAAAGCGAACATAAAGATGGCATCACAAAACGCATCAAATATTGTTTTTAGAAAAGACTACACGGCTCCCGATCATCAGATCGAGTCGATCGACCTTTCTTTCGATTTAATCCCTACCTGCACAGAAGTCACTTCCAAAATTATTGCTGTCCCGCAGGAAGACAGAAAAAGTGACGATCTGATTTTGGACGGAGACGACCTGACACTAGTCTCCATCAAGATCGCGGGCGAAGATTCCTTCCCCGGGCAATACGACATGCGTCCCGGAAAGCTCATTATTCACAACATTAAGGAACGCACGGAAATTGAAATCGTCACGAGAATCAATCCGCGCAACAACCTTGAGCTCTCCGGACTTTACATGAGTAAGAACAACTACATTACTCAGTGCGAGTCCGAAGGCTTCCGCCGCATTACCTACTTCCCCGATCGTCCCGACATTCTTGCCAAGTACAGAGTGGTCATTCGTGCGCCGAAAGACTACAAAGACCTTCTTTCCAATGGCAATCTTGTCGAACAGGGAGAACTGCTCGACGGACGCAACTATGCCATCTGGGAAGATCCGTTCCCGAAACCCTCTTACCTCTTTGCCTTGGTTGCCGGCAATTTCGTCGCTCAGGAGCAGAAAGTCACCTTGTCCGACGGCCGCGAAGCCTTGCTCCAAATTTGGACGGAACCGGCCAACAAAGGTAAAACAGAGTTTGCCATGCAAAGTCTGGTCAAAGCCATTAAGTGGGACGAAGAGCGTTTCGGTTTGGACCTGGACTTAGACCGCTTCATGATTGTGGCGACCGACGACTTCAACTTCGGCGCCATGGAAAACAAAGGCCTGAACATCTTTAACTCCAAATATGTTCTGGCTGATGAGAATGTCGCAACCGATCAGGACTTCGCCAATATTGAAGCCGTCATCGGACACGAATATTTCCATAACTGGACCGGCGATCGCGTCACCTGCCGAGATTGGTTCCAGCTGTCTCTGAAAGAAGGCCTTACCGTCTTCAGAGAGCAGGAATTCTCTGCCGATATGTTGGGCGACGAATCTTCCCGCGCGGTAAAACGTATCGATGACGTACGCGTACTGAGAAATTCTCAGTTCCCGGAAGACGCCGGCCCTATGGCTCATCCGATTCGTCCGGAGTCTTACCGCTCGATCAACAATTTCTACACCACTACGGTGTATGAAAAAGGCGCTGAAGTCGTCCGTATGTATCAGACACTGTTCGGCAAGGACGGCTTCCGCCGCGGCTTGCTTGAATACATCAATCGCTATGACGGCACCGCAGCAACTTGCGACGATTTCTTAAATGCCATGGCGGAATCGAATTATGAAGACTTGTCTCAGTTCGAACTCTGGTATTCACAGGCCGGTACTCCGCGCATCTCTGTCGAAACCAAATGGGACGAAATCGCCAAAACCTTTACTTTGACACTGCGTCAGAACAACCGAACCTTCCCGGGCAAACCGGCGCCGAAGCCGCTCATGATTCCCGTGAAGATCGGCATTCTGGACGACGCTGGAAACGATATTCCTCTGCAGCTCGAAGGTGAAGACTCCCCGGACGGCACGTCTCGTCTGCTGATTTTGGACGAGGCAGTCCAGAGCTGGACTTTCCGCAATGTCTCGACAAAACCACTGCTCTCCATCGGAAGAGGCTTCTCCGCTCCGGTCATCTTCAACACCGAATACACCCGCGAACAGTTGGCTTTCTTAGCCCGCCACGATTCCGATCTTTTCAACCGTGCCGATGCGTTTGAAAAGCTCACGCTCCAAATGGTCGATCAGTTCATCACGGATCTGAGCAGACGCGGAGCTCAGAACGCAATGCCGTCCGAGTCCTATCTTTTCGCCTTTGAGGACATCCTGAACGACGACTCTCTGTCTCCGGCTTACCGCGCCAAAGTTCTAGAAATGCCGAGCGAGAATTACATCGCCGAGAACCGTGTTCTGATCGAACCGGCGCTCATTCGCGAGGCCTGCGACTTGATCAAGCGCAGAATCGGTCAGCGCCTAAGAGGCTCTTTTGAAGACAAGATTAAAAACAACCAGACACCGGGTCTTTATCGACCGGATGCCGCGGACGCAGGTCGCCGTGCGCTTAAGCTGCTGTCCCTGAGCTACCTGGCTTATGCTCAGGATGCCAAGGCTATGCAACAGGTTCGCAATCTCTATAAAAATGCAAACAACCTGACCGACCGATTAGGTGCCGTCAATATTGCCGTGCAGGCTTCCCTGCCGATCGGAGAAGAACTCTTGAGTAAGGCAGACGTTGAATGGAAGTCTGAACCGCTTCTGAACAACAAGTGGCTGGCGCTCAGCACTCAGCTCCGCACTCAGCGCGGCAAGCGTCCGACCGTGGATTTAATTCGTGCCCTGACTCAGCATCCGAAGTATCAGGATCACAACCCGAACAGCATTTACGCCCTGCTCGGCACATTCTTCCGTACAGGCGGTCCGGAATTCCATCGTCCTGACGGAATGGGTTATCAGCTTTGGGTTGACAGCGTTCTGTTCGTCGACAAATTCAACCCGCAAGTGGCAGCCCGCCTTGCTCGAGCTTTAGAAAACTGGCGCCGTTACGAGCCGACTTTGTCCAACCTCATGTACAAAGCGCTCAAATATGTCAGTGAAGAGAAGAATCTTTCTCCGAATGTTCGAGAAATTATTGAGCATGCCCTGACAGAACCCGTCTAGAATTTTTTTAGAATGCAGAACACAAACGATCTTTCAAAAGGAGATTTATAAAGTGGCCATCAACCTTCAGCAGTTTTTAGCGAAACAGTTAAGCGACGGCGTCATCGATCAGCAGCTTTGCGATCTTCTCAACGCGGTTGCAGACTTGAGTAAAGAAATCAACGATAAGGTGACCCACGGAGCTCTTGCCGGCGTTCTCGGCTTTGCCGGAACAGACAACGTTCAAGGCGAACACCAGAAAAAACTTGACGTCATCACAAATGAAATCTTTGTGGAAGGCGTCGAGTGGACCGGTGCCTTAGCCGGCATGGCCAGTGAAGAAATGGACCACTGCCTGCCTACTCCGGCAGCTTACAAACGCGGCAAATATCTCATCATGTTCGACCCCTTAGACGGTTCGAGCAATATCGATATCAACGCGCCGATTGGAACGATCTTCTCCATTACTAAGGCTCCCGAAGGAAAGATCGCCGATGAGAGCTTCCTCACGCCGGGCCGCAAGCAGATTGCCGCCGGCTATGTGATGTACTCGCCGCAAACCATCCTAACCTTAACGGTCGGAAACGGCGTTTTCATGTTCACGCTAAACCTCGGCACGGGCGAATACATCCTCACGAAGGAAAATATCCGTATTCCTGTTCAGACACAGGAATTTGCGATCAATATGTCGAACATGAGACATTGGGAAGCTCCTGTTCAGAAGTACGTTCAGGAACTTTTAGCCGGCGATACCGGTCCTTTGGGCAAGAATTTCAACATGCGCTGGGTGGCTGCCATGGTTGCTGAAGTTCATCGAGTTCTCTGCCGCGGCGGCATATTCATGTATCCGCGCGACAACCGCGATCCGTCTAAACCCGGCAAACTCCGTTTGATGTATGAAGCCAACCCGATGTCTTTCCTTATCGAACAGGCCGGCGGCAAAGCCACAAACGGATATCAGAATATTCTTGACCTGCAGCCCGAGAAGCTGCATCAGAGAGTGGCCGTATTCTTAGGGAGTGCCGAAGAAGTGGAACGTGTCACTTCTTATCACGAGTAATACGTTCTCTTCAGAAACAGAAAGCGGGCAGAAGCCCGCTTTCTTGTTATTGTCAGCGACTATTGCTGATCAGGATTTTTATTAGCAATCAAAATCTTTGTAATTTTGTCGTCCATCGTATCCAGCGTACCGGAAATAGAAGTATTCAATTCTTTATTGGCGGCAGCAATCTGATCTTCCGCACCCTTGAAAGCTTCAAGGATCTTGTTCTGGCGTTCGGTTAAGCGCTGTTCGGTCTGACTAAGAATCTGTTTTTGTTCTTCCATCCAGACTTGCCATTTCTTTTCAAAGTCAGCCTTAACATCGGTCAGTCGGGAAGCTTCCTGATCCGTTGCAAGCTTGCGCTGTTCCTGGAGTTCTTTTGTCAGGCGGCGCATTGTGGCAAACGATCCGGTTTGCTGGACAAACAAGATGTAAATCACGATCACGAAAAGCAAGCTGAACCAGAAAAGAAGCATCAGCGTAATCGGCGCCTTAGCTGTAGTAATCAAAAGATTGACTTCTGCGGGGGCGTTTACAGCCGGCCAATTAATAAAGACAAAACCGGCTCCGACTAATAAGACCAATAAGAGGACGATATAGCGCATAAAGGGACCTTATAAATTTTTAGAGAGGATTATGTCAGTTTAATAGATATGCGCGCATATGCACAGAAGCTGTTACGTGCAACCTCTCAGATCTTCTCGTTTCCTTCAACTGCGATTTTCGCTAAAGATGTTGAGCAATAAAATAGGTTCGGAGGTTGGTTACTCATCATGGCTGCTGATGGAACCTCCTGCGCAGGATAGAAACCCAATGAGAAATCATAATCACTTTGATTTTTTAATGTACCTGACGCGAAATTGGGCTTGTCAGACTCACCATTTAAGATAGGACAGCCGGTCCCGGAGGATTTTTTGTACTTGAAGATTTTGTCAGTAAGGATGACAAGTTATTTAAATTAAAGAAATCGTAACGCCCAAGGCAGGTTTGCAACTCTTTGTTGGATAAGGATTATCTTACGCCAGAGCCTTTAAAAGAATCTCGATCCATAATTCTTCGAATGGGTTTTAAAAGTCGAATTAGAAAGTGGAGCTTTTATTTAAATAAGTACATACCCTTACCTGTTGACACACGGGAACATCAGAACTTCTCTTCCAAAAATCTCCTTAGGATTCATGGAGTTCCTCCAGTGATCGGAGAAGTGAAAACACAGCTCATTTGGAGAAAGAATTTGCTCGTACCGAACATCCGAGCACTCATGGAGGTACTCCAATAGGCGCATAATGATGGGAATATTTAGGAGAGAATGAATGAAAACTGATCCGCGTTTCCCAAAACTTCATATCGTTGACCATCCGCTCGTGCAGCACAAGCTCAGCACCATGCGTGAAAAGAAGACCCCGTCTAATTCTTTCCGTCAACTGCTTCGCGAACTTACTTACCTGATCGGATATGAAGTGACACGCGATCTGCCGCTCGAAACTCGTACGATTGATACTCCGCTTTGCAAATGCAAAGGTAATTTCATCAAAGGTAAAAAGCTGGTAATCATTCCGATCCTGAGAGCTGGCTTAGGTATGTCAGAAGGACTACTGGACTTGATGCCGTCCGCCCGTGTGGGTCATATCGGCTTATACCGCGGCCCTGATCATAAACCGGTTGAATACCTTGTTAAGCTGCCCTCCAAACTCGAAGGCCGTCGCGTCATTCTGTGTGACCCGATGCTGGCTACCGGTAACTCTGCGGTCGCAGCTGTCGATACATTGCTTAAGCGCGGCGTAAAACCAAAAGACATTACTTTTGTCGCTCTGGTTTCTGCTCCGGAAGGTGTTGAAACATTCCAGAAAGCTCATCCCGAAATTGAACTCTACGTCGCCTCTTTAGACGAAAAGCTCGACAAGAACGCTTACATCCTTCCTGGTCTTGGCGATGCCGGAGATAGAGTTTTCGGCACCAAATAAGTGCATTCTTGAATAAAATTTAGGTGTAAACCCTCGTATTTTTATTAAAAATGAGGGTTTTGCTTTATCTTCTTCAGTCAAAGCTTGATTTTTAGAAGACAGGTCGTTCGTTCAAGCGCATTATTACGCTCAGTGTTAAACGCTAACTCATCCTATTTCTAAGGTTTATCATGGCTGATGATTTCAAAGACATCTCCCACCTCTACAAGGTGACACCTTCTGCCAAGACCATCATTGATGGCGAAGACTTGGTGGAAACAAAACAGAAATCCAAGGCTTATGCCTGGTGCGACGTTCTCCAGTCCGTTACCGGCTTGATCCTCGGTCTCTTCCTTTTCTGCCATATGGGCTTCACAAGCTCCATTCTTCTTGGCAAAGACACTTTCTGGTCTCTGGTTTCTTTGACCGGCGGCTACTTCATTGACGGTGTCGATCACCTCTGGATGCACTCCGTATTCGTCGGCGTGATCTTCGTCCTGGTTGTTATTCACGCGATTCTTGCTCTCCGCAAGTTCCCGAACAACTACAAAGCCTTCCGCATCATGCGCGGCCACTACAAACTGCTCCGTCACACCGACACAACAATGTGGTGGGTTCAGTTCATCACCGGTGTTATCCTCACCGCTCTGGTCTTCCCGCACATGCTCCCCATGCTGATGGATCCGGGCAGCATCGGACCTTACGGCAGCGGTCTCGAGGTTTATCACTCCTGGCTGTGGGTTGTCTTCCTGTTCCTCATCGTTACTGAACTTCACGGCATGATCGGTCTGTATCGTCTGTGCATGAAGTGGTGCGGTCCGTCGAACGCCACACGCAGCTTCCTCCGCAAGCTTACATATGTCCTCATCGTCGGTATGATCGCCATGGGTTCCTTCACGATCATGGGCTTCTACAACGCCGGTGAAGAAGCTGCCAAACTTGATCCCGAAGCTCACTACGTTCCGGGCTGGCTGCAGACTCCTCAGACTGCTCCTTACCCGAGCTGGTGGCCTGACCACCTCAAGAAGAACTAATCAGATTCTTCTGAGTACATAATTCAGACGGGCGCGTTAAGCGCCCGTTTTCTTTTGTCTGTTCAAAATCCTTTCTACGTCCTTCTGTGACGGGCTAAGAATTCACCATAATCACAAGCCCTGGATTGACCGATACTCTCAACCTGCGTCCTGTTTGGTTACAGGGAACTGGTTGTTTTACCATCGATCTCCGCGGCGCATTTAGGTCTGGTTACAGGCAAAATTTAGGCCCGGACTCTTTACGAGGCCGGACCTAAATAATTTCTATGTCTAAGTCTGATTAACCGTTCAGCTTCTTAGCCATTCCGGCATACATGTCAAAGGCCTGTTTGAATGCGCCTTCGTCAATGTCGAAAGATCCCTGGTGATGGCCTGCAGCTCTGTCAGCGCCGCAAATGAAGAATGCAGCTTTACCGCCGTGAGCCTGGACACGCTTACCGAGAACGGAAATGTCTTCGGAACCGCCGAAGTTTCCATCCGGACGGATCTTGTTGATTCCGGGAACAGTCTTGGCAACTTCGATCAACATTTCAGAAAGTTCTTTATCGTTGGTAAAGTCAACGGCAGCGCCCATCTGAGAAATTTCATAAGAGACGTCAAAGCCCTTGGCGATACCTTCAACAATGTTTCTGACGTTTTCGGCCATGTAATCATTGATGGAGCTGGTTTCACCGCGAACTTCTAAAGCCATGTGGGCAGAGCTCGGAATGACGTTGCGGCCTTCTCCGGCGCGCAGCGTGCCGACGTTAATACGAGTCATACCACCGCCGTGACGAGGAATACCCATCATCTGTACAACTGCGTTGCAGGCAGCTGCCAGAGCGTTGCGTCCGGCGTTCGGTTCTTTACCGGCGTGAGCGGGTTTGCCCTTGAAAGTTACGTCGTATTTGGAGGTGCAAAGTAAACCGTAGGGAGCGGCAACGATTTCACCGGTATCAGCCATGAAGGAAATATGGCTGCCGAGGAAGTAGTCAGCATCGTCAACAATTCCGGAAGCAGCAATGGCGCTGGCGCCGCGAACACCTTCTTCAGCAGGCTGGAAGACGATCTTAAACTTGCCCTTCAGTTCATCTTTATGCTCGGCAATCCAATGAGCCAGAGTCAGACCGATAGAAATGTGGGAGTCATGACCGCAGGCGTGCATAAAGCCGGCGTGCTGGCTTCTGAAACCTTCTTTGTTCGGCTTATGTTCGGGATTGTCGGTTTCGTTCACGCAAACGCAGTCAATATCGAAACGGAAAGCAGTGGTCGGACCTTCTTTGCCGGTGTCAAGCAAAGCAACACAGCCTGTATAGCCTTCGGTTTCATCAATGAAAGACTGAGAAACTCCGCGGGTCAGGGCGTTCTTAATGCCTTCCTGAACGAGTTTTTCGTTGCGGCCGAAAACCTGTTCGGGGTTGATAATCTTGGTGCCGAGCAGGACTTCATAGCCCCAGGAGCGCAGCTTGGTGACGATGTAATTCGTGGTCCAGAATTCTGTCCAGCCTTCTTCCGGCCACTGATGAAGCTCACGTCTTTGTTCGACAAGCTGCTTGGTGTAATCAGTCATTTTTTCTCCTTTTGTTTTGTCAGTTCGTTATATATAACAGACTGATTTTAAACCAGTCGTAACGAAATGTGAACACTTTTTTAGTCATCAGTAAATCCTATGAATATTAAGCTCTTACCCGATTTACCCCGTAAAAACACAAACCGCCCGACCCACAGAGGGACCGAGCGGTTTTATTTGTTCAGCTAAGGCTGATTAAACCATAATCAAAGCCAAGGTAATCACGCCCACAATCATCGGGATTGCGGTACGTTTCACCAATTGGATCGGCGGAACCATTGCGAGACCGGAAATAAGAATCACAACACCGGCGATCGGAGACATCGTACGGCCGAGGGAGCCGGAGATGAGTGCCAGAGAACCGAGGTTAGGAACCTGCATTCCGAAGTCAAGTGCGTGCGGAGTAACCGCTTCGTTGAAAGCAAAGGTAGCAGCGTCGCCGGAACCGGTAATAACAGCCAGAACGAATGGTCCAAGAGAACCGCCCCAGCGAGCGAGTTCGTTGGAGGTCTTCAGAGCTGTAACGAAAGCATCGATCAGACCGGCACTGCGGAGACCGGCAGCGAACACACCGGCGGCAATGATGATACCCATAACGTCGCCGTAGCCGTTGCCCATACCTCTGAAGAACTCTTTGGAGAACTTCTGAGGATCGCACCAGGAGACGAGCAGCGTGAAGATGGCGCCGAGGACCATAGCCTGAGCAACACCCATCTTAAGAACCGGAACGTACTTGTTGCCGAGAACGAGGATGATCAAGGGGATGAGCGGGGCAAGAGCTTTCAGGAAGTTGATCTTCTCGATCGGAGCACCGCCTTCCTTAGCAGAGTAAACAGCCAGTTCTTCAGCAGTAGGCTTGTTGTCACGAAGAACCAAGCAGACGATCGTAATACCAACCAAACCGATACCCATCATGATGAGCGAGAACGGAGTGTGGAGAGAGATCAAATCCATCACGTTCATCTTGGAGATGCCGGCAACGAAGTTGTTGTGGCTCATACCCGGAGAAAGAATGGAACCGTATGTACCCATCAAAATGGCAGCACCGGCTGCAGCGGGACGGATACCGGCGCGAATCATAACCGGAATGAACGTTGCACCCACAGCAGCAGCACAACCTGCGGCAGAAGGAATAGCAATGTTGACGAAGAAGGTCACGGCAGTAGCGGCCGGAATCAGCAGAATGCCCAATCTCTTGAGCGGAGCTGCAAGCAGGCTAACCAGATGACGATCGCAGGAAGTGTGCGTAACGACGTAAGCAAAGCCCATCGCACCGCAGATTGCCATGATCAAGCTGGCGTTCGTCATGCTCTTGGCAAACTGGTCTAAAGCTGCCATCGGTTTCATAGAGATGCAGCATAAGAACAAGCCGGCTGTGAACAACACCAAACGTGTCTCATAGCGCTTAATTAAGCAGTAAATCGTCGCAATAATGACGAGCACTGCAATCCAGGCTGTAATTGACATTGAAATATACCTATTGATTTTTTGTGTACTGCTTTTTCCGAATCCGGACAAAACTCTCCCCGGCTGAAATGGGAAAATTCACTATTTCGGCCTGCCGTGAGTGTTTCACATTTGTCACTTTTTTGTAATGTGGGTAACCCTTACATCTGCACATTTCTTTTACATTTAGACATAAAATTATTGATCCCGTTTATTTGTGACTTTTACTCATTTCTTCCCATCTTTCGGAGTCTGACTTAACGATTTAGACTCTCACAGATACTCAACATTCACACCAGGAGAACACATGACAACTGACTTCCAAAAAGATTCCCTAGTCTTTGCTCAAAAATGCTTTGATGACGTGCGCGCTATGTCCAAAGACACCACCGGCGTTTCCAGACAGGGTTACAGCCCTGTTGAAACAAAGGTTCTTGAGTACTTCAAAAAAATCGGCGTAGAACTCAATCTCGAAATCAGCACCGACAAGGCCGGCAACGTTTGGATGACCGTCCCCGGAAAAAATCGTGAACTTCCCGCGCTCGTGAGCGGCTCTCATGCCGACTCTGTTCCTCAGGGCGGAAACTATGACGGACTAGCCGGCATCGTCGCCGCTCTGACCGTCGCCCGATGGATGCGCGAAACGGGTTATCAGCCCGAACGCGACTATACGGTTCTGATGATGAGAATGGAAGAAAGCTCCTGGTTTGGCAAATGCTATGTGGGTTCTCTCGGTATGACCGGCCAGCTCACTGAAAAGGATTTAGCCCTCAAACATCGCAGCAACGGAAAAACACTTGCTGAGACCATCAAAGAATGCGGCTTTAATCCGGAAGATCTGACAACCGGCGAGCCTGTTGTCGATCTCGCCAAGATGGCTGCCTTTATCGAACTTCATATCGAACAGGGCCCGACCCTTGATTCTTCCGAAGAATACCGCGTCGGTATCGTCACCGGCATCCGCGGCAACCTTCGTCATAAGACGATTCGCTGCATCGGCCAGACCGCTCATTCCGGCGCCGTTGACAAACAATTCAGACACGACGCCGTGCTCGCTTTTGCCGAATTGGCCTATCGTATGGACTGCTTGTGGGATGAGTGGCTCAAAGCCGGACACGACCTGGTTTTCACGATCGGCGTCGTTCACACTGCCCCGACTTCTGCAATCGCGATCGTTCCGGGCGAAGTTACCTTCTGTTCCGACATTCGTTCTCTGTCTCAGGAGACACTCGACGGCTTCCATGCTTTGTTTGAAGAAGAAGCCCGTAAGATCGGAGAAAAACGCGGCGTTAAATTTGAATTTGACGGCATGATCAAGAGCCAGCCGCTCGCCATTCACAAAGAACTCAGCGAGCACTTGGCCAAGTCCGCCACTGAGGCAGGCCTCAAGGTTAAGAAGTTGCCGTCCGGCGCAGGTCACGATACGGTTATTTTCGGCAACCTCGGCATTCCAGCTGCGATGATCTTCGTTGCTAACCAGAAGGGTTCTCACAATCCGAACGAAGCCATGGAAATCACAGACTTCATTCAAGGTGCAGAAGCACTGTGGCACGCCGTCAAGGCTTTCCCGGTCGGAGGCATCCGCTAAACATTGATTAGCTTTCTATAGGCGTCCGATGCATTGGCTTCAGACGCCTTTTGTTTTGGCCTTTCGAAAAATAATCGAACAATGGTGTTCTCGTCATTAGAATGAACGGAAGTTGCAACGTTCATTCATTGGAGAAGCCGAAAGTGAACCTGAAAAAACTCCTTGTAACTTTCAGCCACTCGCTGTTTTGGCAGATCTCCTGCTTTTTGCTCGTCGTCACTGCCTTTGCCTTCGGAGCCCTCTTCCTCGTACTTCAAATCTCGGAAGATTCGACCGGAAAAGGCAGTGCAATTAATGTGTCGGGCTCTCTTCGTATGCAGAGTTATGTGCTGGCCTTGACAGTCGCACGCAGCTCGGAAGACACCGAGGTTGTTCGCAGTAAGGACATTAAGGCTGCCATTGCAGAATTCGAAAGACGTTTAAACCTGCCGGGGCTAACTCAGGCTATTCCTGAGGAGTCAGACAATGAACTTCGCAAAAGCTACGACCTTATTTCCTCCGATTTCTATTCAAAAATAAAACCGATGGCGATAGAAACCATTCAGCAGCCGCAAAAGATCCATGAGTTTTTAAATACGGTTCCTAAGTTCGTCTCTGTCATCGACACGTTTGTTTTTGACCTGGAACAGGATCTCGAATCAAAAAGCAATTTCATCCACGCCGGCCTCATTGCTTTCATGCTTTTGGCCTTCGTCCTTTACTTCGGTGTACGCTATTTCCTGCGTCACACGCTGTTTGAACCCTTAGAAGATTTGGCTAACCTTGCCTCTTCCGTCCGAAACGGCGATTTCACAAAGTCGAGTACTTACAGAAAGCACAATGAGATCGGAACACTTTCCGAAAGCATGAACTTCATGATCCGCGACTTATCGCGCATGTACTCATCCCTGGAAGAACAAGTTCGTGAAAAGACTGCTGACTTAAATCGCCAAAACAAAGCGCTCAACCTGCTCTACGGGCTTAAGAACGTCCTCGGGGCTGAGCTCAACCGATCGGTTTTAGAAAAAGCCCTGGACTTTTGCTCCGAAAATTTAGAAGCCTTGAGCTGCGCTGTTTACCTTCGCAACGACGGCGACAAGACGCTTCGTCTTGCCGCGCGATTCAGCCACCATCCGATTGACCCCGAAGAAATAAGAAAGTTTTTTGAAGGCCAAAACGTTTCCTTCGAGAAATACAATTTCTTCAAGAAAGAAGTCCTCGGAAAAGACTGCACACTCGTTCTTGTCCCCGGAGCTGTCGGAACCACGAGGCTGTCTTTTGCTGCAATCTTTTGCGGTGAAGCTCCGGTGCACATCGATCGCGAACTGCTTCGAAGCATTGCACGAGAATTTGCTTTAGCGATCAACAACTCTGAGAAGAACGTGGAGTCTCGCCGCCTGATTCTTTTTGAAGAACGCTCGACAATCGCGCGCGAACTTCATGACTCGATCGCTCAGTCCCTCTCCTTCTCTCGAATTCAAATCACACGTCTGGACGCCGCACTTAAAAACAAGTCCGACGAAGCTGAAGTCCGCAGCATTCTCGATGAGCTCAAGCTCGGCGTGATCACCGCTTATCAACAGCTCCGTTCAGTTTTGACAACCTTCCGTCTCAAGCCGAAATCTCCAGACCTTCGTGAGAACATTCTTTCCTCTCTGGATGAATTTAAGGAGCGTTCCGGCATCGACTATAGCGTCGAAAATCAGATTCAAAGTTTTGAGCTGGATGCTCAAAGCCATGTACATTTGCTCCACATCCTGCGTGAAGCTCTGACCAACGTCGAGAAGCATTCTCGGGCAAGCGCCGTAGAGGTCACCTTTAAACCGATAGGGGAATATTCCTTCGAAATGCGCGTCTCAGACAACGGGCAAGGATTTGATCTAAAAAGTAAGAAAGGTCATTACGGGTTGGAAATCATGCATGAGCGTGCTAAGGTATTGGGCGGGGAATTGCATGTTGAACCTGTCATCCCCCACGGAACTTCGGTTGTTCTTCGTTTTAACTCTCAGAAAAAGGCGGTTTCCTGATGGCTAGTGAACATGACATTATTGTTGTAGATGACCACCCGCTCTTTCGCCGCGGCGTCATCCAGTTATTAAAAATGGATCCGTCCTTTAACGTTGTCGCTGAAGCCGGCGATTTCGAAGCAGCAATGGTAGCTGTACGCGAAAGAGACCCCGATATCGTTCTTTTGGACTTGAACATGAAGCACACGAGCGGCGTGGAGATCCTAACGGCAATCAAAACGTTTGACCCTTCGATCCGTGTCATCATGCTCACGGTTTCGGACTCTCCTTCCGACCTGCTCCAATGCTTCCAAAACGGCGCCGACGGCTACCTGCTCAAAGATCAGGAGCCGGAACAGATTCTTGAAGACATTCAGAAAGCCGCAAAAGGCCAAACAGTTCTCTCTGCGTCGATGAATCAGGCCTTAGCCGAGTGCTTAAGAGAAGAGTCCTTCAGCAAAGAGCGCCGCGTCTCCGAGCTTACAGAACGAGAAAAGAGCGTCTTGAAGCTCATTGCGCAGGGCAAGACCAACAAAGAAATCGGCAAAGCCCTTGAAATTTCTGACGGCACGGTCAAAGTGCACGTCAAACATGTGCTCCACAAGCTCTCCTTCCGCTCCAGAGTGGAAGCAGCGGTTTGGGCTAAAGAACAAAAGAATCTTTAGTTCTGCCAATACAAAAAAAGCGCACGACTGGAAATTCGGAAGTGCGCTTTTTTGTGTGGCTCTACGCTTTATTTTTGCGGCAGAACTTCAGCGTGGCAGAGCAGGCATTCGTAGCGGTTGGGATTGACCTTACCGTCGCTCACATGGCTGGGAGGCAGCGGTGTGGGAGAGCCTTTGGCTACTTTCATGCCCGGTTCGCCGGGGATGTGGCACATCACGCAGGCATTCTTTTCCGGAGTAATCGGAATGTAGGCTGCGATCGGATGCGGAATCATCGGGGGAGCAAACTTGGCGAGCTCAGAGGACTGAGCAGGCTGCTGTGCATACACTACAGGGGCAAAGACCAGTGCAGCAAGAGAAAGCATGAATAATTTTTTCATATGAACTCCTATTGAGTTTTCTTTGAATCTTTAATCGGGCGAATTCCGAAATTAAGGCTGTTTTCCGGGCAAATGCTCACGCATTTACCGCAGTTCGTGCATTCTCCGGAAGCGTACATACCGACTTCCGCCGCTTTCTTGAAGTTAATCACTTGCGGTTCGGGGCAGACTTTGATGCAGTCGCCGCAGCGGGTGCACGTATCATTGTCAAACTTGACTTTGGTCAGACCGATCTTTCCCCACAACGCCCAGAAGGCGCCTAAAGGACAGAGATGGCCGCACCAGCCGCGTTTTGTCACGGCAAGGTCAAGCGCAAAGATTCCGAAGACAGCACTCAACAGACCTAAGAATCCTCCGTAAACGATCTCACGCCACAGAATGCCTTGCGGGCTGATGGCTTCAAAAGCTGCCGTTCCCGTCACAATAGACAGAATCAGAGCAATCGCCAGAAGCACATAACGCGTACCGGAAGACAGAGACAGAACGTTCGTGTTGATGCCTAACTTCTTACGGCACCAGAAGGCAAAGTCCGTCACCAAGTTCATCGGGCACACCCAGGAGCAGAACGATCTGCCGCTTACAACCCAGTAAACGGCAAGGATGATTCCGGCTCCGATCATGGATTCCGGTGAAAGCCAATACTGAGCGACCAAGCGCTGCAGAGCGGCAAACGGATCAGCCAGCGGAACGGTGTCAAAGATTCGAGAAGAAGAAAGATCACCTGCAAGAATCGGATGACCGAGGACTTTCCAGCCGAAGCGGAATGTCCCGATGAAGGCGAGCAGAATGCAGAACTGAACAAAACGGCGCGCAATCGTAAAACGATAGCGATGCAGCCATTCTCCGAACGTGCGGGGCGCGTCCAGATGACGAATTACTTTTTTGTTTTCCATCATGGCAGCTCCGAATTCAGGAAGTCGAGGCCTCCCGGAGGAAGCGGCTTCCCATCTTTACTCGTCATCGGTGCATCGGGCACAGCTCGAGCATCGAGTTTTTCCTTCCAGCCCAAACGATAGTGGTCGCCGATCTTACCGAGGAACGCATCCGGATCAACAATGTTGATGGAAGGTTTATCGGTCGGGCAGCTATGCACGCACAAACCGCATCCGGTGCACTTATCGGGATGAATTTCCGGTACGAACATCGCATGGTTACTGATCTGACGCGGCTGGCTCACGATCACGATCGCCTTGTTTTGTTCAGGGCAGTCGCGATAGCAGATTTCGCAGCGCAGACCTTGCCAGGACAAGCATGTGTAGTGGTCGATTGCGGCCACACCCATCTTTGCCTCGGTAATGTCGGTTAATTCGTGCGACAGCGCTCCGCTCGGACAGGCTTTCACGCAGGGAATGTCTCTGCACATGTAGCAGGGAATATCACGCGGCGTAAAGAACGGTGTTCCAGGGGCGGCGATATCGTTGAAACGGGCCAGTTTCAGCGTGTCGTAAGGGCATGCTTCCACACACAGTCCGCATTTGGAACAGGCGGTTTCAAACTGATCAGGAGGCAGTGCTCCGGGCGGACGGGGAACAAACCCCTGGGCTTTGGCGGACTTCTGCAGGAATAAATCCCAAATCAGACCGGCGCCCACGCCGACGGCAGCGACTTGCAAACCTTTCTTCAAAACGTCTCTTCGGGTTTGATTCGTCATGGAGGGTACGGAGGGCCGTCCCGGCCCTCCCGTTCAAAAGTTACTGAGCCTTATAGACCTTGACGGCAGATTTCTTGAAATCCGGTTCTTCGGAAATCGGGTCTGTCGCGTCAATAACGACCTGGTTGGTCTGAACTTTTCTATCGAAGAAGGCCAGCCATGTCATTCCTCTCGGCATGAAGTTACGCTGGTTGGTCTGAACAATCGCCTTGACCTGACCGCGGCGGCTTTCGCAAACTGCGACGTCACCGTTCTTCAGGCCGCGTTTTTCAGCATCCTTCGGATTCATGTACAAGAAGGAGTTCGCCTGAGCACGTTCAAGTTCAGGCACTCTCATGGTCATACTGCCGGTATGCCAATGTTCAAGGATACGGCCGGTGCAGAGCCACAGGTCATATTCCTTATCCGGCTGTTCAACAGGAGCAGCGTACGGACGGAAGAAGATCTTAGCCTTGTTAGGCAGCGGAACCGGTTTCGGATCCGTGACACCGAACAAGTTGCCGGTCGGGATTGCCTTGAAGAGCTTACCGTAGAAAGCGTAACCGCCTTCCTTGACATACGGGTCATAGTCCTGGTTGAAGCGGTAGAGGGTTTCTTTACCGTTGACAACCGGCCAAATCAAACCGCGTGTTTCGGAGTTCATATAGGTTGTGAAGTCAGCCAGGTCATGGCCGTCGCCCAATGTGAACTTACGATATTCGTTGAACAGGGCCTTTTCAGGGAACCAGTTCAGGTTGCCCGGAGCGGTTGTGCTATTGATCTTACTGACGAGGTCAGGATCAGGCCAAGCCACCTTCAGGTTATCAGGACGTGCAAAGAGAACGTCATAGAGCGTCATGTCGGGTTTGATGCCCATCTTCTCGGCTTCGTCGAGAACGCTCGGCAGTTTACCGTCGGTGTAGCCGTCAACCTTGAGGCCCGGAACCGGCTGTTCGCCCCAACAGTCTTTAACCTGCAGGCGTTTTGCAAATTCCATCATCATCCACAGATCGGTACGAGCTTCTCCGGGAGGATTGGCCATCTGCTGCCAGCCTTGTGTACGACGTTCGGCGTTGCCATAGAGACCCCATTTTTCGAAGATCATTGCTGCCGGCAGAATCAAGTCGGCGTACTGGCAGGAGAATGTCGGATAGGCATCGGCAACCACAACGAAGTTTTCGGGATGGCGAGCTGCCTTAAGCCAGTGATTGGAGTTCGGTGCAGCCTGGAAGGGGTTGACAACCTGTGTCCAAACGAAGTTGACAGAATTGTCTTCCATACCGCGGAGGATTTCCATGTAAGCACGGCCAACCTTCGGGTTAATCGTCTTTTCAGGGACACCCCAAATCTTTTCACTCTTCACACGAGCCGGTTTCTGAGCAACCAGCAGGTCGGACGGCAGACGGTGGCAGAAAGTACCGACTTCACGAGCAGAACCGCAAGCGGAAGGCTGACCAGTTAAGGAGAAGGCACCGTTGCCCGGACGAGCGTGTTTAGCAAGAAGGAGATGGACGGAGTAGATCAGTTCATTGACCCAAACGCCTCTCTGATGCTGGTTAAAGCCCATGCACCAGAAGCTGAGGATGTCGTTCTTCTTGTCGATGTAGATGTCAGCAAGGTTCTTAAGTTTCTTCTTGAAGTCTTCCAGGCTTTCGTCAGGGTCGCCCTTAGCGATTTGTGCCGTGAAGTCCAAGGTGTAGGGTTCAACGCCTTTTTTGAAGTCTTCAAACGAGATGCTCCAGTGAGCACCGGCTTTGCCGCCCTGCTGAGTCTGTTTGACTTCTTTGCCGGCTAATTCAGGACGGCTCTGAGCGATGGCTTCTTCCTTGCTCAGGATGATGGCGTTCTGTTTAGCCTGAATATCTTTTTCTTTCGGAAATGCAAACTTGTCGGTAGGACGCATACCGTAGCCGATATCCATTCCGCCTGCGGCGAAGATGCAGTGCTTGTTCACAAAGTCGTGATCAATTGCGTCACGGTGAACTATTTCTCTCAGGATATAGTTAAGGATAGCCAAGTCACCATTCGGAGCAAAGATGATCGTTTCATCGGCCATGTTAGAACTCATGTTCTTATAGGTCGTAAGATTGATGATCTTCGTCTCTTTGTGCGTCAGCTTGCGGTCGGCAACGCGAGACCAAAGAACCGGATGAGCCTCGGCCATGTTATTGCCCCACAAAACCATTGTGTTGCATTTTTCAATGTCGGAGTAATTGTTAGCCGGCTCGTCTATACCAAATACCTGGTAAAAACCAACCACAGCGCTCGCCATACAGAGACGGGCATTCGGGTCAATGTTGTTAGAACGCCAACCAGCTTTTACGAGTTTGCTGGCTGCATAAGCTTCCGGAATGGTGTACTGACCGCTGCCCAGAATTGCAACGCCTGTCGGTCCTTTTTCCTTGTAAACACGTTTGAACTGATTCGCCATTTCGGTGAGAGCCTCGTCCCATGTCACCGCTTCAAACTTTCCGTTCTTATCGAACTTCCCGTTTGTACGGCGCATCAGAGGCTGTGTCAGGCGATCCTTTCCGTAAAGAATCTTGGCATTGAAATAACCTTTAATACAGTTCAAGCCCTTGTTAACGGGTGCATCCGGGTCGCCTTTTGTGGCAACAACACGGCCGTCCTTTACGCCGACCTGAAGCCCGCAGCCTGTCCCGCAGAAACGGCATACGCCTTTCGTCCAAACGATAGCGCCTTCGCTGCTCTGAATCGCAGCTTTAGCAACTTCGCTCAGAGGTATACCAACCGTCATCGCTGCAGATGCAGCCACTCCGGCTTTCAGTAAATCACGACGTTTAACTTGGGGATTATTAATCGTCATATTGTCTCCTGAACAAGAAATCTAATTGGGGAAAACTTAAGTATTAGAGGAACAAACTACTGCATCGTCCTCAAAGTTGTGAACAACAAGAGCCGCATCGGCAACACCAGAAAGAGTTGAAACGGCTTTAAAAAGGTCAACTTCCGCTGTGACATCCGGAGCTTCAATCACGATGATGCAGCGATTATGATCGGGGTCCTGTTGGTGGACTTCCACACCCTCTATGGTGTCGAGTTCACGGAGCATTTCGTCATAACGGCCGGGGAAGGCACTAACCAACACTCCGGAATAGTTCATAACAACTCCTTTAAATAATATGAGTGTCCTTCAAGAATCTACCAACACTTGAGCGACAAGCTCAAGCGAGTACTCCATGAGCATAAAACAAAACGAGGGAAAACACTAGGTGTTTTCCCTCGCCTCAAAAATCAGAGCTTTTCTAGAGTACTAAATCTTCTCTTAGATCCAGCCGCGAGCGATCGCCATAAAGTAACCGCAGATCGTGGCGGTGATCACACCGATCAAGCCAGGAAGGATGAAGGAGTGGTTGATCACGAACTTACCAATATGAGTTGTTCCGGAACGGTCGAACTCGATGGAAGCCAGGTCAGAAGGATATGTCGGGATGATGTAGTAGCCATAGCAAGCAGAGCAGCAGCCGACAACCACACCAGTCGGAGTACCGATGCTGATGGCAACCGGAACCACGATAGCGATAGCAGCAGCCTGAGAGTTAACGAGCTTGGAAACTAACAGGAGAACGACTGCGTATGCCCACGGATAGAGCTTGACGTATTCAACGAGGACTTCTTTCAGTTCATTGAGGTGAGCCTTGAAGATCGTATCGGAGAGCCATGCAACGCCGAACACGCAGACCACAGCAACCATACCGGAACGGAACACAGAGGTACCGCCGACGGACTTCGGAGGAGTCTTTGTGATCATGCAGATGAGAGCGCCGGCGCAGAGCATGAACATCTGAATAACCAGAGTCATGGAGAGAGGTTTCTTGCCGACCATCGGACGGAGTTCAGAGAAGGCACCAAGCAGAGCAACGACGAGAACAACAGCAAGGAAGATCCACATAGCTGTCCACTGTCTGGAAGGAAGCTTCTTGCCGAGGAGAGTCATGGAATCGCCGTAAACATAGCGCTTGGCTTCCGGATCAGCGATCAGAGCCTGGAACTGCGGGTCTTTGTCGAGGTCTTTGCCGCGGAAGTTGGAGTATGTAGCCATGACGAGCAAACCGATCAAACCGGCAGGGATGGTCAAACTGCAGAGTTCAACCAGGCCGACTTCAGTACCGTTTGCCATCGGATGGCCGGCGATCAAAGCGACCATAGAAACGCAGGCGACGGACACCGGAGAGCAGATCACACCCATCTGAGCAGCGATAGAGGAAGCTGCCATCGGACGTTCCGGACGGATACCGGTCTTGATTGCGACGTCATAAATAATAGGAAGGAGTGTGTAAACCGTATGGCCTGTACCGCAGAGGATCGTCAGTGTGAAGGTGCAAAGCGGAGCGAGGAAGGTCACAACTTTAGGACGTTTTCTCAGAATCTTTTCAGCGATCTGAAGCATGCAGTCCAAGCCGCCGGAAGCCTGCAGTGTAGAACCTGCTGCCACCACGGCGATGATGGTCAGAATAACGTCGACCGGCGGTTTACCCGGAGGAAGACCTAACCAAGGTTTCGGACCGAACATAATCACAATCAAACTGATGCCGGAGAACAAACCCAGGAACATACCGCCGCGCGGAGCGGAGATGAAGAGGAATGCAATCAGCAGGGCAAATTGGAACCAGAAATAAATACTCATGGCGAATTTCTCCTGTCTAAACTTTCAGAGATCTTTTTACAAATTGTTTCCATCTGAAACAAACGGAATAATCCGCCGATTTGTTTTTGTAAACAAGCGAAAAGTTCAGTTTGTACGCTAAATTAGGGAAAGTACCTAAACCTTACGGATTAAATTTTAAGCTTAATTATTTGTTTTTAAATATTCTTTTTGAAGAATGAGAAGGTTTTTCAATTTTATGCGAAACGTAATTTTATTAGGTGTTTCTACTTATATTTTGATGATCTAAACGCCTACAAATTAGCCTTTTTCCTAGACATATTTGTTTTCATTCTGGCTTTTCCGTCTTGCATTTTTGAAACATTTTGGTTTGAAGGCACGATGAGTTAGCCGCCTTTTTCAGGAATCGCGGCGAAAAAGTATTTCCGGCTTCTCAGAATGTCCATTCTCATGAATCAATTAGAGCCTTAATGGGGACCGTTAATTTATATTAAAGTTTTATGAAAAAGAATAAAAAATAAATATTGGACATGAAAAAGGGCCCACTGGTAAATTTTGTTTCATCAGCCACCTCTCTCCATAGGACCCACGATCATGTTGAAAAGAAGACAAGTTTTACTCGCGGTTGGCGCCTCCGTTTCCGGCCTCCCCCTCCCCGCTCTTGCTCAAACCGCCGACAGTTCTTTAAAAGGAACACCTATCGAAAACATCAAACTGACGCACCTAACAGTCAATAAGAATGCCCCGGTTGTCTTTTATTCTCCGAGCGTCTCGCCCCAAGCCGTTTTAGACATATTCAAAGCCGTCGGACTGCCCGTACAAGGCAGAGTCGGTTTGAAGGTTGTATTCGGAAATCAGCGTGACCGCGCCAAAATGATCGATCCGGCTCTCCTGAAGCCGATCGCTGATGAACTTCATGCAACGCTGATTGAGAGCAATTACATGGACAGCGCCCGCTCGGACGCTGCAGCTCATTTGGCAACCGCTAAATCCCTCGGTTATAACAAGGTCGCTCCGATCGATATTTTGGATGCCGAAAAAGAAATAGCAATTCCGGTGCACAACGGCTACCACCTAAAGAACTTCATTACCGGATCGCACCTGGCTGATTACGACACGCTGGTTTCAATCGTTCGTTTCAAAGGACATAACTTACAGAGATACAGCGGAGCGACGAAAAACCTTTCCATCTGTCTGGGAACGGCCAGAGGTGCGTGCCAGGTACACAGTGCCGGCGAAGTCACGGACTACTACCATCCCTCTTCTCCCAAAGAGACTTCCGAATCTATGGCAGACGCCGTGAGCGCGGCCCTTGATTACAAGAAAGGACGCTGGGTGTTTATTAACATCATCAACGCCTTAAAACCGGTCGACGGCTGCAGCGGAACGGCGGATCGTCCTGATCTCGGCATCGTTGCTTCCACGGATCCGATTGCTGCCGACCGAGCCGCGCTTGATATCGTCTATGGTCTTACCTCTGATCCGGAACTGCGCAAAGAATGGGAACGCGAACATTCCGTCGACGTTCTCGATTATGCCGAAAGGAAAGGACTCGGCTCTAAGGTCTACCGTCTGCAGAAAATTGACTGACAAGTACGGTCTTTGCCTGAATTTACGGCGCCGCCGCATCGAATAAAATGAGCAGATATCTCAGCACTTTCGGCTAAAGGAGACTCCTCGACGATGACAGAAAATCGCGTTCTTTTTGATTATGACCGTGCGGCCCGCACCTCGGTTCCCGAGGCGGTCTTCTGCCAAAGCAAGTCCCGTGAGGTCATCTACAGTCTCATGGAAGAGTTCTCCCAAGCGGATGCGCCGGCAATTCTTTTTACCCGGCTCAGTGAAGAGGTCTTCTCCTCCTCTCCCGCCGAAGTAAGCCGACATTATTCTTTTGACTCATTGGCCCGTACCGCCTTTTGCAAAAAGCTTGATCAAGAACACCAAGGAAGTGTCGCTATCGTTTCCGCCGGAACCGCAGACGGCTTCATCACCTGGGAAGCCGCGCGTACGCTGGAATTCATGAATATTCCCTTCCAAGTGTTCGAAGACTGCGGCGTAGCAGGCCTCTGGCGCCTGGAAAGCAAAATCGAAGAGATCAACCGCCACCGCATCATTATTGCCGTGGCCGGCATGGAAGCCGCACTCGGCAGCGTTCTTGCGGGACTCACCTCCCGGCCCATCATCGGCGTCCCCACTTCTGTGGGATACGGCGTCTGTGACGGCGGAAAAACTGCCCTGAACAGTCTCTTAGCCTGCTGCTCTCCGGGACTTTCGGTCGTAAATATCGACAATGGTTTCGGCGCCGCCTGCACTGCCGCTAAAACTCTCAGCTCTTTCGGATGCTAATCAAATGACTCCTCATTCCCACGATATCGAATCTCTCCACGCTCACGATCACTGCGAAGAGCATGTTCACCATCATGACCATGCGGATCATGACCACGAAGACCATCATCACCATCACGAACACCACAGTCACGGAGCCGATCAAAAAATTCTCACGATTCGTCTCCATTCCGGCATCGCAGGAGATATGTTCCTGTGCGGCTTAATGTGCATGCTCGGCATGAACAATGAAGAAGCAGACTCCGTTTTGAACGGAATCTTTTCCGAGCTCAAAGGTTCGGTCCATCTTGAGGACAAATTTGTCGGCGGTATCCGCGGCTCCTTCTGCCGTGTAGAGCTACTTCACGAACATGAGCACCGTCGACTGTCCGATGTCCGCGCCATCATTGAAAAAGCCCGGATGAGCAACAAAGCCAAGGAACTCGCGCTTAAAACTTTCGGATTCGTTGCTGAAGCCGAGGGCAAAGTGCACGGCATGACACCCGAAGAAGTGACCTTCCACGAGGTCGGAGCATTAGACAGCATTTTGGATATCTGCTTTAACTGCGAGCTCTTCACTCGTTTGAATCCGGATCGTCTCATTGTCAGCCCGCTTCCGATCGCTGACGGACACATTCATTGCGCACACGGCGTGATCCCATCTCCGGCGCCGGCTGTTCAAGCGCTTTTAGTCGGTATTCCGGTTCGTCCTTTCGGTGCCGAAGGTGAAACCGTGACGCCGACCGGCATTGCCCTTCTTAAGGCTTTCGGCGCTGAGTTTGGTCCGTGGCCGCAAATGGTTATCGAAAAAATTGAAACCGTGTATGGGACGTATGTCTATGAAGGCGTACCTAACGGCGCTACCTTCGCATTAGGAAAAAGTTTTGAATAACGACCCTCGTTTGTCCCGACTTGAAAAGGTGCTTGCTGAGATTGCGCCTGATAAGCGGCTCGCGATCGCCTTTTCCGGCGGTTTGGACAGCCGTTTCCTGAGCTTTGCAGCCAAGTATCTGGGATACACCGTCAAACTTCTCACCGTTAGAGGTCCGCACATTTCTGCGGAAGAGACAGCGGAAGCCGTGCAGTGGGCGCAGGATAACGGCTTTGAGATGGAGCTTCTTGATCTCAATCCCCTGCAGATGAAAGCTGTTGAGTTTAATCACACTGACCGGTGCTACTTCTGCAAAAAGCATTTGTTCCTTGAGCTCAAAAGACGGGCAGCGGATCTTCCGCTCTGCGACGGTACCAACCATTCGGACTTATCTCATTACCGTCCCGGACTGAAGGCATTGAGCGAACTGAAAATCCATTCACCTTTGGCTGAAGCCGAATTTTCTAAACAGGACAATCGCGAAGTCGGCGCCTTAATCGGCTTGGACCATTGGGATCAGGCTGCACGGCCCTGTATGCTGACGCGTCTGCCTTACAACCAAAAAGTTCTCGCCTCCGACCTCACCGCTCTCGAGGAAACCGAAACGGCAATGAACCGTTTCTTTGCCGGCTTGAACAAAGGCGAGATTCGCTTCCGGCTTCGCAAGGTCAGTCCGGAAACGTTTGAAATGCACATCCAAAGAGAAGACTTCAAGCGTCTTTCCGAGGAAGAGCGCACAGAGGCTGAACATCTCTTGGCTTCCTTCCCGCTCTTTGCTTCGGCTCAATGGAAGCCGATGGAGAAGCTCTCGGGATATTTCGATCGGCTTCTCGGACAAAAAGCTCATTAATCGACAAAGGACGCCGAAGCGTCCTTTGTATGAGCTGCGCGACAGATTATTCTTCGACGCGCGGTACCGTGAGAGAGCCTTCCGGCATAACGATAACGGATTCCACTTTACCGATTTCTTTTTCCGCAGCTGCCAAAGCTTCTTCGATCGTGTCATAAGCACCTGAGAACAGCATGTCGCGTGCCATCTTACGATCTAAAGCAGTCACTAAGTAGTATTTGGCTTTTTCCATTAAGCGCGTTACGGCGTAAGCCTTGTTTGCACCGATACGGAAATCTTTCTCGAGTTCAGCTTTAATGGCCTGAGGAGAACCGAGGCGGCGGCAAGCTTCTTCCAGAACGGCAGATCCGCTTCCTTCAACGCACTCAGCCACCATAATGACGGCTCCGCCTTTGCGAACGGCACAGGCTGCGTTGTCCATTGTTTTTTGCATCTGATAAACATTGATATCTTTCGGATATCCGCCGCAGGAGGCAATCACTAGATCAGCTTCCTTCGGGATGACGCTGCCGTAGACTTCGTCCACAAACTTGCAGGCTTCTTTATGAGCCTTGATGTAGTCGCCGGCAAACATCTTGAGGAACTGGTGCTTCGCGTTCAGGATGGCGTTAAACAAAAAGAGGGAGCGTCCTTTAGCGAAAAGTGCCACACCTTCCATCTGGTCTTCGTAGCAGGGATTGCCGGTCGTTTTTCCGAGGCCGGCCGCTGGATCGAGCATGAAGCTGTGGTTGACACGCACTGTTTCCATAGCGGCACATCCCGGGAGAATGGCCTTACGGCCGCCGCCGTATCCGCTGAAGTAATGGTGAACGATCGTACCTGTCAGGATAACGTGGTCGACGTCGCAGAGATGCTTATTGATCCAAACCGGAGTTCCGCGGGAAGTCGTACCGAAGTACTTAAAGTCTTCCTGCTCGTTGCAGAGACTGTTGTACATCTTCAAACGAGAAGCAACGTCCTTGCCAACTGCCTGAACCATTTCTTCTTCTGTCATAGGACGATGTGTACCCAAGGCGAAGACGATGTGCATATCTTCATCTTTGACGCCGAGCTTATTCATCTCATTGACGAGGACCGGCATGAAATCAAAGCTGTTTGCGACGCGGGTCGGATCGTTGCAGATGAAAGCAATTTTCTGGCCCGGTTTAATGATTTCGTTGATGGGAGGACATCCAATCGGGTGGTAGATCGCCTCGAGAACTTCGTAGGGGATGTTTTTCAGCGGCTCAAACTCTTTAGTACGAACCTCTTTTAGGACCAGAGTTTCGTCGAGTTCGATTTCTTTAGAGCCTTGTCCGTAGGGCAAAACGTACTTCTTCATGGAGTCTCCTAATTCTGAACGTAAATCCTGTGTGCCGTGCGCCTGGAATAAAAATTGTCTTGAACGGGTTGATGATCAATGGAATTGTCTCTCATCGGATCGTCAGGCCTTAATGTTAATACCTGTTACAAAAGTTGTCTCCTTTTCTTTTGGCTGCGCTTTACTCATCAATTCCCCGAAAAATAAGAAGTTGTCATCTCACTTCCTTGATTTATTTTGCTTTAGAAGCAGCTGTCAGTTATCTGAACGGCTGGTTTCTACGGTCTTATTCCATCAATGCTCCGCATCTGCTGAAACCAAGCAAGTACAAGCCTTGTGTTTGGTAAAATTTGAGATTGTCTTTTTATAGCTTTAAGGACTCTTTTAAATGTCAGGACATTCCAAGTGGGCCAATATTCAACATAGAAAAGGCCGTCAGGATGCAAAGCGCTCCAATCTCTGGACCAAAGTCATTCGTGAAATCATCGTCGCAGCTCGTTTAGGCGGCGGAGACCCGGACATGAATCCGCGTCTGAGACTCTCTCTCTTGAAAGCACGGGCAGCCAACGTGCCTAAAGACACTGTTAAAAATGCCATTCTGAAAGGCACCGGTCAGCTTGAAGGCGCCAACTACGAAGAAATCCGTTATGAAGGCTACGGCGTCGGCGGCGCAGCTCTGATCATCGACTGCACCACGGACAACCGAACCCGTACTGTTGCAGACGTTCGCCATATCCTCTCCAAGAACGGCGGCAACCTCGGTACAGACGGCAGCGTTTCCTTCATGTTCAAGCACTGCGGCTATTTCCTCTTTGCTCCCGGACTGAAAGAAGACGACGTCATGGAAGTCGCTCTTGATAACGGCGCCGATGATGTGGTTACCGAAGAAGACGGCTCCATCGAAGTCACTTGCGATCCGGCCGCTTTCGAAGCTCTGCACAAAGCCTTCACGGACAAAGGCTGGGAACCCGAAGTTGCTGAAGTTACCTGGAAGAGCGACTCTGAAACCGTTCTTACCGGCGACGACGCAGAACGTATGCAGCGTCTCATCGACGCTCTGGAAGACCTCGATGACGTCTCTGAGGTTTACACCACCGCTGTCTTTGAATAATTACTCAATTCAACCTTAAAACTTAGAGAGTTCCCATGAAGATTCTGGTTATCGGAAGTGGCGGCCGTGAGCACGCCCTGGCGTGGCGCTTAGCCCAATCTCCCCGAGTTGAAAAAGTCTACGTTGCTCCGGGTAATGCCGGAACGGCAAATACACCGAACCTTGAAAATTTGGCTATTTCCGACTTGAACGAACTCGCCGATTTCGCTGCTTCCAACGATATTGCTTTCACCGTCGTCGGCCCCGAAGCTCCGCTCGCCAAGGGTGTTGTCAACATCTTCCGCGACCGCGGCTTAAAGATCTTCGGGCCGACCAAAGAAGCTGCTCAGCTGGAATCTTCTAAGGACTTCGCTAAGGCCTTCATGAAGCGTCACGGTATCCCGACAGCCGAATACGAAACCTTTACGAATGCCGAAGCCGCTCATGCTTATGTCCGCCACAAAGGCGCTCCGATCGTCATCAAAGCCGACGGCTTAGCCGCCGGCAAAGGTGTCGTTGTTGCGATGACGGAAGAAGACGCGCACGAAGCCGTCGACTTCATACTCCAGGACAACAAACTTGGTGACGCCGGCGCCCGTATTGTCATTGAGGATTATCTCGATGGCGAAGAAGCCAGTTTCATCGTTATGGTGGACGGCGAACACGTTCTTCCGATGGCCACCAGCCAAGACCACAAGAGACTTCTCGATAACGACGAAGGCCCCAACACCGGCGGCATGGGTGCTTACTCCCCGGCTCCGGTCGTAACGCCCGAGATCTATCAGATGGTCATGGACCAGATCATTTATCCGACCGTCAGAGGTATGAAGAAAGACGGTATCGTCTTTACGGGCTTTCTCTACGCAGGATTAATGATCAGCAAAGATGCCGCCGGGAAACCCACGGTTAAGACGCTGGAATTCAACTGCCGCTTCGGAGATCCGGAAACCCAGCCCATCATGTCTCGCTTAAAGAGCGACTTCTCCGAGCTGATTGAAGCCGGTATTGACGGCTCTTTAGACAAGGTCATTGCCGAATGGGATCCTCGCTGCGCCCTCGGCGTCGTGCTGGCCTCCAAAGGCTATCCGGCAGCCCCGAGAAAAGGCGACGTTATCTCCGGCGTTGAGCTCCAAGGCGACGACACAGTCACTTTCCACGCCGGCACCAAGTTCAACGGTAAAGGCGAACTGGTCACCAGCGGCGGCCGCGTCCTCTGCGTTGTAGGGCTCGGTGACGATTTGCATCAGGCCCGTGACAAGGCATACAAAGCTCTGGACAAAGTTCATTTCGACGGTATGCAGTACCGTAAAGACATCGGTCACAGAGCACTTTAATTATTACTTTATGCGCCACCCTAAACTTTTTTCGTTTATCGCAGCGCTCGGACTCGGGGCTTGTGCCTGTGCATTTGCACAAACGACCTCGCCCCTGCCCGGTCCGTTTCCGGCCGATCCGACCCCTAAACCTTTTGACTACCCCGAAGGCTTATCCACTCCGCAATTCACATTGGAGCAGAATCCCGCCTCTGTCATTCAGTTCGGAGACTTTCCGATTGTGCTCGGCGTCACGCCCCTTTCCGTTGTGACTAAAGCGTTCGGAGGCAGTCTGCATCACTTGCCCGATCGTACGGACTACCTTTGTTATTCCGCTCCGATCCAAGAAACACCGAAGCCTAAGAAAAAGGCCAAGAAAAAGCCCGTCGAGGATGAAGTTCCTCCTCCCGAAGTCATCGGACAGAACATTTGGTTCATCATCGGTGAGCGCGGAGAGGTTACCGAAGCTAAGGCTGAAGCTGTCACCACTGAAGGCGAACTCTGTCCTGCACTGCCGGAAGCTTTTTCTAATGTGGCTTTCGGACCTTTCCGCCTCGGTGTTAATTTGAAGCCCAGAGAAATCAAAAAACTTGAAATCCCTGAGCCCAGTGTTGCCGAGGAAGATTCTCCTTGGCGTTATTGGTTTGCAACCAATAAAGAATCCCAGCCCATTCACTACGGTTTCTTTGCCGTCGAATCCGATCCTGAGTTCGGACCTAAGAAAATGATTTCGACCGAGCTCGAATTCAAAGGAGCCTCTCATTGAGAATCGGCGTTTTCGGGGGAACCTTTGATCCGGTGCACGAGTCCCACATTCAAATGGGGCTCGATGCGCTGGAACAATGCCATCTAGATAAGGTATTTTTTGTTCCGACGCGTCCTTGGCAGAAAACCGCCCGCGCCTCTGAAGAAGATCGAGCCGCCATGCTGAGCATGGCGCTTGCACCATACCAAAACAAACTTATTGTCGATCGACGAGAGCTGGAGCGCACCGGCGCCTCATATTCCATCGATACGCTCTATTCCTTCAGGCAAGAGTTCGGTCCGGAGATCCCGATTTATTTCATCATGGGCTCAGACCAGTGGAAAAATCTCAAGACCTGGGTCTTATGGGAAAAATTTCCGCTCCTGTGCAATCTTTTAATTTTTACGCGCGACGGTGAATTGGGCGACGATCCTTATGAAGGAAAGTTCCCGTTAATTCCGGTTCAGAACCTCGGTTCGAATCCGGCGCCTAACGGTCTTATCGTACTTGCAAGAAGCGAGCCGGCGCCGTACTCTTCAACTGCTATTCGCAAAGCTTTATTTGAAGAGCCCGCTCGCTCTCAAACGATTCCGGGACTCACTGCCGACGTACATCAATACATTCTTTCTCACGACCTTTATCTGCCGAGAGAAGGCGGCAAAGGAATTTAGTCCTCAACTGCCGATTGCTCCCCGTTTAATCAGTTTCCGGCTGTAATTTCGATTTCAACATCTCCCGACCAATGAGTAGGCAACGGTGAGAGGATTTTGCCGATTTTTTGCATATCAAACATTTCTCCGTTTTGTGCATACATGATCACAAAACTGTGTCTAGGCGGCCAATAGACTATTTCGCCGACCTCATACCTTGTATAAGCAACGTTGTCCGTCGGAAGCGGGGCTCTGAATCGATAGCAAAGTTCTCGGCCGTACAGGTCTGCCATTTTCATCTTTAGAGGAAGCTGAGACCGAATCGCTCTGCCCGTGGCATTGTCGAAAAGGACCGCTTGGTAGGGCTTCCCACTGATTTTGATCTCTACAGGAAAGGCAGACTTCTCCTGCTGGGCAAATAATGGTGCTGTTGCTGATGCCATCGCTAATGCTCCTAAAAATATTCTTCTTTTCATTATTCGTTCTCCTTTTGGATTGTCTTCAGCCACGCTGTAATTTCATCAGGACGAACGGTCTGACCGCTCTCAAAGCGCCTCCCGGATAAGACTCTTGCGCCTTTGCAAAACCTCTTGATATTGTTTTCTGCGCGATCGATTCCAACCTCCATAGATACGCAAAAAGGTATAACCGTTTTTCCCTGCCAGTCGTATTTTTCAAGGAAGGAGCGCACAATCATCGGCTCCTCATACCACCAAATCGGAAACCCAATGAACACGGTTGAATACTTTGACAGGTCAACGCTCGGACTGCTCAGTGGCGGTCTCGCATTTTCGTCAAGTTCTTTCTTTGCTTCAATAGAGTTCTGTCGATGAAGGACGGGATATTTTCTTGATGACCGAATGGCATAAAGGTCAGCACCGGTCAGCGTTCCGATCGTTTTTGCTGCCTCCTCCACGTTTCCTGTAGACGCCGTAGCATGAGTAACAGCGTCGGCGCCGAAAGGCATTTCAGGAAGTCGGCTAAAAAAAGCAACCAACGTTCTCGACTCTGCTGCCCCAGACGGCCTCGTAAAGCCCACCATGAAGTAGGCTGCTCCAAGCAGGAAAATTCTTCTGCCGAACATTATCGGTTCTCCGAAAACGCTTTCATAGAATCGAACCCGAAGATAAATTCCGTATCCGCGGCTCTTTTATGACAGGACATACACCGCTGCACCGGATCATCCGTGATTAAACGCTTCTGCGGCGTAAATGAAGAATACTGCCAGTCCCCGTTGCGGTAGCTCTGAGGAACACTCTTTCCGAAGTCAGGGACCTTTTCCATCTGGATGAAGCGAATCAGGCGTCCTTTTCGACCGCCTTCGTCCTCATATTCGATTCCGACGACGGCAGAACCGTAAGGGAGGGGCTTACCGGATTGGACGGCTTCAAGGACTGAACCCTGAGTGTATTTCTCACTGATTTTGCCGCCGTATTGACTCGTGTTGTAATGAACCCAGTCATCCTGCGGCTCGGACATCAACAACTCCTGAGCACTCACGCTGAGCGCCGCCAAGCTGAATATTCCGAACAGAACCAAATTCTTCATTGCTTTCTCCTATTTGTTTCCACCCAGAAACAAGGCCAAACAAAGGTCGTAATACCGTGAATTAACCTGTCGTTTCTGGTTTCTAACCATGTAAAAATTTTAGAAATCAAGGAAAATAGGCTCTATCAAATCTTCGCCATTCTTTTACTAATTTCTGTCAAGGAGGTTCCATGTCGATACTCAGACCGTCGAAAGAAGAAATCCTTGACCACCTTAGAACTTCTGTCATCACAGAAGCCGGAAAAAGAACAGGTTTTCTAGGAACGACCGTCCCCAAGCTCAATGTTGTCCGCAGAGTACAGCAAGGCCAAAAACTCTCTTTCAACGAACCTTACCTCCAAGGCACTAAAAAGACTTACATTGCCGACAAATCCTTTACTTACACGGCCGGCGACATTGTCATAACGAACTTAAGCCTATCCTCGAGGACTATTGTTCAGGAAGCTTCTTCTGCAAGACCGTTCCTCTCCATCATGCTGACGCTCGATCCCCTGATTCTCTCGGATGTTGCACGACGGTACGGCTTCGATGCTTTTGAGGAGGCCGACAGCTCTGCTATGGCCGTATCTCAGGCAGACAACGATTTTCTTCTCGCGTTCGCACGGATGAGCAGCCTCTTAGAGAAAGAGCAAAACGGCATTCCGTTGGATAGACTGTATTACGAGGAACTCATGCTGAGGCTTCTTGCCTCAGATTTAGGCAGTTGGGCGTTAGAGATAGTTTCGCCGGATTCCCGTGTCTCGAAAATCACAAAGGCGATAGACATTCTCAAAAAAGACTACAAAGAGAGTATTCGAATCGGGAGACTGGCGGATGCCTCTAATCTCTCGTTGTCGAGTTTCAACCGACAATTTAAGGCTTTGACCGGAACAACACCACTCCAATACCAGAAACAACTGAGACTACACGAGGCAGACAGGCTCCTCCGTTTTGAAAAGAGGAGCGTTTCCCAAGCTGCTTTTAGCGTTGGATACTCGAGCCTCGCTCAGTTTTCCGGAGACTATAAAAAATTTTTCGGACAGCTTCCGAGTCAAGTCTCCGTCGGTTAATTTAAGGCCTCCAAAAAATCCCAAGTAGTCATCATTCCAAAGTTATGAATGTAATTTCGGAAGGGACGCCAACGCGCATCGTGAAGCCGTTCCATAGTCCGGAGCCGTTGGTCACGTAAACCTTCCTTGCGCCTCGATCGTAGAAGCCGCTCACTAAGCCGTCATTGAAATAGGCCAGAATCGGATACATAAAGAAGATATGGCCCCCGTGCGTGTGTCCGGAAAGCTGGAGGTCAAATTTCTCTTTTGTCAGGGAACCGGTCTTTGGCTGGTGCGCCAAAAGAATTCTGAAATCCTCGGGGCTCGTTCCGGAAAACGTCCTTTCAACGTTCGGCGGCTCTTCTCCGAAACGTGACGCACCAAGGTCTGTCGTTCCGCCGACCACTAACGATGCACCGTCCTTAGTCAGTACATCACTGCCGTTGCGCAAGACTTTAATGCCGAGCGTCGGCAGCGCCGCCACCCATTCTCTATAAACGGAGTAGTACTCATGATTGCCGGGTACGGCATAGACACCGTACTTGGACTTTAAATGCTTCAAAGGCTCAAGCTCAGGAAGAAGTTTTTGTACCCGACCATCGATAAAGTCACCCGTGATCATCACGATGTCGGGATTTAAACCATTGGTCCTTTTCACGATCTCGGACAGCCATTCTTTGCGCTGAACAGGCCCGACGTGCAGGTCGCTCAGCAAGGCGATCGTTGTTCCTTTCCATTGAGCAGGAAGATTTTTAAAGACAATCGTTTCAGTCTTCACCTCAGGCACTTTGATGCCTTCATACATACCCCAAAAGCCGCCTGCAACAGAAACAATAAAAATCGGAACAATGAAGACGAGCCGATTGAAGCTAAAGCCGGTCTTTACGCCGAAAGTGCCGAGCAGCCAAAGTCCGAGAGAACAGATGTCTTTCAGCAAAAGCAAAAACGCCGCAAGAATAAGTGCTCCGTACAATGCCTCCCAAGTCAGCATCCATGCGCCCTTGACTGCGGGCTCAAAGAACGTACCGCCGTTCATGGTGTAGGCCATGTACTTCATAGAAATCAGAAAGATTACCGCTGCGGATAAAAGTTTCCAAAACCAATGAATCTTAAGCGGCAAAACACCGCTGCAAACCACATAAACTGCCAGAATGAGGCTCGGCCAAAACAGGAACATTTTCTCGTAGAGTTGTTAGTTCAAATCTTTTAAATTTTAAAAAACGATCTCTCAGAAAAAGAAAACTCAATCCACGGATATTTGCATAATTTTGTGTTTTCCAGCTAGAAAAGAAGACTTTCTGCTGTTGAAAAGAACGTGGCTGAGTACAATTAACCGCTAACTAAACAAGAGAAAGTTTTATGGATATTCGTAAGTTACAGAGAGTGATCGTTAACGCCCTTGAAGACGTCAAGGCACAAGATATCAAGATTTTCAACACCTCTAAGCAGACCGCTTTGTTTGAGCGCGTCATTGTTGCAACCGCCAACTCTAATCGTCAGACTCGCGCTTTAGGCCACCATGTTTTCATGGAAGTTAAGGAAAACGGCGGAGACGCCGTCGGCATCGAAGGTCTGGAGACCGGCGAATGGGTTCTGGTCGACTGCGGAAGCGCCATCGTTCATATCATGCAGCCGGCTCTTCGTGCTTATTACAACCTTGAGGAACTCTGGGGCGGCCATCCCGTCCGTATGAAGCTTCTTGAGGATGAAAACAAAGAAGATTCTGAGTAATCAATTGCTATGAAAATTTCCGTCGTTGCTGTCGGTCTTAAAATGCCCAAATGGGCTGATGAAGCATGCGAAGACTATCTGCATCGCTTTCCGTCGGATTGGAAGCTCGAATTAAAGACCGTCAAAGCCGAAGACAGGAACACGCGCACCATCCCGAAAGTGATGCAAGCCGAAGCGGAAAGGATTCGAGCCGCCCTGCCGAAGGATGCCATCAAGGTCATCATGGATGAGCGCGGCGCAGACCCGACCAGCACTAAGCTCGCCCAACAAATCAACCGCTGGGGCGACCAGGGACGCCCAATCGCCTTCATCATCGGGGGCGCCGATGGTATCGATCCGGGACTCAAAGCCGAGGCTGACTTTACGCTTCGCCTCTCTTCCCTGACCTTGCCGCACGCGATGGCTCGCGTTTTGCTCTTAGAGCAGATCTACCGCAGCTGGTCCCTTCTCCACAACCATCCCTATCATCGGGCTTAAGTTATGGCTTTCTATCTTGCATCCAAGTCGCCGCGCAGACGGGAGCTTTTGAAAGATGCGGGCTTTGACTTTGGCATTCTTCTCAGCAAAACATCCGACTCCGTCAACGAAGACGTCCTGCCCGGCGAATCTCCCGAGGACTACGTGGCGCGCGTCACACGCGAAAAGGCCAAGTGGGGCCGCAAAGTGGCGGAAACCGAACGCGATCCGCTGCTTCCCGTCCTTGCCGCTGATACCACGGTTGCGTTAAACGGCAAGATTTACGGCAAGCCGGCAGACGAAAAGGAAGCCTTTGAGTTCCTCAAAGATTTCTCGGGTCAAACACACGAAGTTCTGACTGCAGTATGTTTGGTCGATAAGGGCGGAAAGCCAAGAGAAACTCTGACTAAGACGTTTGTCACCTTCCGCCCGCTCACCGACGAAGAAATCAACTCCTACATTGCCTCCGGAGAACCTTTTGATAAGGCTGGCGGTTACGGGATCCAGGGATTAGCCGGTCAATTCGTCGAAAAAGTCGAAGGTTCTTACAGCGGCGTGATCGGTCTGCCCGTTGACGAAACCAAAGCCCTCTTTGCCGAAATCGGCATCCGGCCTCGTTAAATTCCTGCAAAAGAGGTTACAGCCTTTTTGACGCTTAGAATGGCTGAAAAAAGGCTGAATTCTTATGACCTCTACCGAGAAATATAAAACTTCCGCACCTAATAAACCAAA
Source organism: Parasutterella excrementihominis YIT 11859 (assembly GCF_000205025.1). Taxonomy (GTDB): domain Bacteria; phylum Pseudomonadota; class Gammaproteobacteria; order Burkholderiales; family Burkholderiaceae_F; genus Parasutterella; species Parasutterella excrementihominis. Next base: position 55,591 of record NZ_GL883687.1, on the reverse strand, counting down.
AAACTGTTGGGATCTGTTTTGCTCTTTTACGCTGATGGCTATGCAGGCCTTCGGCGGTTCAACCGCTATCGCGCAGCAGTTCTTAGTCGACCAAAAGAAATGGCTCACGCAGTCCGAGTTTCTTGACCTCCTCACGGTTTCTCAAGTCCTTCCGGGACCCAACATCATGATTCTGACCATCATGGTGGGCGACCGACACTTCGGATGGAGGGGCGCGCTGGCTTCATTTCTCGGCATGATTACGCTTCCGGCGACGCTCATGCTCTCCGTCTTTGTCTTCTATCAACAGTACGCAGAGAACAAATGGGTATCCGATGCTCTTGTCGGTATGGCCGCATCTGCCTCAGGGATGGTGGCCGGCGCCGCAATGAAGCTGCTTTACAACTGCAAAGAAAACATCATCACGCCGCCGGTCTGGATTTTTGGCTTAGTCATCACATTCATCACCGTCGGCGTACTGAAGATTTCGATGGTCTACATTCTGCCGATTGTCGGTATTCCTCTCTCCTTCTGGGCGTGGTACCAATTCATTAAGGAAAGGAGCGCTCAGTCATGACACCTGCCTTATTTGCCGGACTATTCTTCCACTTCATGTTGCTTTCGCTGATCGCGATCGGCGGCTTCATGGCTACGCTCCCCGGCATGTACTCCTACCTTGTGGATACGGCAGGACTGCTGACTCCGGAGACCTTTGCCAAGACGGTTGCGTTCGGGCAGTCCCTGCCCGGCCCGAATGTACTGGTCGCGGCTGTGCTCGGTTGGGCGGCGGCCGGTCCTTTAGGTGCGCTTGCCACCTTCGGCGGCACATCCATTCCCTTTTCGCTGATTGCCGTTCTTGCCGGACGATACATTCGCGAGCACGCTTCCTCAGTATTTGTTAAATCTTACAAGGCTGGCATGGCGCCGGTTGCCGTAGGGCTTTTATTTGCCACTGCTTACCTTCTTTTAGGAAACGAGCTTGATAATTGGCGGGTTTGGGCCTGGGCCGGCGCCGTCACAATTATTGTTTGGAAAACTCATGTTCCCCTCATTCTTTTAATTATGATTGGGGGAGTTATGGGACTATTAGGCTGTTTTTAGGAGGATTCAATGTCTCGTTATGTGTTAACGATCCAATCTCACGTTGCATACGGTTTTGTCGGTAATTCTGCCGCCGTTTTCCCGCTGCAGCTTTTGGGTTTTAGCCCGATCGTTGTCAACACGGTTGAATTTTCTAATCACACAGGCCATCCGACGTTCCGCGGTCAGGTTTTTACCGCCGAGCTCATCCGCGACATTATTCTCGGCATTCGGGAGCGCGGTCTCATGCCTAAGATTGAAGGGCTGCTTTCAGGATATTTGGGTGATGCCAGCATCGGCAAAATCGTCTTGGACTTGGCCACCGAAATCAAAGCCGCCAACCCCGATGCTATTTGGCTGTGCGACCCGGTGATGGGCGACACGGATACCGGCGTTTTTGTGCGTCCTGATATCCCGCAGTTCATGAAAGAACATTTCCTCAATGGTTTGGCTGATATGACCAAACCGAATCAGTTTGAACTGGAGCTACTAAGCGGACGGAAGATGAGAAGCCGCCAGGAAACGGTCGACACTGCGCGCGAGCTTTTTACTGACAAGGGTTGCCGTGTCACGTTCGTGACAAGCCTGCTGACAACGGACGTTCCCGAAGATACAGTCGAGACTTTAGCCATTACCAAGGATGATGCCTGGGTCGTCAGAACACCTCTTGTGGAACGAAAACCGACACCTAACGGACAAGGCGATACCTTCTCATCCGTCGCTTTAGGCACTTACCTCAAAACAAAGTCAGCCAAAGACGCTTTAGAAGCTGCCGTCAACACACTTTACGGATTAGTTTCTCATATGGACAGCGGTGCTCTTGATCTTCCTCTCATTGATGAGCAGCGTCAGATCCTCAGTCCTGAACATCGTTTCGAAGCTGTTCGCTGCTAGCTCAAAATTTTCATCGCTCTAAAAGCTTCCATCTCGGAGGCTTTTTCTTTGCGTCCGTTGTGAGGTTCTCACGCGCTAGTGAACATCGCCTCCTTCCTATAATCAAAACACTTTGTTTTATGAGGCGCATTATGTCTGTTGCTGTTTTTCCTCTCGGCCCCTTAGAAACCAATTGCTATCTCGTTAGCTACGAAGGCCAAGCTGTTGCAATTGATGTCGGCGGAGACCCCGCTCCCGGGAGCAAATATCTCAAAGAGCACGGGTTAGAGCTGAAAGCAATCTGCATCACGCATATGCACTTTGACCATCTTTATGGCGTTGCCGCTTTAGCTGCCGAAACGCACGCTACGGTCTATACGCCGGAAAAAGATAAAGTCATCGCTTCCACAGTTCTTGGGCAGGGCGGATCTTCCGGCTTTCCTGCTGTCCCTAAATTTGAATCCGTCAGCATTGAGCCGGGAAATAAGACAGAGTTTGCCGGACTTGAATGCAAAGTTTTGAGTGTTCCCGGACACACACCGGGCTCTGTGGCTTATTACTTCAAGAAAGAAAAGTGCGTCTTTGTCGGCGACACGCTTTTCTTAGAATCCATCGGCAGAACGGACTTCCCGTTCTCCAGTCATGAACAGCTTGTGACATCGATCCGCTCCGAGCTCTTCTCTTTGCCGGATGACACAATTGTCTATCCGGGCCACGGACCTGGGACCTCCATCGGCTACGAGAAAGAGCACAACGCCTTCCTGTAATCGAAAAATTCTCGCCTGTCAGCAGACAGCTACTCTGCCGGCAGGCGTTTGTTTTTCCTAAGAGCCTACTTTTTCAAAATATATTCCAGAAGAATAGGTTGTCGCGTGCAACGTAACTTTTGGATTTTTGCTTGCTGAGACTCAGAAATACGCAGGCACAAAAAAACCGCTCAGACTTTCTCATCCAAGCGGCTTGTTGCAACCTTATCTAGCTTGCTACTTCACATCAGGTGCAGACACCGGAGTGATGACATCTTCTTCAAGCTGCCATTTGCCGTTGTCTTTAACTCCGAGCAGCTGGATTTCAAAAATCAATGTTGCATTCGGAGGAATAACAGAACCGGCGCCTCTGTCACCGTAGGCTAACTGAGACGGAATAAACAAACGGCGAACACCGCCGACTTTCATACCGGCTACGCCGCGGTCCCAGCCCTGGATAACATATCCTGCACCGAGCGGGAATTCGAAGGGTTCGTTGCGGTCAACGCTGGAATCAAACTTTGTACCGTCTTCGAGCCAGCCTGTGTAATGAACACGAACGAGTTCACCGGGCTTTGCTTCAGCACCTGTTCCGACTTTGACGTCCACAATCTTTAAGTCTTGTATGTCTTGAGTGTCAATACCAAACATCGTTATCGCCTCCCATTGGCGCTTCACTAATGATTCTTAGATTTTAGGCTCACTTGGTTCCCCCTATTGGTGTAATCCCTCAGATTGAGAACTGAATTGGCACTACACTGCAACGAATTCAAAGAGGACTCATTGAATGTCGAATTCTTTTAAGACACTTGGGTTTGCACCCCAATTAGAAAAGCTAATCGAAGTCAACGGTTTTACGTCGCCGACTCCGATTCAAATGAAAGCCATCCCGCTCGTTCGACAGGGATACGATCTTTTGGCAGCCGCTCAGACCGGAACAGGTAAAACGGCTGCTTTTGTTCTGCCGATGCTGCAGAAGATCATCGAAGAACCGACGCTTTATCAAAAGCGTGTTCCTCGTGTTTTAGTTCTGACTCCGACTCGAGAGCTTGCCGCACAAGTCGGAGAAACCATTCTTTCTCTCGGTAAAGACCTCGGTGTACGCTCTGCCGTCGTTTTCGGCGGCGTGGGCATCAATCCGCAAAAGGCTGCCATCGCCAAAGGGCTGGATTTCTTAGTGGCGACACCGGGGCGCCTGCTCGATCTCATGAACCAGGGTTTTGCAGATCTATCTAAGACGCACATCCTCATTCTGGACGAAGCCGACCGAATGTTGGATATGGGCTTCCTTCCGGACTTAAAGCGCATTCTGAAAGCGCTTCCTCCGGATCGTCAGACACTGCTCTTTTCCGCCACGTTCTCGCCGGAAATTAAAAAGCTAGCCTCCGAATTCCTGAACAAGCCTGAGTCCGTTGAAATCGAAAGAAATAAGGACTCTTCGCTGGTTCGCCAAACCCTTTACAGAGTTCCGAAAGCCGATAAGCACACCGTACTCCGCGATCTCATCGTCGATAACCAATGGGACCAGGTTTTGGTCTTTACCAGAACCAAATACGGCGCAGATAAGCTGGTTCGCCATCTACTCAAAGACGGCCTGGTCGCCAAAGCCATTCACGGCGACAAATCTCAGAACGCCAGAACGACAGCGCTCAGAGAGTTCAAAGAGCACAAGCTGCCGATCTTGGTCGCCACCGACATCGCAGCCCGCGGCTTAGATATTGAAAAACTTCCTCAGGTCGTCAACTACGAACTGCCTCAGCAGGCGGAAGACTACGTTCACCGTATCGGCAGAACGGGACGTGCCGGTGAAGCAGGCGAAGCCTATTCGCTGGTTTCTCCGGAGGAATTGCCGCAGTTTGCCGCAATCGAAAAGTTCATCAAGAAGCCGCTGCCTTTGTCTGACTTCCCGAGACTGGATTACTCCGATTGGAAGGTTTCTGCTCCGACAAAGCCTCAGAACAAAAACCGCAGACCCGGACCAAGAAGAAACGGACCGGCCGGCTTCAAACGCTCCGACGGTAAACCGTCTGTCCGTCGCAGAACCGCCCGTGGGCAATAGCTATGCATTGCACGGCTTTTCCCGTTTGCTAGAGCAATAACTTTTAGGCGGCCTCGGGAGTTTTTCCTCGGTCGCCTTCTTATAATCGGACAAGGATACTTGTTTTGTTTATGACCGAAGCCTGACACTTGCGCCGCTTCGGCCGATTTTTTAATGTGGTTGTTTATGCAAACTCCGAAATTAAACGAAGTGAAGCAACAAGCCGGTTTTTCTTTGGAAGACATCAATATTGAAGGTTTCGCGCCGATGCCTTCACCGGCTGAGATCAAAAAGATGGCGCCTCTTACCGAAGCTGCTGCCGAGAACGTCAACAAGAGCAGAAATCAAATCAAGCAGATTTTGACGGGAGAAGATAACCGTTTGATGGTCATTACCGGTCCCTGTTCCATTCACGACCCGAAGGCGGCCCTGGATTACGCTCAGCGTTTAGCCGAACTCTCAGAACACATCTCAGAGACAATCTTCCCGGTCATGCGCGTGTATTTCGAGAAGCCTAGAACGGTCGTCGGCTGGAAGGGGGACATCAACGACCCGGACATGAACAACTCTTTCAATATGGCAAAGGGTATGCTCAAGGCCCGTGAGCTCATGATCAAAATCAATGAGATGGGTCTGGCTGTTGCGACCGAAGCATTGGACCCGTTCGGTCCGCAGTACTTGGGCGAACTCGTCAGCTGGTATGCCATCGGTGCGCGCACAACCGAAAGTCAAACCCACAGAGAAATGGCGAGCGGTCTGTCCGCTCCGGTCGGTTTTAAGAACGGCACCGACGGCCTTCTGGACAGCTCGATTAACGCCGTCAAAGCCAGCCGCCAAAGCCACTACTTCTTAGGTATCTATGAAAACGGCCAAAGCTCTATCATCAAGACCAAAGGCAATCGCTACAGCCACCTAGTGCTCCGCGGAGGCGGCGGACGTCCGAACTTTGATACCGTGAGCGTGATGCTGGCCGAGAAAGCCCTCAAGGATGCCGGCGTCGACTCCCGCATCGTTGTCGACTGCTCGCACGCCAACAGCATGAAAAATCCCGACCTGCAGCCCTTCGTTTTGAACGACTGCATTACCCAGATTGTCAACGGCAACAAATCGATTTGCGGCGTCATGCTGGAGAGCAACATTAACGCTGGCAATCAAAAGATTCCTGCTGATCTGTCTCAGCTTAAATACGGTGTCTCCGTCACTGATGCCTGCATTGACTGGGAAACCACCGAACATGCGTTGCGCATGACCAATCGTCGTCTTTTGGATAAGAAATTAAATGGTGAGTAAACGCTTACTTTCGACTGCTGCAGCGCTTGCTGCGTTGGCCTTAGCAGGATGTTCTTCCACAGGATCGCATTCTGCCTTTACTCCGCACGTCGATCGCGCCGGACTTGACCCGCTGCTGGATGCTCCTTTGCGTACAGAAACGGTATGCAAGGGTGCGGGACTTTTTACCGCCGGCACCAAACTCGGCGGATTCTCGTTTGAATGCCCCGACTTGGACGTCGTTGCAACGTTGAACGAACTGCGCGACGCCGGCTGGCGCGTTGAGAAGATGCACATCGGCCGCCAGACAATTGAAAACGACGAAAGCGGCACTCCGCTCTCGGCAACGATTCGCAAAGTTTATTAATTTTCCATTGCGGAGGCTTCAGTGAACTCCTCTATCAGCAGCAGAGTGTCTGCATTACGTGTTTTTTTGAAAGATCACGGTCTCAACGGCTGGATCGTCCCGACGGCAGACCCTCATCTTTCCGAATACGTGGATGAACACTATGCCTTCCGCAAGTGGCTTTCGGGCTTCACGGGCTCTGCAGGATCTCTCTTAGTGACTCAGGACGCCGCAGCGCTTGTCACCGACTCCCGCTACTGGGTTCAGGCCGAGCAGCAGCTCGAGGGCTCCGGCATTGAACTCGTTAAACTCAACCAAGGCTACGCCGCGGAGTCTGCCGACTGGTTTGCCGCGCACTTGATGGCCAACGACTGTGTCGGCATCAACTCCGAATTGATTTCCGGCAAAGACGCCAAGAATTACGCCCGAGTTTTTGCCGAGAAACATCTTCATCTCTCGCTGGTTCGTCAGACGCCCGAAGAAACCATCTGGGAAGAAAGACCGGAACGCGCTGAAAAGCCGATCTTTGACCATACAGTTTCCCCGCGAAACCGAGAACAGAAACTTACCGCTCTGCGTGAGGTTCTCAAAAAAGAAGGTGCGGACTATCTGCTTACTTCGAAGCTCGACGATATCGCATGGATTTTTAACCTCCGCGGATCCGACGTTCCAAACAATCCCGTCTTCTACGCCTACGCCTTGATTCCGTCCAAGGGCACTGCAACGCTTTTCATTAACGAAGAGAAAGTCCCTGCCAATCTGAGAGAGTTATTGTTCCGGGACGGTGTTGCTTTAGCTCCTTACCATTGTGTCGGCAAGACGCTCGCCTCTCTTTCCTCAGGAACGGTGCTGGCTGACCCGGAAGAAATCAATGCGTCTTTGCTGTCTCACCTGCCGGAGCAGATCACTCAGCTGGAATTGCCTAATCCTATTGAACGCATGAAAGCACTCAAGACGCCCGAAGAGATCAATCTGATATCTGACGCCATGATCAAAGACGGGGTTGCCTTGGTGCGATTCTTTGCCTGGCTCGATCGCAATTTGGGCAAAGAAGAAATGACGGAGCAGTCCCTCGCCGACAAGCTCCTTTTCTTCAGAAAATCTCTTCCGGGATATATTTCTCTGAGCTTTGAAACCATCTCTGCATTCGGCTCCAACGCCGCACTCCCCCACTATCAACCCGATAAGTCCGGAGGCGCCCCGATTAAGGATAACGGCTTCCTTCTCATTGATTCCGGAGCTCAATTTCCCGAAGGTACGACCGACATCACCCGCACAAAATTGATCGGGAAAGCAACCGATCTGATGAAAGAAGATTACACCGCCGTATTACGGGCAAACATACGTCTTGCGATGGCCGTATTTCCCGACGGTATTTCTTCACAATTATTAGATCCCTTAGCGCGTGAACCGATCTGGCAACATTTTGCTAATTTTGGGCATGGAACGGGCCACGGCGTCGGATTTTTCCTTAATGTTCACGAAGGGCCGCAGAGGATTAGTTACCCGCGGATAAGCCCTCGTTCCGATGCGTTTATCTCGAAAGAGACAGCAATGTCCGAAGGCATGGTGACCAGTGATGAACCCGGTATTTATCGTCCCGGCCGCTGGGGTATCCGCATTGAAAATTTAGTGGCGACCGAATTCGCAGAAGAAAATGAATTCGGACGTTTCTTGAAATTCAAAACACTAACTCTTTGTCCGATAGACCTTTCTGCCGTCATTCCGGAAAGGCTGCAGCCCGACGAAAAGAAATGGCTGAACGAGTACCACACTCTTGTCCGTCAGAAGGTGCTCCCGCACATTCATGACGAGCGCACCATTGTGTGGCTCGTATGGAACACAAGAGAAATTTAAAACATGACCACAGAAAAAGTGAGTTTGAAACACTGGCTGGAAACGCGCTGGCGCGGAACACTTATGGCCGTCATTATCGGCGCTGCCTCACTATTCGTCTCTGAGCACTACGGCGGTCCTGCTGTTTTGTTCGCTTTGTTAATCGGTATGGCTTTCCACTTCCTCTCAGAGGACCGGAGAACGCTTGCCGGTATTCATTTTTGCTCCACAACCGTTCTCCGATGGGGCGTAGGCCTGTTAGGTGCCAAAATCACCGCGAGCCAGCTGGGACTCCTGTCTCCGGCCCTGCTTGCCATGATTATCGGCGGTGTGTTTGCCACACTACTCTTCGGCGCTTTCATTACCCGTTTTTCTAAGTGGCCGCTTACCGAAGGCACACTGGCTGCCGCCTCTACCGCTATTTGCGGTGCGTCTGCCGCTATTGCCTTAGCTGCCACATTCAACCATAAGCAGTTAAGAGAGCAGGCTCTGCTTGCTATCGTGGTCACGGTTACCGCCCTGTCCACCCTCGCTATGGTTCTTTATCCGTTCATCTCCGGATGGTGCGGCTTTGACCACATCGATGCCGGCATCTTCTTAGGCGGTACCATTCACGACGTTGCACAGGTCGTGGGCGCCGGCGCCATGATCGGCCCGGACGCACTGGAAATCGCGAGCTTGACGAAGATGATTCGTGTCGCTCTTCTGATCCCGATCCTCATCATCTTCATGTTTGTCTTTTCCTCTAAGGCACATCGCACTGAAGAAGAGAAAGCCAAGCCCTGGTACAAGAACATTCCGATGTTCCTGCTCGGCTTCATCGCTCTGGCCGCTTTGAACTGCACCGGAATCATTCCGACGAATGTCTCCAACACACTCGGCGAAATCTCCAGACTGTTCATTTTGATTTCCATTTCTGCCCTTGGTTTAAAGACCTCTCTGGGCAAACTGAAGGAAGTCGGCTGGACACCGATCGTGCTGATGAGCATCGATACAGTCTTCCTCCTGCTGTGGGTCATTATCGGCATCTTCCTGATCCGCGGTTAATTTGATGCTTTAGTTTCATCTTTCTTCTTAGGACTCGGTTCGCTAGAATCGAGTCCTTATTTTTTACCGATCCCTCTGCCGGCGCTTCCTTCTCCGAACTTTCCGCTCATGACCGTACTGAAAATCCTCTATCAAGACGAAGACCTTGTCGTTGTCTCCAAGCCGGAAAAGATGCTGACGCACCGAACGGAAATTGCCAACGGCGACACCGAGTTTGCACTGCAGTTGCTGCGAGATCAGATCGGCCGACGCGTGAGTCCGGTTTATCGTCTGGATCGAGGCACTTCCGGAATCCTGATGTTCGGGCTCAACAGGGAGATAGTTTCGGCACTGAGTCAGCAAACTCATGAGACCTTTCACAAGCGTTATTACGCGGTCGTCCGCGGCTGGGCACCAGAGGATATTGAGGTTCGCCATGCGCTGAAGCCTCCCGTCGATCCCTATCTACGTGTGCAAAAGACAGAAGCACAGGACGCGCTTTCTTACCTTCACAGAGTGGCTGAATCAGAGGTTCCCGTTTCTTCCGGCAAGTTTGATACCACTCGCCTCTCTTTAGTCCTGCTTGAGCTTGCCACCGGCAGACGTCATCAGTTAAGACGCCACCTCAAACATCTCGCGCATCCCATTATCGGAGATGCGACTTACGGCAAAGGACCGCTTAACCGTGTCCTTGCCGAATATTTCGGCGGAGACCGCCTCCTACTCCACTGCGGTCGAATCAGCTTCATTCATCCTCGTACTCAAAAACGTCTCACCATTGATGATCAGCCGAGCGGCCTTATGCGACAAGTCATCGAACGTCTTGAATGGGGTAATTATTTGCATGCTTCTTATTCGAGAGACTGGCATTTATTTGATTATTCAGATCTTTTGATAAAATAGCATCTCAAAAATTTTTTATACTTTTTAACCTTAGAACTAAAAGGCCTTACGTTCCCATTCGTCGTAAGTAAAACGGGAAATATTTGCGAATTCTTTTGAAATGATGGGATTTATTTTTGTTTTAGATGGTTTTGAGTCGTATACTGAATCGATCAAACCTCGTTTAGGAGAACTTATAAAAATGAAGCACGGAAAACTTGTCACTTCCATTTTGGTTTTATCCTTAGCTGCTGTGACTGCTGCCTTCGCCAGCATGGCAGAGGCCCGCTCCTTAGAACAAATTAAGGTCTCCGGCGAACTCTTAGTCGGTTCTACCGGCGATTACAAGCCGATGAGCTACCTTAACAAAGAAACCGGAAAATACGAAGGCTTTGACGCAGAAATGGCACAGTCCTTAGCTAAGTACCTCGGCGTCAAACTCAAATATGTTCCGACAACTTGGAAGACCTTGCAGGCCGACACGATGGCCGATAAATTTGATGTTGCCATGAGCGGTATTACCGTTACCGACGCCCGCAAGAAAGTCATGACTATGTCCGACGGCTACCTCACCTTCGGCAAAACCATTCTCGTTACTAAGAACAAGGCCGGTCAGTTCAAAGAATTGAACGACGTCAACCAGCCGACTGTTCGCGTCATGTACAACCCGGGCGGCACAAACGAAAAGTTTGCCAAGGAAATGACTCCGAAAGCTCAGCTCATGATGCATGAGCACAACGCCGAGATTCCGGGCTTAGTCGGTGAAGGAAAAGCCGATGTCATGATCACCGAAACCATGGAAGCTCGCCGCTATGCTAAGGACAATCCTAAGGTTGCCGCTCCGTTAGTCGACAAACCCTTTACAGAAAATCACTTCGGTATCCTGATGAAACAGGGTTATCCGAAACTTGAGGCTGCCGTCAATGACTGGATGAAGACCATCAAGGACAACGGCACTATGGCTAAGTGGGAAGACCAATACATCAAATAATCGCTATTTGAAACCCTAGACAATTTAGGCCGCAGCAAAATTCGAGACTCAGAGTTCGCTACGGCTTTTCTCTTTTGTGGAACCGGTTCAACCGAAATCCGAAGCTTCTGACTAGCGGTGAACTTGATGACCCGGTTTCTCGTGGTCTGTCCCCAAGAGATCTAACCAATCCAAGCACTCGTCCAGGGTTACATGCAAGCCGTTTTTTCGGTACTCGGCTTCTTTTGCCTCAGCGATAAATTTTTCCTCAGCTCCGTAACGTCCGGAGTATTCTCTTCACAGAACGTTTCTTCTTCCTTCCGTTCGCTCGACATTTTCGTTCAGTTATCAATCGGTTAACAATTAGATCCATTATGTTCTTCCATGGGAGGAACCCTCTAATGACAACGGACTGCGCTATAAAAAACTTCACAATGAAAATAACGCGGTTTTCAATTGGATGGCTGTGCATCGACGTGAAATTCTTTGAAATTGAGAGAAGTGCCTTTATATCCACTGTGTGGGCTACTTCCACACTTTACGAAATCTTTAATAATTTGACCAAATTTTGCCCTGTTCCTTTTCCTCAGAATATCTATTTCCGATACCAAAAAGAGGACTCTAGGTACTCCATTAAATACAAAGAAGACGTCGCTTGCGAGTACAGCATTCATCGGTCTGAAGAATCTGACTGTTACCGTTGGGCTATTCGCAGACTCGAAATAGATAAAGAAGATGACTTTGACGTCGAAGTTTCTTTTTATGATGCAGACTCAGATTTGTACGGCCACGATGAGAAACTTCTTGCCTCTCATGTCATGCCTTTTAGAGAATTTCTTTATGAGTTCATACGCCTAGTCGATATAATGTTCAAGACGTACGGAATGCAGAGAACACTAGCGAATATTGAAGACGAGTATGAAACGAGCTTGCCTCTTCTCCCTCAATTCATTGCGCTTAAGGCGTATGTGTTGAATCGAACAGAAAGAATCCAATCGGAATTCCAAAAAGACGGTCCGTCTGATCCCGATACGATTACTGCCTTCAGTAATTTCCGTAAAGAAATCGAAATCCTTGAAGCAGATATGTGATCGATTAAATCTGTCCAGATTCAAATAAAACGGCCAGGCAAGAATTCCAAAAATCTTATCCCGGCCGTTTGTGTAAGGCAGAGCTTTCTTGTCGACTATCGACGAGCTTTTATCTTCTTAGAAACGAACCATGTAAAGAAGACAGGAATAAAGAACGTCGTGATGAACGTAGCTGCCAGCATGCCTCCCAAAACGCCTGTACCCATGGACTGACGGGCTGCTGCACCAGCGCCGGTTGCTGTGGCTAGAGGAATGACGCCCAAGATGAAGGCCATTGAGGTCATCACAATCGGACGAAGACGGAGTTTTGCAGCCTCGAGCGCGGCTTGCCTTGCCTCCATTCCTTCTTCCATCTTTTGGGCTGCAAACTCCACAATCAAAATGGCGTTCTTAGCCGTCAGACCGATCAGCACAAGCAAGCCGATCTGGAAGTAAATATCGTTCGAGAAACCGCGGAAATACGTCGCTACAAGCGCACCCAGCACGGAGTAAGGCACTGCCATTACAACGGCAATCGGAAGCGACCAGCGCTCGAACTGTGCGGCAAGAATCAGGAACACAATGATCAAGCCGAAGGCAAACGCAGCGGCCGAAGAACTTCCGATACGTTTTTCATGGAAGGCCTGCCCCGTCCAGTCAACGTAGTAGCCGCTCGGCAGATATTGGCTCTCGGCATCCACAGCCTGAATCACGTCACCGGTGGAATAGCCCTGCGCCGCATTAACGTTCATAGACGCAGCCAAGAAACCGTTTTCTCGTTTCAACGATTCCGGGCCTGAAGTGCGTTCCACATGGGCCAACGTCGAAAGAGGAACCATCTTCCCGGTATCAGAACGGACATAAAGCTCACCTAAGGATTCCGGTGTCATGCGGTACGGAGCATCGGCTTGAATAATGACGCGGAAGATTTTTCCAATACGCGTAAAGTCGTTGACGTACTTGCCGCCCATGAAATATCCGAGCGTGTCATAAACGTCCGAAATAGCCACGTCCATTGCCAGAGCCTTAGCCTCATCAACCGTAAGGTAGAGCTGAGGTGCATCCGCCTGAATCATCGAGCGGGCCGAACTGATTTCAGGTTTTGCAACCAAACGCTGTCGGAAATCTTCGGCCACTTGCTGCAGTTCAAGCGGATTGTCCGATTCTCGGGATTGAATATAGAAGTCCAAACCGCCGGCACGACCCAGGCCGCGGATCGGCGCCGGATTCACAGCCTGACCCACGGCATCCGTGCGTGCGTTCACCAGCGTTTGAAGCTGACGGCGAATCGTTTCTGCACTGCGCGTTCTCTGATCCCAGGGTTTTAACTGAACAATCAGGGAAGCGGCATTGGATTTCGTATCGTTTGCGATCGTATCGTTTGCCACCAATGCAGTAACGTTCTCAACTTCGGGGATCTTGCGGATTTCTCGACTCAAGTCTGTGACCACCACACCGGTACGGTTCAGAGTCGCGCCTTCCGGCAGCTGAATCGCCACGCGCAAAATGCCTTGGTCTTCGCGAGGAACGAAAGAAGTCGGAACGATCTGCAGGAACTCCCAGCATCCGACGGTGACAGCGACAAGAATCGCAGCCGTAAACCAGCGATGGCGAAGATTAAAGGACACACCCTTGATGTAGTTCAGCTTGAAGCGCTCAAAGCCGTCGTTAAAGAGCCGGAAGATTTTGAAAGGCTTGCTCTTATTTCTGAGCAAAATAGCACACAGAGCCGGCGTCAGCGTTAACGCCACGAAGCCGGAGAGCACAACAGAAACACCGATGGTCACCGCAAACTGACGATACAGCTCACCGGCGATACCACCTAAGAACGCGACCGGTGTGAAAACCGTACTCAGCACCAGCACAATAGCCACCAGAGCTCCGGCTACTTCTTTCATGGCCTTCTGAGAAGCCTGGAAAGCGTTGAGCTTTTCCGTCTCCATAATACGTTCGACGTTTTCAAGCACGACGATCGCATCGTCCACCACAATACCGATGGCCAGCGTCATCGCAAATAACGTCAAAGTATTAAGAGAGAAATTCAGAGCCCATAGACCTGCAAGGGTACCGATCAAGGAAACCGGCACAGCAAGCATTGGGATAAGGGTCGCGCGCCAATTTTGCAGGAAGAGATACACAACCAAAAGCACGAGAAGACCGGCTTCCAGTAAGGTTTGAACCACCTCATTAAGGGCAGCCTCGACGAATCTTGAGTTATCGTCCGTAATCACATAAGCGATATCATCCGGGAAGTTCTTGGAGAGCTCCTGAAGCCGCTTTTTGACATCCACAGCCGTCTGCATGGCGTTAGCGCCTGTCTGCAGGTAAACAGCAAACGTAACGCTCGGAACATCGTTTAATTGGTTGTATGCCTCATAACTGCGGTTTCCGACTTCGACCCGGGCAATGTCGTGAATGCGAACAATACCGTCAGCACCGCGCGAACGGACGGTGATATTGCCGAACTCTTCCGGTGTCAGCAACTGACCTTTTGTGCGAATCGTATAAACCAGCTGCTGATCATCAGTCGTCGGAGACGTACCGACTTTACCGGCAGCGTACTGATTGTTCTGCTCTTCGATCGCTTTGCGCACATCGATGGCCGTAATGCCGAGCTGAGCCATTTTCTTCGGATTCAGCCAAATACGCATCGCGCTTTGTGCGTTACCGAAAACGTCTGCGTCACCGACGCCGGGGACGCGTTTGATTGCATCCACTACGTTCAGATTCACGTAGTCAGCGAGCTGAATCGGTTTTAGAGTGCCATTCGGAGAATAAAACGGCACGATCATCAGCGTTTCTTCGCTGCGCTTACGGACGTTCACGCCGTTCTGTCGAACGCTTTCCGGCAACCGTCTTTCTGCAGATCGCACGCGGTTATTGATCTCCAGCATCGCGTCGTTCGGATTTGTACCGACTTCGAACGTGCAGGTAATACGAACATTTCCGTTCGAACGGATGGAAGTTTCGTAATAAAGCAGGCCTTCAACACCGGAGAGCTGATCCTCGATTGGCGCAGCAACTGTCTTAGCCAATGTCTGTGCGTCTGCCCCTTCATAAGAAGTTGAAATAAAAACAACCGGCGGCGTAATGTCAGGATATTGGCCCATCGGCAGGACACGTCCTGCGAGCAGACCCGCAATCACGATCAAAATCGACATGACAGATGCGAAAATCGGCCGCCGAATACAGAATTGAGAAAGCATTTCGGTTCACCTATCGCAAGTTATTTTTCAGTCGGCTTTGAAGCGGTTTTCTTGTCTTGGTTTAAGGCCACCTTGGCCTTGTCTCTGAGTTTCTGGATCTGATCAATGATCACAAGATCTCCGGATTTGAGGCCGGAGGTGATAATCCAATCTTTGCCTGACCAGCGACCCACCGTCACAGACTGAGCCCTCGCGACACCGTCTTTGTATAAATAGACGCTGTAAGTTCCGTCGGGCAGCTGGCGCACCGCCGATTGAGGAATCAGATAAACGCCCTTCTGTGTGCCGAGCGTCAAACGGATCGTCACGTATTGTCCCGGAAGCAGCTCAGCAGAACGTTCAATCTCCGCGCTTAGCGAACGGGTACCCGTCTGAGGATCGATTTGAGTAGCGGCAAAATTAATGCGCGCAGGAACTTCCACGCCTGTTTTCTCATGCACCACACTCA
The DNA here is from genome assembly GCF_000205025.1 of Parasutterella excrementihominis YIT 11859. Taxonomy (GTDB): domain Bacteria; phylum Pseudomonadota; class Gammaproteobacteria; order Burkholderiales; family Burkholderiaceae_F; genus Parasutterella; species Parasutterella excrementihominis. The sequence continues at coordinate 39,822 of NZ_GL883687.1, read as the reverse complement.
CTGGAGAGTCTTCGGTGATCGTGAATCCGTGCAGATCATTATCGCTTAAAGAAAAGCGAGCCTTAAGTTGATCATCCTGTGTAATATCGGTTAAGGCCGAATTGTTGGCGGTTACCAGTGTTCCGGGATTGATTAAAGACCTGCCGGCAATTCCGCTCACAGGCGCTTTAACCGACGTGTAATCAAGTTGAATTTTGGTTTGCAGCGCTTTAGCCTTTGCTGCCGCTAGATTTGCCTTACAGGACTCCAAGGCGCTGATGCGGTCTGAATATTCTTTTTCGCTTACAGCATTAACTTTGCGCAAAGCTGCAAATCGCTTGGCTTCTCTCTCCGCCTGTTTCAGTTCCACCTGCGCTTGAATAACCGACGCTTCTGCGCTCTGATTAGCGGCATCGAAAGGTGCCGGATCAATCGTAAAGAGCACATCGCCTTGTTTGACGCTCTGTCCTTCAGCATAGTGCCGCTGCAGCACGGGACCAGTCACTTGAGGATAAACAATCACGGCTTTAGAACCTTCCGTCTGCCCGAACACTTCGGCCACATACGGCTGAGTGGTAGGTTCGGCTTTAAGCGTTGTTACTTGGATGGCTTGAACTTTCTGCTTGACTGCTTCTTTGTCATTACATGCGGTTAAACAGGATATGAGGCCTAAGATGCATATAAGGCTGAGGATTGTTCGTTTCAGCATGATGTGTTATGTATTTTTTTTTCGTCGACAAATGTGAGAATACCTCAAACGAAGGCCTTCTCATAAGTAAACTCATGCTCCACAGTATTTGTCCTATAGTCTACAAAAGAGGAATAGTTGCCCTAATATCTCTCTTGGGACGGAAATCGATCAACGGAGGTTTTAGACACCTAACGCCTGATTTCACCCATGATTTCGGTGTTCTGAATCGAATTTAGTCTGCAAATCTTTTTCACAAAAATTTTTTGATGATGAAAAAATCCCGACTTCAACGGGTAAGTCAAAATCGGGATTGAATTATTAATTCAGAGGCGAATTACTTGAAGAGCTTGCCGAGCTTTTCGAAGAAACTTTTTCTTTCCGGCGCGTGATGATCTTTCTTGCTGTGATTGATCGACGCATCGAACTGTCTCAGGATGTCCTTCTGTTCAGTCGTCATATTTACCGGAATCTCCACAGTGGTATGAACGTACAGGTCGCCCTTCTCAGCATTGCGAACACTACGGATGCCGTGGCCTCTCAAGCGGAAGGTCTTTCCGGACTGAGTCCCCTCGGGAATGCGCAATGTGGCTTTGCCCGTTAACGTCGGGACTTCGAGTTCACCTCCGAGCGCCGCCGTCACAAAACTCATGGGCATCTCCATGTGCAGATCCTGCCCGTCACGTTCAAAGATGTCATGGGGCTTGATGCGAATGCGAATGTAAAGATCGCCTGCGGGGCCGCCGTTTTGTCCGGGCGATCCGCGGTCGGGAATACGCATACGGTTGCCGTCATCCACACCGGCGGGAATCGTAATCTCGAGTTCTTTCTTCTCTTCCTGCATACCGGTGCCGTGGCACTTGTGGCAGGGATGAGGAATGTACTTGCCGGTTCCGTGGCAGCGCGGACAGGTCTGCTGAATCTGGAAGAAGCCGGCGCCGGCGCGGACATAACCGCTGCCGTGACAGGTCGGGCAGGTTTCTACCTTCGTGCCCTTTTCTGCACCGGATCCGCCGCAGGCTGTGCACTTGCTCCAGGAGGGAACCTTAATCTTTGTCTTGTAGCCTTCTGCGGCTTGTTCAAGCGTGATATCGAGGTCATAAATCAGATCTTCACCGCGGAACATCTGCTTATTCTGTCCGGAGCTGCGGGCGTGTCCTCCGCCGAAAATCTCGGAGAAAATATCGCCCATGTCGCCGAACTGAGAAGCATCAAAACCTCCGAACCCCCCGAATCCGCCGGCACCGGGGCCTCCGGCTCCGCCGTTGAACGCAGAACGGCCGTAACGGTCATAAGCCGCGCGCTTCTGCTCATCCTTCAGCACTTCATAGGCTTCGCCTACTTGTTTGAATTTTTCTTCGGCATGCTTGTCCCCTTTATTGCGGTCAGGGTGATACTTCATCGCCATACGGCGATAACCTTTCTTGATCTCTTCCTGAGTAGCAGTACGGGAGACTCCCAGTACCTCGTAATAATCAAAATCTACTTCGTCAGCCATTCTTTACGGAATTCGGTTATAGGGTAAAAACCCTTATTTTCGTCTCTTTATCTACGCCATGAGGCCGCAACCTTACGGAAGCGGCCTCATTGTCGTTAGCTACAGTCTAACAAGTTTCAGAATTAGACTTCTTTGAAGTCGGCATCGACGACATCGTCATCTTTCTTCTGAGACTTCGGAGCTTCCTGCTGAGCACCCGGCTGTGCCTGCTGCTGATTCAGCTTCTCGCCGATCTTCTGAGCAGCAGCCATCAAGGCGTCAGTACGTTTTGTGATCAGATCCTTGTCTTCGCCCTTAACGGCTTCTTCAAGGTCGTTAATCGCTGTTTCGCAGGCAGCGCGGTCAGCGCCGTCAACCTTTTCACCGAGGTCCTTCAGGGTCTTACGAACCTGATGGATGCTGGATTCGGCTGTGTTGCGAGCCTGAGCCAGTTCGGCACGGCGGCGGTCTTCTTCCTTGTTGGCTTCAGCATCGGCAACCATTCTTTCGACGTCGGCGTCGCTCAAACCGGAGTTAGCCTTAATCGTGATCTGGTTTTCCTTGCCTGTTGCCTTGTCCTTAGCAGAAACATGGAGAATACCGTTGGCGTCGATATCGAATGTCACTTCGATCTGCGGCAGTCCTCTCGGAGCCGGAGCGATGCCTTCAAGGTTGAATTCGCCAAGCAGTTTGTTGTCAGCTGCCATTTCACGTTCGCCCTGGTAAACCTTAATGGTTACGGCAGGCTGATTGTCTTCGGCAGTAGAGAACACCTGAGAGTGCTTTGTCGGGATCGTGGTGTTGCGCTTGATCATCGGAGTCATCACGCCGCCCAGGGTTTCGATACCGAGGGTAAGCGGTGTAACGTCGAGAAGAAGAACGTCGCTGCGGTCACCGGACAGAACAGCACCCTGAATAGCAGCACCCATAGCAACTGCTTCATCCGGGTTCACGTCCTTACGCGGATCCTTCTTGAAGAAGTCCTTAACAGCTTCCTGAACAGCCGGCATACGTGTCTGACCGCCAACGAGGATGACGTCGGAGATATCTTCAACAGTAGCGTTGGCGTCCTTCAGGGCCTTGCGGCAAGGTTCGATCGTCCTTTCGATCAGATCTTCGCAGAGGCTTTCGAGCTTAGAACGTGTCAGTGTGATGTTCAGATGTTTCGGACCTGTTGCATCAGCAGTGATGTAAGGCAGGTTGATTTCTGTTTCCTGACGGCTGGACAGTTCGATCTTGGCCTTTTCAGCGGCGTCTTTCAAACGCTGCAGAGCCAAAACGTCCTGGCTCAGGTCAATGCCTGTGTCTTTCTTGAATTCTTTGATGACGTAGTCAACGATTCTCTGGTCGAAGTCTTCGCCACCAAGGAATGTGTCACCGTTGGTAGACAGAACTTCAAACTGTTTTTCACCGTCAACATCGGCTAAGTCGATAATGGAGATATCGAATGTGCCGCCGCCCAAGTCATAGACAGCGATTTTACGGTCTCCCTTACCGCCTTTATCAAGACCGAAAGCCAAAGCAGCGGCTGTCGGTTCGTTAATGATACGGCGGACATCCAAACCGGCGATCTTACCGGCGTCCTTAGTAGCCTGACGCTGAGAGTCATTGAAATAAGCCGGAACAGTAATAACGGCTTCCTTAACTTCTTCACCGAGGTAGTCTTCGGCGGTCTTCTTCATCTTACGAAGAATTTCAGCAGAAACCTGCTGCGGAGCCAGATCCTTGTCGCCGAGAACCTGAACCCAGGCGTCGCCGTTGGCAGCCTTGATAATCTTGTAAGGCATCAGTTTGATGTCTTTCTGAACTTCCTTGTCGTCATAGCGACGGCCGATCAAACGCTTGATCGCGAAAAGCGTGTTGGCAGGATTCGTAACAGCCTGACGTTTTGCAGGAGCGCCGACAAGCACTTCTTTTTCAAGATATGCAACGACGGAAGGTGTGGTGCGAGCACCTTCGCTGTTTTCGATCACGCGAACCTTGTCACCTTCAACGACCGCGACTGCGGAGTTTGTTGTACCAAGGTCAATACCAATAATTTTTGCCATTTTTGAATTTCCTCACTTGCCGGCAGAAGGGCTGCCTGCTGTTAAGTTTCTATATTGAGTCGTTTCCTGAAAAAACAAGTCTTATTGAGCGACTGCCACCATCGCCGGACGAAGAACTCGATCGGCAATTTTCCATCCGCGCTGAAACACTGTTGCGACGCAGCCCGGCTGGACTGCAGGATCTTTCACCATGGTTATCGCCTGCATTGTGTTGGGATCAAATTTGAGACCCACAGGGTTTTCACACTTCATCCCGTTATGCTCCAGTGCGCTCAGCAGTTGACGGTAGGTAATCTCAAGGCCTTCTTTGAGGGGCCCCTTTTCATTTGCAGACGCCTCAAGCGCCTTTTCCATACTGTCTACGACCGGCAGCATGGATTCTGCAAATTTTTCAATGCCGAATTTACGGGCTTTAGCAACATCTTCAGAAGCGCGGCGGCGGGTGTTATCTGCTTCGGCGACTGCTCTGACATAAAGGTCGTAGTTTTCCGCGGCCTTAGCCTGGGCCTTCGCTAATTCGGCAGATAAATCTAAGTCCGGGAGTTCCGGAGCATCTGCCGGAGCCTGTTGGGCTGCTTCGTCCTGAGGTGGGACGGTCTGTCCGTTCTTTAATTCGTTATCTTGCATTAACTGTCCTCAAGTTTTTTTCAGAAATCAGGATCCGATCTAACGGAGCCCTTTAATGGTTGATATGGGGTCGCCCGATCCTTTTTCAACCTTCGATGAACATCATTATGAGAACACCTCTCAGCTTCAGGAAGTAACGCCACCCGAATTAAGCAAATTAGGAAGTGAAGTTACGTAGCAAATTAAATGACCTAGCGGGAAAATACCCGCCTATTGGTTGAAATATAAAGGGTTTTCCCTTATTCGCCAAACTTAACGAAAAAGGTAACAAATTTATTCCGGCCAATGAAGCAGTTCTTCTTCGACAATCTTCTCAACTAGGGAAACCGACGCCTCTGAATCATTCAAACAAGGGATGTAATGGAAGACTTTGCCTCCGGCTTTAAACCAAGTTTCTTTGAGTTCCAGGCCGATCTCTTCAATCGTTTCCAAACAGTCGGTATGAAACCCCGGACAGATAACATCTAGCCGCTCCACGCCTTCTCGAGCTAAATGACGGGCCGTCTCATCGGAATAAGGTTTGAGCCATTCTTCCTTGCCAAAACGGGATTGGTAGGAAAGCACGACTTTAGAAGGATCTACGCCGAGCTCTTGAATCAGCAGATCGGTTGTCTCGCGAACTTGTTTCGGGTAAGGATCGCCTTCTTCGCAGTAGCGAACCGGCATGCCGTGGAAGGAGAGCATCAATCGGCCCTTCTTGCCAAGCGGGCCGACCTTTGCCCATTGATCGCGAATTTGATCGGCTAATGCCTTGATGTACAGCAGATGCGTGTGATAGTCGCGAATGAAGCGCACTTTTGGGTGGCTTTTCATTTGTTGCATTGCCTTTGAGACGGCATCGAAAACGGAAGCCGTCGTGGAAGACGAATACTGCGGATAGAGCGGAAGCACTAAGACACGGTCAAAACCGTGCTCATTGTGGATGGTTTTAAAGACTTCGACCTGTGAAGGATTGCCGTAACGCATGCCGACAAACACGTCTGCGTCGACGGCTTTTTGCTGAAAACGCTGCCGCAGCTTATCGGCAATGCGGTCGGTGTAGACCTTAAGAGGAGCGCCCTCTTTCATCCACACCTGAACGTAGCGCGCTGCGGACTTAGGACTGCGGCGAGGCAGGATGACCAAATTCAGCAGCGTCTGCCAAAAAATCGGATTTAAATCGACCACCCGTCGATCGGAAAGAAACTCCCGCAAGTAGGGTTTGAGCGCCGAAGCGGTCGGTTCGTCAGGGGAACCGAGGTTAATGAGGAGTACCGCAGTCTTCGGGCTCTTTTCTGTCATATCTACTTATCGGGAAAGAATTTCGTCTTGGACCGCTTTGGCGCGGCGGCTATGAAGATACCCGATAAGAAGCGCCACGGCAAGAGACATCCAGAACTTACCCAGAACCTGTCCGAAGATGAATTCAATAGAGCCGAATGCCAGAGAAAGGAAGATGGCGCTGTCGACCATGGAGCCGACCAAGCCGCTTGCCATAATGGCCCAAGCCGGCCATTTCTTACGCATCGGTGTGTAGACAACCAAGTCGGCCAGTTCGGAGAAGAAGAAGGCCATCACGGAAGCCAGGACCAGAGACGGTTCGGAGAAAAGTGCGGAAAGCGCTGCGCCGATGATGATGGCATACAGCGACCAGCGGACACCGAGTTTGGCCTGCAGTCCGTCACGAAGCACCAGAGCTACGCCGGCCATAAGCACGCCGCTCGGGGCCATGATACCGGGCCAGACAGGAATCAGACAGGGACCGTCAGCAGTACAAACCGTGCCAACATTCATCACCACCCAGTTCATCGCCGGGATGGTCAGAATAAAGAGGATAAAGTAGATGATTCCGACTGAATAGTCTTTGGTACTTCTTAAAGGCATTTCAACTCCGTTTCCGGCTGCACATACCGGGGGAAAATTAGAGACATCAGCGGCCGCGGAAACAGAAATCGAAGGTGCGTGTCGGCAGAAATCCGAGGCTTCCTTCGTTCGGTTTGCGAGGGAACCCGCAATGGCCGCCCTCAGCGGGATATTCTAACGTCACAAACTTGGAAACTTCTTGAATCATCGGTAAAACTTCGTTTCCCACGATCGGATCGTTCTTGGCATTAAGCACCAGTGTCGGCAATCGGATGCCGCCTAAATGGGGCTTGCTCGAGCATTTCGTCCAGTAGTCCATGTAGTCCTTGTAGCCGAAAATCGGTGCCGTAAAAAGATCGTCAAACTGCCAGAGCCAGCGAATCTTTTTGATTTTCTCGACATCTAACACGCCCGGGAAACGTTTGGCTTTTGCGAGTGCTTTTTTCTTCATCGTCGAGATGAAATTCAGGTCGTAAATCCGGCTGAATCCTATGCGGATAACGTGGCTTGAACCCACCAAATCGAGGGGCGCGCAGACTGCAACGATGCCTGAAACCAGTTTTGCAGCGTCCTCGCCTCGGGTACCGGCCCAGAAGAGCAGATTGTTGGCGCCCAACGAGACGCCCATCGCATAGATCGGAGCTTCAGGGTAGAGCTCACGCAGCCGGGCAAACTCCCAGTCTAGCTCAGCCGCATCTGCGGCGTTATAGGCTCGAAGTTTTTTATTGGTGACACCGCCGCAGCCGCGGTAGTGAATCACCACGCCGCGCACACCCCCTTGGCCGCAGCGCGCCATCAGCGCACGGGCATAGTGACTGTTTGATGAGCCTTCCAATCCGTGGATGTGCACCATAATCGGCGCCTTCGGATCAATGGGTTCGGGCGTTGACCAGTCCACGGCAATGATGTCGTCATCCGGCGTATTCCAAATTTCACGGCGATAGATCACCTTGGCCTTCGGAAACAGTTCGGCAGGCACAATGGTTTGCAGGTGGCCGCCGGGCAGCCACCAAGGAGCACGGTATTCGGAAGCAGCGAGACTCATAGGCATAGCAGATTCAAACTGCTTTTTAGCTTAGGTCGCTTTTAGGTCCCCTGACCTTCGGACGGACCAAAAACGAGCGACCAGAGCGCGCGAACCTTTTGTGCCTCTTCCGCAAACTCTTCTTTGGGAACGCGGACCGGGACGCTCGGAGAGTTCAGGCGGAACTCGTGCTGAATACGGCGATATTTGCGATAAATCGCGGAAACCTCGAACGCCAGATCTTTCGGGATCAAGCCGGCATCAGAGACCATCTCCAGCATCTTGATGTTGCCGAAGTTATTGACAAGCTGCGGGAATTTAGAGGAGTACTGAAGCACAAGATACTGAACAATGAACTCCACATCCACCATGCCGCCCTCGTCATGCTTCACATCAAAAAGCTCCGTTTTGTTGGGGTGACCGTCGTGCATACGCTGGCGCATTTTGAGCACCTCGGCCTTCGTTTCCCCGGCGTTTCTCTCGCGACGGAGTATTTCGATGCGAATTTTTTCGAATTTGTCACCGATATCTCGGTCGCCGGCCGCATAGCGGGCTCGCGTTAGCGCCTGATGCTCCCAAAGCCAGGCGCCCGTGCCGTCTTCGTTTTTCTGATATTTCTCAAAGCTGTCGACGGAAGAGACCAGCATGCCGGATTCCCCGTTCGGGCGCAGACGCATATCGACGTCGAACAGGACGCCGGAGCCGGTTGTCGCTGTCAGCCAATTGATCAGTCGACGCGCGAAACGCATGTAGATCTTTTCTGCATCCTGAGCGTCATCTTCAAACAAGAAGACCAAATCCAGATCGCTCGCGTAGGCGAGCTCCTTACCGCCCAATTTGCCGTAAGCCACGATGGCAAACTTCGGACGCTCAATGTGACGTCCGGGAACCGTCTTCCACACTTCTTCCATGACGATTTCAAGCGTAGCATCCGCCAGAGCCGAGAGCTGGTCGGCCAATCGTTCCACCGTCAAGCGTCCGGCCATATCCGCTAAGAACAGGCGGAACAAACGGGCATGATGAACTTCGCGAATGAGGTTCATACGGGTTTCCTGATCGTCTTCCGGAATATCCGCAAGTCGCGCACGCGTACGCTCGATATAGAAAGAGAAATCCACCGGCGTGTAATCGTCGATCTGACTCAGCCGCTCATCCCAAAGTTCATCTAAGAGCAGCGGGTGGCGGTTCAGATATTCGGCTGCCCACTTACCGCTGCCCAATACGTCGCCCAAACGCTTCGCTGCAAGCGGGTACTGCAAAAGCAAGGAAACATAAGTCGGACGACCGGCAATGACTTCGTAGAACTTGATGTAGCGACGTAAGAGTTCTTCCCGAGAAATCAGTTTTAAGTGTTCAGGCTTGTTCTTACCCTCAACCGTATTTTTAACCAGCGTGATCATTCGCTGACGAGCCCCGGCGTTAATGAGCTTTAAAGCGCGCAGCGACATGAGATTAAGAATGAGCTGACCCAGCTCTTCGGTTTCTTTAAACCCGTTTCGTTCCAGCACTTTCGCCAAGCCGGGAAGCGCCCCCGGAGCACCGTTCTCCCAACCGAGCGGCCAATCCTCTTCGCTTACCTCTTCTTTGGTCTGGAAAATCTCATCAAAGCGCGCAGCTACGTACTCCGTCGAGAGCTCTAACTGCTTCTGCAGGTCTTCGACGGTAAAGCCCAGCATCTTCGCGATTCTTGTCCGATGCTCCGGATCGGCCGCAAAAAGCTGAGTCTGCTGATCGTTTTCGTACTGGAGGGCGTGCTCCATGTTGCGCAGGAACACATAAATCTTGGAGAGCATCTCGGCTTTGTCCTTTGCCAGGATGTTCTCGGAAGCGAGCGCCTGAAGTGCTTTCAGCGTGGAGCGCTCTCTTAAGAACGGGTTGCGGCCGCCGCGGATCACCTGGAATGTCTGAGCAATGAACTCGATTTCGCGAATGCCGCCGCGTCCGAGTTTGATGTTCTGACCTTCTTTCAGGCTCTCTAAGGCGCGTTTCTGCGTAGATAAACGAATCTTGGCGTGAAGATCGGTAAGCGAACTAATGGCGCCGAAGTCGAGATATTTACGGTAAACAAACGGACGAACGATATCGTTGATGTTCTTCTTTTGGATGTTGAAATCCTCTTCCGAAGCAAATACCGGGCCGTTGACGACACGACCCTTGAGCCATGCAAAGCGCTCCCAGTCGCGTCCCTGCGTCATTAGATATTCTTCAAGCATGTCGCTGGAGCCCACGATCGGTCCGGAATCTCCGTTGGGACGCAGGCGCATATCCACACGGAACACAAATCCTTCCCAAGTAATCTCTGAAAGGGCCGGTATAACTTTCTTTGCCAGCCGCTCGTAGAACTCCTGGTTGCTGATGATTTTGCGGACATTCGGGTATTCCGCCGTAGGGCCGCACTCTCCGTCGCAATCGTAGAAGAAAATAAGGTCGATATCGCTCGAGACATTCAGTTCACGACCTCCCAACTTGCCCATGCCGATCACAATCAGATCCTGGGGGACGCCGGTTTCTGAGCGCGGAACTCCGAATCGCTTCGCCAGCTCTTTGGCATACACGGAGACTGTGCGGTCGATCGTGATCTCCGCTAAATCGGACATGCTTGTGACAACTTCTTCTAAATTCGCCAATCCGGAAATGTCGCGTGCGACAAGGCTCATCATCACGTCACGGCGCAGACGACGCATTGCGCTTTTGAGCTGCTCTCCGTCTTCGATCCCGGCCAAGCGCTCACGCATTTTCTCGGGCGTCCAGGACATCTGAGTAATTTCCTGAACATAAGACCGAACTTTATCTTCATCTTCTCCGAACATGGCTCGGAGCGTGTTTTTGAAATAAGCTGAGACTTCTGGGACTTCCGAGAGAGAAACTCTGGGAACTTTAGGAAAGAGATCGGAGGATTGGAGTGCTGCAGACATATTGTTTTTGGAAGCTAAAAATGAGTCTATCTTCCAATATTAGAGTTTATTTATGGGAAATTGAGCGATACTTAGAAGATCAGAAAAAAGTTTAAGGATCCGCGAAATGACGGACAATTCCGAACAACAGACGTCAACCACACCAACAAAACCTAAAAAAGGCTTTTTCGGCTATGCCTGGAGGACCGTTCTTTGGTTCTTAGTCATCCTTTACTTTGCACTCGGCGCCGCATGGCTCGGAGCGCGCTACTGCCTTGCACCTTACCTGAACGACCATAAATCCAAGATCGAGAATAAGATATCTCAGGTCCTGGAGATCCCCGTTCAGTTCGGCTCTTTGGATACCGACTGGCAGGGACTTTCTCCGGAAATCACACTTAAAAACATCGAACTCGGAGAGCCGGGCAAGGACCCGATTACGGCTGAATCTCTTACCGCAAAACTTTCGCTCAGTTCTTTAACAAACCTTACTCCGATCTTTGAATCTGTCACGTTAAACAACCCCAAAGTCGAAGTTCGGCGCCTGGCACCGATGTCCTTTTCCGTCTTGGGCAGGAAGGTCAACCTCAAAAAGCTCATGTCCGGTGAGACGGAGACTCAGGCGCTCACAACCAAACTGCCTTCCGATGTAATGGTTCTCCTCAAGCAGAAGTCTGTAGAAATTAAGGACGGCACGATTTTGGTTCATGATCAGAAAAGCGCCAAAACGCTTGAAGTTACTAACGTTAACGTCGGCTACAACGGCTCTTCAAGAGACAAACAGCTCGCCTTTACTCTGACGCTTCCGCCTGAAATTGCTTCTCCGATTACCGTTCGCGCGCTCTTTAAGACGCCGGCCCTTAATCCCTCGAAACTGGCCGACTGGGATGCAGAACTTTACGCTCAGACCGACTTCATTAACTTCGGTGAACTCGCCAAGTGGCTGCCTGACTTCTCCGTAAAGTACAAAGGCACCGGGTCTGGTTCTCTCTGGGCTAACTTTGTGAAATGGTCTCCTTCTTCCGCCAGCTTTATCGGCGCTCTTTCCCATGTAGATCTTCAGCTTCCAGAATTGGCGCCGCTACGCCTGAAATTCGTTAAAGGCAAGATCTCAGGGAACATGTCGGGCGAGGCTTACGCCCTTTCTACAGACAATTTCTCTTTTGAGTTGGAATCCGGGGAGACACTTCCGCCACTGGATATGAGTCTGAAGTTAGACCGAAGCGATGATAACTTTACCGGCGGCTCTTTTAAAGCCAACGCTCTCGACTTTCAAGGTTTAACAGCCGTCCTCCCTTCTTTGCCGCTGCCAAAATCTTTTAAGGATTTTGTTGCCGAGCGGAAGCTCTCCGGATCGCTCGTTAATGTGGACTTAGATTGGCAGGGACTGCCAAGCGAACCCAAACATTACAACGGCAAACTTTCTCTGCGTAATTTCAGCTCTTTCGGGGCCTCCGGCAAAGACAATACCCAGTGGCTCCCGGGATTTATCAATCTCAGCGCCGACATTACCCTTAAAGACGGTGTGGGTACCACCGTACTCACAACAAAAGACGCGTCGGTAGCTCTTCCGGGATTATTCCCAGCAGCCGCTTTCCATTTCGACAGCATCGGAGGAACCGTGGTTTGGAATACCGTTAACGGCATTTCACTCGAGTTCAAGGACGTTCTGATTGAGAACGCCGATGCTGCGGTTAAGGTCAATGGGTCGTACACTAACGCCGACAACACTCCCCTCGGAACTGCAGACCTTAAAGCCGATGTTTTACGCGGAAACGTCCCTGCCGTTTGGAAATACATGCCGCTTGTTGTCGGCAACGACACAATCACCTGGCTGCGGTACGGCCTTTTAGAGGGCAAAGCCACCGGGGGCCAAGCCGTTCTTAAGGGGCCGCTCCATGAGTTCCCCTTCCATGAGTCTAAAGAACATCATTTCCTGGTGTCCGTTAATGCCGAGGACGTCCTTCTCGATGTCTATCCGAACATTCTGGACAATCCAAAGGCTTCTCCGAAACGCGGAGCAATTTGGCCGCTCTTTGAAAAAGTCGGCGGCGTAGTCAAATTTGAAGGCGACGGCATGGCCATTACTGCCGATCGCGGGACCTATAAAGGTGTACAGCTTACGCATGCACAAGTCGACATTCCCGCCTTCTCTGCGGATACCGTTTGGTTGGATGTAGACGCAGCGGCGTCCGGCGCCCTCCCCGGTTTCTTGTCTTACGTGAAGACTTCTCCGGTTGACGGCTACACCGGCGGTCTTTTCAAGAAGGCCGAGGGCACCGGCAACGGAGATCTGACTCTCAAACTGAAGATCCCCCTTGACGGTCCGGGTGAAGTTGCTGTTTCCGGCGCTTTTACGCTTAAAGATAATGCAGTTAAGTTCAATGATTTCTCGATTCCGGATTTGACTCATGCCATCGGCGTCGTGAACTTCAATGACAAAGGTGCTTCGAGCACGGGCATTACCGCCGATTGTTTCGGCAATGCCGTAAAAGCGACGCTCGACACCGACGATAAGGGCAATATTAAGGTTTCTGCTTCCGGAACCATCGCCGCTAAGGCACTCCCGCAGGTTATTCCGGTTCCGATGCTTGCCAAAGCCGCAGACAAATATCTGAGCGGCAAGACGCCCTTTACAGTCAATGTAACCGTCGGCCCAAAGGTCACGGTGAACGTTAAAAGCTCGCTTTCCGGCTTGGAGAGCAAGCTGCCGCCTCCTATGGAAAAACCGGCATCTTTGTCTGCACCTCTAGACCTCAATATCGTCACAGACAACAAGGCCACGGATCTCAGAATCATGATTGAGGGATTCCTGAGTTCGGAATTTATCCTGCAGAATAATGACATCAAACGTGCTGCCATCGGCAACCGCAGTCTGCCGACATTGCCGTCTCACGGCTATGCGATCTCCTTGAAGGCGCCGCTGGTTCCGGCGAAGGCCTGGCAGGCGGTCTTTGATCATCTAAAAGTGGATGCCAAACCGTCCGGAACCGTTGTCCTGCCGGATATTGCCTTCCTCAAGGCTAACATTGACGAACTGCTGATCGACAATTTCAATCAAACGAACTTCTCGCTCTTAGGGCGACCCGTCGGGAACTCTCTGCTGATCGCAATCAACAGCAATCAGATGAATGCCAATCTGGAATGGAAGAAGGCTCAAAACGGCAAGGAACCCGAGCTCATCGCGCATATTTCCAAACTCTTCATCCCGAGCTCTGCAAGAGACGCCGCAGAAAAATCCAAGCCGGTTCAAATTCAAGGCGGCTGGCCCGCAATCAATGCGGTTATCGATGATTTAACCTACGGCAATATGCGTTTAGGCAAGCTGGAACTGGTTGCACGCAACACTCCGTCAACAAAAGGACAGCTCTGGAAAATTACAAAGCTGAATCTTTCCAACAGCGCTGCGCAGCTGCGCTCATCCGGCAGCTGGCTGAAAGGTTTCGACGGCGGCAACGAAACGAATCTTTTAATCAATACCAATATCAATAACCTCGGCGCCCTGCTGAATCGCCTGGATATGCAGAATCTGGTCAAGTCCGGCAACGGTTCGATCAACGGTAATTTATCCTGGGTCGGCACTCCCCTCGGCTTTAACACCGAAAGCTTCGACGGAGAACTGAATATCGATCTGAAGAGAGGCGAAATTCTCAAGATCCAACCGGGCCCGGCTGCCAAACTATTGTCTCTTCTGACACTGCAGTCTTTAACACGCTACCTGACCCTTGACTTCCGAGACTTCTACTCCTCTGGCTTCAACTTCTCTACCATCCGCGGCAACGCGGTGCTGGAAGACGGCCTCATGAACATCAAAGATCTGACGATGATCGGAGGGAGCGCGACCGTTGTTATTAACGGCAACGTCAACACTCAGAAAGAAACGGAGAATCTGCACCTATTGGTTCTGCCAGACATCAATGCGGCAGGAGCGTCTGTGGCTCTCGCGGTTGCAAACCCGATCGTCGGCATCGGCAGTTTCCTGGCCCAATTGATTTTCAAAGATCCCTTGAGTAAGCTTTTCTCCTTCGAATATCAAGTGACCGGCACTTGGTCAGATCCGGTCGTTTCCAAGATTAAACGTTAAGAACCATGTTACGTATTGCCACCTGCCAGATGACATCCGGACCGGATCTCGGGGCCAATCTCCAGATCGCCGAATCTCTCATTCGTAAAGCCGCCCGGGAAGGGGCCAACCTCGCTCTGCTTCCGGAAATGTTTACGATCATGAGCAATGATCCGAAAGATGTTCTTCATGCAGCCGAACGCTATCAGGACGGCCCGGTACAGAAGATCATGGCGGGGCTCGCTAAATCATTAGGCATTTGGGTTGCCGCCGGTACGATTCCTCTTCAATCCGATGATGAACACCGCGTCACCAACACCATGCTGGTGTATGACGCATTCGGCCAGGAAGCCGCAAGGTACGACAAGATTCATCTATTTTCGTATGAGGGCCAGCAGGAGCGTTACGACGAGTCCGAACTTTACGTCGGGGGCCATAAGACGGTTTCTTTTAACTATCCGCTAGAAAACGGCCTAGACATTCATATCGGCCTCGCCGTTTGCTATGACCTGCGTTTCCCGCAGCTTTTTCGTCGTCAAACCGGCGTCGACTGTTTTCTGCTCCCTGCCGCTTTTACAACTAATACGGGGAAGGCCCATTGGGAAGTTCTTCTTCGTGCCCGTGCGATAGAAAACCTTAGTTATGTGGTAGCCGCAGCTCAAGCGGGACGCTCTTCCTGCGGCCGAGCTTTCTGGGGACACTCCTGTGCCGTCGACCCATGGGGGACCGTTGTCGGATCTCTTAACGGGCATGAAACGGGCGTTTGCTTCACTGACGTCGATCCGGCTTTCCTCCGTCAGGTCAGAGCACTTTTGCCTGCCCTGAATAATCGCGTGAAATATGAATAACAACACTTCTGCCGCTATCGAAACCCTTCTCTACCGCAACGGTCTTTCTGAAAAAGACATTCAGGACGCCTTTGCGCTTTTCAGCGGTTACAACATTGACTACGCTGATTTCTACTTTCAGCGCTCTGTTTCAGAAGGCTATGTGCTTGAAGAAAGCATCGTTAAGACGGGCCATTACAACACGGACATAGGCGTTGGCGTTCGGGCCGTCTGCGGTGAAAAATCGGCTCTCGCCTACTCAGAAGAAATCTCCCGTGATTCTTTATTTGAGGCGGTCAGAACCGTACGAGCTATTGCGCAGGCTACTAACAATCAAATTACAGTCAATGTCACACCTAAGGACGGTCCGAAAGTTCTTTACCGTGCTGTTGATCCGATTGAAGCGGCAGACACGGACGCCAAGATCAAACTTCTTCAGTCCTTAGATAAACACGCCCGCAGCCGGTCTTCTTTCGTCACTCAAGTGACGACTTCCGTCGGCGCCTCGCATGACACGATTTTGATCGCCAAAATGGACGGCACTTTAATCGGCGACGTGCGCCCGCTGGTTCGTGTGAACTTAGGCGTTATCGCTGAAAAGGACGGCAAAAAAGAACAAGGTCAAGCCGGAGGCGGCGGAAGATTTTCGTTAGATCGTTATAACGAGGAAATTATTGAGCAGTATGCCCGAGAGGCCGTCGATGGCGCAGTGCGCAACTTAGATGCGCGGCCGGCTCCGGCCGGCAGCCTCCCCGTCGTCTTGGGAAACGGCTGGCCCGGCGTATTGATTCATGAGGCAGTCGGACACGGCTTGGAAGCCGACTTTATTCGAAAGGGAACGAGCGTCTTTACCGACAAGATCGGTCAAAGAGTAGCCTCTCCGCTGGTCACGGTCGTTGACGACGGCACCATTGCCGGACGCCGAGGATCCCTGACCATCGATGACGAGGGCAACGAAACGCACTGCACCACGCTTATCGACGAAGGCATTCTTCGCGGCTTCATGCACGATGAGACCAGCGCTCGCCTCATGAAGCAAAAGACGACCGGCAATGGGCGCCGAGAGAGTTTTGCTTATCTGCCGATGCCTCGAATGACCAACACTTATTTGCTTCAGGGCGAATCCGATCCTCAGGAAATCATTTCTTCCGTGGACTACGGCATTTATGCGTCCAACTTCGGAGGGGGCCAGGTCGACATCACGAACGGCAACTTCGTTTTCAGCATGAGTGAGGCTTGGCTGATCGAAAAGGGCAAGCTAACCGACCCAATCAAGGGCGCCACACTAACCGGCAACGGCGCAGATGCTTTGACAAAAATCGTCATGGTCGGCAATGATCTTGAATTAGACAGAGGCTGCGGTACCTGCGGAAAGAATGGTCAGCAGGTTCCGACCGGTGTCGGCATGCCGACACTCCGCATTGACGGACTCACCGTCGGCGGCACTGCTAACTGATACAGCCGATTCAGGAGATTGTTTGCAGACAACGAGACATTCTGACTTCGGAACCACAATCCGAAGTCAAAAGATATTCTCGTTTTGTCCTCTTTTTCTTGCACCCAATTAGGCGCAGAATCGGGGAAAAACCTCAACCTCAAGTCTGCAGCTATGAACAAACTCCTCGTCGGCCTCTGTGCCTCAATCTGTCTCTTATCTCTGGCAACGGACGCTCAGGCAGTCCGCCTCGGCGGAAGAACCACCATTCGTCCGCATCGATCCTACACCCCGTCTCCGAGAACATACCGACCTACCCCGGCGAACCCTGCGATTCGCGGCTTCAATGCTCGCCAAAACGCCGCGTCTACCGGCTCGAATATTCCGGTTCCGCTCTTTATCCCGCCGATCATTGCCGGGCACAATACGACGCAAATCACGGATGACATGTACCTCATCAAAACAGGCATGCGTAAACAAGGCGACAAACTGCGGTTTTGGACGCTTCAAAATCACAGTTACACACCTGACTCGAAGTCTGCAAAGGTCCAGTTCAGCATGGACTGCTTGGCAAAAATCTACTCTCCGATTGCACTTGCCACCTACCCCGAATTAGACGGCAAAGGCAAGCAGATTAAATCCACGACCTTTGATCCGAAGTTCAGACCGATTAGGGAGAAGAGCGCGATGGACCGCCTGCACAGCCTTCTGTGTCCAAAACCTGCTCCACAGCAGCCTTAATGCCTGAACAGCACAATATCTTCCGTTCTTCCGGCGGCTCCCCTTTGAGCCGCTTATTTTTATCGATAAAATTCAAAGCGCTAATCAAAATATTCGATAAAAATGTTCTCCGAGGCAGTCAAAAACAAGCTCAGCTGCGCAGCTTTCTTTTTCCTTCCCGGCCTTTCCTACAGCCTGGTTACTTCTCGCATGCCAGCGATCAAAGAAAGTGCCCAGATTGACGATTTACAACTTGGCATCGCTCTTTTCTGCCTCGGAATCGCGGGCTGCATCGGACTGTTTTTCTCTTCCAGACTCGTCCGTCTTCTTAAAGATCGACCAACTATTGCCGCCGGCGCCTCACTCAGTACTATCGGACTTGTGATCGCTGGCTACGCAAATTCTTTCGCCTCATTAGTTTCAGGCTTTGCAGTCATCGGTTTTGGCATCGGTCTAACTGATGCTCTGATGAATGCTCAAGGCATGTTCTACGAGCGTCGATACAAAACGAGATCGATGAATTTGTTTCATGCCTTCTTTAGCTTAGGCGGCATCGTCGGTTCTTTGACTGCTTCCTTTTGTGCCTACCTCGACCTTTCGCCGCTTTTCAGCTTTTTAGTCTTGGTCGTTCCTTGGACTGTCGTTTGTTTGTTCGGCTGTCGGTATCTTCAGGAAGAGGATCGGCAGGTGGCAAGCTCTGAGACTTCCAGAGTAAATACGACAAAACGAGCCTACCCGCTCATCCTCATTTGTTTCGGCTTATTAAGTTGGCTGGATTACGATATTGAAGGCAGCGTGGCCGAGTGGGGCTCGGTTTACATGGTCAGTTCAAAGGAATCAGACCAAGCTGTTGCCGCCCTGGTGTACGGATTGTTCTCAGGAACCATTTTCATCGTTCGACTCTTCGGAGACAAACTTCGAGAAAGCGTGGGGGATTTTCGCTTGTTGCCTATTTGCTCTCTGATTGTTTTTTGCGGAATGTCGTTCGTACTTTCGCCCGCGGGTCCTGCAACAGCGCTTTGCGGCTACGTTGTTATGGGACTTGGACTCGCGCCTGTCGTCCCGACAATATTCAGTCTCGCCGGAAAATGCAAAGGAATTACAGCTTCCGAAGCCAGCAGTTTCATCGCCATCGTCGCTTATGGGGGTCTGTTGGTCGTACCTCCGACACTTGGATGGATCGCCTCTCATTCATCGCTCGGAACTGCCTTGTGCTTGGTGTTGGTTTTCTGTGCATTGGCTTTTGTGATCTCATTGATTCTTCCGCACCTGAAAGACCAACTGAATCTCAGCGGCTCATTGGAGCCGTAAATTCTTCATTGATATTGCGTTAATTGTTTCTTGCAGAAATTGCTTTAGAGATCTTCAAAAGGTTGAGTCTTAAGTTCGGCTACTTTCTCCCCCATCCTTTTTCTTGTTAAAACAGACATTTCTTTGAATTTGTACGTCTCTATTGAAAATTGAGAAGTACATCTATGCCCTTGTCCGCCAAATCTGCGATCAACATGCACCTCGGCATTGGAGGCATAATTACCAAATTAGGTATTGAAAAACGAAGAAACGTGAAACACGCATTTAAGTTCATGACACCGATGGTGTGGCTGACTCGTCTGTTGGTCGGCGCATATCCTCAGTGGATCGGGTGCAAACCTGAAAAAATTCAGAGAATTTATTTTGCCAATCACTCGAGCCACCTCGACACCATTGTGATTTGGTCTGCTCTCCCTCGCTCTTTGCGTCCGCTTACCCGACCAGTTGCTGCTCGTGATTACTGGCAAAGCGGAATTCGCCGCAGAATTGCCGTTGACGAGTTAAACGTCGTTCTTGTCGACCGGCGCCGGACGGAAAACTCCGATCCTTTGGATCCGATGCGTCAGGCTCTTCGCGAAGGCTCCTCTCTGATTATCTTTCCGGAAGGCACGCGCTCTCCCCAGCCGCTTCCCGGGCCGTTCAAGAGCGGTATTTGGCGTTTGATGAGAGAATTTCCCGAAGTTGAACTCATCCCCGTTTATTTGGAAAATCTGCACCGCTCCATGCCGAAAGGTGCCCTTCTGCCCGTTCCGACTATGTGCTCCGTAAGATTCGGTGCACCTCTGCCGCACTCTATCGACGACTCTAAAGAAGAGTTCTTAGAAAGAGCTAGAACGGCCGTTATCAGTTTAGCCAGGGAGCTCTAATATGCGTTTAGGATTTTCCACTCAAGAAGCCTACTTCACGATTCTGGGTGTTCTTATTGTTCTCTCTGCCATTGGTACGATTATCGGCAACTGGCTGGTCTCCCGCGCCCAAGGAAACGAAACTCGACTCAACAATCTTCGCGTTGTTAACTCCCGCGTCCGTGCCTCTTGGCCCCTGCTGATCGTTTTTGCGATTGCTTTCTGTCTTGGTGAGGCCGCGCTCCTCATCTTCTTCGCGTTTGCTTCATTCTTTGCTCTGCGCGAATTTATTGCGCTGACTCCGACCCGGCGCCATGACCACGTCATCTTGATCATTGCGTTTTACATCGCAATCCCCGTTCAGTACATTCTTCTGGGATACGAAGAGATCGGACTCTTTTCTCTGTTTATCCCAGTCTACTTATTCCTGACACTGCCGGTCGTTATGGCCTTGGCCAAAGATACCGACCGCTTCTTGGACCGTGTTGCTAAGGTTCAGTGGGGCATTATGCTGGCCATTTTCTGCGTCAGCCACGCTCCTGCGATTGCTACATTGAACCTCACAAGATTTAATTCCAGTGGTTTGCTGCTGATGCTTTACTTCCTGCTGGTTCTCTATTTTGCGGACCTGTTCCAAATCATGGCATCCGCCATCTGGGGCGGCAAGCCGACTTGGAGTAATCAGTACAAGACATACAAAGGCATCATTATCGGAAGCATCGGAGCTCTGATCATGGGCTCTGCGCTTTTCTGGATGACTCCCTTCCGTGCTTGGCAGGCACCTCTTATGTCCCTGCTGATTATTGTCTCGGGAACGCTGGGCGCTCTGGTCATGTCCTCGGTTAAGCGCTCTTTAGGAGCAGTTCGCTTGGATACCAGCATGATGCTGACTCGTGGGGCGTTGGACAGAATGGAAATGCTGTTCTTCTCAGCGCCTGTTTTCTATCACTCAACGATCTTTCTTTTCATGAGCAAGTAATTTCTGAAAGAAATTTCGTTAGAAAGAGAAAAATACGGTAAATTATTCCTCAGTACCTTTTTACTAGCAAGTATCAAAAGATGTTCGCTTCTAAGTTTTACTTTTACGGCTTTTACTTTCCGTCCGCGGCGGAAGGTAGGGCTGTGACGGCTTGCATCTAAGATCACACAACACTACTTAACCGCCGCTCCTTCGGGACTCGGCGGTTTTTTATAGCCTCAATCCCGACAGGCGCCATAATGGAGAACCATAATGCCTTACACAACTGACGACCTAAGAATTAAAGAAATCAGAGAACTCACTCCGCCGTCTTACCTCATTCGCGAATTTCCTTGCGGACAACTCGCATCTTCAACCGTACACATTGCCCGTCACTCTGCTCATGACATCATTCACGGCAAAGACGACCGGCTCCTTGTCATCGTCGGACCCTGCTCAATCCATGATCCGGTTGCCGCCGAAGAATATGCAGAAAAACTCTCTGAACTCCGCCGTTATTTTGCTGATGACCTTGAAATCATCATGCGGGTCTATTTCGAAAAGCCTCGCACTACTATCGGCTGGAAAGGTTTAATCAATGATCCGGACCTGGACTGTAGCTTCCATATCAACCACGGCCTTCGCTTGGCCCGTGAGCTCCTCTTAACGATTAACGAACTGGGTGTCCCCGCAGGTACGGAGTATCTCGATATGATCACGCCGCAGTACATCGCGGACCTGATTTCATGGGGTGCAATCGGCGCACGAACCACAGAAAGCCAAGTGCATCGTGAATTAGCTAGCGGCCTTTCTTGCCCGGTCGGATTCAAAAACGGCACTGACGGCAACGTCAAAATCGCCATCGACGCAATCAAAGCTGCCGCAAACGAACATGTCTTCCTTTCTGTCACCAAGGGCGGTCACTCCGCCATTGTCGTTACCGGCGGTAATGAAGACTGCCACGTTATTCTTCGCGGCGGCAAAGCGCCGAATTACGATGCTGAAAGCGTTGCCAAGGTTTGCGAAGCTCTGAAAGCCGCGGGACTTCCGCCCTCCGTCATGATTGACGCCAGCCACTCCAACAGTCACAAGAAGCACAAAGAGCAGATCGATGTCGTTGACAACATCTGCAAGCAGATCGGGGACGGAAGCTACAACATCATGGGCGTCATGATTGAGTCCAATCTTGTCGAAGGCAACCAGCCTCTCGTTAAAGGTAAGGAAAAAGAGCTGAAGTACGGTCAGTCCATTACTGACGCCTGTATCGGCTGGGATGATACGGTCAAAGTCATTACATCGCTGGCCCACGCTGTACGCGATCGCCGAGAAAGAAATCGCTAATCGAGTTGTAGATGAAACCGCCGTAAAGATCGCTAAATCCTCACGGCGGTTTTTATTTGATCTTCAGAAAGTTAACTGACTTTCAAACCGGATTACTTGATGCCGACTATCATCGGGATCAGGTTCTGGTAGAAGCGCAAAGCGATTCCAATCACCTCTTCGTCAAAGTCGAAGAGTCTCTGATGGTGACCGGCAGATGTACGGCAGCCGAACACAACGAAGGTACCCTTACCGCCGTGCTGCTGGACTCTACGAAGCATGATCGTGCAGTCCTCACTGCCTAACTTCAAGCCGAGCGGTCTGGCGAGTTCTTCGGTCGTCACATTTCTTGCGGCGATATAAGCAAGTTCGATGGCTTCCTGGTCCGGCTTGAATTCAGTAGCTTCGCCGGCTTTAACGATATCGACTTGACAGTCGTACATATCGGCAGAAGCCTTAATCTTACGGATTGCCTGATCACGCATGTAAGCGTTGAGTTCTTCGGTTTCACCGCGGACTTCAAGCTGCATGAAAGCGTTCGGAGCAACCACGTTGCGACCCTGGCCGGCAACTAACGTTCCGACGTTCAAAGCAGTCACTTCTCCGATCGGGCGAGTAATGCCGTGAATTGCCAATGCAGCAGCTGCGCCGGCTAAGAGGGCATTCTTACCTTTCTGAGGATCGGCGCCGGAGTGGGCGGCAAGACCCGTGAATGTGGCATCCAATTTGGTGGAAGCCAAGAAAACGCCGGGTTCCGGAGAAATCGTACCTGTCGGCAAGTTAAAGCCGAGGTGGTTTCCGAAGAAGAAATCGACGTCATCGAAAATACCGGTTTCGGTCATTGGGCGTGCACCGCGAACACCTTCTTCAGCGGGCTGGAAGACGACTTTGATGGTTCCGCAGAACTGATCCAGGTTTTCCTGAATCCAGTTGCAGACAGCGATACCCATCGTTGTATGGCCGTCGTGGCCGCAGGAGTGCATATGGCCCGGATTTGTACTTGCCCAGCCTTCATCAAACGGACGGTGACCGGCTTCGTGAGCTTCATCAACGTCAACGCAGTCCATGTCGAAACGAATTGCCAGAACAGGGCCGGGACGACCGGTTTCGAAAATAGCGGCGACACCGGTGTAGTCCTGCATGGATTCGATAAATTCCGGCGGGACCCCTTTATCTAAAGCTGCTTTTTTAGCTTCTTCAACTTTGGCAGGGTTGCGGCCTGCAACAAACTCGGGATTGATAACCTGACGGCCATAGATCGGATCCAAACCGAAGCTGCGGAGCTTTTCGACGATCTTGTGGGTCGTAACAAATTCGCACCAGCCGGTTTCGGGATAGGAATGGAGTTCACGACGGAACTTAATCAACTCGTTTTCAGTAAGCAACTTTATTCTCCTTGTTACCGTTCAAATAATCTGATCATTATCGCCGATCTTTAAGTTTGTGTAGAGAGGGGGAAGTTCTTAGTGAACCCGCAGGATTTTTGTGACTGGCCTTTATCTCAAAGAGAAACCGTTGAAAAGTTGCGTCAATTAAATTCGCGATCCTGAATAGACTGAAAAAACAAGAAGTTATTCGGAAATCCCTTTATGAACTATACATACGCTTTTAGCATAATAGGCTGTCGCGTGTATATCACCGATGATGAATACGCTAAAAATCGTTTTAAATATCTAGCCCAGCGCTGCCCTGCAGTTTTTCTCAGGTTCGAACACTCCGCATACGAGAACCTCGTCGAAAATTTTTTGAAAGAGACCGAATCTTCATTAAAAAAGTGGCAAATCGGCTCTTTCAAAATCGCTTATCCAGAAAGTTTAGCTTTGTTTTTATTTGACTGGGTCGAATTCTTAAGTCACGACTTTTCAAGCCCGAATTTCTTAATCTTCAACGATCCCCGCCGATGCACGTTTCTTCGACTCCGTTCTTTTACCATAGCAAGATGAAAAACTTCATTTACGGATATCCTGAGCAAGGCTTTCGCCTCTGTCCGGTTAAGCTAATCACTCTCGATGCCGATCCACACCGAGACGACACTGAATTGATACTTTCTTCACAAGCGCTAGCCGAACGCTCTTGGACTGAAGATGATTTGATCAGAACTTTGCTCGGCCTAGATAGCCGTGATGAAATTCAGATTTCTCTGTAATTTTCATCTGCAACCGCTTTAAACACCAAAACGCCCCAACGGGCGTTTTGGTGAATCAACTGTAGATCTTATTACTTCGTCATGTAGTTAGCAGCATTCGCTCCGGCAATACGGCCGAAAGTAATGATGTCGGCCACAGCGTTTCCGCCGATGCGGTTACCGCCGTGAACACCGCCAGTCACTTCACCGGCAGCATAGAGACCGGGAATCGGTTTAGCTGTCACGCCGATCACTTCTGCGTTCTTGTTGATTCTCACGCCGCCCATAGTGTGGTGAATAGCCGGAGTGATCTGAACAGCGTACATAGGCCAGACATTGTTGGCTACGACCATCTCAGGGCGCCCGAAAGCCTCGTCTTTTTTGGTCTCAAAGGCTTTTTGATACTGATCCATTGTAGCCTTAAGATTCTTGGCAGGTACGCCCATAGCCTTAGCTAATTCGTCAACATTCTTGCCGGAAACCATCAAACCCTGAGAAACATAACCGGCAGCCAGCTTGTTGGATTTAACCAGCTTGTCGTCGATCAGAAGCCACGCTTTTCCTGTCGGCTGGGCTAGAACAGCAGCGGCAACAACGTCGCGCGGCTGAAGTTCATTGACAAAGCGATTGCCTTCATTGTTGACGAGGTACCCGCCGCGAGCTCTCATGGATTCAGAAATCAGAATGCCTTTAACAGGAACAGCGGTCGGGTGGGCTTGAATCTCTCTCAAATCAACGAAAGTTGCTCCAACGCCTTTGGCCAAGTCTAAACCTTCACCCAATGCACCCGGTTGGTTCGTTGTAGCAAAACCTTTGTATTCCGGCCTTAAAGAAGAAATCAGCTTAGCATTTGCGCCGAATCCGCCGGTTGCCAGAACAACAGCCTTGGCATCAATCGTGTAATCTTTCTTATCTTTGCCTTTT
Source organism: Parasutterella excrementihominis YIT 11859 (assembly GCF_000205025.1). Classification (GTDB taxonomy): domain Bacteria; phylum Pseudomonadota; class Gammaproteobacteria; order Burkholderiales; family Burkholderiaceae_F; genus Parasutterella; species Parasutterella excrementihominis. Next base: position 14,715 of record NZ_GL883687.1, on the reverse strand, counting down.
GTTTCAACCTTCACGCCGGAGATCTTGCCGTCTTTGGTCAAAAGCTCTGTGACCTGGTTAAGCGGACGAATTTCTATCGTCGGAATCTTCTTAGCTGTACCGTAAAGAACCTTCATCACAGACTGTCCGACTGCAGAACCGTCACAAGGTCCGTGACCACGGGCAGCTGTCTGTCCGCCGCCGCGGCCCATACGATGGCAGAAAGGAGCGCCTAAGGAGAGGAGCCAAGCTTCGGCGTCTTTGGCGTTCTCGGCTAGAGTCAGCGTCAGCTCAGGATTGTTGAGATAATGGCCGCCTTTCTGAGCATCCATACTCATACGCATAGCGGAATCGTTCATGATGCCGTGTTCAAGCTGTTGAAGCGTGCCTGCGGCATTCATACCACCCTCACTGCGGAGCGTATTTCCGCCGATGATCGGCATTTTTTCAAGAACAATAACTTTCTTGCCTTGCTGAGCGGCCATGATGGCGGCAGAGAGGCCGGCGCCGCCGGAACCGACGACAACAAGATCAGTTTCTTCAGCATTAACAATGCCGAGGGCCAGTGCAGAAACGAGTGCGATGCAGAGCTTCTTCATTTTTATCTCCTTAGTAGATATGAAATTCGTTAATTGAATTTTTGCGCATCGCAGTACTTAAGTACCCTGACAAATATCAAAAAAGAGCGTTTTCTTCGATGTGAGAGAGTAATCTCACTAATTCCGAAACTGTTTGTACCCCTAATTTATGGAGTCCTTTTTGACGATGAACCTCAATTGTTCTCGGTGAAAGTCCGAGGCGCTCGCTGACTTCTTTGTTAATCAGCCCTTTCGCAATCAGCGATAAGATTTGTTTTTCCCGAGAAGTCAGTGTCTGAAATCTCTTCTTTTCTTCCTCCTCCGAAATCGTCCAGCCTCTGTGAGTTTCGTCATATCGAACTGCTTTTGCCACGGCTGACAGAAGTCTCTCCTCGTTAATCGGCTTTTGAATGAAGTCGATGGCGCCGTCCTTCATCGCCTGGACGGCCATGTCCACATCGCCATGCCCTGTCAGAAAAATCACCGGAACCTCGTACTTTCTTTCACGCAGTCGATGGTACAGCTCCAGTCCGTTCATCTCCGGCATAGCGACATCAAGAATGAGACAGCCGATGAGAGAGGGTCGGTCTTCAACTAAAAATTCAGAGCCTTTCTCATAGGCCTCGACCGTCCATCCCTCGGACTCAAGGAGGAACTTCAGCGCTTTTCGGACGACTGCTTCATCGTCCACTATGCGAATAATCGGATTCGATATTGTCATTGTTCTGTCGTCTCCTCTGCCGGCAACCTAATTTCTACCCTCAACCCACCCGAAGCCGCCTGAGAAAAGAAAATCTTGCCACCGTGATTTTCAATAATGCTTCTGACAATCTGCAGACCTAGACCTAATCCGTCAGCTTTCGTTGAATTAGTCGGTTCTGAGAGTTTTTCAATCTTTTCTTTTTCAATGTGACCGTTGTCTTCGATTGCAATTAGCGCTTTGTTATCTTCTCGCTTAATCGTCAGAGCCACTTTCGGATTCAAGACTCCAAGTTCTTGAAGTGCCTGAGCCGCATTTCTCAAAAGGTTAATGATCACCAGCTCAAATTCGAGCGGGTTCACGATGATATAGACCGGTTGCTCTTGAGGGACCCAGACTTCAACTCTTTCTCCGCTCTGTCGTTTGAATTCTCGAACTGCTTTGTTAACGAGCTCGGAAACTTCCGAAGACACTCTTTCGCTGCGAGTGCCTTTGGCGTAGCTTCTGACTCGCTCAACAATGGCGGCAGCTAAGTCCGCATCCGTGCGAATCTCCGTCAAGGCTGTACCGAGCTTGTCTTCTGTCAATGTTCCCGAATCTTTAGCGCGCTGAAGCGTCCGAGCATAGAGCTTGATACCAGCGAGCGGCTGATTGAGTTCATGTGCGATCAGGCTGGAAATCTGCCCGACGACAGCCGCTCGCTGCATTTTCATCAGGCGTCGGTGCGCTTTTTGTGCTTCATTAAAACTCCTATTCTCACGTTTGAGCGATTCTTTGAGCTCCCTCGTCCTAATGTCCACCGTCCTTGAGACAATGAGAGAATGGATCAGCAAAAGAACAAAAGCAGCTAGGGCACTCAAGATCCAAAAGCGATATTCGACGATTCGCTGCCAAAACCATTCTTTACTAAACCGCTGATACGACCCGAGCCGCAGAGACTTCAGAAGATTGTCTACCGCGGTGTAGTCACTTGCTACGGACCAATACAAACCGATACCGACCGGTTTTTGTGCAATCAAACCTGCAGCCACCGCTGACAGGACTGCCGGTGGAACGGAAGGGTTCGAGCCAAAACTCCAGTTCGGATAAAGTCGTGTGGAGTGCAGGCAAATGTGGTCTGGATCGCTCTTAAGATTGATAAACTTGAGCTGATCCGTCGTAACAACCTTTCGATTAACCGCATCCTCGAGATAGCAGGCTCTCAAAATCCCCACATCAGCCTTGCCGTTCAAAACGTCTTTAATGATTTGATCGCGATTAAGACCGTAAAACTGAGTCGATCTAAAAAAGGTTTTAGGATCGTAACCGTCCGCGGCAATCTCGCCCATCGCGGCCAAATACATCCCGAAAGCAGTCGGGCGACCTGCCGCAGCACGTTTGTCCTTGAGGTCCGAAACGCTATTGATATCCGACCTGTCGGCCTTAACAATGAACAAAGAGCCTTCAGACCGATTCGGATTTTTAGAGAACGGTGAAGACGCTGTCAGCACATCACGAGCGCCTAGATCCTGATAGCGCCGAATGGTTGCCGCAGTCGAAATGAAGAAATCCGCCTGATGGTCTTCGATCAGCCTTTCTAACTCCGGCAGCTCGACATACATAACCTTTAGCTTGGCCGGCTCCACGGCTCTCTCGACCGTCTTAATCGTTTGATTTACAAAAGCGGCATGCAGAAGCGGAGTAACGGCTGAGTTGATCGCAAACGCGTATTCCTTCGGTTCCTCAGCCTGCACATTGAGCAAAAGAAAACCGATTACTGCAGCGATCAGCCTAAGAATCTTATTCACGGTTCAACTTCATCGAACTAAGTCGTAGTTGTCTTCAACTTACCACAATTGAGTCAAACTCAAAATCCGTTTTCTCACTACTAAAACTGACACTCGGCTAAACACCCCTAATCCGCAAATTCAGATAAGGAAAAAATCAAAAAAATAATCCCGAGTTTGATCCCGGGATGTATGTGAACACTTACTTAATCTCTAAGTATTAGGATACTGTTGCTTTTGACCCTTTATCTCCGCAAAACGGAAGAATGCAGGTTTCGGCCTGCGCCAAAATCTTGGTCATCAGTTCACGGTTTTCAACCGGCGTAAAGATGTTGGAAATCGACATACCAAGGTACATGGCCATCACGCAGAGAATGCGGTACTGTCCTTCCTGGTCGTCCGGCGAGATGCCGCCCGCTTCCGAAATCATCTTCCGAAGACGTGCGCCGTTTTCCTTAATCTTTTCTTTTATCTCGGGATTGCGCGTGCACTCAGTCAGAATCGTCAGCATCAGTGAAGAGCGACGAGAATCAAAAATCGACTGACAACTCGGGTTCTTCTCTCCTGCGGACATCGCTGTCTTTAGAGCATCAAAAGTTTCCTGCCCCATCTTCAGCTGCACTGCCAACGCCAAAGCAGCTTTACTAGCATAGAAGTTGTAAAGATGAGGCGTACTGACGTTGGCCGCTTCTGCGATTTCATTCATGCTTGCCGCATGAAAGCCTTTATCTAAAAAGATGGCTTCCGCGGCACGCAAAATTCGATCGCGCTTTTCGCTGCGTTTTTCTTCCTTACGCTCTTCAACTCTGGTTTCTCTAGTTTTAAGCATTTCCGCCTCCGCTCGAGACATGAACTGCCTGAGCCTGTTCAGCGGCAGCCGGAGCTTCCGTTTGAGCAGCTGCCCGAGTTTCAGGTTCAATGACAGAGCCGCCTCCGAGCACCTTATAGAGCATTACGCCGCTGGACAGGCGATTACTCTCGGCAGAAATGTAATTCGTCTGAGCAGCAACCATCTGTCTTTGGCTTTCCAGTACGGTCAGGAAGCCGTCAAGACCGTTCTTGTAACGGCTCTGAGACAGACGGTAAGCCGTTTCCGTAGCGTTAACCAAATCCTTTAAGGCTGCGCACTGACGGTTCACCGTGCCGACAGTAGCAAGCGCATCACTTACCTCTGCAAAAGCATTCTGCACAGTCTTCTCATAAGTTGCGACCATGATCTTTTGCTGCGCCTCTGCCTGACGCAGGGTCGAAAGGTTCGCTCCGCCGGTAAAGATCGGGAGAGAAACGGAAGGTGCAAACGTCCAAAGGCCCGTACCGGCATCAAACAAGTCACTTAAGTGACGGGAAGAAGAACCGATGCCTGCCGTCAAAGAGATGCGCGGGAAAAAGTTGGCTCGAGCCGCGCCGATGTTGGCATTCGCAGACATCAGATCATGTTCGGCAGCCTTAATGTCCGGACGGTTTAAGAGGATGTCACTGCTTAAGCCGGCAGGAGCAATCGCTCCGTAATTCGTAGCTTCTTCCAGATTGTTCGGCTCAAGATCCGCAGGAACTTGGGAGCCGACAACTAAGTTCAGAGCATTCTGTGCCTGAGCCAAGCTACGTTCATACTGCGCTACTGCAGCGCGAGCCGTGGCAACCGTCGTACGAGCCTGTTCTAGCTCCAGCAGAGAGCTCGCGCCCAAACGATAGCTGTCGGACATCAGCTTGAAGCTTTCTTCCTGACTTTGGAGCGTAATTTTCTGCAGACGGAGAAATTCTTTCTGAGCGCCTAAGTTAATCCAAGAAGTGGCGACCTGCGCAATCAGGGCGTTCTGTGCGGCGGCACGGTTTTCTTCAGCCGAGAAGAACTGCTGAAGAGCTGCTTCGCTCAGGCTTCTGACACGTCCGAAGAGGTCCAGCTCCCAAGCCGTAGAAGCCAGGTTCGCCTGATACGTGTGAGAAACGTAGCTGCTGCCCGTCGCCGACATCATGCTTGGTGTTTTACCGGTATTTTCCTGCAAGCCGGCTGCCACGGACGGCATCAGCGCAGATCTCTGAATACCGTAGGCCGCTCTGGCCTTTTCGATATTGAGGATCGCAACTCTCAGATCGCGATTGTTGGCAAGTGCCATCTCAACCACTTTCTTGGCTTTCGGGTTGGTGATGAAGACCTTCCAGTCGGGGAGCGGAGAGGCTGTGGTCATCACGTCCTTGTACGCTTCCCCGGTCGGGAAAGTTGCCGCGACCGGCGCGGCAGGTCTTTCATATTTGGGCGCCATCGTGCAGCCGGCACAGACGGCCAGAGAACAGGCAATAACCGTGAGTTTTAATGCCTTCATTTACTTATTCTCCTGCAGGGCTTCCTGCGGTTTTTTCTTTTTAATCTTATCGCCGAAAAGCTTAACAATGAGCACATAGAACAGCGGAACGAAGAAGATACAGAGGAAAGTACCTGTCAGCATACCGCCTAACACACCGATACCGATGGCGTTCTGTGCACCGGATCCGGCGCCGGTTGCCTTAGCAAGCGGAAGCACGCCGAGACCGAAGGCCAGAGAAGTCATCATAATCGGACGAATTCTCATGCGCACCGCGTGTGCTGCTGCATGGACAATGGACTCGCCCTTCTCATGCAGTTCTTTTGCGAATTCCACAATCAAAATCGCGTTCTTACTGACCAAACCGATGGTCGTCAGCAAACCGACCTGGAAGTACACGTCGTTGTTCATGCCGAAAGCACCCGTCATACCGAGCGCACCGATCACGCCCAGCGGCACAACCAAGATGACGGCGATCGGAATAGACCAGCTTTCATACAGAGCTGCCAAACACAGGAACACAATCAAGATAGACAGCGTATAGAGCGCGCCAGTCTGAGAACCGGCCTGCTGTTCCTGGAAGGAAATACCGTTCCAAGCGATACCGAAACCGTATGGAAGAGCCTTGGCGATTTCTTCCATCGCTAGCATCGCCTGACCGGTTGTAAACCCTGCAGCCGGAGCCCCTTGAATATTCACAGCGCCTAAGCCGTTGAAACGTTCCAGACGAGAGGAGCCGAATTTCCACTCTGTGGAGCAGAATGCTGAGAACGGAACCATTTCGCCTTTATCGTTGCGTACATACCAGCGATCCAGGTCTTCGGGACGCTGGCGGAATTTCTCGTCGCCCTGTACGTAAACCTGCTTGATACGGCCGCGGTCATAGAAGTCGTTGACGTAAGAAGAACCCCAAGCCGTCGACAGCGTGTCATTAATGGAAGCCACGCTGACGCCTAACGAGGCCGCCTTGGCAAAATCAATGTGCAGCTGCAGCTGCGGTGCGTCTTCTTTACCGTTCGGACGAACGTTGTAGAGCTGAGGATTGCTTCTGGCAGCACCCAGCACCTGGTTACGAGCCGCCATCAAGGCGTCGTGACCTTGACCACTCAAATCCTGCAGATACATATCAAAGCCGTCTGCCATACCGAGCTCGGGAACCGGAGGTAGAGCAAAGCCGAATACCATGGAATCCTTCCAGCTCATTAGCGTGCGGTTAGCACGAGCAGCCACAGCCTGTGCTTTCTGCTCAGGATTCGGACGTTCGCTCCAGTCTTTGAGTTTGACGAAGGCCATGGCGGAGTTCTGTCCCATACCGGCCAAGCTGAAGCCGACTACCGTCATGACGGACTGAACGGAATCCTTCTCTTCGTTGAGCATGTAGTCCTGCATACGTTTTACAACAGGCAGGATTTGCTCTCTGGTCGAGCCTTCCGGCAACTGAATCTGAACCATTAAAGAGCCTTGGTCTTCATCCGGCATAAAAGCGGTCGGAACTTTCAGGAATCCGAAAACCACGCCGCCGATAATTACGCCGTAGATCACGATGAAGCGTTTCCAGCGTGCGGTCATGTAGCCCACGGCGGAGGTTGCTCCTTCAGCGCCTTTGTTAAACCAGCGGTTGAACCAGCCGAAGAAGCCTTTCTCAGCCTTGTCGTGCTTGATCGGCTTAAGAATCGTGGCACAAAGTGCCGGTGTCAGCGTCAGGGCAACCAGGACGGACAGGCCCATCGCAGCCACAATCGTGACGGAAAACTGACGGTAAATCACACCGGTAGAGCCGCCGAAGAAAGCCATCGGAACGAACACGGCAGAAAGCACCATCGCAATACCGACCAGAGCGCCCGTAATCTGCGACATGGACTTCTCGGTAGCGTCATGCGGAGAAAGACGCTCTTGGTCCATCACACGCTCGACGTTTTCCACCACCACAATCGCGTCGTCCACCAGCAGACCGATCGCCAGCACCATGGCGAACATCGTCAGCATGTTGATGGAGTAGCCCATGGCGCCCAAGATACCGAAGGTGCCCAAGACCACCACCGGCACGGCAATCGTCGGAATCAGCGTTGCGCGGAAGTTCTGCAGGAACAGATACATCACGAGCACCACCAGCACGATAGCTTCGAGCAAGGTGTGGATCACGCCTTCAATAGAAATACGCACGAACGGTGTCGTGTCGAACGGAATCACATACTCATACTTCTCAGGGAAGAAATGAGACAGCTCTTCCATTTTTTTGTCGACTAAGTCCGAAGTCAGCAGCGCATTTGCGCCGGAGGCCAATTTAATCGCAAGACCGGCGGTCGGTTTGCCGTTAAAGAAGGCGGTGGCTTCGTACATCTTCGGGCCCTTTTCAATGCGGGCCACATCGCGTAGGAAAACCTGAGAGCCGTTCTCCTGAGTCTTCAAGAAGATAGCGCCGAATTGTTCAGGAGTTTCCAGCAAAGAGCTCGAGGTAATCACCGCGTTAAGCGCCGTTCCCTTAGCTGCAGGCAGGCCGCCCACCTGTCCGGAGGAAATCTGCACGTTCTGCGTGGAGATCGCGGTCTTAATGTCTGCCGGAGTGAGGGAGAATTCGTGAAGTTTTTCCGGATCGAGCCAAATACGCATCGCAAAGGCCGAACCGAAGACTTCGACTTCGCCCACCCCGTCCACGCGACTCAGTGGTTCTTGAATACTGGAAACAAGATAGTCACCGAGCTCTGCCGAAGAAATCGAACCGTCCGTCGAGGTCAGACCGATCACCTTCAGAAAGCTTGCGGTCGTTTTAATAACCGTCACGCCTAAGCGCTGAACTACTTCCGGCAGAGAAGACTGCGCCTGGGACAGACGGTTCTGCACCTGAACCTGAGCCATATCAGGGTCGGTACCGGCAGCAAAAGTCAGCGTGATGTTGATTCGGCCGCTCGATTCACTGGTCGAACTCATATACAGATAACCATCCAAGCCGGTCATCTTTTGTTCAATCACCTGAACGACCGTATCTTCAATTGTCTTAGCAGAGGCTCCCGGGTAGGTAGCAGAGATGCTTACCTGAGGAGGCGCAATCTGCGGATACATGGAAACCGGAAGATTCAGAATCGAAAGCGTACCGGCCAGCATGATCACAATTGCGATCACCCAAGCAAAAATAGGTCGGTTAATAAAAAACTTTGCCATATCAACCTCTGAATTTACTGCTTAGAAGCCTTTGCCGCTTTGGCTTGTTCCTGCTCGGCCATTGTCGGAACGATCTGGACGGGAACACCCGGGCGGATTCTCTGCAGACCTTCGATGACAACCTTTTCACCCGGCTTCAGACCCTCCTCAATAATCCAGTTCTGACCTTGTGTACGATGAGTCACTAAACGGCGGATAGCGATCTTGCCGTCTTCAACCACATACACATAGGGCGTGCCGTTGGCTTCGCGCATCACGGCTCGCTGCGGGACTAGCAAAGCTTTTTCCATCGTACCCTGAGGGAGTTCGGTACGAACAAACATACCCGGCAAAAGAATATTGTCGGGGTTCGGGAATTCGGCGCGCAGCGTAATGGTGCCTGTGCCCGGATCAACAGAAACCTCGGACAGCGTAAGCTCGCCTGTCTGAGGATACTTGGTTCCGTCTTCCATGATCAAAGTCACGGGAATAGCGCCGCCTTTGGTTTTAAGTTTGCCGGAAGCGATGTCTTTTTTAAGACTGAGAATTTCTTTACTTGACTGGGTCACGTCGACATAGATCGGATCCAGTGTCTGAACGACGGCCATGTTCTGGGCCTGATGTGCGGAAAGCAATGCGCCTGGTGTAACTAAAGAGCGGCCGATGCGCCCGCTGATCGGAGAACGTACGGTCGTGTAGTCCAGGTTGATCTGGGCGTTCTTTAATCCGGCTTCAGCAGCAGCCACCGCGGCCTGTGCCTGCTTGTATGCAGCCTGAGCGTCGTCGTTGTTTTGTTTACTGATTGCATTGGTTTTGACCAGCTGTGCATAGCGGTTTGCGGTCAGACGGGTCTGATACAGCACGGCCTGAGCTCTCTGAAGCTCGGCTTTAGCGCTTGCCACTGCGGCTTCATAGACAGCCGGATCAATCTGATAAAGCGCTTGTCCTTCTTTGACTTCGCTTCCTTCCTTAAAGAGCCGTTTCTGCAGAATACCGGCGACCTGAGGACGAACATCAGCGACCAAATACGAAGCTGTGCGGCCCTGAAGCGTCGTCGTCATGTCTAACTCGGTCGGCTGAATTTCCGTGACGGAAACCTGAGGAGCTCGCTGAGCACCGGCTCCGGCCGGAGCACCGGTTGATTTCTGCGAGTCACATCCGCCGAACATAGTCACGGCAAAGCCCGCGGCAACACACAACGCCGCCTTCTTTAAGTCGTTCAATAACATGAAAAACCTCGAGATTTATTCCCAATTTATTCTGATTTGAGTGCGCTTTCTCGCCTGAGAAGCACAACGGACACAATTCTAGTTCAATTCTGAATGAACATTCATTCAGGAATTTACAATTTTCGATTGTTTAGCGAGCCAACAATGGAAAGTTGTAAAGGAGATTTTCTTGTTAAGTATTTTCCATTACCGCTTTTTCGGAATACTTCCGTGCTTCCGCCTCAAAAACAGAGATCTTCCGTTCCATCGCTTTCAGTCCGCTTTCCCAAAATTCAGGCTGAGTAATATCGATCTTGAAAAACTTTTTAAAAAGATCGTCGACAGACATACGTCCGCTGTTAAAGAGAAAGTCACTGTAAATTTTTGGGAACACTTCCGGCATTCGATGACGAATCTCAGATAATCCGTAGGCGCAAACCGTACCGAAGATATACGGGTAGTTGTAGAAGTAGTCGTCAATCTTGTAGAACTGACCGCGGTTGATCCAAAGATAGGGATCGATGCCGGCGGTACTCTCTCCGTACCAAGCCTGCCACGCCTCGGACAACAGATTAGAAATTTTGGTGACGGATAACACGCCTTTCCTTCGCTCTTCAAAGAAACTTCTTTCGAAATCGAAGCGCACACCCATGTTTATGACATAGTTCGAGATAAACGTGAGCTCCTGCCAAAGGGCTTCCAGCTTTTCTTCCATTGAAGCTGCTTTTTCTTGGATTTCTTCAAAAAGTAGCAGCGCAAAGAAGTGTCCGGCAACTTCCATCAAAGCACGTGGAATCTTTCGCTCCTGCGCAGGTAGCTCTCTTTGCAACCAGAAGTGCCAGGCATGGCCGTACATGATGGCCTGTTGGCTCATGGAGGCGAATGATCCGAGATACGTCGAAAAAATTCTCGGCTCATTGAGCGACAAAATGCCTTGGAAGAATGCGCCGTTTTGTTTGCCCGGCAGCTGACGAACCTCAACCCAGCCTTTTTCGACGAACAATTCGAAGGTTTCCGGAATACGTTCGTCGAGCACCTTCCCAACTTCTTTAATCTTGTCGAGCGCCTCCTCGTAAGGAATATGAATTTCTCTTCTGAGCGGTGCGGGCGCATTAAGGTCCCAGACATCCATCGCACTCCTGCCGGTAAAGAGCGCACGGCTGATCACCGACTTTCGAAGCATGTGACGGTTGGCCCTCACCGCCGTCATCAATGCATCAACCGCTTCCGAGCTTACAGCATTTTGCCAATAAGCAGGCGCCATGAAGTCCATCTGAGCAAACTCGAAACCTTTCAGCCGGAAACCGGTGAGCATATTAAAAATGGATGCGTAGAGATAAGCGTTCTGCGAATAGTATTCGTTCAGCGCAGCAAAGGTCGACTGTCTTAATTTCGGATCTTCCGAAGTTTTAAGTACCGCAATGCACTGCGAGTGAGACTGATGTTTCGTCAAACCGTCCATCGTCCTCACCGTCGCCACCAAATGTGAATTCACCGAGTGATAAAGATCCGAGCAAGGAACAAAGTTCGAAGCTTTCAGCTCATAGAGGAGCTGCAGAGCACGGGGCGACAGCGAAAAAGACCAGCGGGAAGAAACACGCTCAAAGAGCCATTCCCACTTACTGAAATCCAGTTCCTTCCAAATCGGATCGCTCTTTTTTAACTCGGTCAAGCGATGAAAAAGACCGGTAATCAGCTCGTAATAGCGGGAATGAATTTCCCAAAGGCGGACGCGCTCTTTTGCAGCTTCCTGTTCTCTCGTATCAATCGCAGACAGGCATCGACAATAGCCGATCAAAGAATCCGTAAGGCTAAAAACCTCCGCTAGATGCTCCAAGGCAATGCTGATCGAAACCGCGTCTTTGGCGTTCGGCACAAGCCCCGAGAGAATATGAATATCCGCTTCCAACCGCTGACGGGCCTTTCGATATGCCTGAGAAGTCAGACCTCCGTAAGAAGATCGGAAGTCCCATGCCGGCATTTTATTTTTCAAAGATGGAGTCATATTGATTCGGAAACAGCGGTTGATTTTCCGAATCATTCTAATGAAAAAGAAAAGAGGCGGCCGTTCCCTCACAGGAGAGAAGCCAGCCGCCCGGGGAGGGTTTATTGGTTCGAGGTGTTGTGTTCTTTTATTTATCCGAGAAGGGGCTTAGTGGTTTCCGTACCGGCTAATGCAAGCGCGGTTAAGAGAACCAGCTGAGGTCCGAGCTCGGTCTTTTCCATGATGAAATGCTCTTTAAGCGTATGAGCCCCGATTCCCTTACCGCCGGAACACAGGCAAGTGGCGGGAATGTTGTGGCTCATCGGAGCATTCGCATCCGTGGAAGACATTGCATAGTTTGTCAGCTCAATGCCAAGTGTCTTCTGGGCGCTGCGAGCAGCCTGAAGAACCGGGCAGCTGTGCGGACGAAGTCCGCCCGGACGATTGCCAATCATGGTCTTGGTGAGCTTCAGACCATTTTCATCAGCAACACCCCACCGGGCATTTTCTTCTTTGATGGCCTTCTCGAAGGCGCCTAAAACTTCACTCTCTACGCGAAGCAGTTCGTCATTGGAAACACTGCGGATATCCACGTCCACTTCGCAGTGAGCGGAAATCGTGTTGACCGTCGTACCGCCCTTGATCGTACCAATCGTGAAGGTGGTCTTGGGGTCTTCCGGAACTTTGATGTCGGCAATGATATTGCCGGCACGGCAAACGGCGTGAATGGCGCTCGGAGTCTTGCCGAAGTCAGCGAAAGAGTGTCCGCCTGTACCGTCCACGGCTAAACGCCAGCGGTGAGAACCGACTGCGCCGTAAAGGACGCGGCCGACGTCCGTACTGTCGATCGCGACAAAACCGTCAAGCTTGTTGTTAGCACAGAGATGCTTTGAGCCGCGAATATCGCCGTTGCCCTCTTCGCCGACGGTACCAACAAACCAGATATCGCCGACAGTGCGGATGTCTTCTTTTTCAAGGGCGCGGAGCACCTGGAGAAGCGCTCTCAAGCCGGAGCAGTTGTCACCGATGCCGGGAGCTCGGTAGATATTGCCTTCTTTTTTGACCTTGACGTCGGTTCCGGCCGGGAACACGGAATCCATATGAGCACCGATGGCAAGAACTGGGCCGTTGCCGGAACCCTTGCGGATACCGATCACGTTTCCGATTTCATCAATATGAACATCGGTCAGACCGTACTGCCTCATGCGCTCTGCTACAGAAGCGGCTCTTTTCTCTTCGTGGAAAGTCGGAGCTTCAATTTCGCAGAGCTCAATCTGTTCCAGCATAGCGACTTCAGTCTGGTCTTTAATGAAGGCAATAGCCGCTTCAACTTTGGGTTCTTTAGAGATTTCGGTAACAAGACCGAGAACTTTAGGATCTAATGCGGGAATATTTTTCATGCCAGTCTGTTCCTATTAAACCAGGAAGTAAAGAGTGAGAACCATCACAACAGCGGCCGGCGCAGTTCTCTTCACGACTTCAACCGGGGAGACGCCTGCGATACCGGACAGAAGGATGATGCCGCCTGCAAGCGGAGAAGCCTGACGACCGATACCGGCTGCCATCATGGCGAGGTAACCCAGACCGTCAATGGTCATTCCGAATGTCGGAGCGTGCGGAGTAACCGCTTCGTTAAAGGCGAATGCTGCCGCATCGCCGGAGCCTGTTAACACGGCCAGGAAGAACGGACCGAAAGCACCGCCGATCTTGGCAACTTCGTTGGAGTGAGTCAGATACTGAACGAAAACTTCAATGACGCCTGCGGCACGTAAACCTGCGGCAAACACACCGGCAGCAATAATGATACCGAGGATCTTGGCATAGCCGTTACCCATACCGGCGAAGAATTTCTTCGTGACTTCTTCAGGGTTGGAGCGTGTAACGACTAAGGCATAGAACGTACCGATCAACATAGCGGTTGCAACGGACATCTTGAGCTGCGGGAACCAAATGGAAGCGCAAACGAGAAGAACGACTGGAACGATCGGAGCGATCGCGAACAGGATGTTCGGATGTTCAATTTCGTTGGAAGCAACTTCAACGGCTTCTTCAACAGCGGCTTTACCGCGCTTAAAGTCACCGAAAGCAAAGCAGGTGATCGTGATCACGACAATGCTGATCAAGCCCATGGTGACGGTAGTCGTGGCATGAGCTCCGATGAACTGCATGATTTCCATGGAAGCGAGCTTGGAGATGAACGGGTTATGAGAAACGCCCGGGTTCAGATAAGCCGGCATCATGCAGCCGCCGACAGCTGCAGCAGCAATAGCGGGTTTGAAACCGCTTCTGATCATGATCGGGATCATTGTCGGACCGACGGCAGCGGAAAGACCGGCCATAGAAGGAATGGCAGTAGCAATCACGCTGGTCACGATCATACAGGAAGGAAGGAGAAACACGCCGAGCTTTTTCAGCGGTCTCATCAGAAGGCTAACCAGATGAACGTCGCATTTGGTCAGAGAAATCACTGCAGCAAAACCGAGCGCCGAGCAGATGGCGATGATCAGGCTGCCGTTTGTCATCGATTTGTCGAACTGCTTGAAAGCGATCATCGGCTGCAATGAAATGAAAGCCATCACAAAGCCAGAAGTCAGCAGAACGAGACGAGTTTCATAGCGCTTGATAAGGGCATAAACCGTTGCAATCACTACAACAATAGCGGCCCAGAAAGTCCATGTCATTTGGTTCTCCCAGAACAATAGGTTTAGAAAGAGTCATCGCCGATAATTCGGCCTTATATTTCTAGAAACGAATTTTACGTTCTGAGATAAATCAGATTCAGACAACTAAGAGTTATTACCTAATACTTCAGTTGTTACTCGAGTATTTATTCTATCTATTCGATCAATTAAAATTTATTGATCTTCAATTAGAAGATAATTTGAAATTCATATTAGGTATTATTTCTATCTTTATAAGTATTACTACCTAAACATTTGTAGACGTATCATGAATTTTTCTCGGCCGTGTGGTTATTTCGTCCTCGTGGTCCGACAATCCTGAGTAAAACCACTAATACATTGAGAAAACCAATCGAGTAGGGGAAGCTTTCACCTACCCCT